>NZ_FYDK01000007.1:0-374475 GCF_900187495.1 Pseudomonas sp. Irchel 3H9 | reverse complement strand
TCACCGTGGGTGACGAAGAAACCCCAGTTGCAAACCTGGTGGTCACCTTCACCGGCGACAGCAATAAAGACGGTTACTACGCCATCGTTGGCAACAACGTTGTCCTGACTCAGGCCGGTGCTGACTTTGTTAATGCGGGCAATAAACTGCCAGCGTTCGATCTGACCGTGACTGATGCAGACAAAGGCAGCGCAACCGCCGCCGCTACTCCGGATGTGACGCTGGTCAACGACCTGCCGACCATCGAAGTAACCGCCAATCCGTTGGTTGAAGACGCTGTCAGCAAAGACACCGTGGCGGGCTCGTTCACCGTGGGTGACGAAGAAACCCCGGTTGCAAACCTGGTGGTCACCTTCACTGGCGACAGCAATAAAGACGGTTACTACGCCATCGTTGGCAACAACGTTGTCCTGACTCAGGCCGGTGCTGACTTCGTCAACTCAGGGAACAAACTCCCAGCGTTTGACCTGACCGTGACTGATGCTGACAAAGGCAGCGCAACTGCCGCCGCTACTCCGGACGTGACGCTGGTCAACGACCTGCCGACCATCGAAGTAACCGCCAATCCGTTGGTTGAAGACGCTGTCAGCAAAGACACTGTGGCGGGCTCGTTCACCGTGGGTGACGAAGAAACCCCAGTTGCAAACCTGGTGGTCACCTTCACCGGCGACAGCAATAAAGACGGTTACTACGCCATCGTTGGCAACAACGTTGTCCTGACTCAGGCCGGTGCTGACTTCGTCAACGCAGGGAACAAACTCCCAGCGTTTGACCTAACTGTGACTGATGCTGACAAAGGCAGCGCAACTGCCGCCGCTACTCCAGATGTCACCCTGGTCAACGACATCCCGGTTATCACCGTGGCTGCGACCACTATCGTGGAGAACAGCGCCAAAGTCGGCACTATCGCCGGTAGCTTCGTAGCAACTGACGAAGAAACCCCGACGGCCAGCCTGAAAGTTGATTTCACCACCGGCACCAATACTCAGGGTTACTACACTCTGTCCGGTACCAACGTTGTGCTGACGCAGAAGGGCGCGGACTTCGTCAACGCCGGCAACCAGTTGCCGAAAATTGACCTGACCGTCACCGACGCCGACAACGCCACTTCGCACAGCGACGCTCAGCCGGTCGTTACTTTGGTAAACGACATCCCGGTTATCACCGTGGCTGCGACCACCATTGTTGAGAACAGCGCCAAAGTCGGCACCATCGCCGGTAGCTTCGTAGCAACTGACGAAGAAACCCCGACGGCCAGCCTGAAAGTTGATTTCACCACCGGCACCAATACTCAGGGTTACTACACCCTGTCTGGTACCAACGTTGTGCTGACGCAGAAGGGCGCGGACTTCGTCAACGCCGGCAACCAGTTGCCGAAAATTGACCTGACCGTCACCGACGCCGACAACGCCACTTCGCATAGCGATGCTCAGCCGGTCGTTACTTTGGTCAACGACATCCCGGTTATCACCGTGGCTGCGACCACTATCGTGGAGAACAGCGCCAAAGTCGGCACTATCGCCGGTAGCTTCGTAGCAACTGACGAAGAAACCCCGACGGCCAGCCTGAAAGTTGATTTCACCACCGGTACCAATACTCAGGGTTACTACACCCTGTCCGGTACCAACGTGGTGCTGACGCAGAAGGGCGCGGACTTCGTCAACGCCGGTAATCAACTGCCGAAAATTGACCTGACCGTCACCGACGCTGACAACGCCACTTCGCACAGCGATGCTCAGCCGGTCGTTACTTTGGTCAACGACATCCCGGTTATCACCGTGGCTGCGACCACCATTGTTGAGAACAGCGCCAAAGTCGGCACTATCGCCGGTAGCTTCGTTGCTACCGACGAAGAAACGCCTACTGCCAGCCTGAAAGTTGATTTCACCACCGGCACCAATACTCAGGGTTACTACACCCTGTCCGGTACCAACGTTGTGCTGACGCAGAAGGGCGCGGACTTCGTCAACGCCGGCAACCAGTTGCCGAAAATTGACCTGACCGTCACCGATGCTGACAACGCCACTTCGCACAGCGATGCTCAGCCGGTTGTTACTTTGGTCAACGACATCCCGGTTATCACCGTGGCTGCTACCACCATTGTCGAGAACAGCGCCAAAGTCGGCACCGTCGCCGGTAGCTTCGTAGCCACTGACGAAGAAACCCCGACGGCCAGCCTGAAAGTTGATTTCACCACCGGCACCAATACTCAGGGTTACTACACCCTGTCCGGTACCAACGTGGTGCTGACGCAGAAGGGCGCGGACTTCGTCAACGCCGGTAATCAACTGCCAAAAATTGACCTGACCGTCACCGACGCCGACAACGCCACTTCGCACAGCGACGCTCAGCCGGTCGTTACTTTGGTCAACGACATCCCGGTTATCACCGTGGCTGCGACCACCATTGTTGAGAACAGCGCCAAAGTCGGCACCGTCGCCGGTAGCTTCGTTGCTACCGACGAAGAAACGCCTACTGCCAGCCTGAAAGTCACCTTCACCACCGGCACCAACGCGGACGGCTACTACACCCTGTCTGGCACTAATGTTGTGCTGACGCAGAAGGGCGCGGACTTCGTCAACGCCGGCAACCAGTTGCCGAAAATTGACCTGACCGTCACCGATGCTGACAACGCCACTTCGCACAGCGATGCTCAGCCGGTCGTTACTTTGGTCAACGACATCCCGGTCATCACCGTGGCTGCGACCACCATTGTTGAGAACAGCGCCAAAGTCGGCACTATCGCCGGTAGCTTCGTAGCAACTGACGAAGAAACCCCGACGGCCAGCCTGAAAGTTGATTTCACCACCGGCACCAATACTCAGGGTTACTACACCCTGTCTGGCACTAATGTTGTGCTGACGCAGAAGGGCGCGGACTTCGTCAACGCCGGCAACCAGTTGCCGAAAATTGACCTGACCGTGACCGACGCCGACAACGCTACTTCGCACAGCGATGCTCAGCCGGTCGTTACTTTGGTCAACGACATCCCGGTCATCACCGTGGCTGCGACCACCATTGTTGAGAACAGCGCCAAAGTCGGCACCGTCGCCGGTAGCTTCGTTGCTACCGACGAAGAAACGCCTACTGCCAGCCTGAAAGTCACCTTCACCACTGGCACCAACGCGGACGGCTACTACACCCTGTCCGGTACCAACGTTGTGCTGACGCAGAAGGGCGCGGACTACGTCAACTCCGGTCATCAGTTGCCGAAGATTGACCTGACCGTCACTGACGCTGACGGCGCCAACTCACACAGCACTGGTCAGCCGACCGTGACGTTGGTCGACGACACTCCGATCGCCAGCAACGGCTACATCCAGGGCGACGAAGACACCCCGATCGAATTGACCTGGGCGACCTTCGGCGTCAGCGATGAGGACTCCACAAACCCGAAAGTGGTGTTCACCAGCCTGCCTGCCGGTTCCATCGAGTACTACTCCAACGGCGCGTGGGTCAAACTCAGCGCGACTGATCTGAAAACCGATACCTCTGCCGGTAAGTCGTTCAGCCAGGCGGACTTCGACGGCCACAACGTGCGTTACACCCCGGCAGCCAACGAATCGGGTGACAACACCTTCGCGGCCACAGGTGTGGGCAACAAGCAGACCGATTACACCCAGCTGAAATTCCAGGCTACCGACGGCAATTCCTACAGCGACACCAAGGTCATCACCGTGGATATCCACCCGGTGGCGGATGTGCCGGTTGTGACGGTTGGCGCGTTCGGCGCTGTTCCTACAGGCTTGGTCATTCAAACCTGGACTGGCGGCACTCTGCGCACTGATCTGGGGACCAACGGTAACGGTGTGGTCAATTCCAGCGATCTGATCCGTGTGATCGACGCCAAGACCGCTGCCAGCGCCGTCACCACCGGCGTGACCAGCAGCGTCAGCAACAGCAATGTGGCAGACGGTACCGCGACCAAAGTCTCCGGCTTGATTTACCTGGAAGCCGGCAAGAGCTACACCTTCACTGGTACGGCCGACGACAGCCTGGCAATCACCGTGGGCGGCAAGTTGGTTGCCACCGAGACGTGGAGCAAGGGCAGCGCGATTACCGGGTCGAGCTACACCCCGACCGAGTCGGGCTACTACACCCTGGATATCTACCACTACAACCAGGCAGGCGCGGGCAACTACGACGTCAATGTGTCGATCAACAACGGCGTGTCGATGTCCCTGGGCAACAGCGGCCTGCAGACCTACACCAGCGTGGACGCGTTGAAAGCCGCCGGTGCGGTGCTCGGCGATAGCCATATCGTCAACGGCGAAGGTTATTACACTGGCTACGTCTACAACCGTGGTCTGGAAGACACCGCGATCAAGGTCAGCCCGATCACTACCACGTTTGTCGACAACGACGGCTCGGAGTCGCACAAGGTGGAAATCAGCGGCTTGCCAGCCGGCACCGTGATTACCGACGGCAACACTGGGCACAGCATCACGTCGAACGGCAGCGGCACGCTCTACGATGTCAGCACCTGGAACCTGAAAACCCTGACCGTTACGCCGCTCAAGGATTCGACCGCCAGCTTCGACCTCACCGTGAAAGCCACGGCCACGGAGCTGAGCACTGGCGCTTCGGCGGTAACGACCGGCAAAGTGAGCATCGTGATCACTGCGGTCAACGATGCCCCAACCCTGGACCTGAGCACGGCTGACGGCGCTGTCGCCACCGGCTACAACACCGCTTACACCGAACGCAGCACCACGGGTGTGGCGATTACCGGCAGCGTGGCCATTGGCGACGTCGACAGCACGCAGATGCAAAGTGCGACCATCACTCTGAAAAACGCCAGTTCGGGCGATGTGCTGAGCTCCAGTCTGGTAGCGGTGGGTGGTACCTACAAAGGCATCACCGTGACCAGCGTCGGGACTGACGTCAGCGGCAAGATCGTGCTGACCCTGTCGGGCGTGGCGGATGCGGCGACCTACAAGACGCTGCTTGAGTCGTTCCAGTACTCCAGCACCAGCAAGTACCCGACGCTGGGCGACCGCACCATTGATGTCGCGGTGACTGACAATGAGGGTGGCAACAGCCTGAGTTCGTTGGCGGCAACGACCACCATCACGGTCAAGCCTCAGGTCTACACCCCTGTTACGGAAGGCGGCGCTGCGGTGGATACCATCGACCTGGGCTCCACCTCGACCCACAACATCGTGATTGGCGACAAAGGTGGCATCACCACCCCGGGCACCAACTACAACATCGCGTTCATCGTTGACACCTCGGGCAGTATCGGCTCGAGCGCGATGACCTCGATCAAGTCCCAGTTGTCGACCATCTTCGATACCCTGATCGCCAACGCCAAGTTGACCGGTTCGGGTGTGGTGAAAGTGTTGCTGGTGGACTTCGATACCAAGGTCGAATCGCAAGTGTCGGTCAACCTGGCTGACCAGGCGGCTGCCAAGGATGCGTTGCAGGCTGTGTTGAACAACATGAGCTCCAACTCGACTGACGTGACCAACTACCAGGACGCCTTCAACACTGCGACGGCCTGGTTTAAGAGCTCTGAAGCGACCAGCAACGCCAGTGCGAAGAACCTGACGTACTTCATTACCGACGGTGCGCCGAACGTCTACAACTACACGTACAACAACCCTACTCTTGGGGCGACCAGCCGCTACGGCGATACGGTTTACTTCGACAGCAAGATCAATAGCAAAAACTACACCCTGGGCCAGTCCACTGAGGTCACCGCAACGATCTACGGCAAGACCCAGGTCATCGTTGACAGCGAAGGCAAGGTCTATTCGTACAACTCGTCCGGCACCAAGACCTTTGAAGGTTATGTCGTGTCCGACGGCCGCGGTGGTTTCGACGTGGCGGGGGCTGTCGGCAACAGCAGCTACTACTACGACTATCCGTTGGAAGCGGCCAAAGACGCTTACGCGGCGTTGATCACTGCGGTCAAGGGCGGGGTTGAGGTTCAGGCCATCGGCCTGGGCAGCAGCGTCGACAAGGACATGTTGCAGAAGTACTTCGATACCGACAAAACGGTCAGCACGATCGACACCGCGAAGCTGGCGGACACCATTACCGGCCACACCGCCGATACCGGTGCCGACAACGTTTCCGGCGGTTCGGGCAACGACATCATCTTCGGCGACCTGATCAGCTACAAAGGCCAGGAAGGCAGCGCGGCACTCAAGGCATTCGCTGCCGAGAAGCTGGCGACCACGGTCGATCAGATCGACGACCGCACCTTGCATCAGTACATCACTGAGCATGTGCAGGACGTCGGTGCTTTGGCCAACGCGTCGAACATCTACGGCACCAACGATGGCGGCGACACCCTGATCGGCAACGCCGGCGATGACATCCTGTTCGGCCAGGGCGGTAACGACACGCTCTCCGGCGGCGCAGGCAATGACATCCTGGTGGGCGGCAAGGGCAACGACATCCTCACCGGCGGCGCGGGTGCCGATACCTTTGTGTGGCTCAAAGGCGACACCAACACCAACGGTGGGTTTGATCGCATCACTGACTTCAAACACGGTGAAGGCGACAAGCTGGACCTGTCCGACCTGTTGCAAGGCAATAACGACACCAACCTGTCGAGCTACCTGAGGCTGACCACGGATGCGTCGGGCAACTCGACGCTGAGCGTGAGCAGCACCGGGTCGTTCACCGGCACCAGCGGCGGCACGGCTGATGTCACGATCAAAGTGGATGGCGCCAGTTGGGGCTCGGGTTCCGCCGCGATCAATAGCCTGATCGCCGGTGGCGACTTGACCGTCAAGCACCACGACTGATCACCACGGGGGCGGCAATCTTTAGGGATTGGCGCCCCCATGGCATCCGCTTCGGCGAAATGTGTGTAATCTCTGTGGGAGCCGTGTGCGGCGCCTGCAGGGATTTTTTATTGGGAGAGGGCTGATGTTCTACGTGCTACGCGATCAATACAACGCTTTGGTGCGTGTCGAGGCGCAGGCCTTCGCTGAAGCCACTGAGACGCTACCGGCGGACCATCACGAGATCCAGGCGTGGTTTGCCGACGATGAGATCGAGACCAGCCTCAAGCAGCTCAAGAGCAGTGACCTTGAGATGATCCGCGTACTGGACGACTTGATTCAGGTGCTGATCACCAAGAACGTAATGAGCATCACCGACTTGCCGCCGGCGGCGCAGACCAAGTTCCTGGAACGCACCCAGGCCCGGGCGGCGCTGGGCGGTTTGAGCGAGCTGATCAATGATGATGAAACTGGCCTGATTTGACGCGCACCTCCTTCACGGCTTAACCGTCAAGGAGGCGTGATTATTCTGTGCTCCACTTCCAGGGCGCCGGTTCACCGACCAGTTGGCCTTGCACCCCTTCAATACCCATCTCGCGGATCACCCGCAACTCACCCTCGGTTTCCACGCGCTCGGCAATCAGCGGCAGATCAATGCTGTGGGCCGCTCGCTGGATGGCCTCGATAAAGAAGCGCTTGTGGCTTTCCTGGTCAATGTCGCGGATGTAACTGCCATCGATCTTGAGGTAGGCCAGGCCCAGATGCGCGAGGTTACCGATCATGCTGAAGCGCCCGCCGAAGCGTTGCAGGCCAAGGCTGTAGCCCAGACCGCGCATGCGCCGGATCAGGCGTTCCAGTTGTGCCTGTTCGGGGACTTGCTCCTCGCCGATTTCCAGGGTCAGGCGCTCGCCCAGCAACGGGTGTTGCGACAGGCGCTCGAACATGTGCTCCAGGGCTTGCGGGTCGTTCAGGGTAGCCGCCGACAGGTTCAGCGCGACCGATTGGTTGTGCTGGCCCAAGTGTTTGATCACCAGATCGAGCATTACCTGGTCGAGCCGCGCGGTCCAACCGAAGCGCTCCAGCCACGGTAGGAAATGCCCGGCGGCGATGGTCTGGTCCTGATTGTCGAGCAAGCGCGACAGCACTTTGTAATGCAGGACCTGGCGGGTATCGCTGCTGCTCACCACCGGCTGGAAGAACAGGCGGAAGCGACCCTGGCTCAGCGCATTGTCGAGCAAGGTGTGCCAGCTGTGCGGGTCGTCACTGACGGTGTCGAGGGTTTGATGTGACAGGCAGACCCAGCTTTGCAGGCTGTTGGCTTCGGCCTGGGTGAGCGCTTGGTCAGCCAGCATCAGCAGGTCTGCCGAAGCGTCGCCGGGGTTGTAAGGGGCCAGGCCGATGTGGGCCACGGTGGGCATGTCGGTGGCGCCGGTTTCGTGCAGGCTTTGCAAGGTGGTTTCCAGTTCCTGGGCCAACTGCACAGCTTCATCGCGCACCAAGCCTGGCGCGAGCACGGCGAACTCGCCACCCCGGCTGCGGGTGATCAGGTTATTGGTTTCCGGGTATTTGGCACAGGTACGCACCAGTTGTTGGCTGACGGCTTGCAGCAACTGGTCGGTGCGTTGCCCGCCCAGACGCTGATTGAGGCCGCCTAGGTCGTTGAGCCGCAACATCAGCAGGTAGCCTGAACTGGACTCCTCCATGTTGCTGACCCGCGATTGCAACTGCATCTCGAAATAACGACGGTTCGCCAGGCCGGTCAGGCTGTCCTGGTAGGACTCCACCCGCAGCTTCTCGCTGCGTTCGGTCTGCTCGTGGAACAGCGCCTTGAGTTTCTCCACCATCTGGTTCATGGCCTGCACCACGCGGCGTAATTCCGGGGTGCGAGGCAGGTCGGGCAAGCTGAGGAACTCACGACGCGCGATGGCGTGGGACTGCTCGACCATATAGTCCAACGGTTTCAGCTGGCGACGCAGCAACAGCGCGCCCAGCACTGCACTCGCGGCGCCGCAGATCAACAGCCAACCCAGGCTGCCGAGGGCGCTTTGCCAGAGTTTGGCCAGGGCAAACATCGGGTGACTGACCACCTCAACGCGCGCCGCCTGCTGCCAGCCACGGCTGACAATGGCATCGCCGCCGGCCGGCGCGAGGCCGATCATCTTCACGAACCAAGCCGGAACGCTGCTGGCATCCGGCTCGGCGGCACGCTCCACCAGTACCTGGTCGTTGCTCAGGTCCACCACACGAATGCTTGCGTAGTAGCCACTGTCAAAGATCGAGCTGACCATCAGTTCGGTCATCGCCGGGTCATCGATGTTCGGCGTCAACGACAGGGCCAGCGCCGTGGCCGCGTCCTGCGCGTGGGAGCGCAGTTGGTTGACGTACTGGGTACGCGAACTCTCAAGGCTGACGAAGAAGCTACCGCTGAACGCGACCACCAGGAACACGCAGATAGCGATCAGCAATTGTTTGAACAGTGACATCGTAGCTCCTGTTAATTATCCGAACTGGCCGGAAACCCTTCAGCGGTCATTTTTTTCAAGACATCCTGCCAACGTGACAGGCGCTTGGTGTCACCGACTTTTTTGTTGCCCGCCGCGCCGGTCAACCACAGCCCTTCACCGTTGAACGCGTACACCGGCAGCAAATCCGCGCGCTGGCTGGCGGGCAAAATGGCGTCCATCAGGCTGTCCAGTACCAAGGGCATGGCTTCGGGGCTGGCATAGTACGTCAGCACCATGTGCGCGCGATTCTGGCGTAACGCTTTAACGTAGGTAATGCGCAGTTTTTCGGCGGGGACGCCCAAGTGACGCAGGCTGAAGTACTTGGCGATGGCGTAGTCTTCGCAGTCGCCTGCGCCTTTCCACAGGGACTGAATAGGGGTCGCCCAATAATCAATCTCGTGCCACAGGTCGATGTCTTCCTCGTAGCGCAACTGGCGGTTGAAGAACAGATTCACCACTTTGAGCTGCTCGGTCTCACCCACTTGCTTCTGCGTTGACAGCAATTGCTGCCATGCATCAATGCGCTGACGCCCGGGGCCTAGTGGCCCGTAAAGCGACTCGGCGCGGCGGCTGATTTGGCTGAAATCCCAGTCGGCGAGCAAATCGCCCAGCAGGCCGCCACCCAGCAACAGCGTGATGGCGAGGCCGTACAGAATCCGAGGGAATTTAAAGCGTATCGCCACTGCGATTACCCAAGCTTGCAGCATTGAAGGTGCGGCAATGGTGCGGTGATAGCGGGTAAAAAACAATGGCACGATGAAATCACTGCCAGTGAATTGTAGTAAAAGTCCGTCAGTAAATTGGCTGTTTTCCGCTCGTCTGAAAGGGCGGTGGTAATTTCATCAAAATAATGACACTTCTTTAACGCTGTCACAGAATGAAGCCATGAGAACGCCTACAAAAAGACCTGCGGCGAAGCCATACCTTGCCGACCTTTTCACGTCTTTATATGGCGCCGTGAAGGAGCTCCGGCCATGAGCCGCACTGATGATCTATTTGCCCTGTTCGGCAAGAGCGTTTCCCGTGATCCCAAGGGAAGAAACGCTCGCCTGCATTTTTTCGGCAGCGTTCCCTTCGACGATGGCACTCGGGTGAACCATAAAGATGGCTCGCGCATGAGTACTCATGCGTCCCACGCCAATGAACATCATCACAATGAGCCACTGACCACGCTACGCCCGACGGTAGTGGCGCTGGTGTCCATCAATGGTGGTGTTGGCCGCAGTACGCTGGCCACGGCACTGAGCAGCGGTTTGCAGCGCCTGGGTGAGTCGGTCGTGGCATTGGACCTGGATCCCCAGAATGCTTTGCGCCAGCACTTTGGTGTTGATCATGAGCTACCCGGTGTGGGTCGCAGTAGTCTGCTCAACGCGCCATGGAGGACCATCCTGCAATCGGGTTTTGCCGGTTGCCAGGTCATTCCCTTTGGCGACACCGACACCCAGCAAAGGGAAAACCTGCAACGCTGGTTGACCCGCGAGCCGAAGTGGCTGACCCAGCGCCTGTCGGCATTGGGGCTGAGTGAACGGCACACAGTCATCGTCGATACCCCCGCAGGTGACAACGTTTATCTCCATCAAGCACTGAGCGTGGCTGACATCGTGCTGGTCGTCGCCCAACCGAATGCCGCTTGCCTCGGCACCCTGGACCAATTGGATGAATTGCTGGCGCCTCATCTTGAGCGTGAGCGTCCACCGCGTTGCCACTTGGTGATCAACCAACTGGACGAAAACTCGACGTTCAACCTGGAAATGCTCGACGCCTTCAAGTTGCGCCGAGGTGAGTACCCTCTGGAAGTCGTGCACCGTGATCCGGCGATCAGCGAAGGCTTGGCCTTTTCTACGGACCCTTTGGACAACACGGCGACGAGCCTGGCCGGTGACGATATCACCGACCTTTGCCGGTTATTGATCGCTCGCAGAAAACGCGTTTAAAGCGCGGTTTATACGCTTACCTCCAGATGCTTATGCACAATCGGTTGGATGCAGTTGTGATGAAACAGCCATTTTGTGGAGCGGTTCTCAACACAGTGCAACTGCCTGTTTTACGTGCGTTTTATTGTGTGAACAAAAAATGAACAGCGTGGCTTTTGGTCCGCAGCGTAGAGCGCTACAGGGTCTGTAACGAATTCATCAACAGAGTTATCCACAGGTTGGGGTGCGACAATTTCGCCCTTTAATCGCGCTCGGCGAGCACCATCAAGTTGCGCGGCGTTAATGCCGGGTCGCAAAAGCTGCCGACCTCAACCCTGTAGCCACGTTCGCTGAGAAACAGTGCCCGATCCAGCACCAGCCATAACTCCAGCGGGCGCCTAAACAGACCACGCACCAACTCCAGGTTCCTGACCTCGGCCAAGCGCTGCCAACCATGGGCCTCCAACGCCGCCCAGTCTTGTTCGCTTGTGGATAACCCTTTGAGGCGTGCCAGTTCGCGGCAGTAGTCAGCGAAGGGTTTGTCCAGCCAGTGGGTGGGCAGGGACGGGGTAGGCAGGTACTCGTCGCAGCCGCGTAACAGGCGTTGCAATTGATCGAAGCCGAGGCGCCGGGCCATGGAGGTGTCCCGTTGCAGGCGCACGCGTTTGCCGGCGGTGACGGTTTCGCTGAGGGGCAGGCCGAGGTCGTCGACCGACAACAGCAAGGTGGAAGCGCGGCCCGCGTCGGACAGCGGCTGGTAGGTATTCCCCTGGATGCGGTTATAGCAGCACGGCGCCAGTGCCAGTTGCTTGCAGCCGGCGGCGCTGGCCACTTGCAGCAGGCGTACATGCAGGTCGCCGCAGGCATGCAGGGCCACGGGGGTGTGTTCGGCGCTTATGGCTACATCCGCCATCACGTCTTGCAGACGATGGGTGACGGGCAGGCCGTGGTGCTCGCTCAAGGCTTGGCCCGAAGCGATCAAGGCCGGGTCGTATTCCAGGCAGGTCAGCTGCTGGCCTGTGTGCAGCAGGCGGCGGCCAAGGTGGCCTTTGCCGGCGCACCAGTCCAACCAATGCCGGGGTGTTTGCGCAAACTGCAGCGCCGCGCCGAAGGCTTCGATCTGTTGCCATTTGCGGCCGGGCACATCGACCTTCAGGCGGTGCGCGGCGGGTTGCAAGGGCTGCGTTGGTAACTTATCCACAGCGCTGAGTTGCAGCGCCTGCGATGCTAACTGTGGAAAAGGTGCGGGGGCGAGCAGGCCATGGGGCTGGTTGTGATTGGCTTCGGCATCGGCCAACGAGCGTTGGCGCAGCCACTGGGCCAGTTCGGGGTGTTCGTTTTCCCAAGGCAACTGGCGCTGAGTAAAGGGCCGTGGTCGCCACAGCCCTTGATGCTCGATCAGAAACGCATCCAGCGCCCGGAAGCGCGCTTCAACGTCCCTGGCAGGCATCGACGCGCAGCCAGCGTTCCAGCAGTTTGAAGCCGCGTACCAGCAGGAACGAGATCAATAGGTAGAACACACCGGCGGTGAAGAACATTTCCACCGTCAGGTAGTTGCGCGCAATGATCGTGCGGGCCATGCCGGTCAGTTCCAGCAGGGTCACGGTGCTCGCCAGTGAACTGGCCTTGAGCATCAGGATCACTTCGTTGCTATAGGCCGGCAAACCGATGCGCGCCGCGCGGGGCAGGATGATATAGAACAGCGTTTTGGGCTTGGACATGCCCAGCGCTCGGGCTGCTTCAATTTCCCCAGGTGGAATGGCCTGGATGGCGCCGCGCAGGATCTCGGCGATATAGGCTGCGGTGTGCAGTGTCATGGTGGCGGTGGCACACCAGAACGGGTCGCGCAGGTACTTCCACATGAAGCTTGAGCGGATGCTGTCGAATTGGGCCAGGCCGTAATAGACCAGAAACAACTGCACCAGCAGCGGCGTGCCACGGAAGAAAAAGATGTAGGCGTAGGGCAGTGAGCGCACATACCAGCGCTTGGATGAGCGCGCGATACCCAGCGGGATGGCCAGGATCAAACCGAGGATCACGGCAATGCTCACCAGTTCCAGGGTCAGGATGGCGCCCTGGATAAACTTCGGCAGCCACTTGATGATGACTTCCCATTCCATTACGTCGTCCTCACGAAGCCGCGGGCGGCGCGTTTTTCCAGGAAGTGCATAGCCACCATCGACAGTGAGGTCAGGCCCAGATAAATGAACGCGGCGACCAGGTAGAAGGTGAAAGGCTGTTTGGTGACGGTTACGGCGATCTGCGCGTGGCGCATGATTTCTTCGAGACCGATGACCGTGACCAGCGCGGTGTCCTTCATCAGGATCAGGAACAGATTGCCCAGCCCCGGCAGGGCGATGCGCCACATCTGCGGCATGATCAAGCGGGTAAAGATCCGGAACTTCGACAGGCCCAGTGCCACACCTGCTTCGCGGTGGCCCTTGGGGATGGAGATGATTGCGCCGCGCAGTACTTCGGTGGCGTAGGCACCGAAACACAGCCCCAGCGCAATGACGCCGGCGGCGAAGGCGCTGAGGGACAGGTCGGGAATGTCGAGCAACTCACCCAGTGAGCGCATGGCGTTGATCGTGCCGAAGTAAATCAGCAACACCCACAGCAGTTCCGGCACGCCGCGAACGATTGTCGAGTAGGTACCGCCCAGCCATTGCAGCGGCTTGTACGGTGAAGTCTTGGCCAAGGCACCGGCGAGGCCGAGTACCAGCCCCAGGCATAACGCCGTGAGCGCCAGTTTGACGGTCATCAGCGCGCCGGCGGCGAGCGCGGGGCCGAATCCGTAGAGATCGAAATTCATGGTGTTTTCATATCGCGGCAGGCATTGCTGGAAGCCGACGCGCTCAAGTGAGCGCGTCGGGCAGACCGTTCAGGTCATTCGATGCTGAACGGGAAGTACTTGTCGTTGATCTTCTTGTAGGTGCCGTCTGCCTTGATCTCTGCCAGGGCTTTGTTCAGGCGCTCGCGCAGTGGGTCGCCCTTGCGCACGGCGATACCGATCTTGTCGCTTTCTACAACCGGGTCGCCCTTGAACTCGTAGGCGGAACCGTCTTTGCTCTTGAGCCATTCGTACTGCACGTACTTGTCGGCGAGGATGCCGTCGAGGCGGCCGGACGTCAGGTCGAGGTAGGCGTTTTCCTGGGTGTCGTACAGCTTGGCTTCGGTGTCCGGCAGCTTGTCTTCCAGATAGGTACCGGCCAGGGTTGCACGCTGTGCACCGATGACTTTGCCCTTCAGGTACTCGGCGTCAGTTTTGAAGTCCGCAGTGGCTTTAGGTGCGATGAACTGCAGCTTGTTGGAGTAGTACGGGTCAGTGAAGTCGACGGCTTGCTTGCGTTCATCGGTGATGGACAGTGAGGACACCAGGAAGTCGAACTTCTTGGCGTTCAGGGCCGGGATAATGCCGTCCCAGTCGGACACATACACTTCGCACTTTTCGACTTTCATCTTGGCGCACAGGGCGTCGCCGATGTCTTTGTCGAAGCCGACGACGTTGCCGCTGGCGTCTTTATTGTTGAAAGGTGGGTAAGCCGCTTCGATCCCCATCTTCAAGGTTTCTGCCATGGCCGTGGCGCTGAACGCCATCGATACGGCCGCGGCCAGAAGGAATTTTTTATAGTTCTGCATGCATGTTGCTCCGTTAGCGGTTGCTGGACATGAATTGTTTGCAGCGCGCCGAAAGCGGGTTTTCAAACACCTGCTGTGGCGATCCTTGCTCTTCGATCAGGCCTTGGTGGAGGAACACCACTTCACTGGACACTTGGCGGGCGAAGCCCATTTCATGGGTGACCAGCAGCATGGTGCGACCCTCTTCGGCCAGCGCGCGGATCACATTAAGTACTTCCTGAACCATTTCCGGGTCAAGGGCAGAAGTGGGTTCGTCGAACAGGATGACTTTGGGCTGCATCGCCAGGGTACGCGCGATGGCTGCCCGTTGTTGCTGGCCGCCGGACAATTGCGCGGGGTAGGCGTGGCGCTTGTCGGCGATGCCGACCTTGTCCAGCAGGGCCTCGGCCACTTCTATTGCCTCGGCCTTGCTCTGGCCGAGCACACGGCGGGGGGCCTCGATGATGTTGTCGAGGATGCTCATGTGTGGCCACAGGTTAAAGTTTTGAAATACAAAACCGATTTCGCTGCGCAACCGGTTGATCTGCTTGCCGTCGGCGGCCATCAGTTCGCCGTTTTTCGCGGCCTTGAGCTTGAGTTCTTCGCCGGCCACCAGGATCTGGCCCTGGTGTGGGTTTTCCAGGAGGTTGATGCAGCGTAGGAACGTGGACTTGCCGGAACCGGAGGAACCCAGGATCGAGATCACATCGCCGTCGCGAGCGGTCAGCGAGATACCTTTGAGTACCTCCAGCTCACCATAGCGTTTGTGCAAGTTGCGGATTTCAAGCGCGGGCGTGGCCTCGGCCATGTGCGGTCCTCATTGTGTTCATTGCATTCCTGCTGTTGGGCCGCCTTCCTGGCGAGGCGCCAAGCTAGCATAGCGTCTTGATGGCAGCCAACAGCGTGGCCGGCGGTAAATGGGGCGTGTGCGGCAGGGTGTCGCATCGGCACAGCAGCGTGTCGCGCCCTCAACAACCGAACAACCGTTTGAACCCGATAAACCGCAGGCTTTGCGTAAAAAAGGGCGCGATGGTGCCAGCTTTGGCCGGGTGTTGGAAGGGTTAAACGGGCAAACGGTACCCATCGGCCCCTTTATGGCGCGTCACGTACTTTTTGTGTGTGTTTTTGGTGCGCTTGTTCGTCTTGAATGTGAGTCGCACGGTAACGCTATAGCGGAATGCCATTGTTCTCAATGACTTGCGACGACTGTCGAATCGTCCTACAGCCCGCGTCAATTGCGACTTCGTAACATTTTGGCGCAAATCTTGCGTAAAAAATAAAGAACGCCCTGTTGGTTTCTTTTCACGAAGAAGACACCAGGCCGGGTGGACCGTTTTCGCAATTCCTCGCAAAGGTGTGTCAATGAGTAGTACGCAAAGCTCCAATGACCTCGAACAGGGGCTCAAACCGCGTCACGTCACCATGCTGTCGATTGCCGGCGTTATTGGTGCCGGTTTGTTTGTTGGCTCCGGCCACGCGATTGCTGCCGCCGGCCCGGCCGTACTGCTGGCGTATGCCGCTGCGGGTACGCTGGTGGTATTGGTGATGCGCATGCTGGCCGAAATGGCCGTTGCCTCGCCGGACACCGGTTCGTTTTCCACCTACGCCGACCGTGCGATTGGTCACTGGGCCGGTTTCACCATTGGCTGGCTGTACTGGTGGTTCTGGGTGCTGGTGATTCCGTTGGAAGCCAACGCTGCTGCGACCATCCTCCACGCTTGGTTCCCTGATGTGGCCATCTGGGCCTTTACGCTGATCATCACGTTGCTGCTGACCGCGACCAATCTGTTCAGCGTGAAGAACTACGGTGAGTTCGAGTTTTGGTTTGCGCTGATCAAAGTCGTAGCGATCGTGGGTTTTGTGATCCTCGGCTTGGCGGCGATTTTCGGCTTCCTGCCGACCAGCCAGGTCAGCGGCGTTTCGCACCTGTTCGACACCCAAGGCTTTATGCCCAACGGCATGGGCGCAGTACTGGCGGCCATCCTTACCACCATGTTCTCGTTCATGGGTACCGAGATCGTCACTATCGCCGCGGCGGAATCGAAGAACCCAGGCCAGCAAATCACCAAGGCCACCAACTCGGTGATCTGGCGGATTGGTTTGTTCTACCTGTTGTCGATTTTCATCGTCGTGTCCCTGGTGCCGTGGAACGATCCGACACTGGCGGCGGTAGGTTCCTACCAGACCGTGCTGGAACGCATGGGCATCCCGAATGCCAAGCTGATCGTCGATCTTGTGGTGCTGGTTGCCGTGACGAGCTGCCTGAACTCGGCGCTGTACACCGCGTCGCGCATGCTGTTCTCCCTGGGCCGTCGCGGTGACGCCCCGGCAGTGGCCAAGCGCACTAATAAGAGCGGCACGCCTTACTGGGCTGTGTTGCTGTCTACTGGTGCTGCGTTCCTGGCGGTCTTTGCCAACTATGTGGCACCGGCAGCGGTGTTCGAATTCCTGCTGGCCAGCTCCGGCGCCATCGCGTTGCTGGTGTACCTCGTCATCGCCGTGTCGCAACTGCGCATGCGTCAGAAGCGTACGGCGGCGGGCGAGAAAATCGTCTTCAAGATGTGGCTGTTCCCTGGCCTGACCTACGCGGTGATGGTGTTTATTGTGGGGACGCTGACGATCATGCTGTTCCAGGAAGCGCACCGGGTCGAGATTATCGCGACCGGCGTTCTAAGCTTGCTGGTAGTGGCGGCGGGGTTGTTTGTGTCGAGCCGTCGCAAGGCGCAGAGAGCAGGCGCTGCGGTGCTTAACTGACCGCAGTCCCCATGTGGGAGGGGGCTTGCCCCCGATAGCGGTGCGTCAGTCGACATCTAATTGACTGAAAACACGCTGTCGGGGGCAAGCCCCCTCTTACATTTTGTTTTGCGTCAGTCCTGGGAAGTCACCAGCGCCTGGGATGCGGCGACGTAATCCGCCTGGAACTGCGGCGACTCGACCCACGCCAGTGCGGCGGCTTCATCGTCGCTGTCCGTGGCCCACTGCCGATATTCGATCAGCGCTGCCAGGATGAAGTCGGTGGCTTCTTCTTCACCTTCCTGTTCCAGCACCAGCGCCAGCAGCGGGTGGGCCAGGAATGCCGCGCACAACGCCTGTTGGCTGGTCTCGCCAGCGACGCGCATCTCCTCAAACAGCTCAGTCAAATCGACCGACTCTAGGTCAATGCGACTGTCATCGCCTGCAAACGCATCCGGCTTGGTCGCTACGGCGCGCTGAGTGCGGTTTTGCTTAGCCTTGGTCTTTGCCCGCTGGGCACGTTTTTGCTGCTTGTTCGGCGAAGCCATGGGCTCGACATCCTAAGGTTCTGGATCTGGGTGGGGTATTGAAGCGCAGGTTGGAGGAAATCCCAAGGGCATCCTCAGAATTGGCTGCGTTGGCGCGTCGTTACGTTCATGGCTTCTGCGGTTGTTGTGATCGGGCAGCACGGGTCGACCCTGCGCCAGTAGGCGCATAAGCTGGTGCCTTCGCAATTTTCTCGAGCGCCTTCATGTCCCGCGACACCCTCGAACACAACCAGATCCCAATCTACTTTGTCGCCATCCTGCTGGCTGCCGTCGTCGGCCTGTTCGCGCCCCAATCCGCCCACAACCTCAACGTATTGATCACCCCCGTCATCGCAGTGCTTATGTACGCGATGTTCCTGCAAATCCCCTTTCTGGACTTGCGCGAGGGCTTGAGTCACAAGCGCTTCCTGTCGGCGTTGTTGTTGGCCAATTTCATTCTGGTGCCGCTGCTGGTGTGGGCATTGACCCGTGGCCTGGTGGAGCGCCCGGCGTTGCTAGTGGGCGCGTTGTTGGTGTTGCTGACGCCGTGCATCGATTATGTGGTGGTGTTTACCCATATCGGCAAAGGCGATTCGCGGTTGATGCTGGCGGCGACGCCGGTGCTGTTGTTACTGCAGCTGGCGCTGTTGCCGGTGTACCTGGGGTTTATGCTGGGCGCGCAGTCCGAAGTAGTGGTTGCGGTGGGACCGTTTGTTCAAGCCTTTGTAGAGTTGATCGTGGTGCCGATGGTGCTGGCGGTGCTCACGACGTCCCTGGCGCGGCGCTACGCAATTATCAATGCGTGGAATAACGCTTGGGCCTGGTTGCCGGTACCCGCCATGGCGCTGGTGCTGTTCGTGGTGATCGGCTCGCAAGTCACCTCGGTGGTGCGCGATATCGGCCTGTTGGTGCCAGTGATTCCGGTCTATCTGGGCTTTGTGCTGCTGGCGCCACTGATGGGGATGCTGGCGGCGCGGCTGTTCGCGCTGCCGGCGGTCACGGCGCGGGCGGTGACGTTCAGCGCATCCACGCGCAATTCGCTGGTGGTATTGCCCCTGGCGCTGGCCCTGCCTGAAGACGTACGGGGGTTGGCCGCCACGGCGGTGATCCTGCAGACCTTGGTCGAGTTGGTGGCTGAGTTGATCTACGTGCGCCTGATCCCATGGGCGGTGTGGCCCGCAGGTCGGTAGCTGGGTGAATGTTCAGGTCTGTTCAGGCGATGTTCAGGGGCGTGCTCGGCACCATAAGTCAGCGCTCCTCACCTGACAGGCCTACCGATGGATCAACGCAACCGTTTTCGCCTGGAATCCCTGGGCATTTTCCTGTTTGCCTTGCTGCTCTTTACCCTGGGGATCTGGGATCAACAGCCCCAGGGATTTGACGGACGTTGGGCGCTGTTCCTGCAAGAAATGTTTCGCCATGGTGCGAGCCTTTTTCCCACTACCTACGGTCAGCCCTACGCGGACTACCCTGGCACCGCTACCTTCTTCAGTTTTGTGTTTGCCCGGTTATTCGGTGCGCCCAATCACCTGGCGAACGTATTGCCCACCGCACTGGCGTCTGCTGGGGTGATTGCGCTGCTCTATCGCCTGCTGGTCCCTGCGAGTCGGCAGTGGGCGCTGCTCTCCGTTTTGTTGACCCTGCTCACCACTCAACTGCTGGAAAAGTCTCGTTCGGTTTGCCTGGATCAGATGGTGGCTTTGCTCTGCGTTGGCAGTTTCTACCTGCTGCACAGTGGCGAGCGCCTGGGCTCGCGATTGAGGCAGTTGGCGGTGTTCCCGCTGTTCATCTTCGGCTTCGCCATACGTGGGCCATTGGGGTTGATTGAGGTCTGCGGCGTGGTGTGTGTGTATTGGGCGCTTGGTAATCCGGGGCAACGGGTCAGGCAGGTGCTGATTCACGGCCTGGTTGGTCTGGCGTTGTTGGCGGTCTGTTGGTGGCTGCTTATAAAGCTGGCGCGCATCAGTGGTGGTGATGGGTTCGCCGAAGAGGTGTTCAGGATGCAAGTGGGCGGGCGCCTGGATGAAAGTGGCGAGCCGTTCTATTTCTATCTTCAACTGAGTTTGTACCGTTACTTCCCTGTGGTGCCGTTGGCGCTGGCCACGCTGGTTGCGTTGCGTCATCGCTGGCGTGAACGGTTTGATGAGCCCGTGCAATTGGTTGTGCGGCTAGGCGCTTGCGGCCTGATGATTTTGATTGGGTTGTCGGTGCCGCACTTCAAACGCGCCTATTACATCCTGCCCATGGTGCCGATGTTTGCGGCTGTCGCGGCCTATGGGCTCCTCCAGGCGCAAGGCTGGCTTGGGGGCGTGCGTCGATGCTATGAGGGGCTTGTCGCGGCGCTACCGACGTTGTGTGTGGTTGTAGTATTTGTCTGTCGGCATGGGTGGCAAAAGCACGGTTACTGGCCAGACGTTTCGCTGCCGTTGTGGGTGGGCGTGCTGGTGGTGCTGCAAGTCGCTGCGTTGATCGCCTGGCGGCGTATTGCGCGGCTGGTGTCGCTCAGCTTGATTGCATTGGTGGCGCAGTGGTTGCTGCTGGTGGTCGTGGTGGAGCCGGCCAAGGACTTACAGTTCGATACCCGGCAGTTTGTCAGCCAGGTTGAAGCGCTGCGTGCCACGCGGCCGGGCCCGCTGGTGTTTATCGACCTCGGTCGGGATACCTGGGCGGTGCGTTACATGATGAACCTGGATCACGACGAGCAACCGGTGTTCATTGGTGGTCATGAGCTTGAACAATTAGCTCATGTGCATCGGCCAGTCTGGGTGGTCGTGGCGCGCAAGGAGGTCGCACTGCTGGCGGGGACGTCGCTGGAGCATCAGCCTCCCGACTTTGAAGGGCGGTTGAACGACAATCCGTTGCTGGTGTTCTTGTTGCAGTGAGTCAGCCGGTCAGCAAAAAGCCTGCATTCAGCAGGCTTTTTGTCGGATACGGTTTCCGCCTTCGATTACGCGGCTTCCAGCTGTGGGATCTGCATGCCGATCTTCGCCGACGCGAAGTTCATATCGCCACTGGCAATGGATTGAGCCTTGAAGCCTTGGCCGATGAGATCCTTGATGTAGAGCTTGTTGTAGATGAACGCAAAGACGATGTTGCTAAGGCCCATGGTCACCATCGCAATGACGAACTGGATCACGCCATATTTCACGTCGCCGCGAAACAGTGCCGGGAAGCAACCGAAAAAGAAGGTTGTCCACGAAAAACCGACTGGAGCTTCCTTCATCGCGCCCGTATTCGGGTTTTTGAAAATGATCGATGTGTATGCCATTTGTTTCTCCATGTGCCCGTATGAGTAAGCGATACGCTGGGCTGCGCATCGCCGGATGATGTGTCCTTGTGCCGCTGCGCTTGCGTGCGCTCCCTCACCGCTTGGGCGTGACCCTGGGCTGTGTTGAGGGTGGGGGAGAGAGGCTGCAGCGTGTAGAGGGAGGCTCGTGGGGATACAGGATCCGCCGTCGTTGCCTACTCCGATACTAGGTGGCATTGGCTGACGGGTTACAGGAGGGATGCATCCGCATACTGTTAATCGCCTACCTTGGCACATTTTGAATCATATCATAGCGCTACTAGTGCGCGGCGTAACGAAGAGGCGGGTTAGGAGGTTAAATCCTGGGCAACAAAAAACCCGCACTTGGCGGGTTTCTTGTGTATTTCAGATGACGTTTGCACCACCTGAAACTAATTAGTGGTGCCCAGAGACGGAATCGAACCGCCGACACGGGGATTTTCAATCCCCTGCTCTACCGACTGAGCTATCTGGGCAACGGGGCGCATTAAACTGGTTTTTCAGGGGGTCGTCAAGCAAGTTTTCAAAAAATATTTAATTATTACCGTCGCTTACGTGCCGACCCCGGTTTTTGATCAATTATTGAGCAGGTGGTACGTAGCCGTCGGCCTTGGCGTAATCCTCGCCGGAAAAGAACTTGTCCATCTCGCCCGCAAGGTATTTACGATCTTCTGCGTTCATCATGTTCAGGCGTTTTTCGTTGATCAGCAGGGTCTGGTGTTTAAGCCAGTCGCCCCAGGCTTTGGCAGAGACGTGATCGTAGATGTCCTGGCCCTTGGCACCTGGGTACGGAGGGCGCTCCAGGGCTGGCAGTTCTTCTTTGTACTTGCGGCACATTACGGTGCGGGTCATGACGACACTCCTGCGTTCAATACTTCAGCCGCGCGCTTCAGCAGTTTCTTTACCGGGGCGGCAAGGCCCAGGCGCGGCGGGGTGGCGAGGTTATACCAGAGCCAGTCGGCCTCGGCCACGTGATGGGCGGATTCCTCGACCTGGACCAGCCAGGGTTCGATAGCCAGTTGAAAGTGGCTGAACGTGTGGATCAGCCCTGGCAGTTCCTGGTGCTTGCCCAGTTCGAGTGCGTGTTGTGTGGCCAAGTGTTCGAGGTCTTGCAGGTCGTCCAACTCGGGCAGGCTCCACAAACCGCCCCACAAACCTGTGGAAGGGCGGCGGTAAAGCAGGATCGCGCCCTCGGCGTTGGCCAGCATCGGCATCAGCGTGCGCTTTTGCGGGACGGCCTTGCGCGGCTTGGGAATCGGGTAGCGTGTTTCAAGGCCGAGCATGTGGGCTTCGCAGCCCTTTTCCAGCGGACATAGCAGGCAGCTGGGCTTGCTGCGCGTGCACAGGGTGGCGCCCATGTCCATCATCGCCTGGGTGTAGGCGTTGACGCGATCATGGGGCGTGAAGCGCTCTGCAGTGGCCCACAACTGCTTGGCCACTTTCGGCTCGCCAGGGTAACCCTCTTGTGCAGTAAAGCGCGCCAGCACGCGCTTGACGTTGCCGTCGAGGATCGGTGCGCGCAGGCCCATGCTCAGGCTGGCGATTGCGCCGGCGGTGGACAGGCCGATGCCGGGCAGGTCAGTGAGCTTTTCGACATCCTTGGGAAATTCGCCGCCGTACTCGGCCACGATGATCTTCGCAGTCTTTTGCAGGTTGCGCGCCCGGGTGTAGTAGCCAAGGCCAGTCCACAGGTGCAGCACTTCATCTTCCGGTGCGGCGGCCAGAGCTTCGACCGTTGGCAAAGACGCCATAAAACGGTCGAAGTAATTGAGCACGGTGCTCACCTGAGTCTGTTGCAGCATGATCTCCGAGACCCATACCCGGTAAGGCGTGATGCCCTGTTGCCAGGGCAGGTCATGGCGACCGTGGCGGTCGTACCAGTCCAGCACCGCCTGTGAAAACTGCTCGTTTCTCATCGCTTGAACAGGCCCTTTAATGCATCTTTCAATTGCGGGTTTACCTTGTCGAGCTTCTCTTCCAGCTTCTCGCTGAGCTTGTTACCGGCCGCCTTGATCGCGACTTGGCTCAAGCCATCTTTATCCAGGCGGCACGCCTTGGCACCCAATTCCAGCGGGCCGCGGCAGCGCAGCGGTACTTCGATGTTGCGGAAGTTGGAGCCCACTTCGCAGGCCGGATCCGGCACTTCGCGCTGGTCGCCTTCGACGATGATGCCGACGCGGTAGTCCATGCCCAACACGCGCAGGTCGATGTCACCGTTGCCGTTGACGGCCAGGCCCGGAATGCGCACTTTCAGGTCAGGATTATTGGCCACGCCATTACGGAAGGTCAGGTTGCCCTTCATCTCTTGGAAAGGCGTGTCTTTGCCCCGCTGTTCGCCGCTCAGGGTCTTGCGATTGAGCATGGCGATGCCTGTACACAGCTGCTGTTCAAGGTTGGCATTGAGCAGCACACCGTTGTTGATCACAAAGCTGGCAGTGCCGTTGAGGCTGTCGATCAGCGCCTTTTGGCTATTGCCACGGCCGCTGAGGTTGCTGTCGAGGGTGACCTGGCCCTTCACGGGTGGGGTTTGCCCCTGGGCCTGCAGGATGCGTTCGACCGGCACCTGCTTGATCCGGCTTTGCAGTGCCAGCACTGGAATATCCTGGCGCACATCGAGTGTGCCGTTGGCTTGGAAGCTGCCGTTGTAGAGGCCGCCGCTCAGGGTGTCGAGCTTGAGTTGGCCGTCGATGCCGGACGCTTTGAGCACGGCATTCTGGATCGGCAATTTGCTCAAGGTCAGTTGGCCGAAGGCGAGATCAGCATCGACATCCAGTTTGCGCAGGTGCGCCAGAGGCAGCAGCTTGTCGGTGCTCCAGGCGCCTTTGGTAGGCGCATCCGGTAGCGGTGTGGTGCCGCCGGCAGCCATGGCGCCGGCTTCGCTGTTCTGCACTTCGGCTTGGCGGGCGGCGGTTGCGCCCTTGGCAGATTCGGACTTCGCCGGCAGGTAGTTGTCGGCGTTGAAGCTGTCGCCCTTGAGTTGCACGCGAAGCGACTGTTTGGCGAAATCGTCCACGGCGACGCGGCCGGTGAAGGTGCTGCCGTCGAGCTTCAGGTTCAGGTCTTCCAGGGCCAGGCTGGTTGGCGTGCCCTTGAGGCGGCTGACCAGTTCGACTTTGCTCAGGCTGCCCTCGGCCATCGGTGGCAGTGGGCTGCCGACGCTGTCGAGGAGCTTGGCCAAGTCGAACTGGGCGATGGACAGGGCGCCGCTGAGTTGTGGGGTCTTGTCCAGGTCATTGACCTTCAGCTCGCCCAAGGCGCGCAGTTGGTTGGCCGACAGTTTCAGGTTGGTCCATTCGGCAATGTTGGCCGCTTGGTCCACCAGCAACTGACCCTGGGTGGAGAAGGTCACGGTCTTGCCTTGCAGCGGCTCGCCAGTGGCTTCGCCGCTGATACGCATGTCTTCGAACTGGTAGCGCTTGAGGGCGCGCTGAATGCGCAGATTGCCGTTGAGCTCGGTCTTGACGCGCATTACCGGCTGGTTGCTGCCGAAGAAGGCGGTGAGCTTCACCGGAATGCTGGCGCCTTCGTGCACGGCACCGGCGCTCAACTGGATGCTCTCGGCGCTGAACTGCTTGCCGGTCTGCTCATCGTTGTATTCGATGCGGGCGTTGTTGACCGTCAGGCTGTCGATATCCAGGCGGATCGGCTGGGCCGGCTTCTCTGGCTTGGCTTCGGGTGACGGTTGCGCCGGGGGCGGCGTGGTGGGCGTATCGGTGGTGGCTACCGGTGCAGTCTTGCCGATGTCTTCCCAGTTGCCGTGACCCTGCTTGTCGCGGTTGAGGCGCAGGTTGAGGCCTTCGACACGCACGTCGCTCATCTGCACTTCGCGGCGCAGCAGCGGCAATACGCGTACTGACAGGCCGAGCATTTGAAGGTCGGCGAAGGGCTGGGTCGGGGTGGTCAGGGTCGCTACGCTGGCTTCGTGCAGTTCAAGGCCGAGCCAGGGGAACAGGCTCCAACCGATATCGCCATTGAGCGTCAGCTCGATGTGGGCCTTGTCGCGGGCAATCTGGCGAATCTCTTCTTTGTAGTCGTTGGGATCGAAAAGATGGGTCAGGGCGAAGCCCAGAGCCACAATGATCAGCAACAGCCCGAGAAGTACCAGACCCAGGATTTTGCCGAACGCTTTCATGGGCGAGTCCTTGTATGTCGATTTTAAAATTTAGCCGCAGAGTATAACGCCCGATGACCGGCGTCAGGTCACCGATCGTTACATTGTATCCGCGGGCCAGGTAGCGGGATTCTGGCGTCAAAAAAAGAGAATTTCCTGAAAAAAGTGATATCAGTTTGGCTTTTCCGTCATCCGCAGGTGCTAATCTCTGCGTGTTCGTCCGCCTTCTGCGACGTATCGTCGCGCCAAAATGGAGCTTCACTCATCAAAAACGGCCACGCTCTGCGTGCAAGGCCGAGGGAGAGAGCGCCTGACGGACGCATACTAATAACTGGGGGAAACACCAATGAGCACTAGCACTGCGGCCGGTTCTACCGCCGCACAGCCTGCGTTCCTGTCCAAGGAGCGCATCATCGCCAAGCCCGGGTTCAACCGCTGGCTGGTTCCACCGGCCGCCCTGGCCATCCATCTCTGCATCGGCATGGCCTATGGTTTTTCGGTGTTCTGGCTGCCGCTGTCCAAGGCGCTGGGTATCACCAAGCCCGTTGCCTGCGCGCCAGACATGAGCTTTATCGCCCAAGTCTTCTCGTCCCAATGCGACTGGCCCATCTCCATGCTGGGCTGGATCTACACCCTGTTCTTCATTTTCCTGGGCTGCTCGGCAGCGATCTGGGGCGGCTGGCTGGAACATGCCGGGCCGCGTAAGGCGGGTGTTGTATCGGCGTTGTGCTGGTGCGGCGGCCTGTTGATCTCGGCATTGGGTATTTACACCCACCAGATCTGGCTGATGTGGATCGGTTCCGGCGTCATTGGCGGCATCGGCTTGGGCCTGGGCTATATCTCGCCCGTGTCGACCTTGATCAAGTGGTTCCCGGACAAGCGTGGCATGGCCACCGGTATGGCGATCATGGGTTTCGGTGGCGGCGCGATGGTTGGTGCGCCCTTGGCGGCAGCGCTGATGGGTCACTTCGCTTCGCCGACCAGCGTGGGCGTCTGGCAGAGCTTCCTGGTGATGGCCGCGATCTACTTCGTGTTCATGATCGGCGGTGCGCTGTCTTATCGCGTGCCACCGACCGGCTGGAAGCCTGAGGGCTGGACCGCGCCGGCGAAAAAGGCCAGCAATGCGATGATCACCCACCGTCACGTGCATGTGAGCGTGGCGTGGAAAACCCCGCAATTCCGTCTGGTATGGCTGGTGTTGTGCCTGAACGTATCGGCCGGTATCGGTATCCTCGGCATGGCTTCGCCGCTGCTGCAGGAAGTGTTCGGTGGCAAGCTACTGGGTGTTGATGTGCCGTTCGGTCAACTGGATGCCGGGCAACTGGCGTCGATCGCCGCGATCGCCGCGGGTTTCACCGGTCTGTTGAGCTTGTTCAACATCGGCGGCCGGTTCTTCTGGGCGTCGTTCTCCGACTACCTGGGCCGTAAAAATACCTACTTCGTGTTCTTCGCCCTGGGCTTTGCCCTCTACGCGCTGATCCCGAACCTGGGGCACCTGGGCAACGTGGCGCTGTTCGTGGCCGCGTTCTGCATCATCCTGTCGATGTACGGCGGTGGTTTTGCCACCGTTCCGGCTTACCTGGCCGACCTGTTCGGCACCCAGATGGTCGGCGCGATCCACGGTCGCCTGCTGACCGCTTGGGCTGCTGCGGGCGTATTGGGCCCGGTGTTGGTGAACTACCTGCGTGAGTATCAACTGAGCATCGGCGTTGAACGCGCTGCGGCCTATGACATCACCTTGTACATCCTCGCCGGCCTGCTGGTGTTGGGCTTTATCTGCAACATGCTGGTACGTCCGGTGGCCGACAAGTACTTCATGACCGACGCCGAACTGGCTGCCGAACAGGCGCTAGGCCATGACAAGGGCGCGGATGCCACCACTTCCCTGGAGTGGAAAGCAGCCCCCGGTACGGTGCCATTGGCCATTGCGGCCTGGCTGGTGGTGGGTATTCCGTTGGCGTGGGGTGTTTGGGTGACCCTGCAGAAGACGGCGGTACTGTTCCACTAACACCGCAAAACCATTGTGGGAGGGGGCTTGCTCCCGATAGCGTTAGATCAGTCAGCCACTAGGCGACTGAGCCGCCGCCATCGGAAGCAAGCCCCCTTCCACATTGGCTGTGCAGAGTTTTCATAAGTGGATTCGCACTTGTATGCACATGTCTATCCCCGACACCCCCCGCTTCAACTCGTCAGTCTTATCCCCTTCGATGTTTCTGTTTAGCGCCCGCGCCCCTATAATGGCTGCCTTTTTCGCCCAATGATTTTGCGGAGCTGGTGATGGCCGAACGTAAGGCGTCCGTCGAGCGCGACACTCTGGAAACCCAGATCAAAGCCTCGATCAACCTGGATGGCACCGGAAAGGCCCGATTTGATATCGGTGTACCTTTTCTTGAGCACATGCTGGACCAGATCGCCCGTCACGGGCTGATCGACCTGGATATCGAAGGCAAGGGCGACCTGCACATCGACGACCACCACATGGTGGAAGACGTAGGCATCACCCTCGGCCAGGCATTTGCCAAGGCCATCGGCGACAAAAAAGGCATCCGTCGCTACGGTCACGCCTATGTCCCGCTGGACGAAGCGCTGTCGCGAGTGGTCATCGACTTCTCCGGCCGCCCAGGCTTGCAGATGCACGTGCCGTACACCCGTGCCAACGTGGGCCGCGGCTTCGACGTCGACCTGTTCCAGGAATTTTTCCAGGGTTTCGTCAACCACGCGCTCGTCAGCCTGCATATCGACAACTTGCGCGGCACCAACACCCACCACCAAATCGAAACCGTGTTCAAGGCTTTCGGCCGCGCGCTGCGCATGGCTGTAGAGTTGGATGACCGCATGGCCGGGCAAATGCCCTCGACCAAGGGCGTTCTGTAATGCAGACGGTCGCGGTTATCGATTACGGCATGGGTAACCTGCACTCGGTGGCCAAGGCCCTCGAACACGTAGGTGCCGGCAAGGTGCTGATCACCAGCGATGCCAACGTGATTCGCGAAGCTGACCGCGTGGTGTTCCCCGGTGTCGGCGCTATTCGCGATTGCATGGCCGAGATCCGCCGTCTGGGCTTTGACAGCCTGGTGCGCGAAGTCAGCCAGGATCGCCCGTTCCTCGGCATCTGCGTGGGCATGCAAGCCTTGCTCGACCGCAGTGAAGAGAACGACGGCGTCGACTGCATCGGCCTGTTCCCTGGCCAGGTGAAGTTCTTCGGCAAGGACCTGCACGAAGATGGCGCCCACCTGAAAGTGCCGCATATGGGCTGGAACGAAGTCAGTCAGACGGTGGATCACCCGCTCTGGCACGACATCCCGGACCTGGCGCGTTTCTATTTCGTGCACAGCTACTACATCGCCGCCGGTAAGCCGGGCCAGGTGGTGGGTGGCGGGCACTACGGCGTCGACTTCGCCGCAGCGTTGGCCGAAGGTTCGCGTTTTGCTGTGCAGTTCCACCCGGAGAAGAGCCATACCCATGGCCTGCAATTGCTGCAGAACTTCGCTGCGTGGGACGGGCGCTGGTAAATGGCCAGGAAGCCGAAGCTGCCGATCTTGAACCTCACGCCTGAGCAGGAGAGTGAGGCTACCCTCAAGATCAAACGCTTCATGGAAGATCGCTTCGAGCTCAAGCTGGGCTCGTTCGAGGTCGCCGAGATTCTTGAGCTGTTCACCACCGAAGTGGCTCCGCACTATTACAACAGGGCGATTTTCGATTCGCAGACGCTCCTTAAAGAAAGGTTCGAAAGCATCGAAAGCGACCTGTGGTCGCTTGAGAAACCCTGATTTCCCAAGCATTGCTGAATATCGAATAAGGTTTGCCAGATGCTGATTATCCCCGCTATCGATCTCAAGGACGGCGCCTGCGTACGTCTGCGCCAAGGCCGCATGGAAGACTCCACCGTGTTCTCCGATGACCCGGTGAGCATGGCTGCCAAATGGGTAGAAGGGGGCTGCCGTCGTCTGCATCTGGTGGACTTGAACGGCGCCTTCGAAGGCCAGCCGGTCAATGGTGAGGTGGTTACCGCCATCGCCAAGCGCTACCCGAATCTGCCGATCCAGATCGGCGGCGGTATCCGCTCCCTGGAAACCATTGAGCACTACGTCAAAGCTGGCGTGAGCTACGTGATCATCGGCACCAAGGCTGTGAAAGACCCGGCCTTCGTTGCTGAAGCCTGCCGCGCGTTCCCAGGCAAAGTTATCGTGGGTCTGGACGCTAAAGATGGCTTCGTCGCCACCGACGGCTGGGCTGAAATCAGCACCGTACAAGTCATCGACCTGGCCAAGCAGTTCGAAGCTGACGGCGTGTCCGCCATCGTTTATACCGACATCGCCAAAGACGGCATGATGCAGGGCTGCAACGTACCGTTCACGGCCGCGCTGGCTGCGGCGACGAAGATCCCGGTGATTGCTTCCGGCGGTATTCACAACCTGGGCGATATCAAGTCGCTGTTGGACGCCAAGGCGCCAGGGATCATCGGCGCCATCACCGGCCGCGCGATCTATGAAGGTACTCTGGACGTCGCCGAAGCCCAGGCTTACTGCGATGCCTACAACGGCTGAGGACTGACCATGGCGCTGGCCAAACGCATCATCCCTTGCCTGGACGTCGACAATGGTCGCGTGGTCAAGGGCGTCAAGTTCGAGAACATCCGTGATGCCGGCGATCCGGTGGAAATTGCCCGTCGCTACGATGAGCAAGGTGCCGATGAGATTACTTTTCTCGACATCACCGCCAGCGTTGATGGCCGCGACACCACGCTGCACACCGTCGAGCGCATGGCCAGCCAGGTGTTTATCCCGCTGACCGTGGGCGGCGGCGTGCGCACCGTGCAAGACATCCGCAACCTGCTCAATGCTGGCGCGGACAAGGTCTCGATCAACACCGCAGCGGTGTTCAACCCGGAGTTCGTCGGCGAAGCCGCGCAACATTTCGGCTCGCAATGCATCGTAGTGGCTATCGACGCCAAGAAAGTCTCCGGCCCGGGCGAAACCCCGCGCTGGGAGATCTTCACCCACGGCGGTCGCAAGCCGACTGGCCTGGATGCGGTGGAATGGGCGATGAAGATGGAAGGCCTGGGCGCTGGTGAGATCCTGCTGACCAGCATGGACCAGGACGGTATGAAAAACGGCTTCGACCTGGGCGTGACCCGTGCCATCAGCGACGCGCTGGGCATTCCGGTGATCGCTTCCGGCGGCGTCGGCAACCTGCAGCATCTGGCCGACGGCGTGATCGAAGGCCACGCCAGCGCAGTGCTGGCGGCGAGTATTTTCCACTTTGGCGAATACACCGTTCCTGAGGCCAAGGCCTATATGGCGGCGCGCGGTATCGTCGTTCGTTAAACGTTGCTGGACACCATGGCGGGCGCGCGGCACTCTCTGCGCTTGCCATGGATTCCGGTAGCCTTCATGTTCAAGACCCTCTTACTTGCCCTCGCCAGTTCGTCCCTGTTGTTAGTCGGTTCGGCCCATGCCGAGGAACCGTCCGACGCCTCCCTGGTGTTGCTGACGGAAAACTTCCCGCCGTACAACATGGCGAAAAACGGCAAGAACTTCGCCAAGGAAGAAAACATCGAAGGCATCGCCGTGGATATCGTGCGCGAAACCTTCAAGCGTGCGGGCATTTCCTACAACCTCACCCTGCGTTTTCCTTGGGAGCGAATCTACAAGCTCGCCCTGGAAAAACCCGGCTATGGCGTATTCGTAATGGCACGTTTGCCGGCTCGCGAAGCGCTGTTCAAGTGGGTCGGCCCCATTGGCCCGGATGATTGGGTGCTGCTGGCCAAGTCGGACAGCAAGATCCAGCTTGCCGAACTTGAGCAAGCGCGGCGCTACAAGATCGGCGCCTATAAAGGCGATGCCATCGCCGAGACCCTGGAGAAACAGGGCCTCAACCCGATCGTAGTGCTGCGTGACCAGGACAATGCGCAAAAGCTCGTGGATGGCCAGATCGACTTGTGGGCTACCGGCGACCCGGCCGGGCGTTACCTGGCACGCCAAGTTGGGGTGACCGGGCTCAAGACCGTGCTGCGATTCAACAGCGCCCAGCTCTACCTCGCGTTGAACAAGGATGTGCCGGACGACTTGGTAGCCAAGCTTCAGGCCGCGCTGGACCAGTTGCGTAAAGACGGCGTCGTCGACGAGATCACGGCGAAGTATCTGTAAAAGACCCGAAATTCTGTAGGCGCTGGCTTGCCAGCTCTTACTGGGGATCGTTGCGGAGTTTCTAGCGGTAAACCCCGTCCTTCCCGTGTCCAGCCATGGCTTGATTGCTGCGCACGCTGATCATCAGCTTAATATCAATCCACTCGATGCCCTGTGCCTTGAGCTTGGGCAGCTCGCGCTCCAGCACTGCCAGGGTTTGTGGGTAAGGGTGGCCGATCATCACGGCCGAGCCTTGTTTGTGGGCCAGCTTGATTGCGGTTTGCAACTGTGTGGTGATCGCCGCTTCGGTGCGTTCATCGTCCAGGAACACGTCCCGCGAAACACTCGCCAGACCGATCTTCTGTGCCTCGGCGGCTGCCACGGTCTGCGCGCTGGTACGGCTGTCGACAAAGAACTTGTTGCGCCGCTGCAGCTCGGCCATCAACCAGGCCATTGCCGCAGGTTGAGCCGTCATGCGGCTGCCCATATGGTTGTTGATGCCGGCGGTGTAGGGCACGGCGTCGAACGCGGCGTCCAGGCGTTTGGCGAGTTCTTCGATAGGCAGCTCAGGGTGCCAGGCGAACGGGCCGGTGGCCGGGTCCATGGGCATGTGCAGGATCACGATCTTGCCGGCCTTGTGGGCTTCGCGGGCGAATTCTGCAGCGTGGGGGGTGTCGGGCATGATCGCGGTGGTCACCGGCCCAGGCAGGGCCAGCACGCGGCGATCCCGAGGCAGGTTTTGCCCCAGGTCGTCGATGATCAGTGTCAGATAGGCTTTGTGAGGTTCGCCTGTGGGAGTCGCTTGGGCGACTCCCACCAGGCTGCACAGCAGAGCAAGGATCAGGGCAAATCGCATATCAACGGCTGCGCGTGATGCTCAGCCCCTTGAGCAGGCTCAGCGCCTGAGCCAGTTGATAGTCGTCGTCCTGTGGCATCGGCTTGGCTTTCTTGCTGCTGCCGGTCGGCTGGTCGGCACCGCCGTTGCCATTGCCCAGGTGACCTTGCAGGTCTGCCTCTTTGTAGTACTCGCTGTCGATCTCGTTAGTGATCTTGGCCTTGCGCACTTCGATGTCCGGTACGATGCCCTGGGCCTGGATGGAGCGGCCGTTCGGCGTGTAGTACAGCGCAGTGGTGATCTTCAATGCGCGATCGTTGTTCAGCGGTAACACGGTCTGCACCGAGCCTTTGCCGAAGCTGGTGGTGCCCATCAGCACGCCGCGTTTCTGGTCCTGCAGGGCGCCGGCGACGATTTCCGAAGCCGAGGCGCTGCCGCCGTTGATCAGCACGGCCAGTGGCACGTTCTCGCTGAGGTCGTTGCCGGTGGCCGAGAAGCGCAGCTCGGAGTTGGCGATACGGCCCTTGGTGTAGACGATCAGACCTTTGGTAATGAAGTGGTCGACCACTTCCACCGCCGACTGCAGCACGCCGCCTGGGTTGTTGCGCAGGTCGAGCACGATGCCGCTGAGTTTCTTGCCGTTGTCCTTGCGCAACTTGGCCAGTGCCTTGGCCACTTCGTCGCCGGTCTTGACCTGGAATTGGGTGATGCGGATGTAACCGTAGCCCGACTCCAGCAGCTGACTCTTCACGCTCTTGACCACGATGGTCGCGCGGGTGAGTGTCACGTCGAACGGGTTGCCACCGTCGCGTACCAGGGTCAGGGTGATTTTCTGGCCGATCTTGCCGCGCATCTTGTCCACGGCTTCGGTCATGGTCTGGCCACGGGTCGGCTGGCCGTTGATCTTGACGATAAAGTCACCCGCCTGGATGCCGGCCTTGGACGCCGGGGTGTCGTCGATTGGCGACACCACCTTGATGTTGCCGTCTTCGGCGCCGACTTCAATGCCCAGTCCACCGAATTCACCGCTGGTGCTTTCCTGCAGTTCGGCGAAATCTTCAGGGCCCAGATAGGCGGAGTGCGGGTCGAGGTTGCTGAGCATGCCCTTGATGGCATTCTCCAGCAGAGTCTTGTCGTCTACGGGTTCGACATAGGCTGCCTTGATGCGGTCCATGACCTCGGCAAAGGTGCGCAACTCGTCCAGCGGCAACGGGGCCTTGGTGGTCGCGGCCGTGGCAGCAGGTGCAGCCGGAGCGGCCTGGTCGGCGAAAGCCAGAGGCGCGCCGATCACCAAGGCGATCGTCAGGGCCAGCGAAGTGAGGCGGGACAAATGCAGCATGTCGAACGAACTCCTAATGTAGATGCGGCCCTATCCTTGGGAACGGCACCATTGTGCGGGATCGCTCGGGCGACCCTGCTGACGAATAGCGAAGTACAGCGCCGGGGTGTCCTGGCCACCACTGTTACCGACAGTGGAGATGGATTCACCGGCTTTTACAACATCACCTGCCGACTTGAGTAACGTCTGATTGTGGCCGTAAAGGCTCAAATAGCCATTACCGTGGTCAAGAATCACCAACAAACCGGCGCCCCGCAGCCAATCGGCAAACACCACGCGCCCGCCGTGAACGGCGTGGACCTGGCTGCCGGCGGAGGCGCTGATCATCACCCCATCCCACTTGGCGCGGGTGTCGTCGCCACGGGTTTCACCGAAGCGTGCCAGTAGTCGACCATCAACAGGCCATGGAAGTTTTCCTCGTGCTGAAGCAAAAGGGCCGCCGAAGGACTCGCCGGCACTGGAAACCAACGGGCCAGGCGCTGCATGTGCCGGTTTACGTGGCGCCGGAGCGTCAGTGGTGGCTGCCAGTTCGGCCTCACGCTGGCGCTTTTTTTCGGCTTCCTGCTGGGCGATCAGCGCTTTCTGGCGCGCTTCTTCGGCCTCACGTGCCTGGCGCGCCAGGGTTTCTTCGATGGTCTTGAGCACTTTGGCCAGGTCGGCTTGGTCTTGCTCGCGGGCCTGGAGCTTGGCGTCGCGGGCTTTCACGTCGTCATTGAGCTTGGCCAGGGCCAGCTGGCGCTCCTTGCGGACCTTGTCCAGCTCATCGCGCTGGGTGTCGAGGGCGCTTTTCTGGTCTTCCAACTGCGACTGCTGGTTGGCGATTTCCTGTTCGACGTTGACCAACTGGCGCAGAGTCTCGTTGAAGCTTTTCAATTGCTCCAGGCGGGCTTTGCTCAGGTAGTCGTAGTAGGTCAGGGTGCGCGCGAATTTCTCAGGGTTCTGCTGGTTGAGCAGCAGCTTGAGGTATTCCTGGCGGCCACTCTGGTAGGCGGCGCGGGCCTGGATCGCGATCAGGCGTTGCTGTTCAACGCGTGCGCTCTGGAGTTTTTTTTTCTCAGCGTCGAGTCGCTCCAGTTCCGACTCGCTCTTCTTTAATTCTTTTTGCAGCTCCTGGACTTGCTTCTCTAGCTTGCCCATTTCGGTTTCCGTGCCGCGCAGGTCTTTCTGCACCCCGGATTTTTCTTCCTGGAGCTTGCCGAGCAGTTTTTTCAGCTCGGTAATGTCCTGACGCGTAGCGTCCAACTGTTGTTGGGTTTGTGCGCGCTCATCGGCAAACGCCGGTTGGAGCAGGCAGACAAAAGCAAGGGTAATCAAGGCGCGAAGCATAGAGGCGGGCGACACCAGGGAAAGGGACGGCCTAGTATGCCCGCCAAGCGCTGCAAAAAAAACGCCCAATTGGGGCTGGCGGGCAAGATAGGCGCCGAGTGGCGGTGGTATGGCAAAAAGACATCTTCCAAACACGGGAGATCCAATGTGGGAAGGGTTTGCCCCCGATTGCAGTGTGTCAGCTGAATATGTGTTGGCTGACCCACTGCTATCTGGGGCAAGCCCCCTCCCACACTGTTCAGTGGTGTGGTTGAAATCAAACCAGAATCGAGGTCCCGGTCATCTCCGTTGGCTTCTCCAACCCCATCAGCATCAGCATGGTTGGCGCCACATCCGCCAACACCCCGCCGTCACGCACTTTGAAGTCGCGCTTGCCCACGTAGATGAACGGCACTGGCTCAGTGGTGTGAGCGGTGTGTGCCTGGCCGGTGGACTCGTCGGACATCTGCTCGCAATTGCCGTGGTCGGCCGTGATCAGCGCTTCGCCGCCGACTTTTTCCAGGGCGTCGACGATGCGGCCGACACACAAGTCCAGGCATTCCACGGCCTTGGTCGCGGCTTCCAGGTTGCCGCTGTGGCCAACCATGTCGCCGTTGGCGTAGTTGACCACGATCACGTCGTAACGCTGGTGGTCGATGGCGTCGACGATTTTGTCGGTGACTTCCGGCGCGCTCATTTCCGGCTGCAGGTCGTAGGTGGCGACTTTTGGCGACGGGATCAGGATGCGCTCTTCGCCTGGGAACGGTTCTTCACGGCCGCCGGAGAAGAAGAAGGTCACGTGGGCGTATTTTTCAGTTTCGGCAATGCGCAGTTGGGTCTTGCCGTTTTTCGCCAGGTAATCGCCGAGCACGTTGTCCAGGCTGCCCGGAGCAAAGGCGGCGGGGGCCGGGATGCTCGCGGCGTATTGGGTCAGGCCGACGTAGTGCACTTTTGGCTGGCGGGCTCGTTCGAACTCGCTGAAGCCGTCTTCGACGAACACGCGGCTCAGCTCGCGGGCACGGTCGGCGCGGAAGTTCATGAACACCACGGCGTCGCCGTCTTCGACTTTTACCGGCTCGCCGATGGTGGTGGCCTTGACGAACTCATCGCTTTCGCCACGGGCGTAGGCGGCTTCCAGGCCTTCTTGGGCGGTGGCGGCGTTGAATTCGGCCTGACCGTCGACGATGAGGTTGTAGGCTTGGGACACTCGGTCCCAGCGGTTGTCACGATCCATGGCGAAGTAACGGCCCACGATGCTTGCAATGCGGCCCTTGCCCAGGGCGGCGAATGTGGCGTCCAGGAGCTCGATGGACGATTGCGCGCTTTTTGGAGGAGTGTCGCGACCGTCGAGGAAGGCGTGCAGGTAGATCTTCTCGGCGCCGCGCTTGAAGGCCAGTTCGGCCATGGCAACCAGATGGTCTTGGTGGCTGTGTACACCGCCGTCGGATAATAGGCCCATGAAGTGCACGGCCTTGCCGTCGGCTACTGCTTTATCTACCGCTGCGCAGATGGTCGGGTTCTCGAAGAACTCGCCGTCGCGGATCGCTTTGGTCACTCGTGTGAAGTCTTGATATACCACTCGTCCGGCGCCGAGGTTCATATGGCCGACTTCCGAGTTGCCCATCTGCCCGTCGGGCAGGCCCACGTCCATGCCCGAACCGGAGATCAGGCCGTTGGGGACGCTGGCGGTCAAACGGTCCAGTACAGGCTTCTTGGCCGCGTATACCGCGTTGTCGTGGTGGCTTTCACTGTGTCCGAAGCCATCGAGAATTATCAGGACCAAAGGTTTAGGCGTAGTAGTCATAGATCCTCTCGCGGCGGTAATAAAGGAAGGCAATTGAAAAGGGAGTGGCAGTTTAAAGCGAAGTTCCGACCACGTCACCGCTTTACGGGGGTTGGCCCCCCCTGACGGCTGTGTATACTTACCGCCATTTTAACGCCCTGGAACCTCCTTGATGGTTGATCACCTGATTGCATTTGCCACTGCCCACTATCTGCTCGTGGGTGCCTTCGTCATCCTGCTGGCGCTGCTGATCGCTCACGAATTGAGCCGTGGTGGGCGCAGCCTGAGCACGTCGGAGCTGACCGCGCTGGTCAACAAGGATGAGGCCATTGTGGTGGATATCCGCCCAGCCAAGGAATTCGCTGCCGGCCATATCGTCGGTGCACTGAACATTCCACAGGACAAGCTGATCGCGCGCCTGGCCGAGCTGGAAAAACACAAGGCCAAGACCATCATCCTGGTCGACGCCCAAGGCCAGCACGCTGGCACTCACGCCCGCGAAATGCTCAAGACCGGTTTCACCGCGGCCAAGCTGTCCGGTGGCATCAGCAGCTGGCGCGCCGATAACCTGCCGCTGGTGAAGTGATATGAGCCAGGTTGTCGTCTACTCCAGCGATTATTGCCCTTATTGCATGCGAGCCAAGGCTCTGCTGGATAAGAAGGGCGTTGCATTCGAAGAGATCAAGGTCGACGGCAAGCCCCAGGTGCGCGCCGAAATGGCCCAGAAGGCGGGACGCACGTCTGTGCCGCAGATCTGGATCGGCGCCAAACACATCGGTGGCTGCGACGACCTGTTTGCCCTGGAGCGCGCCGGTAAACTCGATGCGCTGCTGCTCGTCTGACTCCTAAACCCTAAAAGACCCCAAGATCAAGAAGGATCTGCGATGACTGACCAACAGAACACCGAAGCAGCAGAAGCTCAAGGCCCACAGTTCTCGCTGCAGCGTATCTACGTGCGTGACCTGTCGTTCGAAGCGCCGAAAAGCCCGGCCATCTTCCGCCAGGAGTGGACCCCAAGCGTTGCGCTGGACCTGAACACCCGTCAAAAGGCACTGGAAGGCGACTTCCACGAAGTTGTGCTGACCCTGTCGGTCACCGTCAAGAACGGTGAAGAAGTGGCCTTCATTGCTGAAGTGCAACAGGCCGGTATCTTCCTGATCCAGGGCCTGGACGAAGCGTCCATGAGCCACACCCTGGGCGCGTTCTGCCCGAACATCCTGTTCCCGTATGCCCGTGAGACCCTGGACAGCCTGGTCACCCGTGGTTCGTTCCCTGCGCTGATGCTGGCTCCGGTGAACTTCGATGCCCTGTACGCTCAAGAGCTGCAGCGCATGCAACAGGAAGGCACACCGACGGTTCAGTAATCTCGAACCCGACGCAGAACCCAATGTGGGAGGGGGCTTGCTCCCGATAGCGGTGGATCAGTCAGATAGATGTCGACTGACACTCCGCCATCGGGGGCAAGCCCCCTCCCACATTTTGTTTGGTGTGTTATTTGAAACCGAGTTGGCGCCAACCTTCGTACACGGCAACGGCTACGGTGTTGGACAGGTTCAGGCTGCGGCAGCCTTCGCGCATTGGCAGGCGAAGGCGATGCCCATCGGGCAGGGCGTCGAGCACTTCGGCCGGCAGGCCGCGGCTCTCCGGGCCGAACAGGAAGGCATCGCCCTCAGCAAAACTGGCATCATGGAACGGTCGCGAACCCTTGGTGGTGAACGCGAACAAGCGCGGATGCCCCAGGCTTTCCAGGCAGCTGGCCAAGTCGGCGTGGCGCTGGAGCGTGGCGTACTCGTGGTAGTCCAGCCCGGCACGGCGCAGACGCTTGTCGTCCATGTCGAAGCCCAGGGGCTCGATCAAATGCAGGTGGCAGCCACTGTTGGCGCACAGCCTGATAACGTTGCCGGTATTCGGCGGAATTTCTGGTTGAAAAAGGATGACGTGAAACATGCACGGCTCCGAAGGCAAAGATGCGCTGCATTCTACCCCTGAAGAAGACCCAAGACCGAAGCTATTGCCAAGGGTCATGGGCTCGCTGGCGATTGTCGGCTTGATGGTGGGCCTGATGATTGGCCGGCTGACCACAGCGGACCCGGTCGAACTGCAACAGGTAGAGACGACCACGGATGGCGTAGTGGTGTGGTTCAACAGCGAACCCAAGCTGCACGGCGAGCATATCGATGGCACCGTGGCGTTGCTGTTTGATGCCCAAGGCAAGGCCAGCACCGGGCAACTTAAGGTCAACGACAAGGACGTGAACTGGCGCGTGCGCAAGACCGATGGCGGCCTGCTGCTGAACCTGGTCGCGGCTCGGCCGTTGCGCGGGGAGTGGAAGGGAGAAGAGGTCGATGACCGCTGGCGGTTGGAGATCCATCTCCAGGAGCAATAAAAGAGGGAATCCCCGGCCTGCCTGTACCAAGGTCCCCAAAACGGGCTGGGGCTATGGGCGCTGTGCCACATAAGCCCCGGTGTAAAGAAGGGAGTTCCCGGCCTGCCTGTACCAGGGCTCCCAAAACGGGGTGAAGCCATCAAGGCTTCGGTGTTAAAGAGGGAGTCCCCGGCCTGCCTGTACCGAGGTTCCCCAAAGCGGTGTGGAGCGCGACGCGGTTCGCATCAAGCACCCCGGGTGTAAAGAGGGGATTCTCGGCCTGCCTGTACCAAGGTCCCCGAAACTGGGTTGTACTTGGGTTATTGCAGGGCGCGTGCCAGAGTGGCTAAGTTGTGCCAAAAAAATTCTTCAAAAAGCGCAAAGCCCCGGATTGCGGGGCTTTGGTGTTTTCGGAATTCAGCATTCTCTTAACAAAACGGTTGGTTCGGGCGTGGAACGTGTGCGCGATGCTAGAACAGGGTGCATTGAAGCGGTGCACGGTTCTGAGTCCGTGTGGAGGTCTAAATGTGGGAGGGGGCTTGCTCCCGATGGCGGTGTATCAGGCACAGATGTTGTGACTGACCTACTGCTATCGGGAGCAAGCCCCCTCCCACATTAGACCTTAGTGGATTCGAGATTCAGGCGTCGTCGCCCTCATCGTCGTCACCACCGTCCACTTTCATGCCCAGCTCCTTGATCTTGCGCGTCAGGGTATTGCGACCCCAGCCCAGCAACACCGCAGCATCGCGCCGGCGGCCGGCGGTGTGCTTGAGGGCGGTCTCGATCATGATCCGCTCGAACGCTGGTACGGCGCTGTCCAGCAGGTTCGACTGGCCCCGTGCCAGTGCCTGGTCGGCCCATTGACGCAGCGCCTGCTCCCAGTTGGTCACTGGTGCCGAATCCTGCGGCAGGCTCAAAAGCTCCGGCGGCAGGTCGCCGATATGCACTTCGCGCCCGGACGCCATCACCGTGATCCAGCGGCAGGTGTTCTCCAGCTGGCGCACGTTGCCTGGCCATGGCAGGTTCTTCAGGTATTCCTCGGTCTCGCTTTTCAAAAGCTTCGGCTCGACCGCCAGCTCCAGGGCGGCGCGGCTGAGGAAGTGGCGGGCGAGGGTGGGGATATCTTCGCGGCGGTCCGACATGCGGGGGATGTGGATGCGAATCACGTTGAGGCGGTGGAACAAGTCCTCACGGAACTTGCCCGCATGCACCAGGGTTTCCAGGTTCTGGTGAGTCGCGGCGATGATGCGCACATCAACCTTGACCGGTGTGTGACCGCCAACGCGGTAGAACTCGCCGTCCGCCAGTACGCGCAGCAGGCGAGTCTGGGTGTCGGCCGGCATATCGCCGATCTCATCGAGGAACAGCGTGCCACCATCCGCCTGTTCAAAGCGTCCGCGACGCAGGTTGGCGGCGCCGGTGAACGCGCCTTTCTCATGGCCGAACAGCTCGGATTCCATCAAGTCCTTGGGGATCGCTGCCATGTTCAGTGCGATAAACGGCGACGCTGCCCGTGGGCTGTGACGGTGCAGAGCGTGGGCTACCAGCTCTTTACCGGTACCCGACTCGCCGTTGATCAGCACGGTGATGTTGGAGTGGCTCAAGCGCCCGATGGCGCGAAACACTTCCTGCATCGCCGGCGCTTCACCGATGATTTCCGGGGTGCGGGTCAGGGCCGGCGGGGCTTCCTGATTCTGTTGTTCCTGGGCGTGCTGGTTGGCGCGCTTGACCAGCGCCACAGCCTCGTCCACGTCAAACGGCTTGGGCAGGTATTCGAATGCGCCGCCCTGGTAAGACGCGACAGCGCTGTCCAGGTCGGAGTGCGCAGTCATGATGATCACCGGCAGGCGCGGGTGCTGCTCGCGGATGCGTGCCAGCAGGTCCAGGCCACTGGCGCCTGGCATGCGGATGTCAGAAATAATCACGTCGGGCTGCTGGCGTGCCAGGCGGCTCATCACCCCGTCGGCGCTGTCGAAGCTCTGGGTGGTCATGCCTTCCTGTTGCAAGGCTTTCTCAAGGACCCAGCGGATAGAACGGTCGTCATCGACGATCCAGACAGTTTCACTACGGCTCATGTCGATGGGGCTCCTTGTTCCAGAGGCAGAAAGATCGAGAACGTGGTGTGGCCGGGATGGCTCTCACATTCGATCAGACCCTGGTGCTGGCTGATGATGTTCTGGGTGATGGCCAGGCCCAGCCCGGTACCGTCCGGGCGGCCGCTGACCATGGGAAAGAAGATAGTTTCCTGAAGTTCCGCAGGAATGCCTGGGCCGTTGTCGATGATCTCGACCTTGGTCACCAGGCGATGGCGCACGTGGCCGATGGTGAACTGGCGCAGTGCGCGGGTGCGCAGGCTGATGCGGCCCAGGCGCAATTCGTTCTGGCTGCTGATGGCCTGCATGGCGTTGCGCACGATGTTGAGCACCGCTTGGATCATCTGTTCGCGGTCGATCAACACGTCGGGAATGCTCGGGTCGTAGTCGCGCACCAAGGTGATGCAGCCCTGGCTTTCGGCCTCTACCAGATGACAGACGCGCTCAAGTACTTCATGCACGTTGGTCATCGCAAGGGACGGCAGCTTGTTGGAGCCGAGCATGCGGTCCACCAGGTTACGCAGGCGGTCGGCTTCTTCGATGATGACGTTGGTGTAGTCCTTGAGGTTCTCGTCCGGTAACTCGCGGGCCAGCAACTGCGCCGCACCACGGATGCCGCCCAACGGGTTCTTGATCTCATGGGCGAGGCCACGTACCAGCATCTTGCTGGTTTCTTGCTTGGACAACTGCGCTTCTTCTTTGGTGATGCGCAGCAGGCGGTCACGGGGATGTACTTCAAGCAGCAGCAGGGTCGCGCCGTTGCTCAGGATCGGGGTCACAGCGTAGTCGACGGTCAATGTCTGCCCGGTAAGGGCCGTGAGCATCGCTTCACGCTTGGTGAATGGATGCGCCTGCTCCACCGCCTGGCGTAACGAGCTCAAGGCTTCGGCCGACTCGGTGAACAGCTCGCTGATGAACTGCCCATGGCTGCGCTGGCCACTGATGGCCAGAAGCATCTCCGCCGCCGGGTTCATGTACTCAAGACGCAAGTCGTCATTGAGCAGGATGGTCGCGGTGGTCAGGTTGTCGAGTAGCAAACGGTGCAGTGCATCGCTGATGGTCATCAGGACCTCTTTTGGAGCAAGGCGCGGGCTTGAGGCACACGCTGATACAAGGAAAATGCAAAAACCAAACCAAGGCTCCGAAAAGAAGCGCGAAAGCCCTGAAATGGGGGGTTAGGGCCCGAAACTGTGGCGTTCTGCCAGCTTGAACGGGAAGTTTCGAACCAAAATGGTGTTAGTCGTTGGGGTGGGTGCAGGATGTCGCACCAATATAGTGCGGTTTTGTGAAGGTTGTTCAGGAAGTGCCGAAATCATATAAATCAAATGTGGGAGGGGTTGCCCCTCTCCCACATTTTTGGATCGGGGTTACAGTTTTAGTCTTTGTAGATACACAGCTCGGCCGTAGCGCGGATCATCGCCAATTGCCGCAGTGGGTCGTTCAGCGGCTCATGTACCGCTTCGGCCAGCCATTGAGGGCACTGCGGGTCGGTACGTTGTGGAGTGAAGTCCGCCAGTTGTTGCAGCAGGCGTTTTTGCAATTGATCCAGTTGCGGGCGAATCTGCTTTACCAGGTCCGGGCGCGGGTCGTCGGGTGCCTTGCCCTGGAACTGCCAGTCGGACAGGTGGGTGTACTGCACCAGCTTGTTTGCCTCGATCTGCGCCGAGAAAAATTGCTCGGCGGCGGCGGGCTCCAGTTTGTAGCTCGGTGCCTGGGCAATGACGCTGGCGAGCACATCTTGCTCGCGCTTTTTGTCTTCTACCGGTTTTTTGCTGTCCCATTTGCTCAGGGCCACCTGGTCGGCAATGGTCAGGCGTTCGGCGATGCTGTTGAGCAATGGCTCCAGTGTCGGCGGTGCAGCGAATGCACTGGCGCTGGCGAATAACAGAGCGAACACAAGTCGACGTTTCAATACTGATCTCCTTGTGGGAGGGGGCTTGCCCCCGATAGCAGAGTGTCAGTCAGCACCTGTATCAGCTAACCCACCGCTATCGGGAGCAAGCTCCCTCCCACCTTTTTGATTAGGTTTGCAGGTGTGGAACTGTGTAATTCACGGGCAAAAAAAGACCTCCCGAAGGAGGTCTTTTTTGTCACGCCACTTTAAGCAGCGCTACCGGATCAGCAGCTGTAGTACAGCTCGTATTCCAGTGGGTGTACGAAGGTACGAACCTTGATTTCTTCTTCGCTTTTCAGGCCGATGTAAGCGTCGATGAAGTCGTCGCTGAACACGCCGCCTTTGGTCAGGAACGCACGGCCCTTGTCCAGCTCTTCCAGGGCTTCTTTCAGGCTGCCGCACACTTGTGGGATCTCTTTGGCCTCTTCAGGCGGCAGGTCGTACAAGTTTTTGTCGGCAGCGTCGCCAGGGTGGATCTTGTTCTGGATACCGTCCAGGCCGGCCATAACCAGAGCAGCGAAGGCCAGGTAAGGGTTGGCTGCTGGATCCGGGAAGCGAGCTTCGATACGGCGAGCGCGTGGGCTGGAGACGTAAGGAATACGGATCGAAGCGGAACGGTTGCGCGCCGAGTAGGCCAGCATTACCGGAGCTTCGAAACCTGGGACCAGACGCTTGTAGGAGTTGGTCGAAGGGTTGGTGAAGCCGTTCAGGGCCTTACCGTGCTTGATGATGCCGCCGATGAAGTACAGGGCGGTATCGGACAGGCCGGCATAACCTTCGCCAGCGAAAGTGTTCTTGCCATCTTTGGCGATGGACAGGTGAACGTGCATACCCGAACCGTTATCGCCGTACAGAGGCTTAGGCATGAAGGTCGCGGTACGGCCGTAGGCAACGGCAGTGTTGTGTACGCAGTACTTCAGGGTCTGAACTTCGTCAGCCTTGGCAACCAGGGTGTTGAACTTCACACCGATTTCGTTCTGGCCGGCAGTCGCCACTTCGTGGTGGTGAACTTCGATGACCAGGCCCATGTCTTCCATGGCGTTGCACATGGAGGTACGGATTTCGTGGTCGTGGTCGAACGGCGGAACTGGGAAGTAACCACCTTTGATGCCTGGACGGTGGCCATGGTTGCCGCCTTCCACGTCCTGATCGGACATCCACGAACCTTGTTCAGAGTAGATCTTGAACATGGAGCCGGAGATGTCGGACTTGAACTTCACTTGGTCAAAGATGAAGAATTCTGGCTCTGGGCCTACGAATACGGTGTCACCGATACCGGTCGACTTCAGGTATTCCTCGGCACGCTTGGCGATCGCACGTGGGTCGCGGTCGTAGCCTTGCATGGTCGAAGGCTCGATCACGTCGCACACCAGGATCAGGGTGGCTTCTTCGGTGAACGGGTCCAGCACGGCAGTGCTGTCGTCCGGCATCAGGATCATGTCGGAGGCTTCGATGCCTTTCCAGCCAGCGATGGAGGAACCGTCGAACATTTTGCCTTCTTCGAAGAACGCATCATCCAGCGCATCGCGAGCCGGCATGGTCACGTGGTGCTGAGTGCCTTTGGTGTCCGTGAAGCGCAGATCAATCCATTTAACGTCATGATCTTTGATGAGTTGAACCGACTTCGACATAGTGTCCTCCGGGTGGCTTCGGGCTGGGGTAGTGGAGTTAGCCCTTAGAATGTGGGTGATGCCGGCGCGGATAGTCCGCCATGGCAACCTGCCTCACAAGAGAGCAAATTGCATGCCAGTGCGCCAACATGGGTTTTTTGCTCCAAAAACGCCCCTATAAAGGTGCATTGCGACAAAAGCGCGAAATTCGCGCACTGCAATGTGGCGCTGATGCGTGCAAATGCACTGCTTTAGTGCGAGTCGAGTGATGTGCATATTAACTGGTTAAACCTTGAGCGATTTCCGCTATAATCCGCGCCCCCCTTTTTCGGCAGGCCCTGCGCGCGCTGTTTCCATGAAATTAATCGTTAAAGTCTTCCCCGAGATCACCATCAAGAGCCGACCGGTACGGATGCGTTTCATCCGTCAGTTGGCCAAGAACATCCGTGCCGTGCTCCGCGATCTGGACCCGGCTGTGGTGGTGAACGGTGTGTGGGACAACCTCGAACTGGAAACCCGCCTCACCGACGCCAAAGCCTTGAAGGACATGACCGAGCGCCTGAGCTGCATGCCGGGTATCGCGCATTTCCTGCAGGTGGATGAGTACCCGCTGGGCGACTTCGACGACATCACCGAAAAATGCAAACGGCACTTCGGTGACAGCCTTGAAGGCAAGATTTTTTCGGTACGCTGCAAGCGTGCCGGCAAGCACCCATTCAGCTCCATGGACGTCGAGAAATACGTCGGCAGCAAGCTGCGTCGCGAGTGCGGCGCCGCCGGAATTTCCTTAAAAGCGCCACAAATTGAAGTGCGCATGGAAATTCGCGACCAACGGTTGTTTGTGATTCACAGCCAGCACGACAGCATCGGCGGCTACCCGTTGGGCGCCCTGGAACAGACCCTGGTATTGATGTCCGGCGGTTTCGATTCCACGGTCGCGGCCTACCAGATCATGCGCCGCGGCCTGATGAGCCACTTCTGCTTCTTTAATCTGGGTGGGCGTGCACACGAATTGGGCGTGATGGAAGTCGCGCACTTTATCTGGAAGAAGTACGGCAGCTCCCAACGCGTGCTATTTGTGAGCGTACCGTTTGAGGAAGTGCTGGGCGAAATTCTCGGTAAAGTCGATAACAGTCATATGGGCGTAGTATTGAAGCGTATGATGTTGCGCGCTGCGTCTCGGATTGCCGATCAGTTGCAGATCGACGCCCTGGTGACCGGCGAAGCGATTTCCCAGGTTTCCAGCCAGACGCTGCCGAACCTGTCGCTGATCGACTGCGTGACCGAGAAGCTGGTGTTGCGCCCACTGATCGCCAGCCACAAGCAGGACATCATCGATTTGGCAGAAGAAATCGGCACCGCCGACTTCGCCAAGCATATGCCTGAATACTGCGGGGTCATCTCGGTGAATCCCAAGACCCACGCCAAGCGCAACCGCGTGGAGTACGAAGAACAACAGTTTGATATGGCGATTCTGGAGCGTGCGCTTCAGAACGCCAAGCTGGTCCCGATCGATCGTGTTATCGACGAACTGGGCCAGGATGTGCAGATCGAAGAAGTCAGTGAAGCCCTGGCCGGCCAGATTGTTGTCGACATCCGTCACCCGGATGCCGCTGAAGATGAGCCGCTGGAAATTCCTGGCATCGACGTACAAACGCTGCCGTTCTACGCATTGAACGCGCGTTTCAAGGAACTGGATGACAGCCGTCAGTACCTGCTGTATTGCGACAAAGGCGTGATGAGTCGCCTGCATGCCCACCATTTGCTCAGTGAGGGGCATGCCAATGTGCGCGTTTATCGACCGAGCTAAGAGCCCGGGGCTGTTTGCCTGTGGCCTGCGTCACCGGCCCCCCGACTCTGCCGTCAAGCTGTAACGGCAAGGCCTGACTCTACTGTAAATCGCTGCCACGACCTGTCAGCACACCGAATCCTCTGATCGAGATACACAAGTGATCGAAAATCTACGTAACATCGCCATCATTGCTCACGTTGACCATGGTAAAACCACCCTGGTAGACAAACTCCTGCGTCAATCCGGCACCCTGGAGCGCAACGAGCTCAACGACGAGCGCGTGATGGACTCCAACGACCAGGAAAAAGAGCGCGGTATTACCATCCTGGCAAAAAACACCGCTATCAACTGGAACGGCTACCACATCAACATCGTGGACACCCCGGGCCACGCCGACTTCGGCGGTGAAGTTGAACGTGTGATGTCGATGGTTGACTCCGTTCTGCTGCTGGTTGATGCCCAAGACGGCCCTATGCCGCAAACCCGTTTCGTGACCAAGAAGGCTTTCGAAGCCGGCCTGCGTCCGATCGTGTGCATCAACAAGGTTGACCGTCCAGGCGCGCGTCCGGACTGGGTTCTGGACCAGATCTTCGACCTGTTCGACAACCTGGGTGCTACCGAAGAACAGCTGGACTTCAAAGTCGTGTACGCCTCGGCCCTGAACGGCATTGCCGGTCTGGAACACACCGACATGGCTGAAGACATGACCCCGCTGTACCAGTCGATCGTCGACAACGTACCTGCTCCAAAAGTTGACCGTGACGGCCCGTTCCAGATGCAAATCTCGGCACTGGACTACAACAGCTTCCTGGGTGTTATCGGCGTTGGCCGTATCGCTCGTGGTAGCGTCAAGCCGAACACCCCGGTTGTTGCTATCGGCGCCGACGGCAAGAAGCGTAACGGTCGTATCCTGAAGCTGATGGGTCACCACGGTCTGCACCGTATCGACGTTGAAGAAGCTTTCGCTGGCGACATCGTATGCGTGAGCGGTATGGACTCCCTGTTCATCTCCGACACCCTGTGCCAGCCGGACAACGTCGAGGCGATGAAGCCTCTGACCGTTGACGAACCAACCGTTTCCATGACCTTCCAGGTAAACGACTCGCCTTTCTGCGGTAAAGAAGGCAAGTTCGTGACTTCCCGTAACATCAAGGAACGTCTGGACAAAGAGCTGCTGTACAACGTTGCACTGCGCGTTGAAGAAGGCGACTCGGCTGACAAGTTCAAGGTTTCCGGCCGTGGTGAGCTGCACCTCTCGGTACTGATCGAAACCATGCGTCGCGAAGGCTTCGAAATGGGCGTTGGTCGTCCAGAAGTGATCATCCGTCAAGTTGACGGCGTGAAGCAGGAACCGTTCGAAAACGTAACCATCGACACCCCTGAAGAATCCCAGGGCAAGGTCATGGAAGAGATGGGCCTGCGTAAAGGCGACCTGACCAACATGGTGCCGGATGGCAAAGGCCGTGTGCGTCTGGAATACAACATCCCTGCTCGTGGTCTGATCGGTTTCCGTAACCAGTTCCTGACCCTGACCAACGGCGCTGGCATCCTGACCTCGATCTTCGATCGCTACGACACCATGAAGTCCGGCGACATGTCCGGCCGTCAGAACGGTGTTCTGGTATCGGTTGAGACTGGCAAGGCACTGACCTACTCCCTGGAAACCCTCCAGGCGCGTGGCAAGCTGTTCGTTGAACACGGTCAAGAGATCTACAACGGCCAGATCGTTGGTCTGAACAGCCGTGACAACGACATGGGCGTAAACCCAACCAAAGGCAAGAAGCTCGACAACATGCGTGCTTCGGGCAAAGACGAAACCATCGCTCTGGTCCCACCTGTTCGCTTCACTCTGGAACAGGCCCTGGAATTCATCCAGGACGACGAGCTGTGCGAAGTTACGCCTAAGTCGATCCGCCTGCGTAAGAAGATCCTGGACGAAGGCGAGCGTACCCGCGCTGCCAAGAAAGCCAAGAACTGAGTTAACTCAGGCTGAATGAAAAACGCCCCCGGTCGAAAGGCCGGGGGCGTTTTTTTATGCCTGCTGGTTTTGTGGTGGCTGTACCGGCCTCATCGGGGGCAAGCCCCCTCCCACATTTGATCGAGTACAGCCATTTGGAATGCGGTCAGTGTGGGAGGGGGCTTGCCCCCGATAGAGCCCTTGAGCCCCCTGCAAAACCCAGATCAGAACTTGTCGAGGGTCTTGAAATTGGTCTCGCGCACCACTTCCTTCGGCTTGTACGCGCAATACCCCGGCCGCGGTCCGATCTTCGGGTGATTGCGGCAGGTATCCGGGCGCTTGTCATAAATAGTGCAGAAGCGCGTCTTACGATCCAGGTACAGGCAATCGTTGTTGCTCATGCGCTGCAGCGTAAAAATCTCGGATTTGTTGTTGTAGCGCTCGACGATGCCTTCCTTCTGCAACCGCTTGGCGATGTTCTTCGGCGGATCGCCGCGTTCGAACTCATCGACGATGCCAATGCGGATCAGGTCCTTGATCTTCACTTCGACCGGCAGCGTGCAGCAGCTGGACACGCAGCCACCGCACATGTGGGCGGAATATTTCTGCCAGGTCTCAAGACGGTCGAGTTCCGCGGCGGCGATCAGTTGAGGCTTCATCAAGGTTCCAAAAGGTGGGGCTGTATCCGGGCGCGCGATCATACCGGGATTGGTGGTTTTTTGAACAATATTTTGCGTATTTCATCCCGAACGGTGCGATGGGCGAAAGCAGGCACGGCCAATGCATCAAAACCCGCTAAAGGTAAATGCGTTAAAAAACTGCCGAACCAGAGCGTCTACCGTCTGTCAGACCGTCTAGGCTCTAGCAACTCCTTCTATCTCGCCCGAGGTCGCAATTGATGTCTCAGGAACCACTTGCACGAGAAGCAGAGGTAGCCGCATTTCGCGATGCCGTCTTGACCAAACTCACCTACGCGGTGGGCAAGGACCCGGATCACGCCTTCGACCACGACTGGTTCGAAGCCATTGCTCTGGCCGCACGCGACCAGATGGTCGATCACTGGATGGACCACACGCGGCGTATTTACCGCAAGGGCCAGAAGCGTGTGTATTACCTGTCCCTCGAATTCCTCATCGGCCGTTTGCTCTACGACAGTCTGAGTAACCTTGGTGTGTTGGAGATTGCCCGCGAAGCGCTCAGCGAACTTGGCGTCGACCTTGAGCGTATCCGCCTGCTGGAGCCTGACGCGGCGCTCGGCAACGGTGGCCTGGGCCGCCTGGCCGCATGCTTCATGGAAAGCATGTCGACCTTGGGCATTGCCGGTCACGGTTATGGCATCCGTTATGAACATGGCCTGTTCCGCCAGGCGATTGTCGATGGCTGGCAACAGGAGCAGACCGAACGCTGGCTGGATTTCGGCAACCCGTGGGAGTTCGAGCGCGCTGAAGTGATCTACCCGATCGGCTTTGGCGGCAGCGTGGAAACCCTGCCGGACGCCGCCGGCAAGCTGATCCAAGAGTGGACGCCCAGCGAGACCGTGCGCGCCGTGGCCTATGACACGCCGGTGGTCGGTTGGCGCGGTGCAAGCGTCAACACCCTGCGCCTGTGGCGTGCACGGGCGGTGGAAGACTTGCACCTGGAGCGCTTCAACGCCGGTGACCACCTGGGCGCCGTTGCCGAAGTGGCCCGCGCTGAAAGCATCTCCCGGGTGCTTTACCCGGCGGATAGCACCGAAGCAGGGCAGGAGCTGCGCCTGCGTCAGGAATACTTCTTCGTCTCTGCCTCTCTGCAAGACCTGCTGCGCCGCCACAAAAACATGCATGGCTCGGTATTGAGCCTGGGCGAACACGCGGCGATCCAGCTCAACGACACCCACCCGTCCATCGCCGTGGCCGAGTTGATGCGCCAACTGGTGGATTTGCACGACATCGCTTGGGACGCCGCTTGGCAGGTCACGGTCGAAACCTTGTCCTACACCAACCACACCTTGCTGCCCGAGGCGTTGGAAACCTGGCCGGTAGGTCTGATGGAACGCATGTTGCCTCGGCACATGCAGATCATCTACCTGATCAATGCCCAGCACATCGACTCGCTGCGCGCCAAAGGTATCCACGATTTTGACGTGCTGCGCGCTGTGTCGCTGATCGAAGAAGACAATGGTCGCCGCGTGCGCATGGGTAACCTGGCGTTCCTCGGCTCCCACAGCGTCAATGGCGTGTCGGGCTTGCACACCCAACTGATGCGCAGCACGGTGTTCTCCGAACTGCACAAGCTCTACCCAGACCGCATCAACAACAAAACCAACGGCATTACCTTCCGCCGCTGGCTGTACCAGGCCAACCCCAAGCTCACCGAGATGCTGGTGGAAGCCCTGGGTCCGGACATTCTCGACACCATGGAAACCCGCTTGGGCGAATTGGAAACCTTCGCCGAGAAACAGACCTTCCGCAAAGCCTTCGCCGACCAGCGCCTGCACAGTAAGCGTGCACTGGCCGAGATCATCCACGAGCGCCTGGGCATTTCTGTGAACCCGGCGGCGATGTTCGACGTGCAGGTCAAACGTATCCACGAGTACAAGCGCCAACTGCTCAACCTGCTGCACACCGTGGCGCTGTACCAGGCGATCCGTGCCGAGCCGGGCACCGACTGGGTGCCGAGGGTGAAGATCTTCTCCGGCAAGGCGGCGGCCAGTTATCACCAGGCCAAGTTGATCATCAAGTTGACCAACGACATCGCCCGCACCGTCAACAACGATCCGACTGTGCGCGGTTTGCTCAAAGTGGTGTTCCTGCCCAACTACAACGTCAGCCTGGCAGAAAGCATCATCCCGGCGGCGGACTTGTCGGAGCAGATATCCACGGCCGGCTTTGAAGCGTCGGGCACCAGCAACATGAAGTTCGGCCTCAACGGCGCGCTGACCATCGGCACCATGGACGGCGCCAACGTGGAGATGCACGAGCGCGTGGGCGCCGATCACATGTTTATCTTCGGCCTCAGTGCACAGCAGGTGGAAGCCCGAAAACACGCTGGCGAGTTCAACGCCGGGCCTGATATTGCTGCGTCCCATCGCCTCAACGATGTGCTGCAAGCGATCCGTGGCGGGGTGTTCTCGCCGGATGATCCGGGCCGCTATGTGGGCTTGATCGACGGGTTGATCGACTACGACCGCTTCCTGGTGTGTGCCGACTTCGACTCCTACTGGGATGCCCAGGCGCGGGTCGAAGCGCATTGGCATGACTCCAAGGCATGGTGGCGGTCGGCGGTGCTCAATACCGCGCGCATGGGCTGGTTCTCGTCGGACCGGACGATCCGCGAGTACGCCACGGAGATCTGGAAAGCGCTCGACTAAGCACCCTGGATCCAAATATGGGAGGGGGCTTGCTCCCGATAGTGGATGGTCAGTTGACGAATATGTCGACTGACACGCCGCTATCGGGGGCAAGCCCCCTCCCACATTGGTTGCGCGTCGATATACTGAGCGCCGGTTTGCTTAGGGAATATCGACCATGCAATGGATTTTCATGCTGATTGGCCTGGTTGTCGGCTGGACGCTCGATGAGTCGTTCTATGACGCAGGCATCGGCGCACTGCTGGGGTTGGGCATTGGCCAAGCGATTGGCCTGTCGAAGCTTGCGGCCCAGGTGCGACAGCAGGCGCGTCAGTTGGAAACCTCGCAGAAGTCGGTGATCGCCCTCGGCGAGCGGCTGCGGCAATTGGAAGTGCCCGCGCCGGCCAGCCCCGCGGTGGTCGAACCCTCCATCCCTGAACCGACACCCATCACCAAGGCCCCCGAACTGGTTTGGGAGCTGCCGGCCGAATTGGCGCCCGTCGCCATGGTCGCCGAACCAAGCCCTGCATTGCCCGAAGACGCCTGGAAGCCTGCTCCGGCTCCGCGCCCTCCTGAAGAACCTGCTATCCCCCGTGGCCCCAACCTGGTCGAACGTGCCCTCGCTGGTGCACGCAATTGGCTGTTTGGTGGCAACACCGTCCTGCGCGTCGGCGTGGTGCTGTTGTTTCTCGGCCTGGCGTTCCTGCTGCGTTATGCCACCGAAGGCATGGTGGTGCCGATCGAGTTGCGTTACGCCGGTGTGGCTGCTGCCGCTGTCGGCCTGCTGGGCCTGGGCTGGTGGCTGAGACTGCGCAACAGCAACTACGGGCTGATGCTACAAGGCACCGGGATTGCGGTGCTGTACCTGACGGTGTTTGCCGCGATGCGCCTGCATCCGTTGATCGACCCGAGCGCGGCGCTGGGCCTGCTGGTTGCGGTCACGGTGTTCTCGGCGATCCTGGCGGTCACCCAGGACGCATTGGGCCTGGCCTGCGCGGCAGCACTCGGCGGTTTTGCGGCACCGATCCTTACGTCCACCGGTGCCGGTAACCATGTTGCGCTGTTCAGTTATTTTGCCCTGCTCAACGCCGGTATTCTCGCCATCGCCTGGTTCAAGGCCTGGCGCTTGCTCAACCTGATCGGGTTCGTCGGTACCTTCGGCATCGGCTTCGCCTGGGGAATGCGTTCCTACACGCCGGAATTGCTGTGGAGCACCGAGCCATTCCTGATCCTGTTCTTCCTAATGTATCTGGCCATCGGCCTGTTGTTCGCCCGACGCAAATTGCTGGAGCTGGGCGACGCGCCCGAAGGCCGTGATGCGTTGTTGCGCTGGTCGGCTGCCAAGGGTGATTACGTTGACGGCGGCATGCTGTTCGGCCCGCCGCTGGTGGGCTTTGGCTTGCAGTTCGCATTGGTACAGCATATGGAATTCGCCGCGGCGTTCAGTGCGTTGGGCCTGGGCATTATCTACATGGGCCTGGCGCGGTTACTCAGTGGCGGACGCGCGTTGCTGCTGGCGGAAACGTGCCTGGCCCTGGGCGTGATCTTTGCCAGCCTGGCGATTCCTCTGGGCCTTGATGCACGTTGGACGGCTGCGGCGTGGGCGGTGGAAGGCGCCGGGATCTTCTGGCTCGGTTTGCGCCAGCAGCGGCCGTTGGCGCGTGCGTTCGGCTTGTTGCTGCAATTGGGCTCAGCGCTGGCCTTCCTCAGCGAACTGCGCATTGGCGAACACAGCCTGCTCGACGGTGCGCCGCTGGGTGCGTTGTTGCTCGGCGCCGCGTTGCTGTTCAGCTTCGATCAGCTGCGCAAGGCATCGGCGGAGCACGCGGCAGAGTGGGAGCGCAAAGGGCTGCCGGTCCTTGCGTCTCTGGGCTTGAGCTTTTTGTACCTGCTGGCGCCCTTGCTGTTGCTGACCCAAGGCACCGCCATCAGTTGGGCCATCGCCGGTCTGGCGACCCTGTTTATCGGCCTGCGCATTGGCTCGCGCACTTTCCTGTTCACTGCGTTCGCGGTGCAATTGCTGGGTGGCGCGTTATTCCTGGTGCGCTTGCAGGGCGGGGAGGGCGCGGCGGTATTCAATGCGGGCTGGAGTGGTTTGCTCACGGCCTCCCTGATCGGCCTGGCCTTGATTGGCGGCATGCTGCTGGCGGCACGCGACGACATGGTGCGCAGCGATGTGCGGCTGTTACGTGGGTTGTCGGTGGTGCTGCTCGCCGGTCTGGTGTTGATCAATCTGGCGGTGCTGTTCGTGCTGCCATGGGAAAGCGCCAGCGGCGTATGGGCTGCCAGTGGGTTGTTGATCATCTGGCTGAGCTTGTACCTGCAACAACGCGTCAGTTTTGTATTTGGGTTGCTGCTGCAACTGGTCGGCGGTGGTTCGTTCCTGCTGGCGGTGCCGCAATTGCTCGGGCCGTTGACCGGCGAAGGCCTGCGTCCGCTGGCGCACAGTGGTTTCTGGACGCCGATGGTGTTGGGCCTGGCCGCCTTGATCGGCGCCTGGCGCTTGCAACGTGAGCCCCATGCGCCGGTGTTTGCGGTGCTGAAGCTGCAACGCTTGTCCGACCTTTTGCTGGTGTGGGGTGCGGCGTGGTGGACATTGGCGCTGGGCGGCGAAGTGTTGCGCTTTGTTCCGCAAGCGTTGCTTGGTTCTTTCCTGCTGGGGCTTGCCGCAGCGAGCGTGGCGATCTGGGCGTTGCTCGCGGCGCGACTGCGCTGGGCATCCCTGGGTGTGCTGTGCACCTTGCTGATGCCGGCGGCGGGCGTGGCGTTGCTGGTATCTGCCCACAGCTACTATCACCCGGCGGCGCAGTACGGATGGCTGGCCTGGTTGGCGGTGTTTGTGGTGCATTTCATCTCGCTGCGCCGCTTGGCGCCGGTGGTTCCGGCCAGGATGCTGAGTATTGCCCATGTCCTCGGTTGCTGGATGCTGATCGGCGTGCTGGCACTGGAATTGCGCTATGGACTGTTGCGCCTGTCGGCTGAATACAACGCCTGGCGCTGGTTGGGCTGGGCCATCCTGCCAAGCCTGTACCTGGTGCTGGCCGCTGCACCGCGCACCTGGCCGTGGCCAGTGTCGGCGTACCCAAGGGAGTACCGAGTCCTGGCCGCGCTGCCATTGGCTGTGCTGATGCTCGGCTGGTTCTGGCTGGCGAATACCTTCAGCGATGGCACCGCCAATCCGTTGCCTTACGTGCCTCTGCTCAACCCTCTGGAACTGGGCCTGCTCTTAGCGCTGCTGGGTGTTTACCTGTGGTCCCGAAGCGTGGCGCCACAACGCGGGCCGCGTGCCGAATTGGCCGCACAAGGGATCGCGGGTCTCTCGCTGTTTGCGTTCTTCACGGCACTGGTCATGCGCACTGCGCACCACTGGGGCGGCGTGCCGTTCCATCTGGATGCGTTGCTGGAGTCGATGCTGGTGCAAGCCGGCCTGTCGATTGTGTGGACTCTGATCGCCCTCGGCCTGATGATCGGCGGCCACCTGCGCCATCGTCGCGAAGTGTGGTTGATCGGCGCCGCGTTGATTGCGGTGGTGGTGGCCAAACTGTTCTTTGTCGAACTGAGTAACCGTGGCGGCCTGGCGCGGATCGTGTCGTTTATCGGCGTGGGCGGGCTGTTGCTGGTGGTGGGTTATTTCGCACCGCTGCCACCTAAGCGGGCCGAACCTGTGATGGAAACTGAAGGAGCATCCTCTTGATCGGTAAGTTGAGCGTGGCCATGGTGGGCATGTGTGCGGCGCTGGCGGCGTCGGCCCAGGAAGCCCCGGCTGATTTCACCCACCATGTGCCGCTGAGTGTGAGCGGCAATGGCCCCTGGTATCGCCTTGAATTGCCGTTGGCTGTGCAACTCAACGCGCGCCAGGCCGACCTCAGTGACGTTCGCGTGTTTAACGCCGCCGGTGAGCCCCAGGCCTATGCGCTGTCGCGACAATCTTCCCAGCGCACCGAAAGTCGCAACGTCGCTGATGTGAAGTGGTTCCCGCTATACGCCGCCGACACTCAGGAAAGCCTGCCCGGCGTGGTGATGAAAACCACCACCGAAGGCACCCTGGTGGAAATCAAACCGTCTTCTGCCGCCAAGCCCGGTAAGCAGGTATTGCGCGGCTGGGTGCTGGACGCCAGCGCGATCAAGGCACCGTTGCAGCAACTGAGCCTGGACTGGAGCCGTGAGCAAGAGGGCTTCCAGCGTTTCAGCATTGAAGCCAGTGATGACTTGCAGCGTTGGGAGCCTTGGGGCGAGGGGCAGGTGGCACGCTTGTCGTTCGCCGACGAACGGGTCGAACAGCATGACGTCAGCCTGCCAGGACGCTCAGCGCGTTACCTGCGTCTGGTATGGAAGGGGCAGGCGGCGCCGCTGCTGACCTCGGCCAAGCTGGTGAGTGCTACGCGCAGCAGTCTGCCAATGCCGTTGGTGTGGTCGCAGCCATTGGCGGGAACGCGACTCAAGGCTGGGGAGTACAGCTGGCAGTTGCCGACTGGGCTGAGTGTCGAGCGTTTGCGCATTGAGTTGAAGCAGCCCAACACGCTGGCACCGGTGACATTGGCGGGACGCAGCGATGCCAAACAACTGTGGCAGCCATTGAACAATGGCTTGCTGTACCGCCTGACGCAAAACGGCCAGGACGTGGTGCAGGATGAATTGCAGTTGCCGGGTCAGGTCGTGACCGAACTCAAGTTGCAGGTGGACGAGCGCGGTGGCGGTTTGGGCGCTGATGCGCCGGCGCTGCGCTTTGCGGTGCGCGCTACCCAGTTGGTGTTCCTGGCGCGGGGTGAGCCGCCGTTCAGCCTGGCGTTGGGCAATGCGTCGGTGAAAGCCGCAAGCCTGCCACTGTCGACCCTGATCCCCGATTACAGTGCCGAGCGCCTCAATACGCTGGGACAGGCCAAGGTTGTCGGGGACGTTGCGGTCGCGTCGCCGGTGGTCGTAGCCGCTGTGGAGGACGGGCCGAACTGGAAAAAACTCGGACTCTGGGCCGTCTTGCTGCTCGGCGTGGCGGCACTGGGCGCCATGGCCTACAGTTTGCTGCGCAAGCCACCGGCGGCGCGTTAAATAAAGTCCATGAACTCTATTGGGTTTAAATCCTCTGATAGGAGGAAATACGCCCCGACTCGCGTTAAACTGCGCGGGTTTTCAAGCCCCCCATTCTCCGGAGCCTTACATGTCCCGCGTTACCTTGAGTCGCTATTTGATTGAGCAGACCCGCAGCAACAACACGCCTGCCGATCTGCGCTTCCTTATCGAAGTGGTCGCGCGTGCTTGCAAGGAAATCAGCCATGCCGTGTCCAAAGGCGCACTGGGTGGTGTCCTGGGCAGCATGGGCACTGAAAACGTGCAGGGCGAAGTACAGAAGAAGCTCGACGTAATCTCCAACGAGATCCTGCTTGAAGCCAACGAATGGGGCGGTCACCTGGCCGGCATGGCGTCCGAAGAAATGGACAATGCCTACCAGATCCCGGGTAAATACCCGAAAGGTGCCTACCTGCTGGTGTTCGACCCACTGGACGGTTCGTCCAACATCGACATCAACGCACCGGTCGGCACTATCTTCTCCGTGCTGCGCTGCCCGAACGAATACCTGAGCCAGAACGAAGCCCTGAACGAAAAGGCTTTCCTGCAGCCAGGCACCGAGCAGGTCGCTGCCGGTTACGCGATCTACGGTCCACAGACCATGCTGGTGCTGACCCTGGGTGACGGCGTTAAAGGTTTCACCCTGGACCGCGAAATGGGCAGCTTCGTACTGACCCACGAAGACATCACCATTCCTGCGTCCACCCAGGAATTCGCGATCAATATGTCCAACCAGCGTCACTGGGAAGAACCGGTTACCCGCTACGTGGGCGAGTTGATGGCCGGTGAAGAAGGCCCGCTGAAGAAAAACTTCAACATGCGTTGGGTCGCGGCGATGGTAGCCGACGTGCACCGCATCCTGACCCGTGGTGGCTTGTTCATGTACCCACGTGACAGCCGCGAGCCATCCAAGCCGGGCAAACTGCGCCTGATGTATGAAGCCAACCCGATGTCGTTCCTGGTTGAACAAGCGGGCGGCGCGTCCACTGACGGCCACCAGCGCATCCTCGACATCCAGCCGGAAGGCCTGCACCAGCGTGTAGCGGTGTTCCTGGGTTCGAAGGAAGAAGTTGAGCGCGTGACGGCCTATCACAAGAAGTAAGCTGCGGCGATAAGTGATCGGCGTTGTTGTGAGCCGGTTCACCCTTAAAGAAGCCCCGAAACGTTTCAGCGTTTTCGGGGCTTTTTTGTTTTTACTCGTCGGGAACCAGACACCTGTTTTCCCTTCTAAGCTTCTGGCAGATACCCACGCTGCCTTGTCCCTCCAGGAGTTATTCCATGTCGTTACGCCGTCTCGCTTTGCTGGCTTTTTGCGTGCTGTTGGCCGCTTGCAGCAAGATCAACCAGGAAAATTACGCGAAGTTGTCGGCCGGCATGCCGAAGGCCGAGGTGGAGTCGTTGTTGGGTAAGCCGACCGATTGTTCCGGCGCACTGGGCATGTCCAGCTGCACGTGGGGCGATAAAACCAGCTTTATCAGCGTTCAATATGCCGGTGACAAAGTTCTCATGTTTTCCGGGCAAGGCCTGAAGTAAACCGGGGCGAGAGCCTGCGGGAGAAGAAGAATGATGCGTTTTGTTTTGTTTCTTTGTGCCAGCCTGTTTTTGGCGGGCTGTGCCAGCCATTCTGGCGATGATCTGCAACCCAAGACTGCCGGCAGCGTCAACCTCAAGCGTTACCAGGGCACCTGGTATGAGTTGGCCCGATTGCCGATGTACTTTCAGCGCAACTGCGCGCAGTCCGAAGCACGCTACACCTTGTTGCCCGATGGCGACATGTCGGTGTTTAACCGCTGCCTGACCACCGAATGGAAGTGGGAAGAAGCCAAGGGCACCGCCACCCCGCAAGTGCCTGGCAAGACTGACAAGCTCTGGGTGGAATTCAACAACTGGTTCACGTCACTGCTGCCGGGCGTCGCCAAGGGCGATTACTGGGTGCTGTACGTCAGCGATGACTACAAGACCGCCATCGTCGGCAGCCCGAGCCGGCGCTATATGTGGATCCTGTCGCGCACGCCAACGGTCAGTGCCGATACTCGCGAAGACCTGCTGAGCAGGGCGCGACAGCAGGGGTATGACACCACGCGGTTGATCTTCCGGACATCGGATAAGCAGATGGCCAAGACTTCGCAATAACCTGAGAGCCCCTCAATCCAATGTGGGAGGGGGCTTGCCCGCGATAGCGGTGTGTCAGTATCTGATTTGCTGGCTGACGCTCTGCAATCGGGGGTAAGCCCCCTCCCATATGTTTTAACCGAGTAAGTCCCTTAGCACCTGCGTAAATGCCCGGCCGCTTTCTTCTTCGCCTGCATGACGCCCGTCGCGCACCACCCATTTCCCGTTGACCAGCACATCACGCACCTGGCGATCACCGCCGGCAAACAGCCAGCGATTGAGAATGCCATCCTCTGTTGCTGTCGCCAGGTAAGGGTCATTACCGTCCAGCACGATCCAATCCGCACGCTTGCCCACTTCCAGTCGACCAATTGGCTGCCCCAGTGCCTGTGCGCCACCGTCCAGCGCAGCATCGAACAGCGTACGGCCAACCATCGGTTGGTCACTGCGATACAAGCGGTTGCGCCGTTGATCGCGCAGGCGCTGGCCGTATTCCAGCCAGCGCAATTCCTCCACTACGCTCAATGACACATGGCTGTCGGAACCGATGCCCATGCGCCCGCCCTGGGCGAGAAAATCCACTGCCGGGAAAATCCCGTCGCCCAGGTTGGCTTCGGTGGTCAGGCACAATCCGGCAATCGCCCGGCTCGTTGCCATGCGCGTCACTTCTTCCGGGTTGGCGTGAGTCGCGTGCACCAGGCACCAGCGTTCATCCACCTCGACATTGTCATACAGCCATTGCAACGGACGCTTGCCGCTCCAGGCCAGGCAGTCGTCGACTTCTTTTTGTTGTTCGGCAATATGGATATGCACCGGGCACGTCTTGTCGCTGGCGGCCAGGACTTCATTGATTTGTTGTGGCGTAACAGCGCGCAGGGAATGGAAGCACAAGCCCAGTTGCTGCGCCGGTTGCGCCGCGAGGATCGGTTTGAGGCGCGCCTGCAGGTCCAAGTAGTTTTCGGTGCTGTTGATAAACCGTCGCTGGCCTTCGTTGGGCGCCTGCCCGCCAAAACCCGAGTGGGTGTAGAGCACGGGCACCAAGGTCAGGCCAATACCGCTGCTGGCGGCCGCGTGGCTGATCTGCCGCGACAGTTCCGTACGGTCGGCGTACGGCTGGCCGCTGATATCATGATGCACGTAGTGAAATTCGGCCACCGAGGTGTAACCGGCCTTGAGCATCTCGATGTACAGCTGGCGCGCGATCACCTGCAGTTGCTCCGGACTGATCTTGCCGACCATGCGGTACATCAGCTCGCGCCAGGTCCAGAAGCTGTCATTCGGATTGCCGGCGACTTCGGCCAAACCCGCCATGGCGCGTTGGAATGCGTGGGAGTGCAGGTTGGGCATGCCCGCCAATACCGGGCCTTTGAGCCGCTCGGCACCGTCTGCACTGGCATTGGCCGCAATCTGTGTCAGCAGTCCATCGGCGCTGACTTCAAGACGTACATCGTTGGCCCATCCATTAGGCAGCAGTGCGCGTTCGGCAAAAAAAGCGGACATGTTCAGAGCACTCCGGTCGTGTGTTTATTTGTATATACATATACAGACGTTTGCCTGCTCGGTAAACTCCGGCAATCTATGCATCTTTTCCCCCTGCAAGGATTCCCTGTGCCGACTCCGCCCGCCAAGTCTTCACTGGCTGCCCACATGGACGAAAGTCCGGCGCCCTTGTATGCCCGCGTCAAACAGATGATCAGCCAGCAGATCCTCAACGGCAACTGGCCACCCCATTATCGCGTGCCGTCGGAGAGTGAACTGGTCAGCCAACTGGGCTTCAGCCGAATGACCATCAATCGCGCCCTGCGCGAACTCACCGCCGAAGGGTTGCTGGTTCGCATGCAAGGCGTCGGTACTTTTGTCGCCGAGCCCAAAAGCCAGTCGGCGCTGTTTGAAGTGCACAACATTGCTGATGAGATCGCTTCCCGCGGTCATCGGCATACCTGCCAGGTCATCACCCTGGGCGAAGAGGCCGCCGGTTCCGAACGTGCCGTCGCTCTGGAAATGCGCGAAGGCGGGCGGGTGTTCCACTCACTGATCGTGCATTACGAAAACGATATTCCCGTGCAAATCGAAGACCGTTTCGTCAACGCCTTGGTCGCGCCGGAATACCTGCAGCAGGATTTCACCCAGCAAACGCCCTATGCCTATCTCAACCAGGTTGCGCCGCTGACGGAAGGCGAGCATGTCGTGGAAGCGATCCTCGCCGACGCCGACGAGTGCAAGCTGCTGCAAATCGAGCCCACCGAACCGTGCCTGTTGATTCGCCGACGCACCTGGTCCGGACGCCAGCCGGTGACCGCCGCGCGGTTGATCCACCCTGGTTCCCGTCACAGCCTCGAAGGACGCTTCAGTAAATGAGTTTGAAAGTCTGGCGCGCCGCCGATTACGTCCGCATGCCGTGGAAAAACGGCGGTGGCAGTACCGAAGAAATCTCCCGTGATGCCGGCGATGGCCTGGATGGCTTTGGCTGGCGCTTGTCGATTGCCGATATCGCCGAGTCGGGCGGCTTTTCCACCTTCGCCGGTTACCAGCGTGTGATCACGGTAATCAAGGGCGCAGGCATGGTGCTGACCGTGGATGGCGAGGAGCAGCGCGGACTGTTACCGCTGCAACCGTTCGCGTTCAAGGGTGACAGTCAGGTGTCGTGCCGATTGATCACTGGGCCGATTCGCGATTTCAACCTGATTTATTCGCCCGAGCGCTACCACGCGCGGTTGCAGTGGATGGATGGTGTGCAGCGGTTTTTCAGTACGGCGCAGACGGTGCTGGTGTTCAGCGTGGCGGATGAAGTGAAGGTGCTGGACCAGGTACTGGGCCATCACGATTGCCTGCAAGTGGACGGTAACGCTGGCTTGCTGGACATCTCTATCACTGGCCGTAGCTGCATCATCGAACTGACTCAGCGCGGTTAAAAAATGTGGGAGGGGGCTTGCCCCCGATTGCGGTGTGTCAGTACCAGATGGGCTGACTGATCCACCGCTATCGGGGGCAAGCCCCCTCCCGCATTTGTTTCCCGCTGTTGTTGCGATCTGTTTCCAACCCCTGCACCAATTTGTTACCGAATGCCCCAGCGTGGCGCAAAGCCGCGCTGTCGTGACAAGCCTCTCTGGTCGTAAAACTCCCACGTAAGAAATTTCATCGTCCCTCGAAGCCTTAATTTCCAAGGCTCCCACGCGCTTTGCAAAAAAATTCCAACACCTCGCTCAAAAAGTTGGCCGCTTGATTGCATATGCTTGTACATACAAGTAAAGATGTGTGCGTAAGACTCTCCTTCGCACCATCCATGTTCGCGCATCGATCGCCGAGGAGTCCTAGCAGTGACCAAGCCTACAAAATACCGTGACGTCGAAATCCGCGCCGCCCGCGGTAACAAGCTCACCGCCAAAAGCTGGCTGACTGAAGCACCGCTGCGCATGCTGATGAATAACCTCGACCCGCAAGTGGCCGAGAACCCGAAAGAGTTGGTGGTGTACGGCGGCATTGGCCGCGCCGCACGTAATTGGGAGTGCTACGACCAGATCGTCGAGAGCCTCACCAATCTGAACGACGACGAAACCCTGCTGGTGCAATCCGGCAAACCGGTCGGCGTGTTCAAGACCCATAGCAACGCCCCGCGCGTGTTGATCGCCAACTCTAATCTGGTTCCGCACTGGGCCAGTTGGGAACACTTCAACGAACTGGATGCCAAGGGCCTGGCTATGTACGGCCAGATGACTGCCGGCAGCTGGATCTACATCGGCAGCCAGGGCATCGTCCAAGGTACTTACGAAACCTTCGTTGAAGCCGGTCGCCAGCATTACGACAGCAATTTGAAAGGCCGTTGGGTCCTCACCGCCGGTCTCGGCGGCATGGGCGGCGCACAGCCGCTGGCCGCGACATTGGCCGGCGCGTGCTCGCTGAACATCGAGTGCCAGCAGGTCAGCATCGATTTCCGCCTGGCCAGCCGTTATGTCGATGAGCAAGCCACCGACCTCGACGACGCGTTGGCCCGTATCGCCAAATACACGAAAGAAGGCAAAGCCATTTCCATCGCGCTGCTGGGTAACGCGGCTGAGATACTGCCGGAACTGGTCAAGCGCGGTGTGCGCCCGGACATGGTCACCGACCAGACCAGTGCCCATGACCCGCTCAATGGCTACCTGCCCGCCGGCTGGACCTGGGACGAATACCGCGCCCGCGCCAAGACCGAGCCGGCTGCCGTGATCAAGGCCGCCAAGCAGTCCATGGCAGTCCACGTCAAAGCCATGCTGGAATTCCAGAAGCAAGGCATCCCGACCTTCGACTACGGCAATAACATCCGCCAAATGGCACAGGAAGAAGGCGTGGAAAACGCTTTCGACTTCCCAGGTTTCGTTCCGGCGTACATCCGTCCACTGTTCTGCCGTGGCATCGGCCCGTTCCGCTGGGCTGCGCTCTCGGGCGACCCGCAAGATATCTACAAGACCGACGCCAAAGTCAAAGAGCTGATCCCCGACGACGCCCACCTGCATAACTGGTTGGACATGGCTCGCGAACGCATCAGCTTCCAGGGCCTGCCAGCGCGTATCTGCTGGGTCGGTCTGGGCCAGCGCGCCAAGCTCGGCCTGGCATTCAACGAAATGGTGCGCAGCGGCGAGCTGTCGGCGCCGGTGGTGATTGGTCGTGACCACCTCGACTCCGGCTCGGTAGCAAGCCCGAACCGCGAAACAGAATCCATGCAGGACGGTTCCGACGCCGTATCTGACTGGCCGCTGCTCAATGCCTTGCTCAATACCGCCAGCGGTGCGACGTGGGTCTCGCTGCACCACGGTGGCGGCGTCGGCATGGGCTTCTCCCAGCACTCCGGCATGGTGATCGTCTGCGACGGCACCGACGAAGCGGCCGAGCGGATTGCCCGTGTGCTGCACAACGACCCAGCGACAGGGGTGATGCGTCACGCCGATGCGGGTTACCAGATCGCGATCGATTGCGCCAAAGAGCAGGGTCTCAATCTTCCAATGATCAAGTAACCCATGTGGGGCGGGGCTTGCTCCCGATGGCGGTGTATCAGCCAATAGGTCTGGTGACTGACCCACTGCTATCGGGAGCAAGCCCCCTCCCACAGTTGAGCGGCTGCGACCCCCAAAACAATCCATCAGAGGTTGAACACCCATGGCTGCAAATGACGCGCGTGCAAGCACCACCCCGTTGATCGAGAAACGTTCGATCGACTACATCCCGGAAGCGGAAAGACACGGTCGTCTATTGAGCCAATTCACCCTGTGGCTGGGTGCCAACCTGCAAATTACGGCCATTGTCACCGGGGCCTTGGCCGTGGTGCTGGGCGGTGATGTGTTCTGGTCGTTGATCGGTCTGTTGATCGGTCAACTGATCGGCGGCGGCGTCATGGCGTTGCATGCGGCGCAAGGGCCCAAGCTCGGCTTGCCGCAGATGATCTCCAGCCGCGTGCAGTTCGGCGTATATGGCGCGGCCATTCCGATCGTCTTGGTGTGCCTGATGTACCTGGGTTTCACCGCAACCGGTACGGTGCTTTCCGGCCAGGCGCTGGGCCAGTTGTTTGGTGTCAGCAGCAGCGTCGGTATCCTGATCTTCGCCAGCGTCATTGTGCTGGTCACGGTGCTTGGTTATCGGGTGATCCACTTCATAGGGCGCGTTGCCAGCGTCATTGGTGTGATTGCCTTCGTTTACCTGTTCAGTCGCCTGATGGGCCAGGCTGACATTGGCGCATTGCTGCAAATCCGCCATTTCAGCTGGAGCAGTTTCTTGCTCGCGGTGTCCCTCGCCGCCTCCTGGCAGATCGCGTTTGGGCCGTATGTGGCGGACTACTCGCGCTACTTGCCGAGCAGCACGTCGTCGGTGAAAACCTTTCTCGCTGCGGGCGCCGGTTCAGTGATTGGCGCACAAGTGGCGATGATTCTCGGCGTGTTCGCCGCCGCCATGGCCAACGGGCAATTCGCCGGTCATGAAGTGGCCTACATCGTTGGTTTGAGTGGTACGGGCGCCACCGCTGCGCTGCTGTATTTCAGCATCGCGTTCGGCAAGGTCACCATCTCCACACTGAACTCCTACGGCAGCTTCATGTGCATCGCGACCATCATCAGCGGCTTTCGTGGTCGCCTGGAGGTGACGCGTCTGCAGCGTCTGGTGTTCGTGCTGCTTATCGTCGGTACGGCGACCCTGATCGCATTGCTCGGCCAGCATTCGTTCCTCGGTGCGTTCAAGTCTTTCATTCTGTTCTTGCTGGCGTTCTTCACGCCCTGGAGCGCGATCAACCTAGTGGACTACTACTTCATCACCCGCGAGCGCTATGACGTGCCGGCGCTTGCCGATCCAAACGGGCGGTACGGTCGTTGGAACCCTCTGGGTATCAGCGTCTATGTCTTCGGGGTGTTGGTGCAGATGCCGTTCATCGCTACCAAGTTCTACACCGGTCCGCTGGTGAGCGCGCTTGGGGGTGTGGATATCTCCTGGATTATCGGCCTGGTGCTGCCCGCTGCTCTGTATTACCTGTGTGCGAAAAAATGGCACGGCAGCGTGCCCGATCAACTGATTCTGCCGATCGAGCAGGACAGTGTTGTACCCACTAAAAAAAGCGGGGCCAGTCGCGCTGCGGCGCGGGCCTGACAGGACGTGGACAAGGCAGGACGCCTTTTGACTGCCGTAATCCATTTCATGATTGGGAGCGTCACACAATGAAAATGCATAAGACCCTGCTGACCACGTTGTTCTCTGCAGGCTTGCTGGCCAGCGCTGGCGCCCAGGCGGCCGGTTGGTGCGAGTCCGGTAAACCGGTGAAATTCGCCGGGCTGAACTGGGAAAGCGGCATGTTGCTCACCGACATCCTGCAAACCGTGCTGGAAAAAGGCTACGACTGCAAAACCGACAGCCTGCCGGGCAACTCCATCACCATGGAAAACGCCCTGAGCAGTAACGACATTCAAGTGTTCGCCGAAGAATGGGTCGGCCGCAGCGAAGTCTGGAACAAGGCTGAGAAGGCCGGCAAAGTCGTCGGCGTTGGTGCGCCTGTGGTGGGCGCAATCGAAGGCTGGTACGTGCCGCGCTACGTGATCGAAGGCGACGCCAAGCGCAAGCTGGAAGCCAAGGCGCCGGACCTGAAAACCATCGCCGACCTGGCCAAGTACGCCTCGGTGTTCAAGGACCAGGAAGAACCATCCAAGGGCCGCTTCTACAACTGCCCGGCCGGCTGGACCTGCGAGCTGGACAACAGCGAAATGCTGAAAAGCTACGGCCTGGAAAGCACCTACACCAACTTCCGCCCAGGCACCGGCCCGGCGCTGGATGCGGCGGTGCTGTCGAGCTACAAGCGTGGCGAGCCGATCCTGTTCTACTACTGGTCGCCGACGCCGCTGATGGGTCAGGTCGACCTGGTCAAGCTTGAAGAAAAACCTGGTGTGGATAAAACCGTGACCATCAAGGTCGGCCTGTCCAAGACCTTCCACGAACAAGCCCCTGAACTGGTGGCCGTGCTGGAAAAGGTCAACCTGCCCATCGACCTGCTGAACCAGAACCTGGGACGCATGGCCAAGGAGCGCATTGAGTCGCCGAAACTGGCGAAGATCTTCCTCAAGGAACATCCTGAAGTCTGGCACGCCTGGGTGAGCGAAGACGCAGCCAAGAAAATCGACGCGGCCTTGTAGGTCAAGTGTGCACGGCTACCCTGAGGGGTGGCCGGGCGCCCGGCCACAACCCATTGGATCGAGAGCACGCTATGTTTCCTGAGAGTTTTACGTTTTCCATTGCCGACTGGGTTAACGGTTGGGTGGATTCACTGGTCACCAACTACGGCGATGTGTTCCGGCAGATCTCCGACACGCTGCTGTGGGCCATCGTCAACCTGGAAGGCCTGCTGCGCGCCGCCCCTTGGTGGCTGATGCTGGCCATCGTCGGCGGCGTGGCCTGGCACGCTACCCGCAAAGTAGTCACTACGGCGGTGATCGTCGGTTTGCTGTTCTTGGTAGGCGCGGTTGGCCTATGGGACAAGCTGATGCAGACCCTGGCCTTGATGATGGTTGCCACGGTGATTTCGGTGTTGATCGGCATTCCGTTGGGCATCCTCTCGGCGCGCAGTAATCGCCTGCGTTCGGTGTTGATGCCGCTGCTCGACATCATGCAAACCATGCCCAGCTTCGTGTACCTGATCCCGGTGCTGATGCTGTTCGGCCTGGGCAAGGTGCCGGCGATTTTTGCCACGGTGATCTACGCCGCGCCGCCGTTGATTCGCCTCACCGATTTGGGCATCCGCCAAGTGGATGGCGAAGTAATGGAGGCCATCAACGCCTTCGGTGCCAACCGCTGGCAGCAACTGTTTGGCGTGCAACTGCCGTTGGCGCTGCCGAGCATCATGGCCGGCATCAACCAGACCACCATGATGGCGTTGTCGATGGTGGTGATCGCCTCGATGATCGGCGCCCGTGGCTTGGGTGAAGACGTGCTCGTCGGCATCCAGACCCTCAACGTTGGCCGTGGCCTTGAAGCCGGGCTGGCGATCGTGATTCTTGCAGTGGTCATCGACCGCATTACCCAGGCCTATGGCCGCCCACGGCATGAGGCGAGCAAATGACGACTGTGAGCAAAATCGAAGTCAGAAACGTCTTCAAGATCTTTGGCGCGCGTTCCAAGGAAGCGCTGGCGATGATCGGGCAGGGCAAGACCAAGGACCAAGTGTTGGCCGAGACCGGTTGCGTGGTCGGCGTCAACGACCTGTCCCTGAGCATCGGTACTGGTGAGATCTTCGTGATCATGGGCCTGTCGGGTTCCGGTAAATCTACATTGGTGCGTCACTTCAATCGCCTGATCGATCCCACCAGCGGCGCGATCCTTGTGGACGGCGAAGACATCCTGCAACTGGACATGGACGCCCTGCGCCAATTCCGTCGGCACAAGATCAGCATGGTGTTCCAGAGCTTCGGTCTGTTGCCCCACAAGAGCGTGCTCGATAACGTCGCTTACGGCCTCAAGGTGCGTGGCGAAACCAAGCAGGTGTGCGCCGAACGCGCGCTGCACTGGATCGAAACCGTGGGCCTCAAAGGCTACGAAAACAAATACCCGCACCAGCTCTCCGGCGGCATGCGCCAGCGCGTCGGCCTGGCCCGTGCGTTGGCTGCCGACACGGACATCATCCTGATGGACGAAGCCTTCAGCGCCCTTGACCCGTTGATTCGCGCCGAGATGCAGGACCAATTGCTGGAGCTGCAAAAGACCCTGCACAAGACCATCGTCTTCATCACCCACGACCTCGACGAGGCCGTGCGCATTGGTAACCGCATTGCGATCCTCAAGGACGGCAAGTTGATCCAGGTCGGCACACCTCGGGAGATCCTCCATTCACCGGCGGATGAGTACGTGGACCGGTTTGTTCAGCGGCGGGCGGCGGTGGTCTGATCCAGATTCTGTGGTGAGGCTGCTGGCCCTATCGGGAGCAAGTCCCCTCCCACCTTTGAAGATGTTCACCGTTCAACATGTGGGAGGGGGCTTGCCCCCGATGAGGCCGGCAAAGCGGTAGAGAATATGAAGAGGTCAACCATGTCCCAGGCAGCAAAAATCATCATCGCCGACACCCCCCTGCGCTGGCAGGACGTGGTCGCCGTGGCCCGCCACGGCGCGGTGCTGGAACTCTCGGGCCAAGCCTGGGCCCGCATCGACAATGCCCAAGCCATCGTGCAGCGCATCGTCACCAGCGGCGAACGCGCGTATGGCGTGAACACCGGCCTGGGCGCGCTGTGCAACGTGTCGCTTGCGGGCGAGCAACTCAGCCAGCTGTCGCGCAATACCCTGTTGAGTCACGCCTGTGGCGTCGGCCCGGTACTGAGCGATGAGCAGACCCGGGCGATTATCTGCGCCGCGGTCATCAATTACAGTCACGGAAAATCCGGCCTGCATCCGCAGGTCGTACGTTCGTTGCTGTCGCTGCTTAACCACGGCATCACGCCACAGGTGCCGTCCCAAGGTTCGGTGGGTTACCTGACTCACATGGCCCACGTCGGTGTCGCTTTGTTGGGTGTCGGCACGGTGAGTTATCGCGGCCAGATCGTGACGGCGCAGGAAGCCTTGCAGGCAGAAGGTTTGCAGCCCGTGGTACTCGGCGCCAAAGACGGCCTGTGCCTGGTCAACGGCACGCCGTGCATGACCGGTTTGAGCTGCCTGGCCTTGGCCGACGCCCATCACTTGCTGCAGTGGGCCGACGTGATCGGCGCCATGAGTTTCGAAGCCCAGCGCGGCCAGATCGATGCCTTTGATGAAGAAATCATCGCCCTCAAGCCGCACCCCGGCATGCAGCACGTTGGCATCAACCTGCGTGCCTTGCTCGACGGCAGTGAAGTGATCGCCAGCAGCAAAGGCCTCCGCACACAGGACGCCCTGAGCATCCGCTCGATCCCGCAGATCCACGGCGCGGCGCGCGACCAGGTGGAGCACGCCACCCGCCAGATCGAGACTGAACTCAACAGCGCCACTGACAACCCGTTGGTGCTTGGCACGCCGGACGAGTACCGCGTAGTGTCCCAGGCCAATCCGCACGGCCAGTCCGTCGCCCTGGCTGCCGATATGCTCGCCATCGCCATGGCCGAAATCGGCTCGGTTGCCGAACGCCGCCTGGACCGTTTGATCAACCCGCACGTCAGTGGCTTGCCGGCATTCCTGGTGAGCAACCCAGGGGTCAACTCCGGAATGATGATCGTGCAATACGTCGCTGCATCACTGTGCGGGCAAAACCGCCAGCTGGCGCAACCGGCGGTGCTCGATAATTTCGTCACTTCGGGACTGCAGGAAGACCACTTGAGCATGGGCACCAATGCCGCGCTGAAGCTGCATCAACTGCTGGCCAACGTCACCCAGATTCTTGCCATCGAGTACTTGCTGGCGGCCCAGGCCTTTGAATTTTTGAAGGCCCAGCGTTTCGGCGCGGGTACCGACCGCGCTTGGCGATTGTTACGTGAAGTGGTCCCCGCATACGAGCAGGACCGCTGGCTGGCGCCGGACATTGCAGCTGCCGCCAAGCTGCTCAAAGACACCGCATTACCCGATGTGCACTGAACCCTTATTCAACAGAAATATTCGAAAGAACAATTCACAAGGAGTATGAATGTGACTGCGTTAAATCTGATTCCAGGCCAACTGAGCCTTGCCCAACTGCGGGCCATCTACCAGCAGCCGGTGACCCTCAGTCTGGATGACAGCGCTTCAGCCCAGATCGAAGCCAGCGTTGCCTGCGTGGAGCAGATTCTCGCTGAGAACCGCACTGCCTACGGCATCAACACCGGTTTCGGCCTGCTGGCCTCGACCCGTATCGCCAGCGAAGACCTGGAAAACCTCCAGCGTTCCCTGGTGCTGTCCCATGCCGCCGGCGTCGGTGAGCCGATCAGCGATGCGCTGGTGCGGCTGGTCATGGTGCTCAAGGTCAACAGCCTGAGCCGTGGGTTCTCCGGGATTCGTCGGCAAGTGATCGACGCGCTGATCGCGCTGATCAACGCCGAGGTTTACCCGCATATTCCGTTGAAAGGCTCGGTCGGTGCGTCCGGTGACTTGGCGCCGCTGGCCCATATGTCCCTGGTGCTGCTGGGCGAAGGCAAGGCGCGCTACAAAGGTGAATGGCTGGAAGCGACTGACGCGCTGAAAGTCGCCGGCCTCACGCCGCTGACCCTCGCGGCTAAAGAAGGCCTGGCGTTGCTCAACGGTACCCAGGTGTCCACTGCTTATGCCCTGCGCGGCCTGTTCGAAGGCGAAGACCTGTTCGCTGGCGCCCTGGCCTGTGGCGGCCTTACCGTTGAAGCAGTGCTGGGCTCGCGCTCGCCGTTCGACGCGCGTATTCATGCCGCGCGCGGCCAGCGTGGGCAAATCGATTCGGCTGCCGCTTACCGCGACCTGCTCGGCGAAAGCAGCGAGGTCTCCCAGTCGCACCAGAACTGCGACAAAGTGCAAGACCCGTACTCCCTGCGCTGCCAGCCTCAGGTCATGGGCGCGTGCCTGACCCAGTTCCGCCAGGCCGCTGAAGTGCTGGTGGTCGAAGCCAACGCCGTATCGGATAACCCGCTGGTGTTCGCCGCCGAAGGCGATGTGATTTCCGGCGGTAACTTCCACGCCGAACCAGTGGCTATGGCCGCTGACAACATGGCGCTGGCCATCGCCGAAATCGGTTCCCTCAGTGAGCGTCGTATCTCGTTGATGATGGACAAACACATGTCGCAATTGCCGCCGTTCCTGGTGGGCAATGGCGGGGTGAACTCCGGTTTCATGATCGCCCAGGTGACCGCCGCCGCGCTCGCCAGCGAGAACAAGGCGCTGGCCCATCCCCATAGTGTCGACAGCATTCCGACTTCAGCCAACCAGGAAGACCATGTGTCGATGGCACCTGCTGCCGGCAAGCGCCTGTGGGAAATGGCCGAGAACACCCGTGGCATCCTCGCCGTGGAATGGCTGGCCGCGTGCCAGGGTCTGGACTTGCGGGAAGGCCTGAAAACCTCGCCGAAACTGGAAAAAGCCCGTGGCGTCCTGCGCGCCAAAGTGGGGTTCTACGACAAGGATCGCTTCTTCGCCCCGGACATCATCGCCGCGAGCGAACTGCTCGCCAGCCGCTGCCTGAATGACCTGGTGCCGGCGAAGTTGCTGCCGAGCCTGTAAGCGACACTCGCTCTCTGTAGTGAGCGAGCTTGCCCCGCGCTGGGCTCCGTAGCAGCCCCTCCTACAGTCACCGCATTTCTCCAAGTGAAATGCGGTAGCCGGATTTGGGGTTGCTTCGCACAACAGCGCGGGGCAAGCCCGCTCACCACAAAAAAAGTAGTTGTCATGAGCGCGGCTTTTAATTTTCTCAGGATAAAAATAATTAAGGACGAGAAATGCACCAGCAAGAAAAGGGTTTGAAACGTGGCCTAAGTGCCCGACATATTCGCTTCATGGCACTGGGGTCGGCCATCGGCACCGGGCTGTTCTATGGCTCCGCCTCGGCTATCCAGATGGCCGGCCCTGCCGTGCTGCTGGCCTACCTGATCGGCGGCGCCGCGGTTTTCATGGTGATGCGCGCCCTCGGTGAAATGGCCGTGCACAACCCGGTGTCCGGTTCCTTCGGCCAGTACGCCAGCACCTATCTGGGCCCCATGGCCGGGTTTATTCTCGGCTGGACCTACGCGTTTGAAATGATCATCGTCTGCCTCGCCGACGTCACCGCGTTCGGCATCTATATGGGCTTCTGGTTTCCCGACGTCGCGCGCTGGGTCTGGGTGCTCGGCATTGTGTTTCTGATCGGCGGCCTGAACCTGTGCAACGTCAAAGTGTTTGGCGAGATGGAGTTCTGGCTGTCGCTGCTCAAGGTCGGCGCGATTGTCGCGATGATCCTCGGCGGCTTCGGCATCATGCTGTTCGGTATCCATTCGGCGGGCGAGACCCAGGCCAGCGGCCTGAGCAACCTGTGGGCCCACGGCGGCTTTATGCCTAACGATGTTGGCGGCCTGATCGCCTCGTTCGCGGTGGTGATGTTCGCCTTCGGCGGTATCGAAATCATCGGCATTACCGCTGGCGAAGCCAAAGACCCGCAGCGCGTAATTCCCAAGGCGATCAACGCCGTGCCGCTGCGCATCCTATTGTTCTACGTGCTGACCCTGTTTGTGCTGATGGCTATCTACCCATGGCCCCAGATCGGCAGCCAGGGCAGCCCGTTCGTGCAGATATTCAGTAACCTCGGCATAGGCTCGGCGGCGACCATTCTCAATATTGTGGTGATCTCGGCGGCAGTCTCGGCGATCAACAGCGACATCTTCGGTGCCGGGCGCATGATGTACGGCCTCGCCCAGCAAGGGCAGGCGCCCAAGGGTTTTGCCCAGTTGTCCAAACAGGGCGTGCCATGGATGACCGTGGTGGTGATGGGCGCAGCGTTGCTCGGCGGCGTGCTGCTCAACTACCTGATCCCGGAAAACGTGTTCCTGGTGATTGCCTCGATTGCCACCTTCGCCACCGTGTGGGTATGGCTGATGATTCTGTTCACCCAGGTCGCCATGCGTCGCTCGATGACTAAAGAACAGGTCGCTGAGCTGAAATTCCCGGTGCCGTTCTGGCCCTATGCGCCGGCGGCGGCCATCGTATTCATGCTGTTTGTGTTTGGTGTGCTGGGTTACTTCCCGGACACCCAGGCGGCCTTGCTGGTCGGCGCCGTGTGGATCGTGCTGCTGGTCGTTGCCTACCTGCTGTGGGTCAAACCCGCCGCCGGGCATACGGCCAACGTCCAATACGACCCGGCTGTGTCTCATCGATAACTTAGGGAGGCGTTGATGAAAACCCTTTGGCAACACTGCCACGTTGCAACCATGGCTCAAGGTAACTACTCGATCATCGAGGATGCTGCCATGGTCACTGCCGGCTCACTCATCGAGTGGATCGGCCCGCGCAGCCAAGTGCCGACGGCGGACTACGCCCAGGTGCATGACCTGCAAGGCGCGTGGGTCACTCCCGGGCTGATCGACTGCCACACCCACACGGTGTTTGGTGGCAATCGCAGTGGCGAATTCGAGCAGCGCCTTGAGGGCGTTAGCTATGCCGAGATCGCGGCCAAGGGCGGCGGTATCGCCAGCACCGTGCGCGCCACCCGCGCCGCCAGCGAGGATGAACTGTTCGACAGCGCCCGCAAGCGCTTGCGCAGTCTGCTGCGCGACGGCGTGACAACGGTGGAGATCAAATCCGGCTACGGCCTGGACCTGGCCAACGAACGCAAGATGTTGCGCGTGGCCCGGCGTCTCGGCGATGAGCTGCCGGTCAGCGTGCGCGCCACCTGCCTGGCGGCCCATGCGTTACCGCCGGAGTACAAGGACCGCGCCGACGACTACATCGAGCATATCTGCAGCGAGATGCTACCGGCCCTGGCGGCGGAAGGGCTGGTGGACGCTGTGGATGCCTTCTGCGAATACCTGGCGTTTTCCACTGAGCAAGTGGAGCGCGTGTTCAAGGTCGCCCAGCAGTTGGGCCTGCCGGTAAAACTGCACGCCGAGCAACTCTCGTCTTTGCACGGCTCCAGCCTGGCGGCGCGTTATCACGCGTTGTCGGCGGACCACCTGGAATTCATGACCGAAGAAGACGCCATTGCCATGGCTGCATCCGGCACCGTCGCCGTGCTGCTGCCAGGGGCGTTCTACTTCCTGCGCGAAACCCAGTTGCCACCGATGGAGGCCCTGCGCAAACACGGCGTGAAAATCGCCATCGCCAGTGACCTCAACCCCGGCACCTCGCCGGCACTGTCGGTGCGCCTGATGCTCAACATGGCCTGCACTCTGTTCCGCATGACCCCGGAAGAGGCCCTGGCCGGCGTCACGCAACATGCGGCCACCGCATTGGGCATGGGCGCTACCCATGGCTCACTGGAAGTGGGCAAAGTGGCGGATTTTGTAGCGTGGCAGATTGATCGTCCCGCCGACCTCGCCTACTGGCTGGGCGGCGAGCTGGATAAACGCGTCGTGCGCCATGGCGTCGATGTCACTGTTTAAGGAGTGCTGTTGTGGATAAGGTTCTGAATTTCAAACAAGGCCGCACCCCGCTGCTGATCAGCATGCCCCACGCCGGCGTGCGTTTGACACCTGCGGTCGAGGCCGGGTTGATCCCCGAGGCGCAAAGCCTGCCGGACACCGATTGGCATATCCCCACGCTGTATGACGTTGCCGAAGAGCTCGGCGCCAGCACCCTCTCGGCGGAGTACTCGCGCTTTGTCATCGACCTCAACCGGCCGTCCGACGACAAGCCGCTGTACGCCGGCGCCACCACCGGCTTGTACCCGGCCACGCTATTTGAGGGTGTGCCGCTGTTTCGTGAAGGCCTGGAGCCCAGCGAGGCAGAACGCGCTACTTACCTGCAAAAGATCTGGGGCCCGTATCACCGCGCGCTGCAAGAGGAACTGGCGCGGCTCAAGGCCGAGTTCGGCTACGCGCTGCTGTTCGACGCCCACTCGATCCGCTCGGTGATCCCGCACCTGTTCGACGGCAAACTGCCGGACTTCAACCTCGGCACCTTTAACGGGGCCGCCTGCGATCCCGAACTGGCCAGCCAGCTGGAAGCCATCTGCGCCGCCCATCCGCAGTACACCCATGTGCTGAACGGGCGCTTCAAGGGCGGCCATATCACCCGGCATTACGGCGACCCGGCGCAGGATATTCATGCGGTGCAGTTGGAGTTGTGCCAGAGCACTTATATGGAGGAGTTCGAGCCGTTCCGTTATCGCGCGGATTTGGCTGGGCCGACGCGGGAGGTGTTGAAGCAGTTGCTTGAAGGTTTGTTGGCTTGGGGGCAAGTGCGCTATCGGTGAGTCTAGGTGTTGCTGAAACAGCTATCGGAAGCAAGCCCTTCCCACATTTGATCTCCAGGTGGCGTGGAGGGGCGAAGGGCTGACACAGGTCTAAGCGCTCAAGGACATGCTCATTGCACAATTCGGGTTTATAGTGCCAGACGGCAAAATAAAAGACGTCCCCTCAGGGATGAACCCGACCCCCTACGGAGCGCGCAATGCAGACTTGGTACCCGCAGATCAAACCCTACGCCCGGCACGATCTGGCAGTCGATGACACCCACACCCTGTATGTCGATGAAAGTGGCTCCCCCGAAGGCTTGCCTGTCGTCTTTATCCACGGGGGCCCTGGTTCCGGTTGCGACGCCCAGAGTCGCTGCTATTTCGATCCTAATCTGTACCGCATTGTCACCTTCGACCAGCGTGGTTGCGGGCGCTCCACGCCCCGCGCCAGTCTGGAAAACAACACCACCTGGGACTTGGTCGCCGACCTTGAGCGTATCCGCGAGCACTTGGGCATCGACAAATGGGTGTTGTTCGGCGGCTCTTGGGGCTCGACCCTGGCTCTGGCCTACGCGCAAACCCACCCTGAGCGCGTGCATGGCCTGATCGTGCGCGGCATTTTCCTGGCCCGCCCGCAGGACATCGAATGGTTCTACCAAACCGGCGCCAGCCGCTTGTTCCCGGATTACTGGCAGGACTACCTCGCGCCGATTCCTGCGGACGAGCGTCACGATATGATTGCCGCCTACCACAAGCGCCTGACCGGTAACGACCAGATCGCCCAGATGCACGCGGCCAAAGCCTGGTCCGGCTGGGAAGGTCGCATGCTGGGCCTGTGCCCAAGCCCACAGCATGTGGAGCGTTTTTCCGAGCCGCAGCGCGCGCTGTCCATCGCGCGGATTGAATGCCACTACTTCACCAATAACTCCTTTCTGGAACCCAACCAGCTGATTCGCGATATGCACAAGATCGCCCATCTGCCTGGCGTAATCATCCACGGCCGCTACGATATGATCTGTCCGCTGGATAACGCGTGGGAGCTGCATCAGGCTTGGCCGAACAGCGAACTGCAGGTGATCCGCGAGGCGGGCCATGCGGCGTCCGAGCCCGGCATTACCGATGCATTGGTGCGCGCGACCGGTGAGATGGCACGGCGCCTGCTTGATCTACCGCCAGAAGAAGCATGAAGGGCCTGTTGCAACGGGTGCGTGGCGCCCGTGTCGAGGTCGAGGGTGAAGTCGTCGGTGCCATCGACCAGGGATTGCTGGTACTGGTGGCCGTTGAGCCTTCAGATACGCCGGAGAGCGCCGATAAGTTGCTGCACAAATTGCTCAACTACCGTGTGTTCAGCGACGACGAGGGCAAGATGAACCTGTCGCTCAAGGACATCGGCGGTGGTTTGCTGCTGGTGTCGCAGTTTACGTTGGCGGCGGATACCAAGAGCGGGCTGCGGCCAAGCTTCTCCACAGCGGCCCCGCCGGCCCTGGGAGCGGCGCTTTTTGATCACCTGCTGGTACAAGCGCAACAATTGCATGGCAAGGTGGCGTCGGGGCGTTTTGGTGCCGATATGCAGGTGCATTTGGTCAATGATGGCCCTGTGACCTTTCTGTTACAGACCTGAATGTATTAAAAACGACTTTTAATGCCTAAAAACGCAGGATTTCGCTACAAATACTTCGCTGCCCCTGATGCGTTGTCTCGCGGGCTACTAGATAATCGCGCGCTACGGGGATCAGCGTTGTTTGGTCCATTTTTGATTTAGGTAGAGACTTGTCCGACATCCATTGGGGAATCATTTTGACCCAGGGGAGTCGGAACAATGCTCGCCAACCTGGCATATAGATAGCTGGCCGTTGGTTTTTTGATCTGTTTTCGGCGAGGGTTGCTCGTGATTGTTAGTCCCTGTAATGCACCAAAATTGTCTGCCAAACGGTTACGAAACGCACTGGTAACGGGCTCAGCCCTGTTTTGCCTGTTCGGCGCGGGTCAGCTGTGGGCATTCAGTCTGGATGATGTGTCGGCCAAGGCAAAAGAGCTGGCTGGGCAGAAATACGAAGCTCCGCGCAGCAATCTGCCGAACGAATTTCGCGAAATGAAGTTCGCGGACTACCAGAAGATTCGTTTCCGCAACGAAAAAGCGGAATGGGCCGATCAGAACACCCCGTTCAAGCTGTCCTTCTATCACCAGGGTATGCATTTCGATACACCGGTGAAAATCAACGAAGTCACCGCTGACAGCGTGCAGGAAATCAAATACGACCCGTCGCGTTTCGATTTCGGCGATGTGAAGTTTGATCCGAAAGCAACCGAACAACTGGGTTATGCCGGTTTCCGTGTCTTGTTCCCGATCAATAAGAGCGACAAGCAAGACGAAATCATGACCATGCTCGGCGCGAGCTATTTCCGTGTCGTCGGCAAGGACCAGGTGTATGGCCTGTCCGCCCGTGGCATGGCGATCGATACTGCGCTGCCGTCTGGTGAAGAGTTCCCGCGTTTTACCGAGTTTTGGATCGAACGTCCAAAACCGGGTGACAAGCACCTGGTGATCTTTGCCCTGCTCGATTCCCCTCGTGCGACCGGCGCCTATCGCCTGATCCTGCGTCCGGGCACCGACACCGTTGTCGATGTGAAATCCCAGATGTTCCTGCGCGACAACGTCAGCAAGTTGGGCGTTGCACCGCTGACGAGCATGTTCCTGTTCGGCGCAAACCAGCCGTCCAAGGTGCTCAACTACCGTCGCGAACTGCACGACTCCAGCGGTCTGTCGATCCATGCCGGTAACGGTGAGTGGATCTGGCGCCCACTGAACAATCCTAAACACCTGTCGGTCAGCAACTTCACCGTAGAGAACCCGCGTGGTTTCGGCCTGCTGCAACGCGGCCGCAACTTCAGCCACTACGAAGACCTGGACGACAACTACGACAAGCGCCCAAGCGCCTGGATCGAGCCTGAAGGAGATTGGGGCAAGGGTTCCGTCGATCTGGTCGAGATCCCGACCGCCGACGAAACCAACGACAACATCGTTGCCTTCTGGAGCCCGGCTGTACTGCCGAAAGTCGGCGAGCCGCTGGAAGTCGCCTACCGCCTGCACTGGACTCTGGACGACGCCGCGTTCCACTCGCCGGACAGCGCTTGGGTCAAGCAGACCCTGCGTTCCACGGGTGATGTGAAACAGTCCAACCTGATCCGTCAGCCTGATGGCAGCGTCGCCTACCTGGTGGACTTTGAAGGCCCGTCCCTGAAGAAACTCCTGCCGGACGCCCCGGTGCGCAGCCAGGTGAGCGTGGGTGACAACGCTGAAGTGGTAGAAAACAGCGTGCGTTACAACGAACACACCAAAGGCTGGCGTTTGACCCTGCGCATGAAGATCAAAGACGCAGGCAAACCGACCGAAATGCGTGCTGCCCTGGTTCAGGATATCCCGCAGCCAGAGCCGGAGAAGGTTTCGACCCAGGTGCTCAAGGCTGACAAGGTCCTGGCCAAGCAACACGAGAAACAGGCCAAGAAAGACGCGAAAGACAAGGAAGCCAAGCAGCCAGAAGCTGCCCCAGCCACACCGGAGCCGATCAAGACCGAGCAAGTCCTGACCGAAACCTGGAGCTATCAGTTGCCTGCCGATGAGTAATTCTCAAGTCCAGCCAGAAACTCTGTCCGAGTATCTGGCGCATCTCCCGATGACCGCTGAGCAGCGCGCCGAACTGGCGGGCTGCACATCCTTCACCGAGTTGCACGAGCGTTTGTCGTCCGCAACCTTTGACGCGCCCGTCGACGCCGCCCAGGCGTCGGTTGGCCGCCGCTTGACCCTTAGCACCGCCGAGGAGCTGCAAGACGCCGAAATGCTGGCGCTCGACGCCAGCGGTCGCGTGTGCCTCAAGGCCACGCCACCGATTCGGCGCACCCGTGTGGTGCCGGAGCCTTGGCGTACCAATATCCTGGTGCGCGGCTGGCGCCGCCTCACCGGCCGCAGCAATCCGCCGGCACCGCCGAAAGATGAGCGCGTATTGCCGGCCGCGCGCTGGCGTACCGTGGGTTCGATCCGTCGCTACATCCTGCTGGTGCTGATGCTTGGTCAGACCATCGTTGCCGGCTGGTACATGAAAGGCATCATGCCGTACCAGGGCTGGTCGCTGGTTGACTTCGACGAGATCCGCAACCAGACCCTGCTGCAAACCGCTACTCAGGTGCTGCCTTACGCGCTGCAAACCAGCATCCTGATCATGTTCGGGATCTTGTTCTGCTGGGTGTCGGCCGGTTTCTGGACCGCCTTGATGGGCTTTCTGGAACTGCTTACCGGACACGATAAATATCGTATCTCCGGTAAAAGTGCCGGCGACGAGCCGATTCCGAAAGACGCCCGTACCGCGCTGGTGATGCCGATTTGCAACGAAGACGTGCCGCGTGTATTCGCCGGTTTGCGTGCGACGTTTGAGTCTGTGGCCGCTACCGGTGACCTGGACCGCTTCGACTTTTTCGTGCTCAGTGACAGTAATGACGCCGACATCTGCATCGCCGAACAGCAAGCCTGGCTCGACGTGTGCCGCGAGGCCGGTGGTTTCGGCAAGATCTTCTATCGCCGCCGTCGCCGTCGCGTAAAGCGCAAGAGCGGCAACCTCGACGACTTCTGCCGTCGCTGGGGCGGTGACTATAAGTACATGGTCGTGCTCGACGCCGACTCCGTGATGAGCGGCGAATGCCTGACCAGCCTGGTGCGCTTGATGGAAGCCACGCCGGATGCCGGGATTATCCAGACCGCGCCCCGTGCGTCGGGCATGGACACCCTGTATGCGCGCATGCAGCAATTCGCCACTCGTGTGTACGGCCCGCTGTTTACCGCCGGCCTGCACTTCTGGCAGTTGGGCGAATCCCACTACTGGGGTCACAACGCGATCATCCGCATGAAGCCGTTCATCGAGCACTGCGCCCTGGCGCCGTTGCCGGGTAAAGGCGCGTTCGCCGGCTCCATCCTGTCCCACGACTTCGTTGAAGCTGCGCTGATGCGCCGTGCCGGCTGGGGCGTGTGGATTGCCTACGACCTGCCTGGCAGCTACGAAGAACTGCCGCCGAACCTGCTGGACGAACTCAAGCGTGACCGTCGCTGGTGCCACGGTAACCTGATGAACTTCCGCCTGTTCCTGGTTAAAGGCATGCACCCGGTGCACCGCGCGGTGTTCCTGACCGGCGTGATGTCCTACCTGTCGGCACCGTTGTGGTTTCTGTTCCTGGTGTTGTCCACAGCCTTGCTGGCGGTGAACACGCTGATGGAGCCGCAGTACTTCATGGCTCCCCGCCAGCTGTACCCACTGTGGCCGCAATGGCATCCGGACAAGGCGGTGGCGCTGTTCTCCACCACCATCGTGTTGCTGTTCCTGCCTAAGTTGCTGAGCATCATCCTGATCTGGGCCAAGGGCGCGAAAGAGTTCGGTGGCAAGTTCAAGGTGACCTTGTCGATGCTGCTGGAGATGCTGTTTTCCATGCTGCTGGCGCCTGTGCGCATGATCTTCCACACCCGTTTCGTTCTTGCCGCGTTCCTCGGCTGGGCCGCGACCTGGAACTCGCCACAGCGTGACGACGATTCCACGCCGTGGAGTGAAGCGGTCAAGCGGCACGGTCCGCAAACCGTGCTGGGCTTCCTGTGGGCGCTGCTGGTGGTGTGGCTGAACCCAAGCTTCCTGTGGTGGCTGGTGCCGATCGTGGGTTCGCTGATGCTGTCGATCCCGGTGTCGGTGATCTCCAGCCGGGTCAAGCTGGGCCTCAAGTCCCGTGACGAGAGCCTGTTCCTGATTCCTGAGGAGTACAACCCGCCGCAAGCCCTGCTGTCGACGGAGAAGTACACCCATGAAAACCGTTGGCACGCCCTCAATGACGGGTTCGTGCGTTCGGTGGTTGATCCTCAGCAGAACGCCCTGGCCTGCGCCCTGGCGACCTCGCGTCACCGTGAGGCTGAGCCTATCGAGTACCTGCGTATCGAACGTGTGCGTCACGCTTTGAAAGTCGGCCCGGCCGGCCTCAACAACGGTGAGCGTCTGGCTTTGCTCAGTGATCCGGTGGCCCTTGCCCGCCTGCACGAGCAGGTCTGGAGCGAAGGACATGCCGAGTGGCTCGCCGCTTGGCGTGATTCGATCAAGGCCGACCCGCACGCGCCGTTGCTACCGCTGCAACCGCTGTCCTCCCAGGCCCAACCGGCCTGATTCAGACACCCCCGAGGGCTCACCTCGGGGGTGTTCGAAGTGCTGGTCCTACAGCGTTTCCCGCCTCTTCTTTGTCTTCCTGACGCCCTGTTATTTCGAAACAAAAGACCCTCGTCCGAGGCGTATTTGCGTGCCCGCGACTAGGTTAGGATCGCCCCCCAATTTTCTTGGCTGCGAGGGATTCATGCTCAAAAGGTATTGTTCGGCATTGCTTATCAGCGCTGCTGCATTGATTCAAATCAGCCAGGTGCACGCGGGTGCGATTGACGACGCCGTCCGGCGTGGTGTGCTCAAGGTTGGCACCACCCCCACCTATATCCCTTTCGAAATGACCGATAAACAGGGGCGCATTGTCGGCTTTGAAATTGACCTGCTCAACGTGATGAGCCAGGCGCTGGGGGTGGAACTTGAACTGGTCGTGATGCCCTACACCGAACTGTTGCCGGGCTTGCTGGCGAAAAAATTCGACTTGATCGGCAGTGGTATGACTGTCACTCAGGAGCGCAACTTAAGGCTGAACTTCAGTGACGCTTTCATCGTGGTGGGCCAGAGTGTACTGCTGCACCCCCGTCTGGCGGGCAAGGTCAGCAGTATTGAAGACCTGGACGATGCCGGTTACAGAATCGCTGTCACTGAGGGCACCACCGGCAAAGCAGCGGCTCAACGGTTTTTGGGGGCGGCCCGACTGAGTAGTTTTGCCACGCCGGAGGAAGGGGTTCGCCAGGTCGTGGCGGGGGAGGCCGATGCCTTTATCCATGACGCACCCTACAACCTGATCGCGGTGAACCGGGCGGAGAACGGCACGCTGCTGGCGCTGGAGCAACCGTTTACATTCGAACCCTTGGCGTTTGGCGTAAAAAAGGGCGATTTCGACAGCATTAACTGGATCAACCATTTCTTGAACCAGGTGGCTCAGGATGGGACCTATGATCGGCTGCATGACAAGTGGTTCAAGGACACCACCTGGCTGGCAGAACTCGACTGAAAGTCATAACTGCTTACATATCAACCCATTGCCGTGTCAGGTTGCGCAAGTGTCTACCCCTGCGGTTGACCGCAGCGTCGTGGGTCTTTTCCTACATACCCTGATAACAATTGCCCGTGAAACCTTTGTGACGGGCAACGAGTGGGTTAGGATCGCACCCCGAAATGGTGCAGCCCTTTTTGCGCGCCGACCTTATAAGAATCGTTCAGGGGACTTGATGATGAAAAAGTATCTTTCGATGCTGCTGCTTGGCGTCACCGCGCTGGTCGCGGCCAATGCGGCCCAGGCTGGCGCCATCGACGATGCGGTCAAGCGCGGCACGCTGAAAGTCGGCATGGATCCGACCTACATGCCGTTCGAGATGACAGACAAGCGCGGTGAGATCATCGGCTTCGAAGTTGACATCCTCAAGGCCATGGCCAAGTCCATGGGCGTCAAGCTGGAGCTGGTTTCCACGGGTTATGACGGCATCATCCCCGCGTTCCTCACCGGCAAATTCGACATGATCGGCAGCGGCATGACCCTGACCCAGGAGCGCAACCTGCGGCTGAACTTCAGCGAACCCTTCATCGTGGTCGGCCAGACCCTGCTGATTCGCAAGGACCTGGAAGGCACCATCAAGTCCTACAAAGACCTGAACGACGAGAAATACCGCCTGACCTCCAAGCTTGGCACCACCGGTGAAATGGTCGCCAAGAAGCTGATCTCCAAAGCCAAGTACCACGGCTATGACAACGAGCAGGAAGGCGTGCTGGACGTAGTCAACGGCAAGGCCGATGCCTTTGTGTATGACGCACCGTACAACGTGGTTGCCGAGAAGAAAGTCGGCAACGGCAAGCTGGTGTTCCTGGACGAACCCTTCACCTTCGAGCCATTGGCGTTTGGCCTGAAGAAAGGTGATTACGACAGCATCAACTTCATCAACAACTTCCTGCACCAGATCAAGAACGACGGCACCTACGATCGCATTCATGACAAGTGGTTCAAGAGCTCAGAGTGGCTCAAGGACATGGAATAAAGGCTGTCCTGTAGTGAGCGGGCTTGCCCCGCGTTGGGGGGCGAAGCCGCCCTAAATCCAGACGCAGCGGTGTTTCAGAAATACCGAGGCGCATGATTTTGGGGCGGCTTGCCTCCCAGCGCTGGTCAAATCCGCTCACTACACAAAGGCGCATGCCTTCGAATTTTTTGGATGTCGAGTAATGAAACAGAAAAAAGCCCAATGGCCCTGGCACCTGCTAACCGTGGTCGTGCTGGTCGGCCTGGCCGGCGCCTTGTACTACGCTACCTCGCTGATGTCCTACGAATGGCGCTGGAACCGCGTGCCGCAATACTTCGCCTACCAGGCCGAAGAAGCACAGCGTGCAGCGGACATCTCCACTGTCATTGAGCTGGTTCGTAACGGCGACGTCGCCGAAGTGACCCTGCGCAACGACGCTGGCAACGAGCAAAAGGTGACGGTTGCCGACAACAGTCTGCAAGTGGCGCGCGGTGATGACGTGGCCGAAGGCGATGTCATTGGTGTGAATCGTCATTGGGCGTTGGGCCCGCTGATGTGGGGGTTGTGGACCACGCTGTGGCTGTCGGTGGTTTCCGGGATTTTGGGCCTGGCGATTGGCCTTGCCACCGGTTTGTGCCGGCTTTCCAATAACCCGACCTTGCGTGATCTGTCGACGATCTACGTCGAACTGGTACGTGGCACCCCGCTGCTGGTGCAAATCTTCATTTTCTATTTCTTCATTGGCACGGTGCTCAACCTGTCACGGGAATTTGCCGGGATCGCCGCGCTGTCGCTGTTCACCGGCGCCTATGTGGCCGAAATCGTTCGCGCCGGCGTGCAGTCCATCACCCGCGGGCAGAACGAAGCCGCGCGCTCCTTGGGCCTGAGTGCCAGCCAGTCGATGCGCCATGTGGTGCTGCCGCAAGCCTTCAAGCGCGTACTGCCGCCCTTGGCAGGGCAATTCATCAGCTTGGTGAAAGACACGTCCCTGGTCTCGGTGATCGCCATTACCGAACTGCTCAAGAGCGGTCGCGAAGTCATCACGACCTCGTTCTCGCCGTTTGAAATCCTGTTCTGCGTCGCAGGCCTGTACCTGCTGATCAACCTGCCGCTGTCGAAAATGGCCAGCCGGCTTGAGCGGAGGCTCGCCCAAAGTGATTGAAGTCCGCGATCTGGTAAAAGTCTTCGACACCCGTGGCCATGTAGTGCGTGCGGTAGACCATGTGACCACCCAGGTGGCCAAGGGCGAAGTGCTGGTGGTGATCGGCCCGTCCGGCTCCGGCAAGTCGACTTTCCTGCGTTGCCTCAATGGCCTGGAAGAGTTCGACTCGGGCTCGGTGAGCATCGACGGCCTGCAACTGGCCGACCCGAAAACCGACGTGAACGCCTATCGTCGTGAAGTCGGCATGGTGTTCCAGCACTTCAACCTGTTCCCCCACATGACTGTGTTGGAGAACCTGTGCCTGGCGCAAAAAGTCGTGCGCAAGCGCGGCAAGCAAGAGCGCGAAGCCAAGGCCTTGGCCCTGCTGGAAAAGGTCGGCATTGCACAGAAGGCCAACGAGTTCCCATCACGCCTGTCCGGCGGCCAGCAACAACGGGTGGCGATCGCCCGGGCGCTGGCGATGGAGCCCAAGGTGATGCTGTTCGACGAGCCCACCTCGGCCCTCGACCCGGAAATGGTCGGCGAAGTGCTGGACGTGATGAAGACCTTGGCCCTGGAAGGCATGACGATGGTCTGCGTTACCCACGAAATGGGCTTCGCCCGCGAAGTGGCGGACCGTGTGTTGTTCTTCGATCACGGCAAGTTGTTGGAAGATGCGGCACCGGCCGAGTTTTTTGATTCGCCAAAAGACCCGCGTGCCCAAGCGTTCCTGCGTCAGGTTCTGTAAGCCCAAGGCCACTGAAACCGGGAGGTTCATATCTTGAACCTCCCTACGCATTGCTGCAGATCCGTTCCCAGTCGCGCCAACTCGATACTCGCCGCCGCCGTCTGTTCGCTGGCGGCAGCGGTTTGCTCCGAGGCATCGCGGACCTTCAAGACGCTACGATTGATCTCTTCGGCCACCGCGCTTTGCTCCTCGGCCGCTGCGGCAATCTGCGGGTTCATTTCCTGGATGATGGCCACGGTGCGGGCGATCTCCGTCAGGGCGTCCCCGGCGTTGCGAGTCAGGCCGACGCTGTTGTCGGTCAGGGTGCGGCTGTAGTCCATGATATCGGCCGCCTGTTGGGTGCCCCTGTGCAGGCCACCAATCAATTCTTCGATTTCTTCAGCGGACTGCTGTGTCCGCCGGGCGAGGCTGCGCACTTCATCGGCGACCACGGCGAAGCCTTGGCCTGCCTCACCGGCCCGTGCGGCTTCAATCGCGGCATTGAGCGCCAGCAGGTTGGTCTGCTGCGACACGGACTTGATTACGTCCAGCACGCTGCCGATTTTCTGGCTTTCCCGTTGCAGCCCCAACATGGCTTCGCTTGATCGAGCCATCTCATGGGCCAGGTGTTCAATTTGTGCCACGGCATCCGTGACCACCTGATCGCCCAGTTCAGCCTGCTGATTGGCCTGGCCGGCGGCAATCGATGCTTGCTCGGCGTGGCGCGCCACTTCCTGGGCGGTGGCCAGCATCTGGTTCATGGCCGTCGCCACCTGCTCGGTTTCATCGCGCTGATTATTCACCCCGGCGCGGGTTTGCTCAGTGACGGCAGAGAGCTCTTCGGCGGCGCTGGCGATTTGCCGTGCGTTGTCGCTGATGTTGCCAACCAACCCCCGTAGGTTCAGCGTCATTTGGCTCATGCTGCGTTGCAACTGGCCCAGCTCATCGCGGCGCTGTGACTGCACTTCGTTGCTCAGATCACCCTCGGCAATGCGGTTGGCCACCATGAGCGCCTTGCGCAGCGGGTGCACGATTTGTCCGGCAATCACCCAGGCGGCCAAGGCGCCGAAGAGCACCGCGGCAGCCGCAATACCCAAGGTCTGAATGCGGGCTTGGTCGGCTTCTCTGTCGCGTCGTTGGGTCTGATCCTGGCTCAAGAGGTCACTCTGCGCGAGCAACTGATCCAACTGCTGCTCCAACTGGTTATGGCTACTTTCGGTCGTGAGTTGGGTGTCTTTAAGGCGGGTCAGCTGGGTGCGGATACTGAGCACGGCGTTTTTCATCGCGTCACTGTCGACCGCCAGTTTGGCCACTTCAGCCTGGGCGAGTTCGAGGCTGCGTTCTGCGTCAACCACGGCTTGTCCATACGCATCGAGCGAACTTGAAGCCCAAGCCGGGCTCTTGGCACGGTCCTCGGCCTGTTCCATGGCCTGGCGCAGGTTTTCGACGGCATCCAGGGCTTTTTCATCTTCCTGATCAGGCAAGTCGCTAGCCAGTTGTGCCAGAACATCGCCGGCCCGCGTGGTGCTCTGTGTCAGCTGTTCCCGGGCACTTTCGCGTTTTTCCACCAGCGCGGGCACGCCCTTGAGTGTGGATTTGAACGTGGCAGACATCCGCGTCATCTCCTGCAGATATTGAATGGCTTTCGGCACCTTAAGTCTGTTGGACAGCTCCGCCAGGGCCTTGTCGACTTTCTCCATGCTCGCGCTCAATCGACTGAGGCTTTCGGCGTCGTCCAGGGTGCGATAGAGGATTCTGTCGGTGCGCAGTTCTTCGCCGGCCACCGCCAGTTGTGCCAGCACGCTCAGCGTTTGTGATCGGTAAAGGGACGCCGCTAATGCTTGCCAGCCGGTCACGGCAATGACAAGGCTCAGGGCCAGTACCAGGGCAAAGCCCAGGGCCAATTTGAGGGTGACACTGGCGTTACCCAGCAGGTGAGTCATTCGACGAAGCATGATTAACCTCCGACAAGTGCGTGAGCACACTGAACTGACCTGAACGCTAGTGTCTTTGAAGATCGGGAGGGGCTGATAAACGTGTAGGAAGTTTCATAGATTGCAGGCGGCGACCCAGGACAGGTCGCCGCGCGGGGAGGGAGGTCAGACTCGGAAGCGACCCACCAGTGCTTGCAGATGCGTGCCCAGGCGCGCCAGTTCGGTGCTCGACGCGGCGGTTTCTTCACTGGCCGCAGCCGTCTGCTCCGAGACATCGCGCACGTTCAGCACGCTGCGGTTGATCTCTTCCGCCACAGCGCTTTGCTGTTCGGCGGCGGTGGCGATCTGGGAGTTCATCGTCTGGATAGTCGAGACCGTGCGGGTGATGTTCTCCAATGCGCTGCCGGCACGGCGGGTCAGCTCGACGCTGCTGTCGGTGAGGCTGCGACTGTTGTCCATGATGGTCGCCACCTGTTGGGTGCCGCTCTGCAGGCCGGCAATCAGCTCTTCGATCTCTTCGGTGGACTTCTGCGTGCGCTGGGCCAGGCTACGCACTTCATCGGCCACCACCGCGAAGCCACGTCCGGCTTCACCGGCGCGGGCGGCTTCGATTGCGGCGTTGAGGGCCAGCAGGTTGGTTTGCTGGGCCACGGATTTGATCACGTCGAGCACGCTGCCGATCTTGTCGCTTTCCCGTTTAAGGTCGCCCATGGCGACTGTGGAATTGCCGACCTCAGTGGCCAGGCGCTCGATCTGGGCGATGGCTTCACCGACCACCTTGTCGCCTTCGCGGGCCTGCTGGTCAGCCGCTGCGGCGGCCTCAGAGGCTTCTTCGGCGTTGCGCGCGACTTCCTGCACGGTCGCGGCCATCTCGTTCATGGCGGTGGCTACTTGGTCGGTCTCGACCTTCTGGCTGTTGACCCCGGCGCTGGTCTGTTCGGTGACAGCCGACAGTTGCTCAGCAGCGCTGGCGATCTGGGTCACGCCCTCGCTGATGCCGCCGATCAACTCGCGCAAGCCCACGGTCATGCTCTGCATAGCCCTCTGCAACTGCCCCAGCTCGTCCTGGCGCAAAGACGTCAGGTTGTGGCTCAGGTCACCCGAGGCGACGCGCTCGGCGACCTTGAGCGTTTGGTCCAGCGGGATAATGATTTGGCGGGTGATCGCCCAGGCCGCCACCAGGCCAAAGATCAACGCCAGCACAGTTGCCAGCAGCAACAGGGACTTGGCTTGCGCGGCATCGGTGTCGCGCACCACGGTTTGGGAGAGGGTCAGTTTGTCGCTGTGGCCGAGCAACAGATCGCCTTGATCGCTCATGGTTTTAAGGGCCGCAGCGCTGGCCACCTGCGAGTCGCGGTACTGGCTGACAGCGGCGCGGTAGGCTTGCAGCGAGACGCTGGCCTGTTGCAGGTTGGTCGAATATTGCTCAGGCAGTTGGCCGTTGAGGCTGGTGATTTTCTTCAGGGCATTGTCGATGGCATCCAGTGCGGGTTGCTCGGCTTCGACCTTGCCGCTGTAGGTATAGCCGCGCACTTGGAAGCGCGCCTGCTGTATCAGTTTGCTCGCTTCCACCACAGTGTTGAACTGGGTGACGCTGTCGCCTTGCAGCAGGGCCTTCTCGATCTCATTGATCTTGAGCACCGCGTTGTCAGCGGTATCCCCCAGCTTGCTGCGGGCGTTTTCACGGTTGGCGCTGGCTTGCACCATGTCGCCGAATGCGCGCTTGTACCGGTCCACGGCGGCCAACTGTTCATCGACCAGGGCCGCGTCGGCGGGTTGTTCAATTAGGTTGCGGGCTTTATTCAGGCCGCTATTGAGCTTGTCCAGCAATTCGCTGACCGCGCCTGGGCCTTGTTCGCCATGGCGCAATTCATAGTCCCGGCGAGCCAGGCGCAGGTCCTTGGTCAATCCATTGAGGCTGGAGATAAAGCCCAGCTTGTCACCGCGACTGATCACATCGCCCAGGCCGGTCCAGCCGGTGAAGGTGATCATCAGTGTGAGTAGTAACACTAGGCCGAAACCTACGCCCAACTTGGTTTTGACGCTGACATTCCCCAGCTTTTCGGCTAACCAACGATACATGCTGCGAACTCCCCTGGAACAAGGCTTGGACTTATTCAGGGGTTATCGGCCTGCGCCCGGGATTCTGTAGCGAGGCAGCTCTAATGGCGGGGGCTTGCGCCCGATAGGGGGGATCGGTCGATATATTTATCAGCTGACAAACCGTCATCGGGGGCGAGCCCCTCTCACAAGGGGACAGCGCCGTTGTTAGAAGAGGCGGGCGAGCAGGGCGGTGACGGCGGTTTCAACCCGTAGGATCCGTGCGCCGAGTTGTACCGGCTGCAAGCCAGCCTTGGCCAATAGGTCCACTTCGTAGGGGATCCAGCCGCCTTCCGGGCCGATTGCCAGGGTAACCGGCTCATCCAGCCCACGGGGGCAAGCTGGGTAATCGCCTGGATGGCCGATCAGGCAAAGGGTGCCTTCGGTCATGGCCGGCAGGCGGTCTTCGACGAATGGCTTGAAGCGCTTTTCGATGATGATCTCGGGCAGCACCGTGTCCCGAGCCTGTTCCAGGCCAAGGATCAGTTGCTCGCGTATCGCCTCGGGCTCCAGGAACGGGGTCTGCCAGAAGCTCTTTTCCACTCGGTAACTATTGACCAGCACCACCTTCGGCACGCCCATGGCAGCAACGGTTTGCAGCACCCGGCGCAGCATTTTCGGGCGGGGAAGGGCCAGTATCAGGGTCAGGGGCAGCTTGGCTGGAGGCGGTTGGTCGAAGCTCACTTGCAGCTCGGCTTCGCTGGCTTCCAGGCGCAACAATTGCGCTGCGCCCATCAACCCGCCGATGCGCCCCACGCGCAGGCTGTCGCCTACGGCGGCGCGGTGGACCTCCTGCATATGCACCAGGCGTCGATCGCGCAGGATCACCCGGTCGGCCGCAATAAAGTCGGCCTCTTCAAGCAGCAGCAGGTTCACGGCTGGGTCGCTGGCGGCTGTTCGTCGTCGACGGGTTGGTCATCCGGGTGATCGCCACGCTTGCTGATCAAACCGCTGAACAGGATGCCGATCTCGAACAGCATCCACATCGGCACGGCCAGCAGGGTCTGGGAGAAGATGTCCGGCGGCGTCAGGATCATGCCGACCACGAAGCAACCGATGATCACGTACGGGCGGATCTTCTTCAGGTAGGCCACGTTGACCACGCCGATCCACACCAGCAGCACCACGGCCACCGGGATTTCGAAGGCCACGCCAAAGGCGAAGAACAGCGTCATCACGAAGTCGAGGTAGCTGGTGATGTCGGTCATCATCTCCACGCCGGCCGGAGTGGCAGCGGCGAAGAACTTGAAGATCAACGGGAATACCAGGAAGTACGCGAACGCCATGCCGGTGTAGAACAGCAGGATGCTCGATACCAGCAACGGCACCGCGATGCGCTTCTCGTGCTTGTACAGGCCCGGCGCGATAAAGCCCCAGATCTGATGCAGGATCACCGGGATCGCCAGGAACAGCGAAACCATCATCGTCAGTTTCAACGGCGTGAGGAACGGCGATGAAACGTCAGTGGCGATCATCGTCGCGCCGGCCGGCAGGTACTGGCGCAGCGGCGTGGAAACGAAGGTATAGATCTGCTGGGTAAAGGCGAACAGCCCGGCAAAGATGATGAAGATGGCCGCTACGCAACGCAGCAGGCGCGTACGCAGCTCGGTGAGGTGCGAGACCAGCGGCATGTGCTGGTCGTTTTCCGGTTTATCAGCGCTCATGGGGCTCGCGGCGGCAATGTAGGGTCATGGGGCGCGGGCGACGCAACGGGCGTCGGCGCAGGCTCGGTTGGCGCGGTAGGCGTCGGGGCGGCGGGCGTAGGCTCAACCGCTGGCGCAATGCTGTGCTCGGCCACAGGCTCCACCGGCTTGGCGGGCTCCTGGACAGGGGACAAAATCTTCCGTGCTTCCTGCTCCAACGACAGAATGTGCTCGTTGTGCAGTTGGCGGCGGATCTCGTCGGCGCCGATTTCCCGTTCAACTTCCTGTTTGATCGCGTTGAAACTGCGTTTCAGGCGCCCGATCCACAGGCCGGCCGTGCGCGCGGCACCGGGCAGGCGTTCCGGCCCCAGTACCAACAGGGCCACGAGGCCGACGAGCAGCAGTTCAGAGAAGCTGATACCAAACATTATTCAGTGCTCACGAGTCTTTGCGGGTCGGCTCTTCGACTTTCTCAGCCTGCACGTCGAAGGTGCGACGCTCGGTGATCGGCTGGGCGGCCTGCGGGTGCACAGGCTGGACCGGCGGTACGGGATTGGCGGCGGGGTCGGCAGGCTTTTCGTCGTCGTTCATGGCTTTACGAAAGCCCTTGATCGACTCGCCCACGTCGGTGCCCAGGTTCTTGAGTTTCTTGGTGCCGAACACCAGTACCACGACCACCAGAATGACGATCCAGTGTTTCCAGTCAAAAATGCCCATGCTGCAAATCCTCTAGTCTTAGTTATTCAAGCGGACGGGCGCGAGGCCTTTTCGGCATGCCCGGACAAGCCGAAGCGACGGTCCAGTTCATCCAGCACTGCCTGTGGATGCTGCCCCAGTTGGGCGAGCATGACCAGGCTATGGAACCACAAGTCGGCGGTCTCATAGATGACATCGCTGCAGTCGCCGCTGATTTGCGCATCCTTGGCGGCGATGATGGTCTCGACGGATTCTTCGCCGAGCTTTTCCAGAATTTTGTTCAGGCCCTTGTGGTACAGGCTGGCGACGTAGGAGCTGTCGGCGTCCGCACCTTTGCGGTCTTCCAGCACCTGGGCCACGCGGTTCAGGGTATCGCTCATGGTCAGTGTCCTGCGGAATAAATGGCGTGCGGGTCTTTGAGCACCGGTTCGACGGTTTTCCACTCGCCGTTCTCGAACACGCGATAGAAGCAACTGTGACGGCCGGTGTGGCAGGCGATATCGCCGATCTGCTCGACCTTGAGGATCACCACGTCGGCGTCGCAGTCGATGCGCATCTCGTGCAGGGTCTGCACGTGCCCGGACTCTTCGCCCTTGCGCCACAGTTTGCCACGGGAACGTGACCAGTAAATGGCACGCTGCTCAGTGGCAGTGAGGCTCAGGGCCTCGCGGTTCATCCAGGCCATCATCAGCACGCGCCCGGTCTTGTAGTCCTGGGCAATGGCCGGCACCAGGCCGTCACTGTCCCACTTGATCTCGTCCAGCCAGTCTTTCATGTTCGGCTCCGGCAATTTGCGACAGTGTATAACCGGATTGGCTATCGACGCACGATCAGATAAACACCCACGGCGACCATGATCCCCGCAGGCCAGTGGCCCAGTTGATTCAACGGCCCACCAATGGCCAGCATCACACCGCCCACCAGGTGCGCGGCGCCGAGCAGGCGCAGGAACCAGTCATCCTTGCGCTTGCGCCACGGCGGTTCCGGATCCTTGGCGTGGGGCTGGGACATGCGCTCAAGCAAGTCGCGAGTCATGTTGGCCAGGTGCGGCAGTTGTTCCATTTGGCTGTGCAGGTTACCCAACACGGTTTTCGGGCTCATGCGCTCGCGCATCCAGCGTTCGAGGAACGGCTGGGCGGTGTTCCACAGGTCGAGGTCCGGGTACAACTGACGGCCCAGGCCTTCGATGTTGAGCAAGGTTTTTTGCAGCAGTACCAACTGCGGCTGCACTTCCATATTGAAGCGCCGCGCGGTCTGGAACAGGCGCATCAACACCTGACCAAATGAGATGTCTTTTAACGGTTTCTCAAAGATCGGTTCGCACACGGTGCGGATCGCTGCTTCGAATTCGTTGAGTTTGGTTTCCGCCGGCACCCAGCCTGAGTCGATGTGCAACTGCGCCACGCGGCGGTAGTCACGCTTGAAGAAGGCGAACAGGTTGCGCGCCAGGTAGTCCTGGTCTTCCGGGGTAAGGCTGCCGACGATGCCGCAGTCGATCGCGATGTACTGCGGGCTCCACGGGTTGACGGTGCTGACGAAGATGTTGCCCGGGTGCATGTCGGCGTGGAAGAAGCTATCGCGGAACACTTGGGTGAAGAAGATCTCCACACCGCGTTCGGCGAGCATCTTCATATCGGTGCGCTGGTCGGCCAGGGTGGCGAGGTCGGTGACCTGCACGCCGTAGATGCGCTCCATCACCAGCACTTTCGGGCGGCACCAGTCCCAATACACTTGCGGCACGTACAGCAGCTGCGAGCCCTCGAAGTTGCGCTTGAGTTGGCTGGCGTTGGCGGCTTCGCGCAGCAGGTCGAGTTCGTCGTAGATGGTTTTTTCGTAGTCGGCGACCACGTCCACCGGGTGCAGCAGGCGCGCATCGGCAGAGAAACGTTCGGCAGCGCGGGCGAGGATGAACAACCACGCGAGGTCCTGACCGATGATCGGCTTCAGGCCTGGGCGAATGACCTTCACGACCACTTCTTCGCCAGTCTTGAGCTGCGCCGCGTGGACTTGTGCCACGGAGGCCGAGGCCAGCGGCTCGACGTCGAAGCGGGTGAAGACCTCGCTGATCTTCTTGCCCAACTGTTCTTCGATCAGTTTCATCGACTGCTGTGAATCGAACGGCGGTACGCGGTCCTGCAACAGCATCAATTCGTCGGCGATGTCTTCGGGCAGCAGATCGCGGCGCGTCGAGAGGATCTGCCCGAACTTGATGAAGATCGGCCCCAAATCCTGAAGCGCCAGACGCAGACGCGCACCGCGGTTCAGCTCCAGTTGCTTGCGCGGAAACCAGCGCCACGGCAGCACATAGCGCACCGCCAGCAGAAACCACGGCAAGGGTAGGGCGAACAGCAAGTCATCGAGGCGGTAGCGGATTACGACGCGCTGGATACGAAACAAACGGCGGACGGCGAGCAGCTTCATGCGTTATCGCTTGGATCAAGGGAACGGCTCAGGCGCTCGAAGCGCGCCTCAAGGCGTTCCAGGTCGATTTTGGCCTTGTCGAGTTCGCGAAAGCGCGCTTGCGCTTCCTGCTGCCCGACCAGGGTGCGCGATTCTTCGCTCAGGTATTCGGCGAGGTTCTGGTTGAGGCTGGCAAACCCTTGCTGGTACCAGCGCGTGCGGCTGCGCAGGTGCCCGCTTATCAACTGGGTGGCCACGGGGCCGATCCAGCGGGACAGCTCGTATTCCCAGTCCAGCTCCAGGTCTTGCAGCACGGCGGCCAAGTCCATCAGCACCGCGCTGTCGCCTTCCAGCGCCACTTCAGGGCTGTGCAGGATGGCGGTCTTGTTGCGGCTCAGGGCCAGGTGCAACAGGCTCGACGCCGGCGCGCGCAGAGTGCAGTCGGCTTCGGCGGCCCATTGGCTGGCCAGCAGCAGGCCTTCGTCGCTGGGCAGGATAAAAAGCTGCAAGGCGGGGCTGGTGCAGTCGACGGCAATGACCTTGCCCTCTAAATGCGCGAGCCGCGCCAAGGCGGTACTGTCCAGGCGCAGCACACGGTTGAGGCCGTGTTCGACGCTGGCGAGCAGGCCTGCGAGCAGCATCAGGGCTTGATGCCGCGGTGCAGGGCGACGATACCCGAGGTCATGTTGTGGTAGGTCACACGGTCGAAACCGGCTTCTACCATCATCGACTTCAGGGTTTCCTGGTCAGGGTGCATGCGGATCGATTCGGCCAGGTAGCGGTAGCTTTCGGCGTCATTGGTGATCAGCTTGCCCATCAATGGCATGAAGGCGAAGGAGTAGGTGTCGTAGACCTTGGACATCAGCGCATTGGTCGGCTTGGAAAACTCCAGCACCAACAGGCGGCCGCCCGGTTTGAGGACGCGCAGCATCGAGCGGATCGCGTCTTCCTTGTGGGTCACGTTGCGCAGGCCGAAGGCGATGGTCACGCAGTCGAAATGGTTGTCGGGGAACGGCAGCTTTTCAGCGTCGGCCTGGACGAATTCGATATTGCCGGCCACACCCTTGTCGAGCAGGCGGTCACGGCCAACCTTGAGCATCGAACCGTTGATGTCTGCCAGCACGACCTGACCGGTCGGCCCGACGAGCTTGGAGAACTTGGCGGCCAGGTCGCCGGTGCCACCGGCGATGTCCAGCACACGGTTGCCGGTGCGCACACCCGACAACTCGATGGTGAAGCGCTTCCACAGGCGGTGCATACCGCCGGAGAGCACGTCGTTCATCAGGTCGTACTTGGCGGCGACGGAGTGGAACACCTCAGCGACTTTTTCCGCTTTTTGGCTTTCCGGAACGTTCTTGAAGCCGAAGTGAGTGGTGGGTTCGGCATCGCTGCCTTTGCGCTGATCAGTCATATCGCTGTCACCAAAAGAGAATGCGGGACATGATAATCCCCAAGGCTTGCTTTGTCTTGGCAAGGCTGCAGGTAAGATAGGTGGTCACCGAGGCCTTTTGCCGCAGCGAAGGTATTCAAATCCCTATAAAGAGGAGTCATTGCAATGGCCCGTATAACCGTTGAGCGTGCACATTCCCTGGGTAAAGAAGGCGCACGGGCAAAGGCCGAGAAGTTGGCGCACAAACTCAAGGAGCAATATGGGCTTGAGCCGTCGTGGTCCGGCGATACCTTGAACCTCAAGCGCTCCGGGGTTAAAGGAACAGTATTAGTGGCGGATGATTCGCTGCGTATTGATGTGGAGTTGGGGCTGTTGATGTCGGCCATGAGTGGCACGATCAAGTCTGAAATCGAGAAAGCCTTGGATAAAGCATTGGCCTGATCGATTGTTCTTAGGGTGCCGATTCTAATTTTTCCTCCTACTTTGTGCCCAAGCCCTCAACTCCTGCGGGCCGTTCCTCCACCCTATTCTGCGTGAGGTGCACCATGGCCAAAGTTATCTTGAAGAAAAAAATCGACGTACAGACCGGCGCCCTGACTGACGTTAAAACCTACGCCCGCAAGATCTGGCTTGCAGGACTCGGTGCTTATGCCAAGGTCGGCAGCGAGGGCAGCGAGTACTTCAAAGAGCTCGTAAAGAGCGGTCAACATGTTGAAAGTAAAGGTAAAAAAGTTGCAGTTGAACAACTTGATGCCGCCAACAGTCAGATTGACCAAGTAAAGAGCAATGTCTCCGCTGTCAAAGGTCTGGTAGAAGTTCAGCTGGATAAAGTTGAAAAAGCTTTTGACACTCGTGTTGCAAGTGCCTTGAATCGAATCGGCATTGCGTCTAAACATGACGTGGAGACACTCTCTGCTAAGCTCGAAGAGCTGACGGCATTGCTCGAACGTGTCGCGCGTAAACACTAAGGAGACATCGGGATGGCTGTTAAAAAGACTACTCAGAAAGAAGGCAGCTCGTGGGTCGGGAAAGTTGAAGAATATTCCCGCAAAATCTGGCTCGCTGGTTTAGGTGTGTACTCGAAGATCGACAGTGACGGCAGCAAACTCTTCGAGACCCTGGTTAAAGACGGCGAGAAGGCCGAGAAGTTGACCAAGAGCACCGTTGGCAAACAAGTTAATGCCGCTAAGGCGACTGCCGGTTCGCGCATCAGTGATGCGAAGAAGCAGGTGCTGGGCACCTGGAGTGAACTTGAAGGGGCGCTGGATACACGTCTTAACAAGGCGATTTCGCGACTGGGCGTGCCGAGCCGTACTGAAGTCAAGGCACTGCACACCAAGGTCGATACCCTGACCCGGCAGATCGAGAAACTCACCGGCGCCAAAGTAGCTCCGGTGAAAACCGCAGCCGCGAAACCGGCTGCCAAGCCAGCGGCTAAAACCGCTGCTGCCAAACCGGCCGCGAAAAGCGCTGCCAAGCCGCTGGTTAAAGCCGCCGCCAAACCTGCTGCCAAGGCGCCAGCAAAAGCTACCGCAAAAACGGCTGCCAAACCTGCCGCCAAAACCGCCGCCGCCAAACCAGCCGCTAAACCAGTGGCCGCCAAAGCCGCTGCCAAGCCAGCAGCGAAAGCAGCCGCCAAACCGGCCGCCAAGGCCGCTGCCAAACCTGCGACCAAGCCAGCGGCTAAAACCGCTGCGGCCAAACCCGCAGCCAAGCCTGTTGCGGCAAAAACAGCGGCCAAACCTGCTGCGGCGAAGAAGCCCGCCGCTGCCAAAAAACCAGCAGCGACCAAGCCAGCCGTTGCGGCCAAGCCTGCTACCGCGACGACCCCTACCGCTTCATCAGCCAACTCGGTTGCTGCACCGACGCCCGCTGCCGTGAGCCCGACTGCAACGCCGGTTACCCCGACGCCATCCAGTCAGTCCTGATTTTTCCGGGACACATAAAAATGCCCGGCCTGAGAAGGTCGGGTTTTTTTTGCGTGTTTGGCGTTACGACACCAACGCTAGGCCTGCGCCGATCAGTTGTAAGTGATCGAAGCGGTAATGGCTGAGGCCAGAGTGCTTTGGGTAACGGCTGCGCCGTTTTGTGGTCCGCAGCGCCGAGCGGCAGGACTGCTCGGTTGCCGTAAACCGTCACTGTGCGGGCATCATCGGCCACAATGGGGATGATGTTCTGGACACCGTCACATCGCGCGCAGTGCCTGTATTGGCGAGCAGGCAGTCGTTGCCGGGCGCTGGCGTGCCGGAAACCGAAAGGTCACATTGGATGCGTTGGTGCAGGTGACTTTAGTCGACGTATACGACTAGGAAGCCTACGCGGGTTTTGCTAGGCCTGCTTCTATGCTCACTACGTACACCGTCAGGCTTTTAGATGACCATAAAAAGGTTCGGCAGGGAATTGAGCTGGGCAAAACCCAAAACCTGACCGAGCTGGTGACGGCCATTCGAACGGTCGCTCAAGGCCGGATTTACTTGAAACCCTGTAGGTGTCCTAAATATGAAATCGAGAGTGGAGCTTTCAACTCTGTTGCAAATGAACGCTTGTCCAGCACCCAAGGAGCAGGAAGTGTTGCGGTGTTTTCTCGATGGTATGACGGTAAATTCAATTGCTGCGAAGTTTTCGCGTAGTGCAAGTACCATCAGCACGCAGAAGCAATCGGCGTATCGCAAGTTGGGCATTAGCAGTGACAGCGAACTCTTCAAGTTCAGTTACCAGTTCGGCGAGCCGGGATGACGGCCCGTCAAACGGGCTCATCCAAATAACGCAGCGCCAACCGCTCCGTCGTCAGCCGTGTCGGCAATAGCAGGTGCGGCGCTACCAGCATCATGATCTGGTACACCACGACCCGTATCTCGCCTTCGCGATCAAGTATCCGCTGGTAATCCAGGGAAAACAGCAAGGTCATGGTGATCTGTTCCACCAATTGCCCCAGTGCCTGCGTGTCACTGACCACTTGCCCCGCTGCCTTCAATCGCGCCAGCAATGATGCCAGGGTACGTTTGAGCGCTGTAAGCAGGTTGCGAATGCCTTTGGCAAGCTTCGGTAGGCGTCCGGCCAAGTTGGACAAGTCCTGGAACAGAAACCGGTAGTGGGCCATTCGCTCGACAATCAGGTGCAGGAACAGCCAGTAATCCTCAGCCTTCAATTGTGCGTCTGCGGGCGGATCGAGCAACGGCGCCAGCTCACCTTGAAAACGCTCAAAAAGCCCAATGATCAGCGGCTCCTTGCCATGGAAGTGGTAGTAGAGGTTGCCGGGACTGATCCCCATTTCATTGGCCACCTCCATGGTTGATACATTCGGCTCGCCCTTTTGGTTGAACAACTGCAGGGCGCATTCAAGGATACGGTCGCGGGTCTTCATCCAGTCTTCTTAATGTGATCGTTGAGCTCAGCGCACTCGCACATAGGTGCCCGGCGCCGCTTCCATCGGTGGGTAATTCTGGTTGCCCAGAGCCGTGAGGGTTTCGCGTTGCACGCCCGAGCGCTGCTGGATCCACTCCAGCCATTGCGGCCACCAACTGCCTTCGACATGGTTGGCGTCGTAGTACCAGGCGCGTGGGTCGCTGCTCAGTTTCTGGTTCTCGACGTAGTTGGCCTTGGGGTTGCCCGGAGGGTTGAGGATGCTCTGGATATGCCCGCTGTTGGACAGCACGAAGCGCCGCTCGCCGCCCAGCAATTGTGTGGAGCGATACACCGCGTCCCACGGCGTAATGTGGTCGTTGATGCCGGCCACGCTGAAGCTGTCCACGGTGACCTTTTGCAAGTCAATGGGCGTGCCGCATACCTCCAGGCCGCCGGGATGGCTCAGTGGGTTGTGCTTGAAGAAGTCCAGCAGGTCGCCATGCAGCGCGGCGGGCAGGCGCGTGTTGTCGTTGTTCCAGTACAGGATGTCGAAGGCCGGCGGTTCCTTGCCCAACAGGTAGTTGTTGATCCAGTAATTCCAGATCAGGTCATTGGGGCGCATCCAGGCGAAGACCTTGGCCATGTCGCGCCCATCCAGCACTCCCTCTTGATAGGAGCGGCGTTTGGCGGCTTCCAGGGTTTGCTCGTCGGCGAACAGGGTGGCGGGGCTGTCGATCTGGCTGTCCAGCAGGCTCACCAGGTAGCTGGCGCTGGAGATGCGGCGTAGCTGACGCTTGGCCTGCAAGTGGCCTTGCAAGGCGGCGATGGTCAGGCCGCCGGCGCAGGCACCCATCAGGTTGACTTCTCGGGCGCCGGTGATTGCCCGGCATACGTTAAGCGCTTCCTCCAGCGCCGCAACGTAGGTGGACAGGCCCCACTCGCGGTGGCGCACATCCGGGTTGCGCCAGCTGACCATAAAGGTCTGCAGTCCGTTTTTGAGCGCGTACTGCACAAAGCTGTTGGCCGGGCTCAAGTCGAAAATGTAGTACTTGTTGATCTGCGGCGGCACGATCAGCAGTGGCTTGGCGTACTGTTTTTCGCTCATGGGCTTGTACTGGATCAGCTCCAGCAGCTCATTGCGAAACACCACCGAGCCAGGGGTGGTGGCAACCGTCTTGCCAACTTCGAACGCGTGCTTGCTCACTTGGCGTGGCAAACCGTTGTTGTGCAGCAGGTCTTCGAACAAATTGGCCACACCGCGCACCACGCTGTTGCCGCCGGAGTTGAGCAACTCTTTGACGGCCAGCGGGTTGAGCAGGGTGTTGGAGGGGGAGACGGCATCGTTGAGCAGGGAGAAGGCGAAGTGTGCGCGGGCCCGGTCATCGGCGCTCAGGGCGCTGTCGTCGATCCAGTGACGTGTCTGCTTCTGCCAGCTCAAATAGGCTTGCAGACTTCGACGGTAGAGCGGGTTGAGCTTCCAGGTGGGATCGCTGAAGCGGCTGTCATGGGGGTTGGGCTCGTGCACGGTCTCGCCCAACAGCACCCGACCCAACTGGCCGCTCAAGGCCCAGGCATGCCGGGCGGTGTGCACCGGGTTGCGCAAGCTGTGAGCGGCGACGCTGCGCAAGGTCGAGAGCAAGTCCCTGCCCCTGAGGCCGGTGATCGCATTTTGCGCATTGATGAACGCAGCAGGGGTAGGCGCCGGGTTCGTCACGGGTCTTTCTCGCATGAGCCAACACTCCTTCGTCTAGCCATCAAACAGGCACGCCAATTCAGAACCATAGTCGGTTCCTGGCAAGTTGCGCGGCGTTGCGTCCTTACACCGCCGGGCGTGGATGAATCACTGCACGCATTCGCTCCTCTTCCAAGAACTTCATGATGATCGGCGCCACGGCTTCGGCCCGGGTGATCAAGAACAGGTGGCCGTCATCGATGATGTGCAATTGCGCATTGGGGATGCGCCAAGCCAGCATGCGCATATTGATCAAGGGGATCAGCGGGTCGTCGTCCCCCGCCAGCACCAGGGTGGGCTGGCGGATCTTGTGCAGCCAATGGATGCTGGTCCAGCCCAGCCCGGCGAACAGCTGCCAGTAGTAACCGAGTTTGCCGGCAGATCGCACCTTGCTCGCATGTTCGGCGGCGAGGTTCGAGTCGCGGCGGAAAGAACCGCCATAAATCATCGGCGCGATACGCACCACATGGGACGGTTGGATGTAGCGGCGTGGGCTTGCCATCAGCCACAAAACCTTGGGCTTGCCCGGCACCATCACTGCGCCAGCCGCCGTAGCTGCCAGAATCAGTTTCTTGCAGCGCTCCGGGTAGTCGTAGGCAAACTGTTGCGCCAGTGCACCACCCCAGGACACGCCTACGGCGTTGACCTGGCCGTAGTCGAGATAGTCGAGCATGCGCGCGGTGAGCTTGGCCAGGCCGGGAAAACGATAGGGCCGCTTGGGGGTAGATGAGCCGCCGACGCCTGGCACATCGAATGCAATCACCTCCAGGTCCGGGTCCAGGGCCTGGACGAACGGAAACACCAACTCAAGGTTGGCGCCGATGCCGTTGAAGATCAGCAGCGGCGTCAAGTGAGGCTTGCCCGGGCGCACCGCCGTGCGGATGGTCTGGCCATCCAGGTCGATGGTGCGGAAGATGAACGGTTGCGGCATGCTCAAGCCCTGTGAGGTAGTCCGGTAGGTATTGGGTCAACGTGGGAGGGGGCTTGCTCCCGATAGCATCAACGCGGTGTAGCAGGCGCTCCGTGTCGCCTGCATCGGGAGCAAGCCCCCTCCCACATTTGATCCCATTTCAATCTAACGCTCATGTACGTAGGTTCCAGGTGCCGCTTCGGCTGCGGCGTAGGTTTTGTTGCCTAATGTCGTCGGCGCCTTCTTCAGCTTCCCGGCGCGCTCTGCCTGCCATACCTGCCAGTGCAGCCACCAGGAATCGGTGTGCTTGGTTGCGTTCTCCTGCCATTCCAGAGGCTTGCCCGCGAGGCTGTCGCTGGTCTGGTAGCGCGCCTTGGGGTTGCCCGGTGGGTTGAGAATGCTCTGGATATGCCCGCTGCTGGACAGCACAAATTCCACTTTGCCGCCAAACAACTGCGCCGACTTGTAGCAAGACTGCCAGGGTGTGATGTGATCGTTGGTACCGGCCAGTGAATAAATATCCGCCGTGACCTGCTTGAGGTCGATGGGCGTGCCGCACACTTCCAGTGCGTTGGCGCGTACCAGCGGGTTGTTTTTGAACAGTTCGATCAGGTCGCCATGGAAGGCGGCCGGCAAACGTGTGGTGTCGTTGTTCCAGAACAGGATGTCGAACACCGGCGGCTCGTTGCCCAGCAGGTAGTTATTGACCCAGTAGTTCCAGATCAGGTCGTTGGGGCGCATCCAGGCGAATACCTTGGCCATGTCGCGGCCTTCCAGCACGCCGGCCTGGTAGGAATGGCGCTTGGCCGCTTCCAGGGTCTGCTCATCCACAAACAGCGCCACCTGGGTGTCCAGGGTGGTGTCCAGCACACTCACCAGCAAGGTCAGGGCGTTGACCTTCTTCTCACCCAGCGCCGCGTAGTGGCCGAGCAGAGCGGTGCAGGTAATGCCTCCGGAGCAGGCGCCGAGCATGTTGATGTCTTTGCTGCCGGTGATCGCCGTGACCACATCGACCGCTTCCTTGAGCGCCTCGATATAGGTCGACAGGCCCCATTCACGCTGGGCCTTGGTCGGGTTTCGCCAACTGACGATAAAGGTTTGCTGGCCGTTGCGCAGGCAGAAGCGCGCCAGGCTCTTTTCCGGGCTCAGGTCGAATACGTAGAATTTGTTGATCTGCGGCGGTACGACCAGCAGCGGGCGCTCATGCACCTGCTCGGTGATTGGCTTGTACTGGATCAGCTCCAGCACGTCGTTGCGAAACACCACCGCGCCTTCAGTGGTGCCAAGGGACTTGCCCACTTCAAAGGCGCCCATGTTGACCTGGCTCGGCATGCCGCCGTTGTGCACCATGTCCTTGGCCAAATGTGACAGGCCGTCGAGCAGGCTTTTACCGCCGGTTTCAAAGAAGCGTTTGACTGCCGCCGGGTTGGCTGCGCTGTTGGTGGGGGCCATGGCTTCGGTCATCAGGTTGATTACGAAGTGGCCGCGGCTGATGTCCTGGTCCGACAGGTTGCTGTCGCCAATCCAGTCATGCAGTTCCTTGCGCCACGCCAGGTAGGTTTGCAGGTAGCGCTTGTAGAGCGGGTTCTGGCTCCAGGCCGGGTCGTGGAAGCGACGGTCGTCGCTCTCTGGCACCAGCTCCGATTTGCCGAACATCACATTCTTCAATTCAACGCCAAAGTGGGCGACGTGCTTGACGCTGTGCAACGGTTGCTTGATGGCTTGAGTCAGCACCATCTTGGCCGAGGCCAGTAAATCCTTTTTGCGTAACGCGATGATCGGGTTGAGCCCCAGGGTGTTTTCCGAGGCCTGGCGTTTCAAGTCATCGTTGTTCTTGTTACTCATCTACGACGCTCCATTGTCCGAAAGACGAGTACCGGGTACCGCCGTGCACCAAGTTTCGATACACAACACAAGCCTGGTACTGCGACTCGGGTGACCGTTGATACCGCATCGTCAAATGCAGGGAACTTGCCAGTTCCATTGGTTACCCGAGTTTAATTTTTTTCGCAAGCGGGCCAATCGTTGACCACGCGACAGGGCATTCAAACAGATGAAATTAGAAAATGCCCTCTAATGAGCGAGAAGCCTGGACTAGAGCATCAGCCGCACGACCGACTGACTCGGGTCGCGGGTTTTGCCGGCGGCTTTGAGCTCGGCGAGATAATCGGTCCACAACGCGTCCTGACGCACGGCCAATTGATAGAGGTAGTCCCAAGTGAACAGTCCGCTGTCATGCCCATCGTCGAAGGTCAATTTCAGTGCGTACTGACCGGCCGGTTCTACTTTGATCAACTTAACGTTGAGCTTGCCGAATTGCAGGATGGGTTTGCCGTGGCCCTGGACCTCGGCGGAAGGCGAGTGGGTGCGCAGCAGTTCGGCGGGAAGTTGGTATGCCTCGTCGGGCCCGTAGGTGAGGCCGAGGGTGTTTGAGGTTTTGTGCAGGTTTACAGCAGTAGGAAACTTGGCCATATGAGGTGCTCTTGAATAAACCGGCTTAAAAATGTGGGAGGGGGCTTGCCCCCGATAGCGGTGGATCAGTCAGCTTATCTATAGCTGACCCACTGCAATCGGGGGCAAGCCCCCTCCCACATTTGAAGCAAAGCAGTTCTGTGTGAGGCTTACAGAATATACCGCGACAAGTCTTCGTTCTGTGCCAATTCGCCCAAGTGGCTGTTGACGTATTCGGCGTCGATCTTGATCGCCTCGCCATTCTGCGCACCGGCCATGTCGCCGGCGCTGAAAGACACTTCCTCAAGCAAGCGCTCAAGCAACGTGTGCAGGCGACGTGCGCCGATGTTTTCGGTCTTCTCGTTGACCTGCCACGCGATCTCAGCCAAGCGCTTGATACCGTCCGGCAGGAACTCAATGCCCAGGCCTTCGGTTTTCAACAGCTCGCGATACTGCTCAGTGAGCGACGCATGCGGTTCGCTGAGGATGCGTTCGAAGTCGCCAGGGGTCAGTGCCTTCAGCTCTACGCGAATCGGCAGACGACCTTGCAACTCCGGCACCAGGTCGCTTGGCTTGCTCAGGTGGAACGCACCGGAAGCGATAAACAGGATGTGGTCGGTCTTGACCATGCCCAGCTTGGTGTTCACGGTGCAGCCTTCTATCAGCGGCAGCAGGTCGCGCTGTACGCCTTCGCGGGACACATCGACGCCGCCGGAATTGCCGCGCTTGGCCACCTTGTCGATCTCGTCGATAAACACGATGCCATGCTGCTCGACAGCTTCCAGGGCTTTGGCCTTGAGCTCTTCCTCATTCACCAGGCGCCCGGCTTCTTCGTCGCGTACCAGCTTGAGCGCCTCTTTCACCTTGAGCTTGCGGCTTTTCTTCTTGCCCTTGCCCATGTTGGCGAACAGGTTCTGCAACTGGCTGGTCATTTCTTCCATGCCAGGCGGTGCGGAAATATCGACGCCGGAGACCTCGGCGACTTCAATCTCGATTTCCTTGTCATCCAACTGGCCTTCGCGCAGGCGTTTGCGGAACAGTTGGCGGGTGTTGGAATCGGACGACGGCGCTGCGTCTTCGTTGAAACCCATGCGTGCCGGTGGCAACAGGGCATCGAGGATGCGTTCTTCGGCGGCGTCTTCGGCGCGGTGGCTGACCTTGGTCACTTCCTGTTCGCGCAGCATCTTCAGGGCGGCGTCGGCCAGATCACGGATGATCGACTCGACGTCACGGCCCACATAGCCGACTTCGGTGAACTTGGTCGCTTCGACCTTGATGAACGGAGCATTGGCCAACTTGGCCAGGCGCCGGGCGATTTCGGTTTTACCGACACCGGTCGGGCCGATCATCAGGATGTTCTTCGGTGTTACTTCAACGCGTAATTCTTCGGGCAGTTGCATCCGGCGCCAGCGGTTACGCAGCGCGATGGCAACGGCGCGCTTGGCATCGTCCTGGCCGATGATATGACGGTTGAGTTCATGGACGATTTCGCGGGGAGTCATGGACATAGTTTTTGGCGGCCTCAAGCGGGAATAAGCCTACGGCTTACTCGGCGAGGTCCTGCTCCTCAATGGTGAAGTTGTGGTTGGTGAACACGCAAATGTCGCCGGCGATACCCAGGGCGGTTTCGACGATTTCGCGGGCCGACAGGTCGGTTTTCTTCAACAGTGCGCTCGCCGCGGCCTGGGCGTAACCGCCACCGGAGCCCATGGCGATCAAGCCGTGCTCGGGTTCAACCACATCGCCGTTGCCGGTGATGATCAGCGAAGCGTCTTTGTTTGCTACAGCCAGCATGGCTTCCAGGCGGCTGAGGGAGCGGTCGGTGCGCCATTCTTTAGCGAGCTCCACAGCGGCGCGCACAAGGTGGCCCTGATGTTTCTCAAGCTGGCCTTCGAAACGCTCGAAGAGGGTAAAAGCGTCGGCGGTAGCGCCAGCAAAGCCGGCGAGCACCTGGCCGTGGTACAGGCGACGGACTTTCTTCGCGTTGCCTTTCATCACGGTATTACCCAGGGAAACCTGGCCGTCGCCGCCCATGACGACTTTGCCGTGGCGACGTACTGAAACGATGGTGGTCAAGGGGAGAGTCTCCACGCAGCGGGGCGAAAATGCCCTGATGGAAACTCATATGGGGGTGGCGGGGGGGATTTCAACCGTAGGGGGTTATGGCGGACGAGTGGTGTTTATCGGTCTGACACACATTTCAGAGCGCTGCAAAACCAAATGTGGGAGGGAGCTTGCCCCCGATGGCGGAGTGTCAGTCAATGAATCTGGTGACTGATACACCGCCATCGGGGGCAAGCCCCCTCCCACATTAATGCTGTTGTGTCTTCGAAATCAGCGGCTCTGGCGTTGTTGTAACAACAGGTTGCTAAACCCTGCGCCGGCCAATTGTTTCTGTGCCACGGTCAGCTGTTCGCGGTTGCTGAACGGCCCCACCAGGACGCGATACCAGGTCGCGTCCTTTACAGTGCCCGACTCCACCGTCACCGTCTGGCCCAGCAGAATAATCTGCGCACGCACACGATCCGCATCCGCCTGTTTCGGGAACGAGCCCGCTTGCAGGAAGAACTTGGTCACCGGCGCCGCTTTGGTCTCCGCAACCGGTGGTGCGGGCGGCGGAGTAATCCCGGCCAGCGCTGCCTGGGCCCGCGCAGTGTCGATTTTCGCGGCTTCCGCTGGGGTCACCGGGGTGGTCGGCACTTGTGGCGTCGGCAGGGTTTTCTCCGGCACGGCGTCAGGCGGCACGATCACTTCCGATTCCGGCAGCAACGTGTAGAAGTCGTATTTCGGCTTTACCGGTGCCGTTGGGCTCGGTGCAGTCTTGTTAGCTTCAGCCATTTTCGTGGCCTTTTGCTGTTCCTGCTTGACGCGTTTGACGTCATCGCCCTGGCCTGGGTCCAGCTTCATCAGGAACACGATAAACGCGCCAACCGTGAGGCCGATGGCCATCCACAACCAGCCCGGAATCGGCTTCTTCGCCGGGGCCTGGTAGCGGCTGGCGCCGCGCTTGGGTGCAGGTTTTTTCTTGGCAGCCAACTTACATACGCTCCAGAGTTTCCAGGCCCAACAGTTCCAGGCCTTGCTTGAGGGTCCGTCCAGCCAGTGCGGCGAGGCGCAGGCGGCTTTGCTTCTGGGCTTCGTCGTCGGCGGTGAGGATCGGGCAGTTCTCGTAGAAGCTGGAGAACAATCCGGCGACTTCATACAGGTAGGTGCAGAGGATATGCGGCGTGCCTTTCTCGCCGACACTGTTCAGCACTTCGCCGAATTGCGCCAGTTTGGCGGCCAGTTCCTGCTCATGAGGCGCGTCCAGCACGATCTGGCCTTCGACTTCGCTGAAGTCCTTGCCCAGCTTGCGGAACACACCGGCCACGCGGGTGTAGGCGTACAGCAGGTACGGCGCAGTGTTGCCTTCGAAGTTGAGCATCAGTTCGAAGTTGAAGCTGTAGTCGCTGGTGCGGTGCTTGGACAGGTCGGCGTATTTCACCGCGCCAATCCCCACTACGCGGGCGATGTTGCGCAGGTCGGCTTCGGCCAGTTCCGGGTTCTTTTCCTTCACCAGGTTGTAGGCACGCTCTTGGGCTTCGTTCAGCAGGTCGATCAGCTTCACGGTGCCGCCGTCGCGGGTCTTGAACGGACGGCCATCGGCGCCGTTCATGGTGCCGAAGCCCATGTGTTCCATGTGCATCGGGTGGGTGATGAAGCCCGCACGGCGCGCCACTTCGAACACCTGCTGGAAGTGCAGGGCTTGGCGCTGGTCGACGAAATACAGCGCGCGATCCGCCTTGAGCACGCCGCTGCGGTAGCGCACGGCGGCCAAGTCGGTGGTGGCGTAGAGGTAGCCACCATCGGCCTTGACGATGATCACCGGCAGCGGCTCGCCGTCGGCGGTCTTGAATTCTTCGAGGAACACGCACTGCGCGCCGTTGCTCTCGACCAGCAGGCCCTTGGCCTTGAGGTCGTTGACCACATTGATCAGGTCGTCGTTGTAGGCGCTTTCACCCATCACGTCGGCCATAGTCAACTTGACGTTGAGCAGCTCGTAGATTTCCTGGCAGTGGGACAGCGAGATATCACGGAAGCGGCCCCACAGCTCCAGGCATTCCTTGTCGCCGGCCTGCAGTTTCACCACCAGGCCACGGGCCCGGTCGGCGAACTCTTCGGATTCATCGAAACGCTTTTTGGCGGCGCGGTAGAAGTTCTCCAGGTCCGACAGCTCGTTGCTGGTGATCGGGTTTTCCTGCAGATAGGCCATCAGCATGCCGAACTGGGTGCCCCAGTCGCCCACGTGGTTCTGGCGGATCACGGTGTCGCCCAGGAACTCCAGCACCCGCGCCACGCCATCGCCAATGATGGTCGAGCGCAGGTGGCCGACGTGCATCTCTTTGGCGAGGTTAGGTGCCGACAGGTCAATGGCCACGCGCTGAGCCGGGCCGGCCTTACGTACGCCGATCTTGGCATCGGCGAGGGCTGCATCCAGGCGCGAAGCCAGGGCCTGGGTGTTTTGGAAGAAGTTGATAAAGCCAGGGCCGGCGATTTCGGCCTTGGTCACACTCTCATCAGCCGGCAGCGCGGCGATAATTTTTTCCGCCAGGTCGCGCGGCTTCATGCCAGCCGGTTTGGACAGCATCATCGCGATGTTGCTGGCGAAGTCGCCGTGGGTCTTGTCTCGGGTGTTTTCCACCTGGATCGCCGGCGTCAGGCCTTCAGGCAACACACCTTCGTTGACGAGTTGGGTGAGGGCTTGTTGGATCAGCTGGCGAATGGTGTCTTTCATGGTGTTCTCTTTCGACCGCAAGCGGCGGCGCGCGATGCGCAGGTGGAAAAACTGGGCATTATCCGTGGCGAGGGCGGGCTTGCCAACCTTCGTGGGACCTGTGGCCTGGGTTAATACAAATCTACCGGGTCTACATCCAACGACCATCGCACTTGTCGGCCGCTGGGCATTTGCTCCAGGGCAAGCAGCCAGCTACTTAAAAGTCGATGCAGCGGTGCGCGTGAGGTTGCCTGCAAGAGTAGCTGAGCGCGATAGCGTCCGGCGCGGCGCTCCATGGGCGCGGGCACCGGGCCGAGCAGTTCGATGCCGGTCAGGCTCAGTTCGCCCAGTAAACTTTCGGCGACGCTGCATGCTTCATCAAGAAAACCTTCGGCCTGGCCGGGCTTGTGCGCTTCTGCTCGCAGCAATGCCAGGTGCGCAAACGGCGGCAGGCCGGCGGAACGGCGTTCGCTCAGTGCTTGTTCGGCGAAGGCAAAATAGCCTTGTTCGGTCAGTTGGATCAGCAAAGGATGGTCAGCGAGGTGCGTCTGAATAATCACCTTGCCCGGTTCCTCCGCGCGCCCGGCACGACCCGCGACCTGCACGATCAACTGCGCCATGCGCTCGCTGGCGCGGAAGTCCCCGGAGAACAAACCACCGTCGGCATCCAGGATCGACACCAGTGTCACCCGTGGAAAGTGGTGCCCTTTGGCGAGCATCTGCGTGCCCACCAGGATGCACGGCTGGCCTTTCTGAATAGTGGCGAACAGCTGATTCATCGCGTCTTTGCGCGACGTGCTATCGCGGTCGACTCGCAGTACCGGGTAATCCGGAAACAGAATGCCCAAGCGCTCTTCGGCACGTTCGGTGCCCGCGCCCACCGGACGCAGGTCCACCTTGCCGCACTGTGGGCAATGCCGAGGCACACGTTCCACATGGCCGCAGTGGTGGCAGCGCAGCTCGCCGTGGCGTTGGTGCACGGTCATGCGCGCATCGCAGCGCTCGCACTCAGACATCCAGCCGCAGTCATGGCACAGCAGTGTCGGCGCAAAGCCGCGGCGGTTGAGAAACACCAATACTTGCTGACCAGCGGCAAGGGTCTGGCCGATGGCTTGCTGCATCGGCCCGGAAATGCCGCTGTCCAACGGACGGCTTTTGACGTCCAGGCGCATGAAGCGAGGCTGCTTGGCGCCGCCGGCGCGCTCATTCAAGCGTAGGAGCCCATAACGGCCGGTGTAGGCGTTGTGCAGGCTTTCCAGGGATGGGGTGGCCGAACCGAGCACAATCGGAATGTCTTCCTGGCGCGCGCGCACCAGTGCGAGGTCGCGGGCGTGGTAACGCAGGCCTTCCTGCTGTTTATAGGAGCCGTCGTGCTCCTCGTCGATGATGATCAGGCCGGGGTTTTTCATCGGCGTAAACAGCGCCGAACGGGTGCCGATAATAATGTCAGCTTCGCCATCTCGCGCGGCCAGCCACGACTCGAGACGTTCACGGTCGTTGACCGCCGAGTGCACCAGTGCGATGCGAGCGTTGAAGCGCTGTTCGAAACGCGCCAGGGTTTGCGGGCCGAGGTTGATCTCAGGGATCAACACCAGTGCCTGCCTGCCGGCCTGCAGGGTTTCGCGGATCAACTGCAAATAGACTTCGGTCTTGCCGCTGCCGGTGACGCCGGCCAGCAGGAACGCATGGAAACTGTCGAAACCTGCGCGAATCGCTTCATACGCCGCGCGTTGCTCGGGGTTCAGCGGTAATTCCGGCTGGGCCAGCCAATGTTCGTGGCGCGGGTCGGGGGCGTGCTTGCGGATTTCCACCTGCACCAGGCCTTTGGCTAGCAGCAGGTCGAGGCTGTCCTTGCTCAGCATCAGCTTGCTCAATAGCTGATGCGCTACGCCGTGTGGATGTTGGGCCAGGGTTGCCAGGGCTTCACGCTGGCGCGGGGCACGGGCGATGCGCGGGTCATCGAGACGGGCACCGGGCACCGTCGACCAGAAACGTTCCTGGCGTGCTTCGGCCAACTCGCCCTGACGCAACAGCACCGGCAGTGCCCAGCTCAAGGTGTCGCCCAGGCTGTGCTGGTAATACTGGGCGGTCCATAGGCACAGCTTGAACAGTGCTGGCGGCAATGGTGCGGTGGCGTCCAGGATGGCCAGGGCCGGTTTGAGCTTTTCGGCCGGGACTTCGCTGTGATCGGCGACTTCTATCAGAACGCCGATCATTTCCCGTCGGCCAAAGGGTACGCGCACGCGCATGCCTGGCTGCAATTGCGCTCGCAGCACGCCGGCCGGGGCCCGGTAGTCGAACAGGCGGCGCAGGGGCGAGGGCAGGGCTAGGCGCAAAATGGCGTCGGGCACGCGGGGTTCCATATAAGGAGGGTGATGAGGAAGGGCGGGAGCCTAGCAGACAGGGCAAGGCTTGGGTATGCCATGGTTTTCTGATGAAAGGAGCTTTTATGTTGGGAATCGGCCGCAAGGGCCGCTTGCGCGTTTAAAAAGGTCTGGTAGAATCCGCGGCCTAATTACGTGCGGTATTCGACAATAGTGTCGAGTGGCGGCACGCTAGCCCGAGGAAGTGCCATGAAAGCCGATATCCATCCAGCGTACGAAACCATCGAAGTAACCTGCAGCTGCGGCAACAAGTTCGAAACTCGCTCGAACCTGTGCAAGCCACTGGGTACTGACGTATGCAACGAGTGCCACCCGTTCTACACCGGTAAGCAGAAGACTCTGGACACCGGCGGCCGCGTACAGCGCTTCGCAGATCGCTTTGGTGCTTTCGGCAAGAAGCCTGCTACTCCAGCAGAGTAAGGCTCAAAGGCCTTATGGGCTTTTGCCAGCTGTTGAAAAAGGCGTCCCTTGCGGGCGCCTTTTTTGTGCCTGGGATTTGGCTGTCGGCTGTTCAGGCCGAGGTGTTTTGCCCTGCACCGACGTCCGTGTCCCAGGTCGAGGTGCAGCGTGTGGTTGATGGCGATACCGTACGTCTCAAGGATGGCCGCAGCGTGCGGATGATCGGCCTCAATGCGCCGGAGACCGGCAAAAAGGGCCGAACCGATGAGCCCTATTCTGTCGCCGCTCGCCAGCGTTTGCAGGCGTTGGTGGCGGCCAGCGGCGGTCGCGTCGGCCTGGTGCCGGGGCGCGAGCCTAAAGATCATTACGGTCGTACCCTGGCCCACCTTTACGGTGGCAATGGCGAGAACCTGGAGGCGCAATTGCTGGCTGAGGGCCTTGGATTCCAGGTGGGCGTCGCGCCCAATGTGGATCTCGTCGCCTGCCAGCAAGCTGCTGAAAACCGCGCCCGTCAGGCAAGTCTGGGCCTCTGGCGGCAATCACCAATACAGCCCGTGGCGCAGCTCAAGCAATCCGGCTTTGCCTTGGTCAGCGGCCGCGTAAGCAAGATCGAACGCAATCGAGGTGGCATCTGGATAGAATTGGAGCGTTCACTGGTATTACGCATTGCACCCGATCTGGCCCACACATTCGATGTCGGTCTGCTTAATGGTCTGCAAGGTAAGGTAGTCGAGGCTCGGGGTTGGGTGCAGGATCGCTCCAAGCGCGGCGGCCTGAAACACGATCATGCGCGTTGGCTGTTGCCGCTGACCGACTCCAGCATGATCAAATTGACGTTTTAATAAAAAATTGTAGACATTTTTTATGTCGATTGTGAACAGTCTAGCCCTTGTATACCGTGGCTTTAGACTAAAGTACGTCGTTTCGGGGCCTTGACACCTGTGACTGCCCAGTCTTGTAGGGGCTTTACGACACGAGTATCCTCGGCGGTCCGTCGACCAACAGTAAAAGCGGAATGCCGATATGTCTGATTTGAAAACTGCCGCTCTCGAATATCATGCCCATCCTCGTCCAGGAAAGCTGAGTGTAGAGCTCACCAAAGCCACTGCCACTGCCCGCGATCTGTCGTTGGCCTACAGCCCCGGCGTGGCTGAGCCCGTACGTGAAATCGCTCGTGATCCCGAGCTGGCGTACAAGTACACAGGCAAGGGCAACCTGGTTGCAGTGATTTCCGATGGCACCGCGATTCTTGGCCTGGGCAACCTTGGCCCATTGGCTTCCAAGCCAGTCATGGAAGGTAAAGGCGTGCTGTTCAAGCGCTTCGCCGGCATCGACGTTTTCGACATCGAAGTCGATTCCGAGAGCCCGCAGGCCTTCATCGACACCGTCAAGCGTATCTCCATCACCTTCGGTGGCATCAACCTGGAAGACATCAAGGCACCTGAGTGCTTCGAGATCGAAAAGGCCCTGATCGAACAGTGCGACATTCCGGTATTCCACGATGACCAGCACGGTACCGCGATCGTTACCGCGGCCGGCATGATCAACGCCCTGGAAATCGCTGGTAAAACCCTGTCCGACGCCAAAATCGTCTGCCTGGGCGCCGGTGCTGCGGCTATCTCCTGCATGAAGCTGATCGTGAGCATGGGCGCCAAGCTGGAAAACATTTACATGGTCGACAGCAAAGGCGTGATCCAGTCCGAGCGTACCGATCTGAACCAGTACAAGGCGATGTTTGCCCACCCGTCCTCCAAGCGCACCCTGGCTGACGCCCTTGACGGTGCAGACGTGTTCGTCGGCCTGTCCGGCCCGAACCTGCTGAGCGCCGAAGGTCTGAAGTCCATGGCGGCCAACCCGATCGTATTCGCCTGCTCCAACCCGGACCCAGAGATCTCGCCGGAACTGGCTCACGCCACTCGTAACGACGTGATCATGGCCACCGGTCGTTCGGACTACCCGAACCAGGTCAACAACGTTCTGGGTTTCCCGTTCATCTTCCGTGGTGCCCTGGACGTTCGCGCCAAGCGCATTAACGAAGAGATGAAAGTAGCTGCCGCCAATGCCCTGCGTGAACTGGCCAAGCTGCCGGTGCCTCAGGACGTGTGCGATGCCTACGGTGGTGCCAAGCTGGAATTCGGTCGTGAGTACATCATTCCGAAACCAATGGATAAGCGCCTGATCACCCTGATCTCCGATGCCGTGGCCAAAGCCGCCATCGAGACCGGTGTGGCCACCCTGCCGTATCCGAAGAACTACCCGCTGCAAAGCGTGGATGATGTGTTCAACGGCTAAGCCGTTGTAGCGCACCAACAAAAAGCCCCGGCTCTCGCGAGTCGGGGCTTTTTGCTGTGTGGCTATAAAAACCACGGCCTGCGCAGAACCAAAGGTGGGAGGGGGCTTGCTCCCGATGGCGGTGTGTCAGTCACTTGATGAGTTGGCTGCTCCACTGGTATCGGGGGCAAGCGCCCTCCCACATTGAATCTGTGTTCAAACACAGACTCCGTTAGAACAGGTCGATCGGCGCCGCCTCATCTGCCGGCAGCGGGCTGCCCGGTGCAACGCCGTTACCCAGTTCATTGACCGACGGCGGCGTGTCTTCGCTCTTGAACAGTTCGAAGTACGCATTCGGCGTGCTTGGCGATGCCGCACGGCCACTCACCGGGTCGATCCGCAGGCTAAGGATGCCTTCCGGCTCCGGCTGTGTATGCAGCGGTTTGTCTTTCAAGGCTGCGCCCATGTAGCTCATCCAGATCGGCAGTGCGACGGTGCCACCGAACTCTCGACGACCGAGGCTTTCGGGCTGGTCATAGCCGGTCCACACGGTAGTCACGTAGTCGGCGTTATAGCCGGAGAACCAGGCGTCCTTGGATTCGTTGGTGGTACCGGTCTTGCCCGCGATGTCCGCACGGCCCAAGGCCAGTGCGCGGCGTCCGGTGCCTTTCTTGATCACGTCTTCGAGGATGCTGTTGAGGATATACGTCGTGCGGCCGTCCACGATGCGCTCGGCCACAGCAGGTGCCTGTGGTTCGGTTGCAGCGGTGTTTACGGCTGGCGAGGCGCCTGGTGTCGGCTCGATGGTAATACCGCCGTTGCTCGGCGCTGCCAACCCGTCAGTGGCCGCCACGCCGTTGACCACATCACCCGGCACGCGCGGTGGGTTGGCGGTGAACAGGGTGTCGCCATTGCGGCTTTCGATCTTGTCGATCAGGTACGGCGCGATTTTGTAGCCGCCGTTGGCAAACGTGCTCCAGCCGGTGGCAATTTCCATCGGCGTGAGGGTTGCCGTGCCGAGCGCCAGGGACAGGTTAGGAGGCAGGTCTGACTTGCTGAAGCCAAAACGCGTCATGTAATCGATGGTCTTGCCGACGCCCATCGCCTGCAGCAAGCGGATCGACACCAGGTTGCGCGACTTGTACAACGCCTCGCGGATACGGATAGGGCCAAGGAACGTGTTGGTGTCGTTTTTCGGGCGCCATACCTTGTCCAGGTACTCGTCGACAAACACGATCGGTGCATCGTTGACCAGACTGGCGGCGGTGTAGCCGTTATCCAGTGCGGCACTATAGATAAACGGCTTGAAGCTTGAGCCCGGCTGGCGCTTGGCCTGGGTGGCACGGTTGTAGTTGCTCTGCTCAAAGGCGAAGCCACCCACCAGGGCGCGGATTGCACCGTTCTGCGGGTCCAACGAGACCAGCGCACCTTGGGCCAGCGGTACTTGGCTGAATTTAAGACTGTCGTCTTTCTGACGTAGCACGCGGATCAGGTCGCCCACTTGCGCGACGTCTGACGGCTGCTTGGGCATCGGGCCCATGCTGTTGGTGTTCAGGAACGGGCGTGCCCACTTCATGCTGTCCCAGGCTACGTGGGCTTCGCCGGTGCGTGTCAGTACCTGCAGGCCATCTTTCTTCACCTGGGTGACGATGGCCGGCTCCAGCCCGCTGATCGCGCGCTGTTTACCCAGTTCGGTCGTCCAGGCGCTCAGGGTTTTGCCCGGCAAGCGCGATTCAGGGCCTCGGTAGCCGTGGCGCTGGTCGTAAGTGATCAGGCCGGAATGCACTGCATCATTGGCGATGTCCTGCAAGTTGCTCGGAACCGTCGTCGTCACGCGGAAGCCTTCCGTGTAGGCCTCGCTGCCATAACGGCCGACCATCTCCGCACGTGCCATTTCAGCGATATAAGGTGCGTTCACTTCCGGCGTCGGTACGTGATAGCTGGCGTTCAGTGGTTCGGCTATCGCGCTTTCATAAGCGGCTTGGTCGATCTTGCCCAGTTTGTACATGCGCCCAAGGATCCAGTCACGGCGCTCTTTACTGCGCGCCGGGTTGGCCAGTGGGTTGAAGCGCGAAGGCGCCTTTGGAAGGCCGGCAATCATCGCCATCTGCGCCAGGCTGGCGTCGCGAATGGACTTGCCGTAGTACACCTGGGACGCGGCTTCGATGCCGTAGGCGCGGTTGCCCAAGTAGATCTTGTTAACGTAAAGCTCAAGGATCTCGTCCTTGGTCAGCTGACGCTCGATCTGCAATGCCAGCAGGATCTCGGTGGCTTTACGCGAAAAGCTGCGTTCGCTTGTGAGGAAGAAGTTCTTCGCCACCTGCATGGTGATGGTGCTGCCGCCGGATTGAATGTGTCCGCTTTTTACCAATTGTGTGGCGGCGCGAACCAGGCTGCTGGGGTCGACGCCATAGTGGTTGGCAAAATTATCATCTTCGGCTGACAGCAGGGCGCTGATGAAATTGGGCGGAATGTCGGCAAAACGGATCGGTGTGCGGCGCATTTCGCCGAACTCCGCGATCAGTTTTTCATCGCTGCTGTAGACCCGCAAAGGAATCTGCAACTGGATACTTCTGAGTGCCTCTACGGAGGGTAAACCCGGACTAAGGTAGAGGTAGGCCCCGCTGAGTACGAGCAGTAGCCCGCAGACGATCGCGACAATGGAGTACCCGAAAAACTTCAGCAGACGAATCAAGGCTTTTGGATTTCCAGAGAAAAGAATGAGTTAGGCGTCGGGGCATGCATGGCAAACGATGGATCGACCCGGGCAGCAGAGAAAAAGCGGGAAAAAACGCTGGGCATTAAAGCATTTTTCGGGTTGGGGCGTCATTCGCGCCACTTCAACATGCCGACCGAATGCGCGGCGCCCAGCCGCAATCAGGCGTTATGACAGGGAAAGTTTTGGGGAGTTTTATGGAAAAGGGATTTTTCAGGCGAAAAGACGACACCGTCCTGGGCGTCGACATCAATGAAGCGGGGATCAAGCTGGTTGAAATCAGTCGTTCAGCCAGCGGTTACACCGTGCAAAGCTACGCCACACAGGCGCTGTCTGCCCATTCGGTAGTCGATGGCACCCTGCTGGACCTGGAAGGTATTGGGCAGGCGCTTTACATCGCGCTGTCTCGGCTTGGCGCGTCGGCCAAGCGGGCGGCTGTTGCCGTGGCGGGGCCTTCGGTGATTACTCGGGTAATTGAAATGCCTGCAGGGCTGAGTGATGACGAAATGGCCTGGAGGATTCAGATGGAAGCAGATCAATACATTCCTTATCCGCTGGATGAAGTGGCACTGGATTTTCAGGTTCAGGGCATTTCGGCGCAGGGGGCAGCGCGGGTCGAGGTATTGCTGGCAGCCTGTCTCAAGGAGCACGTCGAGGCCCGTGAAGCCGTTTTGGCGCTGGCTGGGTTGGCGACCAGTGTCGTGGACATCGAAGAGTTTGCATTGGCGCACGCTTGCAGTCAGGATTTCGCCAGCTTCACACTTGGCCATCGAGTTGATGGTACACAGTGGGTCGTCGATGCCCCTGGGATGGGAGTCGCTTGCGGGTTGGCCCTGAGGAGTTTCGCTGGATGACACGAATCAATTTTTTGCCTTGGCGCCAGGCGCTGGCGGAGCGGCGGCGTAAATATTTCCTGATGCTGCTGGCGGCGTTTGCCTGCGTGGCGCTTGCGGCGGTGTGGCTGGCGGATCAGGTGATCGACCAGGCGATCGACCGGCAGGTGACGCGCAATAATCATGCGAGCAAGGACGTCGCCGTGCTGGACTCGCGTATCAAGACCATTGATGACCTTCAGGTGCAAAGCCAGCAACTGGCGGAACGCATGAAGGTCGTACAAGACTTGCACGATAATCGCTCCGCCGGCGCACAACTGCTCGATCAGTTGGCCCGTGCGGTCCCTGATGGCGTGCATTTGCATGAGGTCGTCGCCAAAGGCGATACGGTGAGTATCAGTGGCAGCGCTGAATCCAGCCAGGACATTGCCCAGTTGATGCGCCGCCTGGAAGCCTCCGAAGGTGCACACTCTACGCGCCTGCAACATGTGCGAGCCGACGGCGCTCGCGGCACCAACGAATTCCAGTTGATGGTACGCCAGGGAGAATCCTCCGAGGCCCAGCCATGAGCCTGCCCAGGCTCGAATTTTCCGCGCTGACTCACAACGCTGCAAAATGGCCCTTACCTGGCAAAGTCCTGCTGGGCTGTGCGCTGGCCGGCATAGTGCTGGTGGTGGGTGACCTTCTATACCTGAGCTCATCACGGGAGCGATTGCGACAGGTCGAGGTTCAAGGTGTTGCCCTGCAGCAGCAACGCGCGGAAAAAACTGACGTGGCCGCGGATCTTGAAGACCAGGCTCGCCAGTTACAACTGATGCAGGAAAAGGTCAGCGGCCTTCTTCAGCAATTGCCTGGTGAGTCCGAGATGCCCGGCTTGCTGGAGGACATCGCTCGGTTAGCACTGGCTAATAGGTTGGTGATAGAGAGCGTCACGCCGTTGGATGAGCTGTCTCGGCCACTCTATAACGAACAGCCTGTCCAGGTCGGCGTCACCGGCGCCTATCACGACCTGGCGACGTTTGTGAGTGCCCTGGGTGGCCTCTCGCGCATCGCTACGGTGCATGACGTTGCTCTCCGAAGTGATGGCAAGCTACTGCGGCTTGATCTGCTGGCCAAGAGCTATTGGCGTAGCCAGAAAGGCGTTAAACGGGGCGCGCCAGCCCTGCAAGAACAACCCTTTGTCTACGACGCCTCCGGTCTACGTGATCCGTTCCAGCTCCTTGCCTTGCACGTCGATCACTCGCGTGGACGGGCGGCTGTTGCCCCAGACCTGGCTCGTTCGCGTGGAGCCTTGGAAGGTCTCTCTGTGGATCAGTTCGACATGGTCGGCACGTTGTCCCGCGGGGCGCAGACTTTCGTCCTGCTGCGCCAGGCCTCTACGTTGCATCGCCTGGCGGTCGGCGATTACCTCGGGCCGGATCATGGTCGAATCACAGCGATTCATGACGGCCATATCGAGCTGGTCGAGTTGTTTCCCGATGAACAGGGCGCATGGCTGGAGCGCCCGCGAACCCTCGTATTAAACCTCCACTCATAACGGAATCAAACAATGAAAAGGACTTTCTCGTCCTTCGGTGTGGCGCTATGGATAGCGTTCACGGCACCGATGGCTGTTGCTGTGCCCAATCGTGTGGATCTTATCCAGCTACCGCCTCCCGGGAATGCGGTGTCGGGCGCCTATACAGGTGAAAAGCTGAGCCTCAACTTCCAGGATATTGGTCTGCGCGCCGTATTGCAGCAAATCGCCGATGTGGCCGGCCTCAACTTGGTGGTCAGCGACGATGTGCAGGGCTCCATCACCCTACGCCTCAAGCATGTGCCCTGGGATCAAGCGCTGGATCTTGTGCTGCAAACTAAAGGTTTGGATAAACGGATAAAGGCCGGAGTGCTACTGGTGGCGCCCGCCGAGGAGTTGGCCGCTCGTGAATTGCTCACGCTGGAATCGCGCAAGCAGATGGCCGACCTGGCGCCCCTGCGGCGTGAATTATTGCAGGTCAACTACGCTAAGGCGGCGGACCTGGCCAAGCTGTTCCAGTCGGTGAACGGCTTTGAAGGAACGACGGATGAGCGCGGTTCGGTGGCCGTAGATGACCGCACCAACAACATCATTGCCTACCAGACCGGCGAGCGTTTGGAAGAGCTGCGCCGGATCGTGGCGCAGTTGGATATCCCGGTGCGCCAGGTGATGATCGAGGCGCGGATTGTCGAGGCCAACGTCGACTACGACAAAAGCCTGGGTGCGCGCTGGGGAGGTCGCCTCAATCGAGGGAATTGGGCCGCCGGAGGTATTCAGAAGCCTCAGTCGGACGGTGCCCAAACTCCTGAAAATGCACCCAGCTCGCCGTTCGTAGATCTGGGTTCGCTTACTGGTACCTCCGGCCTGGGCATTGCGTATATCACCGACAACCTGCTGCTCGACCTGGAACTGACCGCCATGGAGAAAACCGGCAATGGAGAAATCGTCTCACAGCCCAAGGTGGTCACCTCCGACAAGGAAACCGCGCGCATTCTGAAGGGCACGGAAATTCCCTACCAGGAATCCACCTCCCAAGGTGCGACGTCGGTGTCGTTCAAGGAGGCCTCCCTTTCATTGGAGGTTACCCCGCAAATCACCCCCGATGACCATGTGATCATGGTGGTCAAAGTCACCAAGGATGAGCCCGACTACCTCAATAAACTCAACGACGTACCGCCGATCAAGAAAAACGAGGTCAACGCCAAGGTGTTGGTCAAGGATGGAGAGACGATCGTCATTGGCGGTGTTTTCTCCAATACCCAAAGCAAAGTGGTAGATAAAGTGCCATTTTTGGGCGATGTGCCGTATCTTGGCCGCCTTTTCCGGCGCGATGTGGTGGCGGATAAAAAATCCGAGCTGCTGGTATTCCTGACTCCGCGTATTATGAATAACCAGGCGATTGCTGTGAGTCGTTGATTCTGTGCGAAATTTGATTCTTGTAGGACCGATGGGGGCTGGAAAAAGCACCATCGGCCGTTTGCTGGCCAAAGAGCTGCGCCTGCCATTCAAAGATTCCGACAAGGAAATTGAATTGCGCACGGGTGCCAATATCCCATGGATCTTCGATAAAGAAGGCGAGCTGGGCTTTCGTGACCGCGAGCAGGCGATGATCGCTGAGCTGTGCGGCTGCGACGGCGTGGTATTGGCCACCGGCGGTGGCGCGGTGATGCGCGATGAAAATCGTCGGGCGCTGCATGCCGGTGGTCGGGTGGTCTATTTGCATGCGTCGGTCGAGCAGCAGGTAGGCCGCACCGCCCGTGATCGTAATCGCCCGTTGCTGCGCACGGCCAACCCGGAAAAAACCTTGCGGGACCTACTCACGCTGCGCGATCCGCTGTATCGGGAAATCGCCGATCTGGTGGTGGAAACCGATGAGCGGCCGCCTCGCATGGTGGTCCTCGACATTCTTGAGCGCCTGCAACGGCTGCCACCCCGTTAAAGCCAGGCCCGAAATGCGCTATTCTCGGCGGCGCGCTATCACCCTGCAGGGTGTGGCGTAGAGCCATCAGGCGACGTCGGGTCTCGACGTTGCCGGTCGTCAACACATCTTCAACGCGGGGACACATGCAGACACTTAAGGTCGATCTAGGCGAGCGCAGCTACCCGATCCATATTGGCGAAGGTCTGTTGGACCAGCCCGAGTTGCTCGCACCGCATATTGCCGGGCGGCAAGTGGCGATCATCTCCAACGAAACGGTCGCGCCGCTGTATCTTGAGCGTCTGAGCCGCAGCCTGGCGGCGTACTCAGTGATTTCCGTGATTTTGCCCGACGGCGAAGCCCACAAGAACTGGGAAACCCTGCAACTGATCTTTGATGGCCTGCTGACCGCGCGCCATGACCGTCGCACCACCGTGATTGCCTTGGGCGGCGGTGTGATCGGCGACATGGCCGGCTTTGCGGCGGCCTGCTACCAGCGTGGCGTGGACTTTATTCAGGTGCCGACCACCCTGCTGTCCCAGGTCGATTCGTCGGTGGGCGGCAAGACAGGTATCAACCATCCGCTTGGCAAGAACATGGTCGGCGCGTTTTATCAGCCCCAAGCCGTGCTGATCGATACCGCGACCCTCAACACCCTGCCACCACGCGAGCTGTCGGCGGGCCTGGCGGAAGTCATCAAGTACGGGCTGATTTGCGACGAGCCGTTCCTGACCTGGCTGGAAGAACACGTGGACGCCTTGCGCGCCCTCGACCAGGTGGCGCTCACCGAAGCGATTTCCCGCTCCTGTGCCGCGAAGGCGCTGGTGGTGAATGCCGACGAACGGGAATCCGGTGTACGGGCCACTTTGAACCTCGGCCACACCTTCGGCCATGCGATCGAAACGCACATGGGCTATGGTGTGTGGTTGCACGGGGAGGCTGTAGCGGCTGGCACGGTGATGGCACTTGAGATGTCGCAACGCCTGGGTTGGATCAGCGCCCAGGAGCGTGATCGCGGTATCCGCCTGTTCCAGCGCGCCGGTTTGCCGGTCATTCCGCCTGAGGAGATGACCGAGGCCGACTTTCTCGAACACATGGCGATAGATAAGAAAGTGATCGACGGTCGACTACGACTGGTGCTGCTGCGCCGCATGGGCGAAGCGTTAGTGACCGACGATTATCCGAAAGAGATTTTACAGGCCACGCTGGGAGCGGATTACCGCGCCCTGGCCCAGCTTAAAGGTTAATAAGATCCCGATGACTAGTTTGCATGCCGACGAGGCGTTCCTCGGCCATTACCAGTTAAGCCACGACCCTTTTGCTCCACGGGTGCCTGGTTTCAAATTTTTCCCGGCCCAGCGCAAGCCGGTGCTCGGGCAGTTGCACCACTTGGCGCGCTACAGCCAGCTACTGCTGGTCGTGACCGGTCCGTTGGGCAGCGGCAAGACTTTGCTGCGCCAGGCCCTGGTTGCCAGCACCAACAAACAATCGGTACAGAGCGTGGTGGTGTCTGCCCGTGGTGCCGGTGATGCGGCCGGCGTGCTGCGCCAGGTTGCCCAGGCCCTGGACGTATCCACTGCTGAGCCGAGCGCGATTCTCAAACAAATCGTGCAACTTGGCCTGACCGGCCAGGAAGTCTACCTGCTGGTGGATGACGCCGAGCAGCTCGACGAATCCGCACTGGAAGCGCTGTTGGCGCTGGCGGCGGGTACGCCGGAAGGTCGTCCCCATGTGTTCCTGTTCGGTGAGTCGTCGCTGATCGCCGATCTGGAGCAGATCAGCGGTGATCAGGAGCTGTTCCACGTCATCGAACTGCAGCCGTACGAAGAGGAAGAAACCCGTGAATACCTGGCTCAACGCCTCGAAGGCGCCGGGGCCGGTATCGAACTTTTCACGGCAAATCAGATCTCTGATATTCACGAAAGCTCCGACGGCTGGCCTGGCACCATCAACCAGGTTGCCCGCGATGCAATGATCGAAGCCATGATTGCCAGCCGCTCTGCGGTCAAGCGTCCAAAGATGGGGTTCACTATGCCTAAGAAGCACGTACTGGCGATTTCTGCCGTTGTCGTGGTCGCTGTTGCCGCCGCCTGGTTGATCCCGGGTCGCAACAAGGCGCCGACCACCGCCAGCGCGCCAACCGAACAGGCGCAGTTGCCACTGGGTAAACCCACGCCGAATGTCGAGTTCGCCAATTCCGGCCAACCGACCAACCTGCCAATGGTTGGTCAGCCTGTGATGCGCGGCCCACTCGCCGAAGAAGCCGGTGGCATCTCCGAAGGCGACGACGGCGTGCCCGTAGAGGGCTCCAGCGCTACACCGCCGACCGTGACTACCACCGCGCCACCTGCGGGCGTGCCAGCGGGTCAGCCGGCCGCCAAGCCAGCCGCAGTGCCGACGCCAGCGCCAACTATCGCGACTGCCAAGCCTGCACCTGTCACCAAGCCCGTAGCGCCTGCTCCAGCAGCCAAACCCGCGCCGGTGACCAAGCCTGCGGAAAAACCTGCCACTGTCGCCAAAGCAGGCGCCGCCGGCAGCAGCTGGTACGCCAGCCAGCCGACCGGTAACTTCGTGGTGCAGATCCTCGGCACCAGCTCCGAAGCCAACGCTCAGGCCTTCGTGAAAGAGCAGGGCGGCGAGTACCGTTATTTCAAGAAAGTGCTCAACGGCAAGCCTCTTTACGTGATCACCTACGGCAACTTCTCCAGCCGTGCAGCAGCTGATTCTGCGATCAAATCCTTGCCAGCGAAGGTTCAGGCTGGTAAACCTTGGCCTCGCACTGTTGCCAGCGTTCAACAAGAACTGGCAGCAACTCGCTGAAGATCCGGCGGCTTTACCCAAGCCGCCCTCCCGGCACCTCAAAAAAATCCTCAAGTGCGTGCAGCTTCCCAGAAGCCGCGCGCTTTGTGGTGTCTGCGTCACAGTAGCTTTTGAGTCGTAGCGGTCAGAATTAAAAAAGTTTTGACTAGCACAGCATATCGCTTTAAACCTTTCATAAATGCGACATAGATTTGCGACATTTCGTCGCTAAATTTGTGAGCGTCTGTGTCGGTGTGTACAATGACCTCCCTTTTGCCCCCGCTAAGCCGGCGTACGTTCGGCGTGGAAGGTAACCGGTTGAATTGAAAAGAAATTTGCCTCGGTATAAGAGGCAGCCTGGTGAGAAAGTGTCTATGAAAGCAGGTCTGTACCAACCCGATGAATTCAAGGATAACTGCGGTTTCGGCCTGATAGCCCATATGCAGGGCGAGCCCAGTCATACCCTTTTGCAAACGGCCATCGAGGCCCTGACCTGCATGACCCACCGCGGTGGGATCAACGCCGACGGCAAGACCGGTGACGGTTGTGGCTTGCTGATTCAAAAGCCCGACCAATTCCTGCGCGCGGTCGCCAAAGAGCATTTCGCTGTCGACCTGCCCAAGCAGTACGCCGTGGGCATGGTGTTTTTCAACCAGGACCCGGTCAAAGCCGAAGCCGCTCGCGAGAACATGAACCGCGAGATCGTCGCTGCCGGCCTGCAACTGGTCGGCTGGCGCAAAGTGCCAATCGACACCAGCGTGCTCGGCCGCCTGGCCTTGGAGCGCCTGCCGCAGATCGAACAAGTGTTCATCGCCGGTGACGGCCTGAGCGACCAGGACATGGCAATCAAGCTGTTCACGTCCCGTCGTCGCTCGTCCGTGGCCAACGCCGCCGATGCCGACCACTACATCTGCAGCTTTTCCCACAAGACCATCATCTATAAAGGCCTGATGATGCCGGCGGACTTGACCGCCTTCTATCCAGACCTGAGCGATGAGCGCCTGCAAACCGCGATCTGCGTGTTCCACCAGCGCTTCTCCACCAACACCCTGCCGAAATGGCCGCTGGCCCAGCCATTCCGCTTCCTCGCCCATAACGGCGAGATCAACACCATCACCGGCAACCGCAACTGGGCCGTGGCCCGTCGCACCAAGTTCGCCAACGATCTGATGGACCTGGAAGAGCTCGGCCCGCTGGTTAACCGCGTCGGTTCCGACTCCTCCAGCATGGACAACATGCTCGAACTGATGGTCACCGGTGGCATCGACCTGTTCCGCGGCGTGCGCATGATCATTCCGCCTGCGTGGCAGAACGTCGAGACCATGGACCCGGACCTGCGTGCATTCTACGAGTACAACTCGATGCACATGGAGCCGTGGGACGGCCCGGCTGGCGTGGTCATGACCGACGGCCGCTATGCGGTGTGCCTGCTCGACCGTAACGGTCTGCGCCCGGCGCGCTGGGTCACCACCACCAACGGTTTCATCACCCTCGCGTCGGAAATCGGCGTGTGGAACTACAAGCCTGAAGACGTCATCGCCAAAGGTCGCGTTGGCCCTGGCCAGATCCTGGCCGTGGACACCGAAACCGGGCAGATCCTCGACACCGACGCCATCGACAACCGCTTGAAGTCCCGTCACCCGTACAAGCAATGGCTGCGCAAGAACGCCCTGCGCATCCAGGCGACCATGGAAGACAACGACCACGGTTCGGCTTTCTATGACGTTGACCAGCTCAAGCAGTACATGAAGATGTACCAGGTCACGTTCGAGGAGCGCGACCAAGTGCTGCGTCCGCTCGGCGAGCAAGGTTACGAGGCCGTCGGCTCCATGGGCGATGACACGCCGATGGCTGTACTGTCCCAGCGCGTGCGCACGCCGTACGACTATTTCCGCCAGCAGTTCGCCCAGGTGACCAACCCACCGATCGACCCGCTGCGCGAAGCCATCGTGATGTCCCTGGAAGTGTGCCTCGGTGCCGAGCGCAACATCTTCCAGGAATCGCCTGAGCACGCTTCCCGCGTGATCCTCAGCTCGCCGGTTATTTCCCCGGCCAAGTGGCGTTCGTTGATGACCCTGGAGCGTCCAGGTTTCGACCGCCAGATCATTGACCTGAACTACGACGAGAGCCTCGGCCTTGAGGCCGCTGTGCGCAACGTCGCCGACCAGGCCGAAGAAGCTGTGCGCGCCGGTCGTACCCAGATCGTGCTGACCGACCGCCATATTGCCCCAGGCAAGCTGCCGATCCACGCTTCGCTCGCCACCGGCGCGGTGCACCACCGCCTGACCGAAAAAGGCCTGCGCTGCGACTCCAACATCCTTGTCGAAACCGCCACCGCCCGCGACCCACATCACTTCGCGGTGTTGATCGGCTTCGGCGCCTCGGCGGTGTACCCGTTCCTCGCGTACGAAGTGCTGGGCGACCTGATCCGTACCGGTGAAGTGCTGGGCGACCTCTATGAGGTGTTCAAGAACTACCGTAAAGGCATCACCAAAGGCCTGTTGAAGATCCTGTCCAAGATGGGCATCTCCACCGTCACGTCTTATCGCGGTGCTCAATTGTTCGAAGCCATCGGCCTGTCCGAAGAAGTCTGCGACCTGAGCTTCCGTGGTGTGCCGAGCCGTATCAAAGGCGCGCGTTTCGTCGACATCGAAGCCGAACAGAAAGCCTTGGCCGCCGAAGCCTGGAGCGCGCGCAAGCCGATCCAGCAAGGCGGCCTGCTCAAGTTCGTGCACGGTGGCGAATACCACGCGTACAACCCGGACGTGGTGAGCACTCTGCAAGCCGCCGTGCAGCAGGGCGACTACGCCAAGTTCAAGGAATACACCTCGCTGGTGGATAACCGCCCGGTGTCCATGATCCGCGACCTGTTCAAGGTGAAGACCTTGGACACGCCGATGAACATCAGCGAAGTTGAGCCACTGGAGTCGATCCTCAAGCGCTTCGACTCTGCCGGTATTTCCCTGGGCGCTCTGTCGCCTGAGGCCCACGAAGCCCTGGCCGAAGCCATGAACCGCCTGGGTGCGCGTTCCAACTCCGGTGAAGGCGGTGAAGACCCGGCGCGCTACGGCACCATCAAGAGCTCGAAAATCAAGCAGGTTGCCACTGGCCGTTTCGGCGTGACCCCGGAATACCTGGTCAATGCCGAAGTGCTGCAGATCAAGGTTGCCCAGGGCGCCAAGCCCGGTGAAGGCGGCCAGCTGCCAGGCGGCAAGGTCAACGGCCTGATCGCCAAGCTGCGTTATGCAGTGCCTGGCGTGACCCTGATTTCGCCACCGCCGCACCACGACATCTACTCGATTGAAGACTTGTCGCAGCTGATTTTCGACCTGAAACAAGTCAATCCGCAGGCGCTGGTCTCGGTGAAACTGGTAGCGGAAGCGGGCGTGGGCACCATTGCCGCCGGTGTGGCTAAGGCCTATGCCGACCTGATCACCATCTCCGGCTACGACGGCGGTACCGGTGCATCCCCGCTGACCTCCATCAAGTACGCCGGCGCACCTTGGGAACTCGGCCTGGCCGAAACTCACCAGACCCTGCGCGGCAACGACCTGCGCGGCAAGGTCCGTGTGCAGACTGACGGCGGCCTGAAAACCGGCCTCGACGTGATCAAGGCCGCGATCCTCGGCGCCGAGAGTTTCGGTTTCGGCACCGCGCCGATGATCGCCCTGGGCTGCAAATACCTGCGCATTTGCCACCTGAACAACTGCGCCACCGGCGTCGCCACTCAGAACGAGAAGCTGCGCAAGGATCACTACATCGGCACCGTCGACATGGTGGTGAACTTCTTCACCTATGTCGCCGAAGAAACCCGTGAGTGGCTGGCCAAGCTGGGCGTGCGTTCGCTGGAAGAGCTGATCGGTCGCACCGATCTGCTGGACATCCTCGAAGGCCAGACCGCCAAGCAACAGCACCTGGACCTGACGCCGTTGTTGGGGAGCGATCACATCCCGGCAGAAAAGCCACAATTCTGCCAGGTGGATCGCAACCCGCCGTTCGACAAAGGCCTGTTGGCCGAGAAGATGGTCGAAATGGCCGGTTCCTCGATCAATGACGCCAGCGGTGGCGAATTCGCCCTGGATATCTGCAACTGCGACCGTTCCATCGGCGCACGCATCTCCGGTGAAATCGCGCGCAAGCATGGCAACCAAGGGATGGCGAAAGCGCCAATCACCTTCCGCTTCAAGGGTACTGCTGGCCAGAGCTTTGGCGTGTGGAACGCCGGCGGCCTGCACATGTACCTGGAAGGCGACGCCAACGACTACGTGGGCAAGGGCATGACCGGCGGCAAGCTGGTGATCGTTCCGCCTAAAGGCAGCGTCTACAAGAGCCAGGAGAGTGCCATCATCGGTAACACCTGCCTGTACGGCGCTACCGGTGGCAAGCTGTTCGCCGCGGGTACCGCCGGTGAGCGTTTCGCCGTGCGTAACTCCGGTGCCCACACCGTGGTGGAAGGCACTGGCGATCACTGCTGCGAGTACATGACCGGGGGCTTTGTCGCGGTATTGGGCAAGACCGGTTACAACTTCGGTTCGGGCATGACTGGCGGTTTCGCCTACGTGCTCGACCAGGACAACACCTTCGTCGACAAGGTCAACCACGAGTTGGTCGAGATCCAGCGGATCAGCGGCGAAGCCATGGAATCCTACCGGAACCACTTGCAGCACGTGCTGGACGAGTACGTCGAGGAGACCGGCAGCGAATGGGGTCGTAACCTCGCCGAAAACCTCGATGATTACCTGCGTCGTTTCTGGCTGGTCAAGCCCAAGGCTGCCAACCTGAAATCGTTGCTTTCCAGCATCCGTGCCAACCCGCAGTGATATGCGCCTGAAGAGTTTGATGAGGTTTTAACATGGCTGAACGTCTGAATAACGACTTCCAGTTCATCGATGTCGGGCGCAAAGATCCGAAGAAGAAACTGTTGCGTCAACGCAAGAAAGAGTTCGTGGAAATCTACGAGCCTTTCAAACCCCAGCACTCGGCCGATCAGGCCCACCGCTGCCTGGGGTGCGGTAACCCGTATTGCGAATGGAAGTGCCCGGTGCACAACTTCATTCCCAACTGGCTGAAATTGGTGGCCGAGGGCAACATCCTCGCCGCCGCCGAGCTGTCGCACCAGACCAACACCCTGCCGGAAGTCTGCGGCCGGGTGTGCCCGCAGGACCGTCTGTGTGAGGGTGCCTGCACCCTGAACGACGGCTTCGGTGCGGTGACCATCGGTTCGGTGGAGAAGTACATCACCGACACCGCGTTCGCCATGGGCTGGCGTCCGGACATGTCCAAGGTCAAGCCGACCGGCAAGCGCGTGGCGATCATCGGTGCGGGCCCGGCGGGCCTTGGCTGTGCCGACGTGCTGGTGCGCGGCGGCGTGACCCCGGTGGTGTTCGACAAGAACCCGGAAATCGGTGGCCTGCTGACCTTCGGTATCCCCGAGTTCAAGCTGGAAAAAACCGTACTGAGCCACCGTCGTGAAGTGTTCACCGGCATGGGTATCGAGTTCCGCCTCAATACCGAAATCGGCAAAGACATCACCATGGAGCAACTGCTCGCCGAATACGATGCCGTGTTCATGGGCATGGGTACTTACACCTACATGAAGGGCGGCTTTGCCGGTGAGGACCTGCCTGGCGTGTATGACGCGCTCGACTTCCTGATCGCAAACGTCAACCGCAACCTGGGCTTTGAAAAGTCGCCGGAAGATTTCGTCGACATGAAAGGCAAGAAGGTCGTGGTACTCGGCGGTGGCGACACCGCGATGGACTGCAACCGTACCTCGATTCGTCAGGGCGCCAAGTCGGTGACCTGTGCGTATCGCCGTGACGAAGCCAACATGCCGGGTTCGCGCAAAGAGGTGAAGAACGCCAAGGAAGAAGGCGTGAAATTCCTCTATAACCGTCAGCCGATTGCGATCGTCGGTGAAGACCGTGTCGAAGGTGTGAAGGTGGTCGAGACCCGTCTCGGCGAACCGGACGCCCGTGGCCGTCGCAGCCCTGAGCCGATTCCAGGTTCCGAAGAGATCATCCCGGCCGATGCCGTGGTCATCGCCTTCGGTTTCCGCCCAAGCCCGGCGCCGTGGTTCGAGCAGTTCGAGATCCAAACCGACAGCCAGGGCCGTGTGGTAGCCCCGGAACAAGGCCAGTACAAGCACCAGACCAGCAACCCGAAAATCTTTGCCGGTGGCGACATGGTGCGCGGGTCTGACCTGGTGGTGACCGCGATCTTCGAAGGTCGCAATGCCGCCGAAGGGATCCTGGACTACCTGCAAGTCTGACCCTGGTCCCAGGTTGAAATGGGATCAAAATGTGGGAGGGGGCTTGCCCCCGATAGCGGTGGTTCAGTGACAGACACTGAGACTGACACACCGCTATCGGGAGCAAGCCCCCTCCCACATTGGTTTTGCAGCGCTTCCATGTCCGCGACAAATTGACCCGATAGACAAAAGGCACCGCTCTTGCCGTGCCTTTTGCGTCGCGCTCTGAGAAAATGCCCGCACTTTTTTTGCGGATGCCGACATGACTGCCCTCAAGAACGACCGTTTCCTTCGTGCCCTGCTCAAGCAACCCGTGGACGTCACCCCTGTGTGGATGATGCGTCAAGCCGGTCGCTACCTGCCGGAATACCGCGCCAGTCGCGCCCACGCCGGCGATTTCATGAGCCTGTGCATGAACCCGGAGTTCGCCTGCGAAGTCACCCTGCAGCCGCTGGACCGCTACCCTCAACTGGACGCGGCCATCCTCTTTTCCGACATCCTCACCATCCCTGATGCAATGGGCCAAGGCCTGTACTTCGAGACCGGCGAAGGCCCGCGTTTCAAGAAAGTCGTCAGCACCCTGGCCGATATCGAAGCCTTGCCGATCCCTGATCCGCACAAAGACCTCGGCTACGTGATGGACGCCGTCAGCACCATCCGCCGCGAGCTGAACGGCCGTGTGCCGCTGATCGGCTTCTCGGGCAGCCCTTGGACCCTGGCCACCTACATGGTCGAAGGCGGCTCGTCGAAAGACTTCCGCAAGACAAAGGCGATGCTCTACGACAACCCTCAAGCCATGCACCTGCTGCTGGACAAGCTGGCCCAGTCGGTCACGTCCTACCTCAACGGCCAGATCATGGCCGGTGCGCAAGCGGTACAGATTTTCGATACCTGGGGCGGCAACCTGTCGGCGGCGGCGTACCAGGAATTCTCCCTGGCCTACATGCGCAAGATCGTCAGCGGCCTGATCCGTGAGCACGAGGGCCGCAAAGTGCCGGTCATCATGTTCACCAAGGGCGGTGGCCTGTGGCTGGAAAGCATCGCCGACGCCGGCGCTGATGCGTTAGGCCTGGACTGGACGTGCGACATCGGTGAAGCCCGCCAGCGCGTGGGCAACCGCGTCGCGCTGCAAGGCAACATGGACCCGACCGTGCTGTACGCCAAGCCGGAAGCGATCCGCGCCGAAGTCGGCCGCATCCTGGCCAGCTATGGCAAGGGTACCGGGCACGTGTTTAACCTGGGTCATGGCATTACGCCGGAAGTGAACCCGGAACACGCTGGCGCTTTCCTGCAAGCGGTGCATGAGTTGTCCGCGCAATATCACGTGTAGTTTCCCTGTTTTACTTCATCACCTTCTTCCAATTAAGAGGGTGATGTTGTCGCTAACAACCTGAATGAACTGTGCATGGCTAGGCGGATTTTTTTATCGCTTGGCCATAGTGCGTTTAAATCTTTTTGTTATGTGGGAGTGTTGCTTCTTAAGTGTGGTGCTTATCAGGCCGAGGCCAGCGGCGGCAACTTCGCCAACTTCAACGCGACCAGCAACGCGCCGATCAACAGCGCCACGATGAATGCACCAATGCCGTTCCATCCGGCGAGGTGCCAGAAGAATCCACCTGTGGTGCCGGCGACGCTTGAGCCAGCGTAGTAGCAGAACAGGTACAACGACGACGCCTGCCCCTTGGCCTTGACTGCTCGGCGACCGATCCAGCTGCTGGCCACCGAGTGGGCGCCGAAGAAGCCGAAGGTGAAGATCAGCATGCCCGGCACCACCAGCCACAACGGGGAGAACAGGGTCAGCAGCATGCCGGCGAGCATCAGTACGATGGTGGCCCACAGCACACGGCGGCGGCCGAGGCGGTCGGCGAGGGAGCCGATTTTCGCCGAGCTGTAGATGCCCGAGAGGTAGACCAACGACAGCAGGCCGACCACGGCCTGGCTCAGGTCGTACGGGTCGGCCAGCAGGCGATAGCCGATGTAGTTGAACATCGTCACGAACGCGCCCATCAGCAGGAAGGCTTCAAGAAACAGCCACGGCAGGCCCGCGTCCTTGAAGTGCATGACAAAACCGTCCATCAGGCTGCGTGGCTTGAGGCTGCTGGCGCGGAAGTTGCGCGATTCCGGGAGGATTTTCCAGAACACCGTGGCCGCGATCAGCGCCAGGGCGCCGATGATCAGCATTGCGGTGTGCCAGCTGACGAAGTCGATCAACACGCCGATGATCAGGCGTCCGCTCATGCCGCCAATGGCATTGCCACCGATGTACAGGCCCATGGCCAGGCCGATGTGCTGGGGGTGGATCTCTTCGCTCAGGTAGGTCATTGCGACGGCGGCCACGCCGCTGAGTGACAGGCCCACCAGCGCACGCATCAGCAGGATCCCTTCCCAGGACGGCATCAGGCCGCTGGCAATCGTGGCCAGCGCCGCGCAGAACAGCGCGGCGACCATCACCGGCTTACGCCCCAGGGTGTCGGAAATCGGTCCGGTGATCAGCAAACCCAGCGCAAGCATCGCCGTGGACACCGAGAGAATCAGGCTGCTTTGCGCGGCATTGATGGAAAACTCGTGGGACAGTGCCGGCATCATCGGTTGCACGCAATACAGCAGGGCAAACGTAGCAAAACCGCCTGAGAACAGCGCCAGCACCGTGCGCATGAACATCGGCGTGCCTTTCTCGATGAACGCGTCATTGAGCTGAGCCACTACCTCATCGAGGGCGGTGGGCGGGACGTCTTGAGCGAGTGGAGCGACAGCAGATTTCACGGGGACCTCGGGGAGCAAAAGCCTGTCAGGGCTGGCAATGCAAAAAAGAATATAGCTGGCTAATGATTCTTTCCAATATATTGTTCGACCTGTTTGATAGCTTTAACGACCTAATGGGGTTTGCATGGAATTGCGTCATCTGCGGTACTTCATCGCTGTTGCCGAAGAGCTGCACTTTGGCCGGGCCGCGCAGGTGCTGGGCATCTCGCAACCGCCCCTGAGCCAGCAGATCCAGGCGCTGGAGCAGGAGGTGGGCGCGCGGTTATTTGAGCGTACCAATCGTCGGGTTGAGCTGAGCGAGGCGGGGCGCTTGTTCCTGCACGAAGCGCGGTTGGTGCTGGCCCAGGTGGACAAGGCGGCGGACGTCGCGCGGCGGGCGCAGTTGGGTGAGCTGGGGGAGTTGAAGATAGGCTTCACCTCGTCAGCGCCCTTCAACGCGAGCATTCCCCAGGCGATCTTCGCGTTTCGCCAGGCCTTCCCGGCGGTGCACTTGAACCTGCAGGAAATGAGCAGCACAGAAGTGGCCGAGTCGCTGGTGGATGAGTCGATTCAGGTGGGGTTGATGCGGCCCTTGCCATTGCCGGATTCGTTGAATGTGATCGAGCTGATGCGCGAACCCCTGGTTGCTGTCTTGAGTGCCGGTCACCCGTTGGTGGAAGGCAGTGAGCGTGGCTTGCACCTGGCCAAGTTAGCTGACGAGCCGTTTGTGTTTTTTCCACGCAGCTATGGGAGCGGCCTGTATGCCCAACTGCTCAGCCTGTGCCGCGACGCTGGCTTCAGCCCGCACTTCGCCCAGGAAGCGGGCGAGGCGATGACCATCATCGGCCTGGTGGCGGCGGGGTTGGGCGTGTCGGTGCTGCCGGCGTCTTACCAGCGCATCCGCATTGATGGGGTGGTGTATCGCACCTTACTGGACCCGGAGGCGGTGACCTCGGTATGGCTGGTACAGCGCAAGGGCGCGCAGACGCCGATGGCGAAGGCGTTTGTGGAGTTGTTGACGCTTAAGGCCACCCACTGAGTTGCAATGCTTCATCGAAAATGTGGTGAGGGAGCTTGTTCCCTTGACGGCCAAGCGTTGCCGGGCGTGCTCGGTTCAAGTGCGGGAGGAGGCTCGCTCCCGATAGGTATCTAAAACATAACCTGAGAAAACGAGAGACTCGTGGTGAGCGGGCTTGTACCGCGCTGGGCCGCGCAGCAGCCCCAAAATCAGACGTTGAGTTCTAACAGAAAAATACCCGCGTCTTTATTGGGCTGCCTCGCACCGCCCGCTCCCCACGGAGTCTCGGTTTTACTTGGTGGTCCCGGTTTGCTCAAACAACTGCGCCGCCGACCCTGCCTCACTACTCACACCATTGCTGCGCAAGCCCGCCATGATGTCGCTGTCCAAGTTGTTCACCCAGCGGTTGTAGTTGCGATGAATCTTGCCGTCCTTGTAGCCCAGCTCGCGGCTGTCGCGGTAGGTGATGGCGTAACTGTTGCGGGTGTAACGGATGTCGATGGCGGCGTAGTACTGGTTACGCACAGTGATCTCGGCCTGCACCAGTTGCGGGCTCAGGCGTTGCACGTTCCACTCGCGTTTTTGCAGGGCGTTGACGATAACCGTCTTCATTTTTTCTTCGCTGACCTGGGCGTTCGCCGGCAGGTCGTGCTGGGTGTTGAGGACCGGTTTGCTGGTGCAGCCGGCAGTGGTCAACAGCGCCAGGGTGATCAGGGTGACGCGTAGCAAGGAAGACATTCCGTATTCTCCAATCGTTTAAAAAGTCAGGACCAGCGGCGGAAGATCAGCGACGTATTCACGCCACCAAAGGCAAAGTTGTTGTTCATCACGTAGTCGTGGTGCATCTCGCGGAATTCACCTTGCAGGTAGTCCAGCTCCCCGCACTGCGGGTCGACGGAGTCCAGATTGAAGGTGTGCACGTATTGGTTGCGGTTCATCATCTCGATGCTGAACCACGACTCCAGCGCCCCGCACGCCCCGAGGGTGTGGCCGAGGAAGCTTTTCTGCGAGCTGATGGGCATGCGCTTGCCGAACAGGCTGCTGGTGGCCAGGGTCTCGGCGATGTCGCCTTGATCGGTGGCGGTGCCGTGTCCGTTCACGTAGCCAATCGCGTCTGGTGTGAGTCCGGCGTCTTCCAGGGCCAGTTCCATGGCGCGGCGCATGGTTTTCTGTTCCGGGCGGGTGGTGTGCTGGCCATCAGCGTTGCTGCCGAAGCCGACCAGTTCCGCATGAATATGTGCACCCCGCGCCAGGGCGTGTTCCAGCTCCTCAAGTACCAGCATGCCGCCGCCTTCGCCGATCACCAGGCCGTCGCGGCCGCTGTCGTAGGGGCGTGGGCTGGTTTGCGGGGCGTCGTTTTTCAGGCTGGTGGCGTAGAGCGCGTCGAACACCATAGCTTCGGTGGGGCACAGCTCCTCGGCGCCGCCGGCGAGCATCAAGGGCAGGCGGCCGAACTTGATCGCCTCATAGGCATAACCGATGCCCTGGCTGCCGCTGGTGCAGGCGCTGGACGTTGGGATCAACCGCCCAGTCAGGCCAAAAAAGATGCTGATATTCGCCGCCGTGGTGTGCGGCATCATCCGTACATAGGAGTTGGCGTTCAGCCCCTCGGCCACCGAATTGAGCAGCATATTGCCGAACGCCTTGATCTCATCGGTGCTGCCGGTGGACGAACCACACGCCACACCCATGCGCCCATCCTTGATCGACTCATCACCGAGCAACCCGGCGTCCTGCAATGCCTGCTCCGCCGCCCATACCGCCAGGCGCGAGACACGGCCCATGCTGCGCAGCTGCTTGCGGGTCCAATGGGCCGGCACGACGAAATCGTCGATAGGGCCGGCCAGGCGCGTGTTCAGTTCGGTAAAACGGTCCCACTCGTCCATGCGCCGAATGCCGCTGCGGTTGGCGCGAAAGTTGGCGGAGATGGTCGCCCAATCTCCGCCCAGGGAGGTCATGCCGGCCATGCCGGTGACGACTACACGTTTCATCAGCACAAGCCTCCATTGACGGCCAACACCTGGCGGGTGATATAGGCGGCTTCGGCCGACATCAGGAAATTCACCGCGCCGGCGACTTCTTCGGGAGTGCCCATGCGCTGTGCCGGGATCATTTTCATCAGCTCTTCCACCGGTACGTTTTCATCCAGCATCGCGGTGTCGATCAAGCCGGGGGCTACGCAGTTGACAGTGATCTTGCGCTTGCCCAGCTCGATGGCCAGGGCTTTTGCCGCGCCGATCAAGCCGGCTTTCGAGGCGCTGTAATTGACCTGGCCGCGATTGCCGATCAGCCCCGACACTGAGGTAATGCACACGATACGCCCGGCTGCGCGACGGCGAATCATTGGCATCATCACCGGGTGCAGCACGTTGTAGAAACCATCCAGGTTGGTGCGCATCACCACGTCCCAATCGTCTTCCGACAAGGCCGGGAACGCTCCGTCGCGGGTCAGCCCGGCATTGAGCACCACGCCGTAGTAGGCGCCATGTTGCTCGACGTCGGCCTCAAGGATTTCCTTGCAGGTCGCACGATCCGCCACATCGAATTGCAGCACCCGTGCCTTACGGCCAAGGGCTTCGATTTCGACTTGCACTGCATCGGCTTCGGCACGGCCGCTGCGGCAATGCAGCACGATGTCATGGCCGGCATGGGCCAGGCGCAGGGCAATGGCGCGGCCGATGCCACGGCTGGAGCCGGTGACCAGTACGGATTCAGTCATGGCGTTTCGTCCTTCGATTCTTCTAAATAATTGGCCGCCTGGGGCGGTCGAAATACGTTCAAGCGGGCGCTGGCCTGGATACCGTCGCCGGTCAGGTGGCATTCGAACACACCCATGCCGTTGTCGTCTTCCAGGGAGCGCAGGCCGTGGATGTTCAGCTCGGCGCCCACCGGGAAGTGTTCCACGTTGCATTCGAACTTACGTGTGCCGAGCAGGAAGCCCAGTTCCACCGCCTCGCCCCTTTGGCGTGCGCGGCAACCGGCGTAGGCGGCGACGCTCTGCGCCATCAACTCGATGCCGACCCAGGCCGGCAAGCTGCCGTCAGGGCGGTTGAACAGGCCGCCAGGCTTGACGGTGAGACGGGTGTGAATCTGCTCTTCGTCGAACGACAGCACGTGTTCGATCAGGATCATGTCGCCCGCGTGAGGCAGCAGCTCGGCGAGTGGCCAGTTGGTCATGGGGCCTCTCCGATAATCAGGCTGACGTTATTACCGCCGAAGGCAAACGAGTTGCTCATCAGGCAGGTTTTTCCCAAGGTTTCGTCGCTGCGTGCCCATTGCAAGGCGGGCAACGCGGGGTCGGCCTGGCCGTCCCATACGTGGGGTGGGACGCGGCCGTGAGTCAGGCTCAGCCAGCAGAAGGCCGCTTCCAGCGCACCGGCGGCGCCGAGGGTGTGGCCGCTCATGGGTTTGGTGGATGAGCAGGCTACGCCTTCGGGGAACAGGCTGGCGACGGCCAGGCTTTCCATGGCGTCGTTGTGCTGGGTGGCGGTGCCATGCAGGTTCAGGTAGCCGATCTGCTCCGGCGCCAGTTTTGCACTGGCCAAGGCCTTGCGCATCGCCTGCAACGCGCCTTTGCCGGTAGGTTCGGGCGCGGAGATATGGTGTGCGTCGCAGCTGGCGCCGCTGCCCAGCAAGGCAATCGGTGCCGGCGCTTTACTCATCACAAACAGCACCGCCGCTTCGCCGATATTGATGCCGTTGCGGTTCGCCGAAAAAGGGTTGCAACGCTCATTCGAGACGGCTTCCAGCGCGCTGAAACCATTGAGGGTCAGCTTGCACAAGCTGTCCACGCCGCCGCAGATCACCGCATCGCACACCCCCAGATCAAGCAAGCGCTGGGCGCTCATCAGGGCGCGGGCGCTGGAGGTGCACGCGGTAGAAATCACGTAGGCAGGGCCGCTCAGTTGCAGCCAGTCGGCGAGGAAGTTCGCCGGGGCGCTGAGTTCCTGTTGCTGGTAGTCGTAGTCGCAGGGGAAGTGCTTGTCGCGCAGGTACAGGGCGATGCCGCGGCTGGCTTCGTCGATGCCCGAGGTGCTGGTGCCCAGCACGACGCCAACGCGCGAGGCGCCGTAGGTGTGGATCGCCTGACGAATCTCGTTCTCGATCTGCAACGCCGCTTCCAGCAACAGTTGGTTATTGCGGCTGCTCTGTTGGCCGAGTTCCACCGGGATGGTTGCCAGCTCGCCGTGCACACTGCCGACCGGCAACACGCGCTCCGGCACCCAACCGCTTTCGGCGCGCATGCCTGAACAGTCACCGGCAAACAGGCTGCGGCTGACGTGCTCCTGACCGCGACCAAGGGCGCAAATCACGCCGAGGGCGTTGAGGTAGGCGGTCATTGGGCGGCACCGAGCGGTGTAATGCGGTAGCTCAAGGGTTGGCCGGTCATGGTCACACTGAAGACTTCTGAGGATTGGTAGACGATTTGCCAATGCCCCGGCAGGGTACGTGTGAGGCCCCTTGCCTGGGCGCTGGGGTAAAGCGCGCGCACGTCATCGGCTGAGGCCAGGGCAAACAGCAGGGCGGCGAACAGCTCCCGCGCCTGGGGATTGGGCGGCAGCAAGCCGTCGGCCTGCCAGGCGCCATCGATCAGTTTTTGCCGGGCCAGCGGGATGCCCAGCGGGTCCATCATCGACCATCGGATTGCGCTGCCTTCGCGCTGGATCACCAGGAACCAATCCTGGCTCTGTCCATCTGCATGGCGCTGCACATGCAGTTGCATCGGCAACGCCAGCGCGGGCGTTTTTTCCGGCAACGGCGGCTGGCTGGCGCAGGCGCTCAGCAATAGCAGGCAACCGATCAACAGGCTGCGCATCATGGTGCGCAACTCGCCAGAGGCTTGCGCGCCACACAGTTGACCAGGGTTTCTTCGCGCTGGCCCACCGGCGGCGGGTTGCGCAGGCCCCAGCGCTCCAGCAGGCCGAAGTCGCTGGAACGGCTCCACCACAGGTACGGGTAGGAAACGTTCTGCGGGCCGAATTCAAAGCCCTGCTCGCGGAGCATCTCCAGGTATTCTTCGGCGCTTTTCTGCACATGCATGGGGTGGCGGAACAGCCAGCGGATCACCCAAGTGTCGATATAGGCTTCGGTGGATTCGGCAAACAGCAGATAGCCTCCCGGCTTGAGCACTCGGTAAAACTCTTTGAGTGCGCGATGCTGTTCGACCAGATGATGGAAGGTCTGGTGGCAGAACAGGATATCGACGCTCTCGTCTGGCACATCGAGGGTGGCGCAGTCGCTGCCGATCAGCTCGATGGCCAGGCCCTGGCGCGTGGCTTCAGCCTTGCTCAATTCCAGGCTATGAGGGTCTGCGTCCAGCCCGATCAGGCGCTCGGGGGCGAACACCTGCTGCAAATACTGGAAGGATTTGCCCTGGCCGCAGCCGGCGTCGAGCAATACCGGCGCTTCGGGCAGTGGGTCGGTGAACAGGCTGCGCAGGTCGTTGATCGCCACGCGCAGCACATGGTGCTGCCAGGTGTGGCTGCGCAGGAACCACAAACCGAATTTGGTTTCTTCGACGTAGTTTTTACTCAGGTATTGAGAAGTCATGTCGGTTCACTCGCGCAAATCTCCGACAACATCCGCAACCGCCGCTTGGGCTCGCTGACAAACGGATTACGCTCGTCCCACGCGTAGCCTGCGAGGATCGCGCTGATCATGCGGCGAATCTCCGGCGAGCTTTCAGGGTGGAAAATCACATCCTGGAATGTCCCTGCGTACCAGCCTTCGACGTAGCAGCGAAAGGTGTCGACGCCGCGCTTCAACGGTGCGGCAAATTCGGTTTGCCAGTCCACGGTTTCGCCTTTGAGCTGACGGTCCAGCAGGGCGGCCGCCATGCTCGCTGAGCGCATGGCGATGGTCACACCGGAGGAGAACACTGGGTCGAGGAATTCCGCCGCATTGCCCAGCAGGGCAAAGCCCGGGCCGTGCAGGGTTTTGACGTTGGCCGAGTAGCCGCCGATGGTGCGCGCTGGCGTGTCCCACACCGCGTTGTTCAGCACGCCGGACAGGCTTGGAGTTTCGTCGATAAAGCCGCGCAGGCAGGCGTCGAGGTCAGCGTCGCGGCCGTCGAAATGCTCCTTGGCCGCGACCACGCCCACCGAGCACCGGCCATTGCTGAACGGAATGGTCCAGAACCAGATGTCGCGTTTGGTCGGGTGAGTGGTTACCAGGATCTTGGTACGGTCGAAACCTGGGTGTTGGATGCGGTCTTCAACATGAGTGAACACCGCCTGGCGTACCGGAAAATTCGACGGTGCTTCCAGATCCAACAGGCGCGGCAGCACGCGGCCATAGCCGCTGGCATCGAGCACGAACTTGGCTTTGATGTGGTACTCGCTGCCGTTTTCGCGGCGCACATGCAGGTAGCGGCTATCGCCCGCGAAATCCACGCCGACGATGGTTTCACCGTAGCGGATCTCCACGCCCTGCAATGCCGCCTGGTCGGCCAGCAACTTGTCGAACTCGCCTCGCTGCACCTGGAAGGTGGTCGGCTTGCCGTTGCTGAAGGTGTCGCTGAAGTCAAAGGCGCTGTAACGCTCGCCCCAGGCGAACGCTGCCCCGGTTTTTACCTGGAAGCCGGCGGCCTGCACGGCGTCGAGCATGCCAGCTTCTTCGATAAAGTCGATGCAGTGGGACAGCAGGCTTTCGCCGATCGAGAACCGTGGAAAATGCTGGCGCTCGATGATCAATACATCATGCCCTTTGCGCTTGAGCAGCGCGGCGGCGATGGCGCCGGACGGGCCGGCACCAATCACGACAACCTGGCGACGTTCCATTTCAACTGTGGGCACGAGGGCTCCTTGCCGCTATGGCGATAATCCGATTCATAAGGCGTGTTTCTGATGGCCAGCCCAGGGCGCCAGCATAAAGCTGAATGCCAGGCCCAGGCTGACCGATAAGCCGAAATTACTCACTGCGGGCGTGCTGGACACCGCCAGCAGGCCGAACGACAACCACGTTGTCAGCGCCGCAAGCAGTGTACCCAGCAGGCTCACGGCAGCACCGCCGATCTGCTCGCGCATCAGGATCGCGTAGTCGACGCTGATCGCCGTCACCAGCAGCAAGCCGAACAGGCTGAACAATGTCAGCGGCTGGCCCAGCCAACCGAGGCTGGCCAGGCTGCACAGTGCGGCGAGTAATGGCAGTGCAACGATGCGCAGGGCGCCGCCGAAACCAAACGGCAGGATCAGCAGCAACACGATCAGCACGCACGACATCAATTTCAGTTCCGCGGCGCTGATCTGGGTGGCGGCGAAGACGCGGTTCAGATCACCGAGGCGATCCACCAACTGCACGCCCGGCAAGTCCACGGCCTGCACCCGCAACAGCGCTGGGTTGTTCAGACCTTGCAGGCTGACCATCGCTGCAACACCGCCGTCCACCGGGCCGAGCCACAGTGTGCGCCAGGGTTCGGCCATCGGGCCTGCCAGTGCCGCGTCAATGTCTTCGGTGGGCAGCGCTTGCAACTGCGCAACTTCAGCTTGCAGGGCGCTGGCCGGCACGCCGAGGTCCAGCAGCGGCTGCCAATGCTGTGGCAGTGTGTTCAGTGCTTCGCGCAGTTGTTGCTGCTCGGCGGGCAGGTTGACCAGTTGATTGAGCGCCAGGTAACCCTGGAGCTTGTCCATATTCACCAATTGATCCAGGCGCTGGCCCAACGCGGCTAGGCGCTCCAGCAATTGCTGTTGATTCTCGGCGCGCACCAGGAAGAACTGGCTGGTGGGTTGGAAACCTGTGATGCGCGCCACGGCCTGGGCTTCTTGCAGCAGCTGCGGCGGCGCGCCGATCCACTGGCGGATATCGTTTTTGCTATTGAGCTGCCACAGGCCACCGGCGCAAAACAGCAACACCAGCGCCAGTAGCACCGGGCTCGGCACGCGCGTGAGCAACGCGGCGCGAATCTGCCACAGGCATTCGGCGATACGCAGCGGCCATTGCGCCGGACGCAGTTCGACGCCCTTGAGCAATGCCGGCAACAGGCACACGGCCGACAGATACGCACCGACCAGGCCCGCCGCGGAGAACACCGCGATCTGGGTCAGCGCCGGGAACGGCGTCCAGGCCAGCGCCAGGTAACCGATGCAACTGGTAGCCAGGCTCAGGCTCAACCCTGGCAGGGTCAGGCGCAACGCCGGCCAACTGCGCCAGGGCTTGAGGCTCCAGCTTTTTGACAGGTAGTGCAGCGGGTAATCCACCGCGACGCCAATCAAGCTGGAGCCAAGCACCAATGTCATCACATGCATATGGCCAAACAGCGCCACACACGCCACGGCGCCAAACAGCATGCCCACCAGTACCGGCACGAAAGCCAGTAATACCCGCCATCGGCGGAACGCCAGCAACAGCAACAGCAGGATGCCCACGGTCGCGCCGCCACCGACCCAGGTGATTTCCCGTGTGGCCTGCTGCTGACCATTGGCGGCGTATAACAAACCACTGGCCGCCAGCAGTTGCGCGCCTTGTTGGCCGGCCTGTTCACGGCTGGCCTGGAGCAAATCCGCTACTTGCAGCGGCAGTTTCATATCAAAGGCATTGCCGGTGGTGCGCGCGCGCAGCAACACCCAACTTTTGCCGTCGGCATCGGCGATCAACGCGCCGCTGCCGATATCCAACTGCACCGAGCCACGTTGCGGCTGGCTGTTCTGGATGCGTCCGGTCAGGCCCAGCCAGTCATCCTGGCTCGGCACCAGGCTGAAGCCGGTGAACGGGTCGAACAGCGCCTGCACGCGCTGCTGGATAAAGGCTTCGGGGTGTTCGATCAGTTGCTCGCGGTCCTTGGTCGAGAGCATCGCCAAACGGCCGCGCAGCAATTGCTCGCGCAGTGCCGGCAAGTCGGCTTGCAGGTTCCACTGCACCTTTTCAAACAGACCACTGGCCTGCCAGCGCTCGCCCAACTGTTGCGCCACAGCCACCGCTTGCTGGCGGTCGGCATGCCCCACCAGTACCAGCATCTCGCGGTTCAGCGGTTCCTGCATGCGCTGTTCGGCTTGCAGTTCCAAGGCGTTCGGCGTGCTGCCCGGCACCAGTTCCATCAGGTTGGCCGACAGCGGCGCACCGTGGCGCCACTGCCAGCCGGCCAGGGCCAGCACCGCCACCAGCAGGATAAGGAACAGGCGCGGTAACAGGCGCTCACTGGGCAAAGTCGTGTTGCTCCGCGTCGCTCAACGGTTGTTCGGCGGTGCTGTCCTGCATGCGCAGTACGGTACTGTCACCTTGGGTTTCCAGCAGTTCGATTTTTTGCACCAGCGCGCCGCCGTCGATATTGATCTGGGTGAACACTTGTTTCAGCAGCAGCGACCGAGGGATCAGCGTCAGCTTCCATTGCGTAGCCTCGCCTTGCAGTTGCAGCTCGAAATCCCGCTGCAAGCCGCTGCTGTCGCCCTGGAGTACGGCGAGGAACAACCGATTCTGCTCGGCACCGGCGCTCTTGTTTGGCAGTGTCTGCCAGCCATTGGCTTCACGCCGGGCGATGCCTTGGGCGCTGATGCGGTAGTCCTGTTGCAACGGGGTTTTGAGCAGCCATAGCAGGCCGTGGTCTTTGGCGAGGACGAAAGTACCCTTGCTGACCAAGGGCTGTGGCAGGGCGCGCAGGTGTTTTTCCTGGGTGAAGCTGCCGTGGATCACGGAAGGTTTTGCCAACTGATCGCTGAGTTGTTGCAGGTCGAAGGCGTGGGCGCTGACGCTCAGCAGCAGGCCCACAAACAGGATGATCGCTCTCATGCCAGGGCCCTCTCGACCGCATCTGTGAACACTTTGGGTGAGGCCAACTGCATCTCGCGGCTGGCCATCTCCACCGCCACTTGCACGGTAGTGGCGCGGGTCAAACGCTCGCCGCTGGCCAGGTCCGTAATCAGGTAATTGACCTTCAAGCGGTTCTCCCATTCCACCAGGCTGGCGCGCACGTTGATCGTCTGGCCGAACACCGCGCCGCGCACGTAGCGCAGTTGCATGTCGATGACCGGCCAGGCATAGCCGGCTTCGAGCATCGCCGTGTAGTTGTGGCCGATCTTGTCCAGCAGCGCGCAGCGCGCCACTTCCAGATACTTCACGTAGTGCCCGTGCCACACCACGTTCATGGTGTCGACGTCGAAAAATGGCACGAGGATTTCGGTGTCGCAGTGCAGTACGCCGGGGCTACGCATGCAGCCTCCAGTGTTGCTCGGCGATGCGTTGCAGGCACAGGCGCAGTTCGCCTTCCAGGGCGCGGTCTTCGATCACCGGCGGGAAGTCCTTGGCCATTTCCTCATGCATGGCGGCCAACGCCGGTGGCAGCGCCCGCGCATCCTCGGCCTGGGCGCGCAGCCACACACCTTGGTTGGCGGCGAGCAAGGTGGCGGCGGCAACCTGTTCGGTCAGCTCCAACACGCGAATTGCATCGCGGGCGGCGATGGTGCCCATGCTGACTTTGTCCTGGTTGTGGCACTCGGTGGAGCGCGAGAACACGCTGGCCGGCATGGTGTTTTTCAGCGCTTCGGCGGTCCAGGCGCTGGTGCCGATCTGCACGGCCTTGAAGCCATGGTTGATCATCGCGCGGTCGGCTGGCGCGCCAGACAGGTTGCTCGGCAGGCCGTGGTTGTAACGCACGTCAACCAGCAACGCGAGTTGGCGATCGAGTAGGTCAGCTACGTTGGCCACCAGGGTCTTGAGGCTGTCCATGGCAAAGGCGATATGACCGCCGTAGAAGTGCCCACCGTGCAGCACGCGTTCTTCTTCGGCGTCGATGATCGGGTTGTCGTTAGCGCTGTTCAGCTCGATCTCGATAAACGAACGCAGCCAGTTCAGGCTGTCCGCCAGCACGCCGAGGACGTGGGGCGCGCAGCGCAGCGAGTAGCGATCCTGCAGGCGGTGCAGCGGCGCGGTCGGCGCGTCGATCGCCAGGTCCTTGCGCAGCCAGGCGGCGACTTGCATCTGCCCAGGGTGCGGCTTGGCGGCGAACAGGCGCTCGTCGAAGTGTTCCGGGTTGCCTTGCAGCGCGACCACGTTGAGCGCGGTGATGCGTGTGGCGAGTTGCAGCAGGTAGTCGGCGCGGGCGAAGGCGAGGCAGGCGAGGCCGGTCATCACGGCGGTGCCGTTCATCAGGGCCAGGGCTTCTTTCGGACGTAAAACCAGCGGGTCCCAACCCAACTCGCGGTGCACGTCGGCGGCCTGGCGACGTTCGCCACGGAACATCACCTCGCGCTCGCCGGACAGGGTCGCGGCCACGTAGGACAGCGGCGTCAGATCACCGCTGGCACCCACCGAACCTTCTTCCGGGATCAACGGCAGCACGTCGTGTTCGAGGAACGCGTGCAGGCGCTCCAGCAACTCCACGCGCACGCCTGAAACGCCGTGGCACAACGACTGCAACCGCGCGGCCAGCACGGCACGGGTGGCTTGTGCATCGAGCAATTTACCCAGGCCGCAACCGTGGAAGGTGTACAGGTGACGGGGCAGGGCCTCGACGTGTTGCAACGGCACTGCGACCACGCACGAGTCGCCGTAGCCGGTAGTCACGCCGTAGATCACGCCTTCTTTGTCCAGCAGCGAGTCGAGGAACTGCGCGCCTTTGGCGATGCGCTGGCGATACGCGGCGTCGCTCTGCAACTGGGTGGGCGCCTGGCGGTTGGCCAGGGCCAGCACGTCTTCGATGCGCAGGGGGCGTTCGCCAAAGGTTACCGGCTCAAGATGCGTCGTCATCGGTCTTCCAGAAAGGGTAAAAGTTGAACCATTGTTGGGGCGCTTCCAGGCAGAACTGGCCCAGGCGTGCGGCGTAGCGTGAGGTCCACTGAGCGATGACCTGCTCGCGGGTGCTGCGCTTCCATTCGATCAAGGGTGTGAACGGTTCGATAGTCAGGCGATAACGCCCAGTGTGCTTGAGGCACATCAGCAGGTTGACCGGGCATTTGAGCAGGCCGGCCAGCAGCCACGGGCCTTGGGGGAATGCGGCGTCATGGCCGAGGAAATCCACGCGCACCGTGCGCCCGCCGTGCAGCGGCACGCGGTCGCCCGCAATCGCCAGCCACTCTCCCTCGTCCAGGCGCTGGCTCAGCAGCAACATCGTCGCCGGGTCCAGCTCGCTGACCTGGATCAGGCGCAGATGACTCGCCCCGGCTTCGCCCAACAGGCGGTTGAATTGTTCGGCGTGCTTGGTGTGCACCAGCACGTTCATGGTGACCTTTTCGCCGATTTCCGCCAGCGCGCGGCACACTTCGAGGTTGCCCAAATGTGCGCCGACCAGCATCTGGCCGCGCTCGCCGCGCAGTTGCCCGCGTAGTTTCGCCGGGTCGTTGATTTCGATTTGTTCCAGGCGCAGCTTGCCGTTCCACACGTCGAGTTTGTCGAGCAGGGAATCGGCAAAGGCCATGAACTGGCCGAATACTTTGCGGTGGCTGGGGCGTAACTCATCGCGCCCGCTCCATTCGGCCAGGCGCTGCTGGTATTGCCAGGCGCTCTGGCGCGCGCTTCGGCCGAACAGGAAAAAGTACAGCACGATGCCGTACAGCACCGGGCTCAGCAGGCGTCGGCCGAGGACTTTGGCCGCGAAGGCGGTGAATTTCATCAGCCAGTAGCTGCCGCGTTCTTCGCGGTCGGCCCAGTGTTGCGTGTTGTCGCTCATGCCTTCCACCGTCGCCACAGGATCATCGGCGCGCGCACCAACATGCCGAAAAACAGCCGCGTATGCATGGCGCTGATACGCACGTTGTCGTGGAACAGGCGAAAGTGCGACAGGCCGTCGGTGGGGTAATGCACTTTCGTCGGCAGCCAGCGCATCGGCTGATTACGCCATGCCAGGCGCACCAGGATGTCCGAGTCGAAGTCCATGCGCGTGCCAATGTAGGCCGAGTCCATCAGCGCCAGCACCGGTGTCAGCGGGTAGACGCGAAAGCCGCACATCGAGTCGCGGATCTGCAGCGACAGCGTGTTGATCCACACCCACACGTGGGTCAGGTAGCGCGCGTACAAGCGGCCTTTGGGCACGCTTTCATCGTATTCGGGGTAGCCGCAGATAATAGCGTCGGGGTGCCTGCGCGAGGTATCGACAAACGTTTCGACTTCGCGCAAATCATGCTGACCGTCGGCGTCCACTTGCAGGGCGTGGGAATAGCCAAGGCGTGCAGCTTCGCGGAAACCCGCCATGACCGCGCCGCCCTTGCCTTGGTTGTGTGGCAGGGTCAGCAGAGTCACGTTATTGAGGGTCGCCAATTGCGCCAACACCGCCGCGCACGCCGGGCTGCTGCCGTCGTCGACCAACAGGCAGGGCAGGCCGCTGTTCAACAGGCTTTGGACCACGGCGGGCACGGCGGCTTCGTGGTTGTAGACCGGGATCAGGGCGCAGGGGTTATGCATCGACAGTCTCCAGCAGAATCCGCCCACTGGAGCAGGCCGCGACGCCGTTGCGGTAGGCGAAATACAGCTTGCCGCGCTCTTGGTCGAAGCGCAGGTGCAATTCGATACGATCGCCGGGGCGTATCAGTTGCTGGAACTTGAGCACTTCCATCCCGGCAAAGGTCGCGGGCAGGTCGAGCAGGTGCTGGCCCAGGTTGAACGCCCATTCCACTTGCACCACGCCCGGCAGCACGGGGGTGACCGGGAAGTGCCCGCTGAAGTAGGCCAGGTCCGGCGGCACACTCAGTTGCACGGTCCATTCGCCATCGGCTTCGATCTGCCCCAACACCTCCGGCGCCTTTGGCCGTGGCGCCAGCAGCAGCGCGGCCACATCGGCCTGGGGCAGTTTGCCCTGGGCGTTCAACGGCAACTGTCGCAGCAGGCGCCAGCGACGGGGCAGGGCCAGGGCTTCGCAATGCTGGCTCAGATGCTGGCGCAGGGTTTGAGTGAGGCTGCGGCGGCCCTGGTTGCGCAGGGCGTGTAGGCCTTCGGCGCTCAATACCACTAGGGCACCGAGTGACGCGCGGTTTTCTTGCACCACGCCCAGGCGCGTTTCCGCGACCCATGGGTGGGCCATCAGCGCTTGTTCCAGCATCGGCAGGGAGATGCGTTTTTCTTCCAGCTTGACGATGCGGTCCAGGCGACCCAGCAGCTCGAAGCGACCATCGGCATGGATATGTGCAGCGTCAGCGGTCTGTTCAATATGCCCTGCTGGCAGGTAAGGCGAGGCGATGCGCAGAGCGCCGTCGGCGTCCTGGCTCAGTTGCACATCGGCAAACGGCTGCCAGGGTTGCGCGCCCTGGCGCCAGGCGATGCCGCCGGTTTCCGAGCTGCCGAGAATTTCCGTCGGCCATTGGTGCAAACGCTCGTAAAGACTGGCGGCGGCTTCGACGGGCAAGGCGCCGCCGGAAGAGAACACTCGCGACACCTGGCTCAGCGCGGGCCAGTCGAGGTTGTCGCCCATGCGTTTGAGCAGTGCCGGGCTGGCCACCCAGGCAAATTGAGGGTGTTCGCGGCTGGCGCGTTGCAAGTCTTCGGGAAAGGCCAGTTGCTTGCGCACAAAGGTACGACCGGCGCACAACGGCCACAGCACCCGGAACAGCAACCCGTAGATGTGCTGGGTGGCGACGCTGCCGATGATGCAGGCGTCTTTAAGGTCCGCACCCCACAAGGCTTCCAGCGCTTGAACCTCGTTGGCTAATTGGCGCAGGGTTTTGTCGATACGCTTGGGCTCGCCGCTGGAGCCGGAGGTGCACAGGCTCAGTTGGCACGTGTCCAGGTCGAGCGCGGCAGCAGGCAACGGCGCCTGGTACAGCGCGTCGAGATCGGCGGGTTCGACCAGCCAGGCGTCGACGGCATCGGCCCAGCGTTGGCGGGTCTGGGGCTGCAGATCGGCGGGAAGCAGTACGCTGACCCCTGCGCGCCAGGCGCCCAGCAGGGCGATCGCCAGCACGCCGGCATCTTCCAGATGCACCGCCAGACGCCGAATACCGCGCGCTTGCAGGCCCGCGGCCAGGCCGAGTGATTGTTCCCACAGTTGGGCGTGATTCATTGCAGGTTCGGTGGTCACCAAACGCTGTTGCAGCGGCTCAAGCAGCAAGTGCTCAAGTTTCAACCCATTCATATGCGGCCTCGAACCCTTTGTCGTACAAGCCATTCCACGGCAAACAACAGCCCCATCAATCCGTAGGCGATCAGGCCGTTGTACAACGTCCACCAGCTCAGTGGCGCCCATAAGGTTAGGGCGGCAGCGAGCAGGCCATTACACAGAAAAAACACGCTCCACACCACGGTGACCTGGCGGGTATACACAATCGCGTTGGGCGGTAACTCCGGGTCGGTCATGCGTGCCAGGCGCTCCACCATCGGCGGGCCGTATTTCAGGCTCAGGCCAAACAGCGCGAGCATGAAGGCACTGACCAGGCTCGGGTACCAGCGCAGCAAGTGCGGGCTGTCGAACCAAGCCAGTAACAGGCAAAACACGATCATCGCCAACGCCATCCAGCGACTGCCGGGACGTGGTGCGCCGATGAACGCGCGCAACAGCCAGAGGCTGCCCAGCAGCAGCCCGAATTGCCACGGCGCAAAATGCTCAGTGCCGTAATACACCGCAAAGGGGTACAGCAGCCCCGCCAACAACAGGCCAAGGCCGATCAGCCGGCTCATGCGGCGGGTTGGACCAGACGGTACACCGCCTCTACCACGTCGTTCACTGTGCGCACGGCCTTGAACTCTTCGGCGGCAATCTTCTTGCCGGTCTGGCGCTTGATATGGTCGATCAGGTCTACGGCATCGATGCTGTCGATTTCCAGGTCCTGATACAGGTTGGCGTCAAGGGTGACGCGCTCTGGGGGTAGTTCAAACAGTTCCACCAAGGCATCGCGCAGGGTGTTGAAAATATCGTCACGAGTTTGCATGGTCCGGTCTCAAGCTGCCTGTCTGGCCGTAACGAACGCCGCAAGGCTCGCCACGTTGGTGAAGTGATTACGGGTGTCCTTGGCGTCGGCATCGATTTTGATGCCGTATTTTTTTTGAATCGCCAGACCCAATTCCAGGGCGTCTACCGAATCCAGGCCCAGGCCTTCGCCGAACAGGGTTTGGTCGCTACCGATGTCGTCGGCGCTGATGTCTTCCAGACCCAGGGCCTCGATGATCAGCGTCTTTATGTCGTGCTCAAGGCGGTGTTGGTCGCTCATCTTCGGCGAGCTCCTTAATGAAATAGTGGTGCAGGTGATCGTTGAGCTTGCGTGAAGCCTGAGGCGCGGGCCCCAGTGCTGCGAACGCCTGTGGTTCTATATCGGCACCCACCCGCAAACTGAAGTGAAAGCGGCGTTTCGGGATGCGATACCAGGGTTCGGCTTTGGTCAAGGTGGTTGGGCTGACCTTGATCACCACGGGGGTGATGATTGTCGCACCCCGCAGCGCAATGGCGGCGGCGCCGCGATGAAAGGCGGGCGCCGCGCCGGGTGTGGTACGAGTGCCTTCAGGAAAGATGATCAGCGTCTGGCCTTCGCGCAGGGCGTCGGCGGCGGCATCGAGCATCTCCGCGCTGCCGTCATTGCTGATATAGCCCGCATCGCGTATCGGCCCCCGGGTGAACGGGTTCTGCCACAGGCTTTGCTTGACCACGCAGTTGGTCTGGCGCATCAGGCCGATCAGAAACACCACATCGATCAGCGACGGGTGGTTGGCAACGATCATCTGGCCGGGGCGGCCGAGTTTCTCGGCGCCTTCGACGCTGTAGGTCAGCACGCCAGCGCGATGCATCATGCGGATAAAGAACCAGAACAGCTTGCTGATGGTGTGACGGGCACGGCGCTGGTGCTTGTCGGCACTGCCCGGCAGGCAACTGAGCACCGGAAACACCAGCAAACGCAGGCACAGCCCGCCGACACCAAACAGGAAGAAGCTGGCGGCGGTGGCAAACAGGCGCCAGTAGTAGGCGTCCCGTGGCTTGTCAGTCAGAGCTTGCGTTGCCAGTTCCATACACGGTTCTTCCAGGCATGTTGGCAGGCGCCCTGTTCGGTGAGCAGGGTGCGCAGCAGGTTCAGGGCGTGGGGCCACTGGGTTTGATTGGCTTGGACAGTGCCGGGTGTGAGTTCCAGTTGCCACTCGTCGCCTGGTGTGAGCAACAGGCCGAGGGCGTAGGGGAAGGGCACGTCAACGATCCAGCTGGCGTAGGCCTCGGGCGGCTGTTCTTCGGTGATCACCAGCAATACCGCCGGGGCGCCTTCATTGAGCAGCGCGGCGGCTTCGAGCATGCCGTGCTCCAAGCCATCGCCGGCGGCGGCGAGGGCGGTCATTTCACTGGTTTCATTACGCAGAATCGACCAGAGGCCAATCACTGCGTTATGCACAGACAGGCTGAACTGGGTCGGGGACAGCGGCTGCTCGTTGGCCAGGTCGCTGAGGATGTCTAGAGTGCGTGGGGTTTCGCCGTGCCGGGAAATAAACACCAGCGGAAGGTCTTGCAGGCCTTCTGCAAGGGGCCAGCCCACGCTGAAGGCCATGCGCGCCAGCCGGCTCAGGCGGCGGCGCTGCATGGCGGGCAAGAAGGATACGTCGGGCGAGGCATCGCTGGCGGGCAGCAGCACCGGCGCCTGGCACCATGCGCGCCATTCGTCCGCACTTTCCAGCCCTGGGGCCCAGGCACGCCATTGGGCAATGTTGAAGTTGATCACTGAGAAGTTATCCCGCCCCTGCGGGCTTCCATGTGCGGCTTTTGGCCCCGAATACCGGGACAGGGAGCAATAGCCGAATGGCGCGCATTATCCCGGTGCCGCGGGGTTCTAGCAAACTTTGGTAAAGATTTGTTCACGGCTGAATACAATTTGTTGGTAAGGATTTACAGATTGTCCTTTATCGATGGCTAAGTTGGATTGTCGGACCGTTCCTATTCGTTTGTGCGTGAGGTGCGACGACCTGTCTAGAGTGCGGCAATGGATGGATGAACGAGGTAGCTAACAGGCGCTTTTGCCCTCTACACTCGGACATTCATTGATACACGGAGGTTTTTCCATGCGGCGTGTGGTGTTCAATCAGAAAGGCGGCGTTGGCAAGTCCAGCATCGCCTGCAACCTGGCGGCGGTCAGTGCCAGCGAAGGCTATCGAACCCTGTTGGTGGACCTCGATGCACAAGCCAACTCAACCCAGTACCTCACCGGGCTGACCGGCGACGACATTCCCATGGGGATCGCGGACTTTTTCAAGCAAACGCTGTCTTCCGGGCCATTTTCGAAGAAGAACAAGGTCGATATCTACGAAACGCCCTTCGATAACCTGCACGTCATTACCGCGACGGCCGAACTCGCGGACTTGCAGCCCAAGCTTGAAGCCAAGCACAAGATCAACAAGCTGCGAAAGCTGCTGGATGAGCTGAGCGAAGATTACGACCGGATTTACCTGGATACACCGCCAGCCCTGAACTTTTATGCGGTTTCGGCGCTGATTGCTGCTGATCGTGTGCTGATCCCCTTCGATTGCGACAGCTTCTCGCGGCAGGCCCTGTATGGCCTGCTGGCCGAAATCGAAGAATTGAAGGAAGACCACAACGAAGGCCTCGAAGTCGAAGGTATCGTGGTCAACCAGTTCCAGGCCCGAGCGAGTCTGCCGCAGCAGATGCTGGAGGAGTTGATCAACGAAGGGTTGCCGGTGCTTCCGGTATACCTGGCCAGTTCGGTGCGCATGCGCGAGTCCCATCAGGAGAACAAGCCGCTGATCCACCTCGATCCACGGCACAAGCTGACCCAACAGTTCGTGGAATTGCATAACTTGCTGGAAAACGCCTGACCTCGAAGGCAACAAAGAATCCCTGTGGGAGGGGGCTTGCTCCCGATTGCGGTGTATCAGTCACGAATACTTTGACTGACTCACCGCCATCGGGAGCAAGCCCCCTCCCACATTTGAATTGCATTTCAGTCGGGGATTGGATTTTTCCCACAGAGGCTGTAGGAAGGGTCTGGCTAGAGGGGGTGTGGCTTGTATCGTTGCCTACAGGTACGCCAGAATCCGCCGGCTTGTGCGTCTGGATGGGCATCTCTAAGGTTCTGCGGTCACTGAATGTTCAGTGATCGGGTTTAGTAGCCCGAGGTGAGACGTACGGCAATTCGTCGATCAGGAGCTTCCTGAATTTGATGGTGGCTGTACGGAGGGCGCTTTCGAGCGCGCCGGTTGCGTCTCCCCGGTCTACTAACCTGCGTACAGCTGCCACCCTCCGTTTAGTAGCGGCCGGTTGCGGCTCCACTACTCGGAGACGATCCATGGTTAACCTCTATACCGTTACACCCAACCTCCCCACCGAAGCGCTCGTGCTCAACAGCTACGAAACCTTCTCCTCCGTCCGCACCCTGTTACTCAACCTGTCCAACGACCTCACCGGCGAACACCGCGACGTGGCCCTGGCTATCCACCAATTGAGCGAACTTGGCGTAATGCTGGTCGGCCAGATAATGGACCGCGAAGCCCCCGTGGCCTGAAGATAACACTCGGTCAAATGTGGGAGGGGCGGTGCGACGATTCGACTTGCCCCCTCCCACACTGTCCAGCCTTGTTCTCAAGGCCCGGTTACACCCCCTGGCTACGCAACCAACTCATCAACTGCGGCAACGGAAACGCCCCGCTCTGGCGCGCCACTTCGCGGCCGTTCTTGAACAGAATCAGACTGGGGATCGACCGGATCCCCAGTTGCGCCGACAGCTGCTGGTTGGCCTCGCTGTCCAGCTTGGCCAACCGGCACTTGCCTTCCAACTGCCCGGCCGCCTGCTCGAACACCGGCGCAAACGACTTGCACGGCCCACACCAATCGGCCCACACGTCCACCAGCAACGGCAAATCGCCCTTGATCTGACTGGCGTAGTCGCCTTGCTTCAGCTCGAAAGGCTTGCTCAGTAGAACCGGTTGCTTGCAACGCCCGCACTTGGGCGTATCACCCAGGCGTTCGCCGGGGATGCGGTTGAGGCCGTTGCAATGGGGGCATGGGATAACGAGAGGGTCGGACATAGGGGGGCCTCAAGGTGTAGCCGAAAGTTTCAATCTGGAGCCCACAATGCTGTTTATCAATAACAAAATAAAGGATGACTGATGGGCGACGACTTCAAACGGGCCATTGCACATTGGCCCTTTGTTTCACCACTGCTGACCAAACCTCAAACTGAGGCGGACTATGACAGGCCGGTCATGGCCCTCAATCTGTTACTGGATATCCTTGGAAAGGACGAAGCTCACCTACTAAATGAGCTTGAGGAAATCATCAACGACTGGATCGAAGCCTACGATCGTGAGCATCACCCAATGCCCCTCGCCAGTGGCGTCGATGTGCTGCGCTACATGGTGTGTGGGCATAATCTTACTCAAATCGACCTTCCGGGGGCGGCACGCAGCCGGTCGTTTCTGAGATCTTGAATGGGAAGCGCCAGCTCAATAGAGGGCAAATTCGCTGGTTGGCGGGACGGTTTGGAGTTTCAGTGAGAACGTTTATCTAGGTCTAAGGGCTAACCGGCGACGCCCATCTACTCATAACAAATCTGCCGCGGGGCGTGGCGGTTGCAGCTGGTAGCAAGCCATTGCGCGGTGTTCGAGTATGTCTTGCTAGCTTTTTGAGGTGTTGTGGCACTATATTGCCAGTATTCGGTGTATGTGGTCTGCATATATTCTGCTTATCACTAGCTCAGGTAATAAATTAGATAACTGGTGAAGCTTCCATGGATTTGGGTTCGGTAAACGTTGATAGGGTAGTTAAATTTGCACTTTATAGTTTCTTTTTAATTGTTCCACTGACGGTTTTATTTTTGTGGAAGATTGATTTGGATACTTCTCTTCAGATAGATAGTGCCAAGTTTGGCACATTTGGGGATTTTATTGGCGGAGTACTGGGCTCTATTTGGTCTCTTTGCGGTGTTTTAATATTTTATATTGCTTTGAAAGAACAGCGTGATGATTTTAAAACTAATAAAGATGCTTTTGTAAAGCAAGCTGAGGCCTTAGATCTTCAGATTGAAGAATTTCGTCTCCAGCGCGATGAGCTATACCAGTCAAGGCAGGTGTTTATCGAACAATCGCGGACACTTAAACAGCAGAGAATGTCGTCGATGTATTTTTCTTTAATCGATTTGTATAGAAAAATCGTGGATGGCCTAAATGAGCAATGCGCTGAAGGAAACTACTTTAAAACCCTTAGGCGGTCGATGTTAGATGATTTTGTTTGGTGCGTTAATCCTGATAGCTGTCATAAAAAGGCAAAAGAGCATTATGTGACGTTGTACTATTCACGAAAAGAAGAATTGTCGCACTATTATAAAATTATATATAGAATTTTTAAGGTTGTTGATGAGTCTGATTTGGATGAAAGTGATAAGTTTCAGTATATAACAATTTTGCGATCTCAGCTGTCGGAGAATGAGATGCTTGCGATATACTATAATTCACAGTCTCGGTATGGTGAACAGCTCTACAGGTTTATACTTAGATATAACTTCCTAAAGCATTTGCCATCAATATCAAAGCCGGAGTTTAAAGGCTATCTAACAGGTCAGATTAATTTTTCTGACTTGTTGGGGTTCAATACTACGTTATTTTCCGTAATATCGGAGGTCATCCAGAAGCTGGAGGTGTCGATAAGAGGTGAAGACTTTGAAGAGGAAAAGGTTTCTTTCTCTATTATAGAGCAGAATAATATTACGCTTTCGGTAAGGGCTAGTGAGTTGAATGAGATGCAAATTGATTTCTCATATCCATTACCTTCTTCGGAAATGCAAATATTGAACTTTAATGTTGAGGATTTCTCTTCTTACATGAGCTTTCTTTTATACGACTTTTTTGTTTGTTCTCGATATCAAAACGAACCGTTTTCTGATTTCGTAAAGGTCTGTGTTGGTGAGAATGATGTTTCTTTTATAATTGTTAGTCAAAATATTCTGCGTTTAAATGGCGATGCTGATGGGGTAAAAAATGTCTAATCCAAATTTGTATTTGAATAAAGATCAGTTTGAGAATGTATTTAAAAAACATATTAAGACAAGTGTATACTCCTTGTCCATCAAGACGTTGTTTGGCGAGCGGATGACTCGCAAAATAAATTATAAACCTTATTATCAGCGCAATTATGTTTGGGACTTAGCTAAAGCCTCGTTCTTTATAGAAAGCATTTTGCTTGGTACTGATATTCCTCCCCTCATATTTTTTCTAAGCGGAGCATCAATTGAGGTTATAGATGGTCGCCAACGCTATGAAACAATTAAGCGTTTCCGAGAGGGTGACATCAAGTTGAATCTGAATGGTTTGACAAAGCTTACCCAACTCAGAGATCAGACTTACTCTAAGCTTGATGAAGATATTAAGAGTATATTGGATAATGCGAAGATACGTATATTTGAGTTTGAAGTCATAAATGAACCGAAGCTCGAAACAATTTTAGAAGATAAAATAAAGAAAGAAATTTTCCGACGTTATAACTCTGGTATTACTCCGCTAAATAGTGCGGAAATTGATAATGCTACATACGATGATGATGATATTACTAATAGACTAAAGGAGCTGTTAGGCACTGATAAAGAGCTAATTAGTGATGTGGCGGAGAAATTTATTGGTAGGCAATTGTCAGATATGTCGCCAAATAACGCGACGGTTCTCCAATTTCTACGTAAGTATTTAGTGTTGTCCTCGTTTCCAATAAACACCTATGCGACAGGTGTGAATAGATCTGAAATTATCGATCTCTTATATAATGTGAAGAGTAGTAATACCGATGATGTGAATGAGCTTTGTGAGTTTTTGGCTTTGAATTTGAAAGCCTGCGCTTCGTTGATTAATTCTTTTGCTGATGAATCAATCAAAGCTAACAAGCTTGTAAATGAATCACTACTTTGGGGGCTGTGTATTCTTGTTGAAAATGATATTCCCCGAGAGGCTATTCTCGAAGAGTCCAAGTCAAAAATTATCGAGGCGTCCATAAAAAAGCTACTTCCGGAATTTATTTCTGAAAATAGCCATCATTACAAGTCAATAATAAATAGGCATCAAGCTGCTGCTAAAGCTTATGAAAATGCTTTTTCTTTCAGTTTTTCTTCGTTTTTTAAAGATGAAAATTTCAAAGGCGTCGTTAAAACTTTAAGGCAGAGTGAGAAAGAAGCTAAGCTCAAAATCGCAGAGTTATCCTCACTTCGCGTTCAGAAGCCAGAGCCCTCTCTTATCCCGATTGAAGAAATAATTAGCGAGATTAGTACGAATAAGTACCAGTTGAGGCCCACTTACCAGCGGCAAGAAAAAATAAATCTGTATAAGGCCTCTGCAATCATCGAAAGTGTCATATTGGGGATTAATTTGCCACCAATATTTATTTTTAAAAATAAGTCTGGTGTGAAAGAAGTTATCGATGGGCAACAGCGCTTGCTATCTATTCTGGGTTTTTTAGGGAAGCAGTATCAGAATGAGGTAGGGGATTTTGTATATCCTAAGAATGTTAATTACAAATTAAATCGTTTGAAAATTTTGAGTGAGCTAGATGGGAAATCTTACACCGCTCTAGATGTGAATACTCAAGAAAAAATTCTTGACTTTAAACTTAGTGTTATTGAAATTGACTATGCTCTAAACAATAATTTCGAGCCTGTAGATTTGTTTATTCGTTTGAACAATAAGCCTTATCCCATCAAAGAGAACTCCTTTGAAATGTGGAATTCTTTCATGGATCGAGATGTGATAAAGAAAATCAGAGACATAACAGATGAAAATATCTCTTGGCTTTTTATTAAGCAAAGGGATACGAGCTCTGGTGTGGATCGGATGCTGAATGAAGAGCTTATTGCTCTGCTGTCTTACATCGCACACTGCACTGAGCACCGGAAGGACTTTAAGAGTATCGGATTTTATCTTCGTGATAAAAAAATCAACTGCCGAATTAGTGAGAAGAAAGATGTCTCTAACCTGCTAGAGCGTATCTCAATGGATGTAGAACTTAAACGTTCTTTTATGGGCAGTCTTGAAAGTATTGAAAAATACATTAATTTGCTAAAGTCTAAGCTTGACCCGGCCGATTTTAAGGCATCGCTTAATTCGTTGATTAATAAAGAGCAATCAACGTATAAACGCTATTTGGTTGATTTTTATATATTGTTTCAAATACTGCAAAGATACTCTTACGAGGATTTAAGTCAGATATCTTTCAATGAGATAAAGGGGAAAATGGCGTTAGTTCAGAAAGAAATTAAAAATCCGTCAAAAATCGACGATGCGCAAACCTATCAAGAACATTTCAGTGAGCTATTGAACTCGGCCACTAAAATTGAGGTTTAAGAGCAGCGGTTTTTGATTTTTATGTGGCCATGGTATCGAAAGTCCTGGCCATTTATCATATAAGCGTAAATTTTAGGGGCGTGCGGATATTTTAAATTTCAAGGATGTATATCCTATTTTAATTAGCCCCTCATATGCATAAGTCTACGACGAACAACTGATCTCCAAATGCTTGCCCCAATCCGGCGGTCGCTGGGCATATTGCTCCATCCCCGCCTGCTCCTCGAACGGTTTGGAAAGCACCTCATGCAACCGCTGCACTTCGCTGTAGTCGCCTGATTCGGCGGCAGCGATAGCGTTCTGTGCGAGGTAGTTACGCAGGATGTACAGCGGGTTCACTGCGTGCATCCGCTCACGGCGCTGTTCCTCGCTGTAATCCCCATCCCGCTCAACACGAGCCTTGTAAAGTCCTGCCCAGGCATCAAAGCCGGCGAGGTCGACAAAATCATCGCGCAGCTTCGCCACCGCCATCTCTGCCGATTCGTCGCCCAGGCGCCGGAAGAACAAGGTGTAATCCACACCGCTGTTCTGCATCAGTTTCAGCAGGCGCTCCACCAGTTGCTGGTCGTCGTCTTCGGCGGTGGTGAGCCCGAGTCGGCGACGCATCAGGTCCAGGTAGTGCGCCTGGTACAGCGGCAGGTACAGGCCGAGGGCCTCCTTCAAGGCATCGACGCTGATAAACGGCGTGAGCGCCTGGGCCAGCGCACTGAGGTTCCACTGTCCAATCGGCACCTGATTGCTGAAGGAGTAGCGCCCTTCATGGTCCGAATGGTTGCAGATGAAGTGCGCGTCAAAGTCATCAAGAAACGCGAACGGCCCGAAGTCGAAGGTGATGCCCAGGATCGACATGTTGTCGGTGTTCATCACGCCATGGCAGAAACCATAGGCCTGCCATTTGGCGATCATCTCGGCGTTGCGCTCGACGATTTCACGGAACATCGCCAGGTACGGTTCGAGCTGTTCGCGGCACTCGGGGTAGTGCAGGTTCAGCACATGCTCGGCCAGTTCGGCTTGCTGCTCGGGCTTCTTGGTGTAGTAGAAGTATTCGAAATGCCCAAAGCGGATATGGCTGGGCGCGAGGCGCAACACCATGGCACCCCGCTCCTGTTTTTCCCGCCATACCGGCGTGCTGGAGCCGATTACACACAGCGCGCGGCTGCTGGGAATGCCCAGCGCGTGAAGTGCTTCGCTGGCGAGGAATTCACGAATCGAGGAGCGTAAAACCGCGCGGCCATCGCCCGTCCGCGAGTAAGGCGTCATTCCGGCGCCCTTGAGGTGCAGGTCCCAATGTTCGCCGGCCTCGTTGTACACCTCGCCCAGCAACAACCCACGGCCGTCGCCCAGCTGAGGGGTATAGCCGCCGAACTGGTGCCCGGAATAGATCATCGCGCGCGGTTCTGCTTCGGCCCACAGCTTGTGGCCGCTGAACAGTTCGGCGAATACCGGCGTTTCGGCCACCGCCGGGACGAGGTCGAGCAGGGCCATGGCGGCGTTGCTCGCCACGACAAGGCGAGGCTCGTCGAGGGGTTCGGGCAAAACGTGGGTTGAGAACGCGTCGCCCAGGCGTGCGAAGCGGTTGTCGAAGGTCAGTTCGTCGAGGGCTTTCACCGGCCATCTCCAGCAGAATGTCCGAGCATTCTGCTGGGGATAGACGCTTTAGTCGAGTTTGCTGGGCGGCGGTTCCGGCGCATCGTCGACTTTGCCGGGCGGCGGCTCGGGGGCGTCCTGTTCGGTGGCGGGCCCGGCGATGGTCTTGCGATCATCCTCGACCGGCACCAGTTTGTACTCCTGGCCATGCATGTTCTTGAGGTACACCTCCATCTGCCGGAACGAGATGTTGATGTGCTGCTTCTTGAACTCACGGTTGATGTAGCGGTTGACCTCGTCGAGTACCGGGTTGCGGTCACCCAGGTCGCGCACGTGCATACGCAGCTCGTGGTCGAGGGTGCTTTCGCCGAAGTTGAGGAAGTACACGTGAGGTTCCGGTTCCTTCAGCACCCGTGGATTTTCCCTCGCGGCCTTGAGCAGCAATTCCTTCACCAGGTCTAGATCGGAGCCGTAGTCCACGCCCAGTTTCAGAGTGACGCGGGTGATGGTGTCGGTCAGCGACCAGTTAATCAGTTGCCCGGTAATGAACGTCTTGTTCGGGACAATGATGTCCTTGCGGTCGAAGTCGGTGATGGTGGTGGCGCGGATGCGGATTTTGCTCACCGTGCCCGACAGGTTGCCGATGGTGATGGTGTCGCCGATACGCACCGGGCGTTCGAACAGGATCATGATGCCGGAGATAAAGTTGGCGAAGATCTCCTGCATGCCGAAGCCCAAGCCCACCGACAGCGCGGCGACCAGCCACTGCAGCTTGTCCCAGCTCACGCCGAGGGTAGACAGGGTGGACACGAAGCCGACGCCGGCAATCACATAGGACAGCAGCGTGGTGGTGGCGTAGGCGCTGCCCTGTGCCAGATCCAGTTTGGACAGCACCAACACCTCCAGCAGACCGGGCAGGTTGCGCGCCAGGGCGAAGGTGATACCGATGATGATCAGCGCGCCGAGCAAGTCGCCGATGCTGATGGGCACCATGCTGATATTGGCACCGGTGCCGCTGGTGTATTCGTACAGCGTGACGTTATCCAGGTACGAAAACACCGAGATCAGGTCCGACCACACCCAGTACAACGCGGCGATAAAGCCGCCCAGCAGGGCCAGGCGAATCAGGCGCATGGACTGTTCGTTGACCTGCTCGATGTCCAGGGTCGGCTCTTCGATTACCGCTTCGCCGTCACCTGCTTCCTTGGCGGCCTGGCGTTTGGCCAAGGCGCGGGAATAAGCCAGGCGCCGGGCGGCAACGCCTAGGCCGCGGACGAAGGTGGCTTCGATGACCAGCCAAAACATCAACAGGTACAAGGTGTTGATCAGTCGGTCGCTGAGCTTGAGGGCGGTGTAGTAGTAGCCAAAGCACACGGCAATAAACAGGGCGATCGGCAGCGCGGTGAATACCAGGCCCACGGACTTGCGGAACAGCGAGGCTTTTTCGTGGGTCGGGCTGTGCAGCAGCAGGCGCCCGAGCAGCCAGGCCATCAGGGCGTAGCAGGTCAGGACCACGGCGATGCCCAGCACGTCGTCCGCCAGTGCCGCCGGTTGATGCTCGGCAATCGCCACCACGGCCACCAGAGCCAATACCACCAGCCCGAGTTTGCGCACCCAACCCTGGAGGAATTCGACCTGGGGTTTTTCCCAGCGGAAGTGCAGTTCCGCCACGCCGCCCGGCGCCAGGATGCGGTAGGCGGTGTAGAACACCAGCCACGCCTGGGCCAGTTGCAGCAGGGCTGAACCCAGGTTGGCGTTTTGCCCACGGGCGTCGATCTGCAGCGCGTAGCCGCACAGCGCCAGTCCCAGCGATACGGGCATGGCCAGCAGGATATTGATCAAGATGGCTTGCGGCGTGTGCCACTGGCTGTCGCGCTTGAAGTGCCCGATGTCCAGGTGGACCTTGTTCAGGCGTTGGTACAGGGCCTTGCGTCGCCACAGCAGTGCGCCGATCAACAGCAGCAACGGCAGGAACAGCAGCGGGCGCTGGGTCAGGCCGTCGTACAACTCACTGACGCTGGAGGCCCAGGGCAGGGTGGTGACTTGCTTGCTCAAGTGCGCCGGCACGGTTTCCAGCCACTCGGTGTCCAGCGGCTTGTTACTGGGGATCCAGAACATCTGTTCATCCAGCGTTGCGCGCAGGGTGGTCGCGGTGCTGAGCAGTTGTTTCTGGTTCAGTTGCAGGGTGATGGACTCATTGAGCAGCGCGCTCAACTCACGACTCAGGCGCTCCAGCAGGTCGCTGCGGGTAATCGCCAGTTCCAGCAGGGTTCGGCGCAGTTGCGGGGTGATGTCATCCGGTGGCTGGTTGGCCAGCAGATTGTCCACATAGGTGCTGGGGGAACTGATCAGCTCACGCTGTTGGTTGACCTCAAACTGGTACAGGCGAATGTTGGCGATGTCGTCCGCCAGGTCGCGGTCCACCGTCAGGCGTGGCAGCGCTTGTTTTTGCTTATACAGAATCTTCGACAGCAGCAGGCTGCCCTTGAGCACGTTGATCTGCTCGTCCAGGGCCGAGTCGCTCTGGGTCACGGTGTCCAGTTGCTGCTTGGTCTGCAGGTTCTTCTGGGTCAGGTCGTTGAGGCGGTCGGTGCTTTTGAGCAGGTAGTCGGACAGCTTCAGGTTGGCCGCGCTTTCGGTGGCCAACAGGCTGCTGCCACCGGCCTTTTGCGCTTCGATCGACTGCTGGGTGACGGTCTGTTGGGACTGGGCCAGGCGTTTCTGGTTGATCAGGGTTTGCAGGTCCTGGATTTCTTGTTCCAGGCGCGCGGTCTTTTCCACCACGAGGTCGTGCTGGCTGTTGCCCAGGTCTTGCAGTTGACTGTTGCCGGCCAGTTCCTGGCGGCGCAGGGGGATCAGGGCATTGAGCGCAGCGAGTTCGGCATTCAGTTGGTTGCGCTGGTCGCCGCTGAGGGCTTTGCCATTGTCTTTACCGGCCTTGAGGGTCGCGTTGATCTGCTGGATGCGCGTCTGGCTGCTGCTGATTTCGGTCTGCGCGCGTTCGGGGCGTGTTTGGGCAGCGATGGTCAGGCTGTTGGCTTCGGCCAGGTCTTTTTGCAGGTCGCCTTGCTGGGTGGTGCGTTGCACCAGCAATTGCTCAAGCTGTGGCACGGGCAGCGTGGCATAGCGTTGGGCCACCGGGATGATTTTGGTGGCCTTGAGCCGGGTCAGCTCGCGCTGGTTTTCGCTGGTCTGGCGCGGCGCGTCTTCCAGCTGGCGCTTGAGGTCAGTGAGGCGCTGCTCATAATCCTGCTGGTTGCCCAGGTAGGTCAGGGTCTGTTGCAGGATCGACTGCAGCGCCTTCATGTCGGCGTCGGGCAGTTTGCGATCAGGCAGCTTGTCCAGGGTTTGCTGAATGGCGTCGGCGCTGGGCGGCTCGGCGGCGTAGACGCTGCCGACACAAAGGGTCAGGCCCAGCAGGGCAGTGGCGAGAAAAGTGCGCAGGGTTGGCATAGAGACCGGTCTTGCAAGGTGAAGAATCGGGAGCGTGCTGTCGCTCCGCAGTTTAGAGGAAGAGTCCGGGGCCCGGGCGACTTCCTTCGGGGAATCTGACGCCCACTTTGCCGATCTTGTTCCCGTCCATGACCGCGACGGTCCAGATGGTGTTGTTCCACTCCACCTGGTCGCCGACGATAGGGGCGCCGCCGACTTTCTGGTTGATGAAGCTGCTCAGTGGCATGTCCGGGTCGATACCCTCCAGCTTCAGGCCGTAAAGGGCCGAAACCGCGCCCAGTTGGGCGTCGCCTTCCAGCACGAAGTCGCCGAAGAAGCGCAGATCGAGGCCGCGTTGTGGTGCCTGGCTGAACAGTTTGCCGAGGGCTGGCAGGTTGTGTTCATGGCCGATCACACAGAGCAGATCGTCGACTTCCAGCACCGTACTACCCGACGGATGGAGCAGTTGCTGGCCCCGGAACAGCGCAGCAATCCGCGTGCCTTCAGGCATTTTCAGTTCGCGCAGCGCTGCCCCGATGCACCATTTTTCGGCGCCCAGGCGGTAGACGAAAAGCTCCCACTCGCTGGTGACGTGTACTTCCAGGGCGGCGCGAGAGATCGGAGCGGGGTCCGGCGGTACGGTCACTTTCAGCAACTTGGCCACCCACGGCAGGCTCGTGCCCTGCACCAGCAGCGAGACCAGCACGATAAAGAACGCCAGGTTGAAGTACAGCTGTGCGTGGGGCAGTCCGGCCATCAGCGGGAATACCGCGAGAATGATCGGGACTGCGCCGCGCAGACCGACCCAGGCGATAAAGCCTTTTTCGCGACCGTGGAACGCTTTGAACGGCAGCAGGCCGACGATCACCGACAGAGGACGCGCAAACAGGATCATCCACAGCGCCAGGCCCAGGGCCGGCAGAGCGATTGGCAGCAAATCATGGGGCGTGACCAGCAGGCCAAGCACCAGGAACATGCCGATTTGCGCGAGCCAGGCCATGCCGTCGAGCATGTGCAAAATGCCATGCCGACTGCGCACCGGGCGGTTGCCGATTACCAGGCCGCACAGGTACACGGCAAGGAAGCCGCTGCCGTGCAAGGCGTTGGTCAGTGCGAAGACGAACAGGCCGCCGGCGATCACCAGGATCGGATAAAGGCCGGTCGCCAGATTGATACGGTTGACCATCTGCAGCATCAGCCAACCGCCGCCCAGGCCGACGATGCCACCGATGCCGAATTCGCGTACCAGATGAGTCAGCAGGCTCCAGTGCAGACCGGTCTGACCGCTGGCGAGCATGTCAATCAGGGTGACGGTGAGGAACACCGCCATTGGGTCGTTGCTGCCGGATTCGATTTCCAGAGTGGCGGTGACCCGTTCGTTCAGGCCCTTGCCGCCGAGCAGCGAGAACACCGCCGCAGCGTCTGTGGAGCCGACAATCGCGCCAATCAGCAAGCCTTGAATAATATTGAGGTCAAACAACCAGGCCGCCGCCATGCCCGTGAGGCCGGTGGTAATCAACACCCCCACCGTGGCCAGGGACAGTGCTGGCCAAAGCGCCACTCGGAAACTCGCCACCCGCGTGCGCAACCCGCCGTCGAGCAGGATTACGGCCAGTGCGAGGTTGCCCACCAGGTAGGCGGTTGGGTAGTTATCGAAAATGATGCCGCCGCCATCGACGCCGGCGACCATGCCCACGGCCAGGATGATCACCAGGATCGGGATGCCCAGGCGCGACGAAAGAGAACTCACCAGAATGCTCGCACTCACCAGCAACGCGCCGATCAAGAACAGGCTGTTGATGGTCGTCGCATTCAAAGGCAGTACTCCATGAGCAAATAAGACGGGACGCAAACTGACCATGCAGTCTGCGTGCCAGGGATTCTAACCTGTTGAATTGCTGTGCTGTCAAAAAGCTTTTAACGCCGGGCGCAGATCTGAATGTGGGAGGGGGCTTGCCCCCGATGGCGGTATGTCAGTCAGCTTATCTGTAACTGACCCACCGCTATCGGGGGCAAGCCCCCTCCCACATTTCAAGCCAGTGCAGGCAGTTAGAGGCGAAAGCGGCCGACCATCCCATTCAAATCCACCGCCAGGCGCGACAGCTCACTGCTGGCCGCACTGGTCTGGCTGGCGCCGGTCGCCGACTGCACCGACAGGTCACGAATGTTCACCAGGTTGCGGTCCACTTCCCGCGCCACCTGCGCCTGCTCTTCCGCCGCGCTGGCGATCACCAGGTTGCGCTCGTTGATCTCGACAATCGCCGTGTTGATGGTGTCCAGCGACATCCCGGCACCTTTGGCGATGTTCAGCGTCGACTCAGCGCGCTCGGTGCTGTTGCGCATCGAATCCACCGCGTGCTCGGTGCCGGCCTGGATACTGCCGATCATCCGCTCGATCTCGCTGGTGGACTGCTGGGTGCGATGGGCCAACGCCCGTACTTCATCGGCAACCACCGCGAAACCACGCCCGGCTTCGCCGGCACGCGCGGCTTCAATCGCCGCGTTCAGGGCCAGCAGATTGGTCTGGTCAGCCAGGCCGCGAATCACGTCCAGCACTTTGCCAATATCACGCGACTCATTGGCCAAGTCGCCAATCAGGGTGGCGGTGGCTTGTACATCGCCGCTCATGCGCTCGATGGCGCTGACAGTTTCCTGCACCAGGTCACGGCCGTCACCGGCTGAGGTGGTGGCGTTGCGCGAGGCTTCAGAGGTGCTCACCGCATTGCGCGCGACTTCTTCGACGGCGCTGGTCATCTCATTGACGGCGGTGGCGGCTTGCTCGATCTCGTTGTTCTGCTGGGTCAGGCCACGGGCGCTTTCGTCGGTGACGGCATTCAGCTCTTCGGCGGCGGAAGCCAACTGGGTGGCAGAACCGGCGATGCGTTGCAGGGTGTCGCGCAGCTTGTCCTGCATCTTGGCCATGGCGGCCAGCAAGCGTCCGGCTTCGTCGTTGCCGTCGACCTTGATCGGCCGTGTCAGGTTGCCTTCGGCGACTTCTTCCGCCGCTTCTAGCGCTTGGGAAATCGGCAGGGTGATGCTGCGGGTCAGCAGCCAGGCGAACAACATCGTCAGCGCCGTGGCGATCACCAGCAGGCCCACGACCAGGTTGAACGCCAAGTTGTATTGGTCTTCGGCCTCCTGATTTGTGGCGAGGGCCATCTTGTTATTGAGGTCCAGCAGGCGCGTCAGCACGGCGTTGACCTGCTCGGAGTTGCTCAGCAACTCGGTGTTGAGCAGGCTGCGCAGCTCGTCCACCTGGTTGGCCCGTGACAGGCTCTTCATGCGTTCTTCAATTTGATGGTACTGGCCAAGCAAGCGCACGTACTCGTTGTAGGTGGCGCGCTCTTCGCTGCCTTCAATCAGTTTTTCGTAAATGCCCTGGGCTGTGCGGATCTGCTGGTTACGCAGTTCGAAGGCTTCCAGGGTCTTTTGCTGCACGTCCGGCTCGCGGTTGGTCAGCAAGCGGTACGACAGCACTCGCAGGCGCAAGGTCAGTTGGGTGAATTCATCAAGGGCACGAATGCTTGGCACGCTGGACAAGGTGATGTCTTCAGTGGCAGCACGGATTTTGCTCATCTGGTTGAGGGCGAATACACCGAGAAACAGCATGAGTGCACCAATCAACGCAAAACCGAGGAATGCCCTCGGAGCGATATTCATATTACGAAGCGACATGCGGGAATCCTGGGGAGAAGCGCGATCCGTGCGAGGGGTGAGACGGGGTGTGCATCTCTATCGGTCGTACGACTAAAGTCTAAAGGGGCGTGTGCGTTTTTGTCGCATCTGACGAGGGGTTTGGCCGATTCAGGAACCAGATCGGGTAAATGCAGTCACTAAGGCTCGAAAGTGCGGCCCGGCCCCTAAAAATCGGGCTGCGCGCCGGGGATAACCCTGGCATCCGAGGTGAATTTTCTTTATCGTCACCGCCCTTTGAAAAAGCCCGAGAAATCAAAATGTTAGAAGCATCCCTCAGCCAATTGGAACAACTGGTCAACGACCTCGTACAGCAGAATCAAGACCTGCTGAGCAGCAACGAATCCCTCAAGGCCGAACTGGCCAACGCCAAGGATGAGAACGACAGCCTGCAACTGAGCTTGATGGAGCAGGAAGAAAAACACGGCGCCACCGCTGCCCGTATCCAGGCGTTGGTTGAGCGTGTGAGCGCAGGGCCTGTCGGCGCATGAATGAAGGGATAAAGGTCGTTTCGATTCTCGGAGAGGATTACTCGATCAAGGCGCCAGCCGGGGAAGACAAGACCCTGATGCACGCCGTGACCATGCTCAAGGCCTCCCTGGCCACCACCAAGAAAAAGTACCCGACCCTGATCGGTGACAAATTACTGGTGCTGGCGGCGCTGAACCTGTGCGCCGAGCAGATTGAACTGCAGCAGGCTCATCAGCAGGAACTCGACCGTTACCAAGAGCAAGTCAGCGCCACGGTCGAGGTGATTTCCAAGGCTATCCAGCCTTAGAACCACGCATCCTGCATCCCCAGGCACGTATCATCCCGTGCCTCCAGAATCGCCAGTTCATGATGGCAGCCCGGTACTTCCCAGGTCAGGAAGTAACGGGCGGCCTGGAGCTTGCCTTTATAGAAGGCAGCATCCGCCGCATTGCCCTTGGCCAGCCCTTCTTCGGCGCGAATCGCCTGTTCCAGCCAGCGCCAGCCAATTACCGTATGCCCGAATACCTTCAGGTACAGCGCCGAGTTCGCCAGGCTGCTGTTGACCTTGCCGTGGGCGAGATCCGTCAGCAGGCCCAGGGTGACGTGTTGCAGGCGCGCAACCAGTTGTTCCAGAGGTTCTCTCAAGGCGGTGAGTGATGAGTATTCCTGGGCGCGGGCGCCGGTTTCGGAGATCAGGCGGATCAGTTGCTTGAGCCCCGCGCCGCCGTTCTGTGCCAGCTTGCGGCCCAGCAAATCCAGAGACTGGATGCCATGGGTGCCTTCATGGATCGGGTTCAGGCGGTTGTCGCGGTAGTACTGCTCCACCGGGTATTCACGGGTGTAGCCGTGGCCGCCGAGGATCTGGATCGCCAGTTCGTTGGCCTTGAGGCAAAACTCCGACGGCCAGGATTTAACGATGGGCGTGAGCAGGTCCAGCAGTTCGTGGGCCTGTTTGCGTTCGCTCTCGGTTTCCAGCGTCGTGGTGTCATCGAACAGGCGCGCGGCGTACAGGCCCAGGTCGAACGCGCCTTCTACGTAAGCTTTTTGGGTCAGCAGCATGCGCTTGATATCCGCGTGCTGGATGATCGAGACCGGCGCGGTGCTTGGGTCTTTGCTGTCGGGCAGACGACCTTGCGGGCGTTCGCGAGCGTATTCCAGGGAATACAGGTAGCCGGCGTAACCGAGCATGACCGCGCCCATGCCGACGCCGATGCGTGCCTCGTTCATCATCTGAAACATGCAGCTCAAGCCCTGGTGTGGTTTACCCACCAGATAGCCGACGCAGTTGCCGTTATCGCCGAAGTTAAGCGCGGTCGACGTGGTGCCGCGCCAGCCCATCTTGTGAAACAGCCCGGCCAACAGCACGTCGTTGCGTGCACCGAGACTGCCGTCATCGTTAACCAGGAATTTGGGCACGATGAACAGCGAAATGCCCTTCACCCCGGCCGGCGCATCCGGCAGCTTGGCCAGCACCATATGCACGATGTTTTCCGACAGCGGGTGGTCGCCTCCGGAGATAAAGATCTTGTTGCCCTTGAGTCGATAGCTGCCGTCAGCCGCAGGTTCGGCGCGGGTACGAATATCCGACAGCGATGAGCCCGCGTGGGGTTCTGTCAGGGCCATGGTGCCGAAGAAACGCCCGTCGATCATCGGTTGTAGGAAGCGCTGTTTTTGCTCCTCGGTGCCGAAGCTTTCGATCAGGTTGGCCGCGCCCATGGTCAGGAATGGGTAGGAAGTGGATGCCGCGTTGGCGGACTGGAAGTGCGCAAAGCAGGCCTGGGACAGCAAGGTCGGCAACTGCATGCCACCCGCTTCGAAACTGCGGGCGGCATTGAGGAAACCGGCTTCCAGGAACGCATCCACGGCCGGTTTGACTTCCGGAATCAGGATCGCCTTGCCGTCTTCGTAGCGCGGTTCGTTTTCGTCGTTTTTGCGGTTATGCGGCGCGAAATATTTTTCGGCGATGGAGCGCGCGGTGCTGATGGCCGCATCGAAGGTTTCGCGATTGTGCTCGGCAAACCGCTCGCGCTGGGTCAGGCCCTCGGCATCGAGGACTTCGTACAGCTCGAAAGCCAGATTGCGGGAACTGAGCAGCATCTCGGACATGGCGGCTTACCTTTGAAGGAATTGGCCTGAGTCTAAGTGCGCGAATTAAGGGTGAACAGCAAGATTGATCTAAGTGATGGAGTGGCAAAACACAGATGATCATTTGAAGTGCGATCAAATGTGGGAGGGGGCTTGCCCCCGATAGCAGTGGGTCAGCCAGAGATAAGTTGACTGATCCACCACAATCGGGTGCAAGCCCCCTCCCACATGTTTACCGCGTTTCGCCAGTTAGCCGATGGTCATCAGGCTGGCGTTACCGCCCGCTGCAGCGGTGTTAACGCTCAACGCCCGTTCGATCACCAGGCGCTCCAAGGCAATGGATGTTTCGCCCTGAGACAAGCCATGCACCCCGACAATCGCCCCACCGCGCTGCGCCACTTGCTGGCACACCGCACGCAGTTGGTCTGAGTCACCGTGATGCAGGACGGCGTCAAACACCACCTCGTCCTTGGTCCAATCCGCCACGCGCTTGATCTTCGCTTGAATTTCCTTCGGCAAGCGTAGGAACACGGCTTTTGTCAGGTCAGTTTCCGGCCATACCGCCGAACCGCCGACGGCCAATACCGCCGCCAGTTGAGTCAACAGATCGCCTTCCACTTCCGCCAGGCACAGTACGTGCTCGCGGGGCAGGATGGCGTAGCTGTTGCGCTCGCCGGTCGGACCCGCCAACTGACGGGTGATCCCGCTTTGGGATTGTGCGGCGAACTGGCTGCACAGAGCACTCAGCTCGCTGAACGAATTGCTGTCGGCCCAGGTTTTCAGGGCGGTCAGCGGTTGGCTCATGGCGTCGCGCAGACGTACATCCGGTGCAGTCAACGTGTCGCCACGTACGAAGGATTGCTCGATCGCATCGGTAGGACGGGTCGACAGCAAGCGGTACAGGTACAGCGGACCACCGGCTTTCGGGCCTGTGCCCGACAGGCCTTCGCCGCCGAACGGTTGCACGCCGACCACGGCACCCACGATGTTGCGGTTTACGTAGACGTTACCGGCATTGACGTTGTCGATCACCTTGGCGATGGTCTCGTCGATACGGGTGTGCACGCCCAGGGTCAGGCCGTAGCCGGAGGCGTTGATCTGGCCGATGAGCTGGTCGATCTCTTTGCGCTTGTAGCGCACCACGTGCAGTACCGGGCCGAAGATCTCGCGTTGCAGTTCGTCAAAGCTTTCCAGTTCGATCAGGGTTGGCATCACGAAGGTGCCGCGCTTGATTTCTTCACCGTCGGCAATTGCCACCTGGTACACATTGCGGCCTTTGTCGCGCATGGCCTGGATGTGTTTCTCGATGCCGGCCTTGGCTTCGGCGTCGATCACCGGGCCGATGTCTACCGACAGGCGCTCCGGGTTGCCAAGGCGGCATTCAGCCATGGCGCCCTTAAGCATTTCGATGACGCGGTCTGCCGAATCTTCCTGCAGGCACAGTACCCGCAGGGCCGAGCAACGCTGGCCGGCGCTGTCGAAGGCCGAGGACACCACGTCGATGACCACTTGTTCGGTCAGTGCCGAAGAATCCACGATCATCGCGTTCTGGCCACCGGTTTCGGCGATCAGCGGGATCGGACGGCCCTGGGCATCCAGGCGGCCGGCGACATTGCGTTGCAGCAGGCGCGCGACTTCGGTGGAACCGGTGAACATCACGCCTTTGACGCGATCATCACCGACCAGGCGGGCACCCACGCTTTCGCCCTGGCCCGGCAGCAGTTGCAGCACGCCTTCCGGAATACCGGCTTCCAGCAGGATGCGCACGGCTTGTGCAGCCACCAGCGGGGTTTGCTCGGCAGGTTTGGCCAATACCGGGTTGCCGGCGGCCAATGCGGCTGCGACTTGACCACTGAAAATCGCCAGCGGGAAGTTCCAAGGGCTGATGCAGACCACTGGGCCCAGCGGACGGTGGGCATCATTGGTGAAGTCGTTACGGGCCTGTACGGCGTAGTAACGCAGGAAGTCCACAGCTTCACGCACTTCGGCGATGGCGTTGGCGAAGGTTTTGCCGGCTTCGCGAGCCAGCAGTCCCATCAGCGGTTGGATCTCGCCTTCCATCAGGTCGGCGGCACGTTCCAGAATCGCGGCACGCTCGGCGGGCGGGGTGGCCTGCCAGATCGGGCCAGCGTTGATGGCGCATTGAATCGCGTTGTCGACGTCTTCGACGGTAGCTTCTTGAACCTGACCAACCACATCACGCAGGTCAGACGGGTTCAGTACTGGCGCAGCCGGTTGATCACTGGTGGCGCAACCCAGCATCGGCGCGGCTTTCCAGTTGTTGTGTGCGGTTGCCAGCAAGGCGCAGGACAGCGACGCCAGGCGGTGTTCGTTGGCCAAGTCGATACCGGCCGAGTTGGCGCGGTCGCTGCCGTACAGGTCGCGTGGCAATGGAATACGCGGGTGCGGCAAGCCGAAGCCGCCTTCCTGCGTGGCCATTTGCTCGATGCTGGCCACTGGATCAGCCACCAGCTCCTGAATGGAGATGGACTGGTCGGCGATGCGGTTAACGAACGAGGTGTTGGCGCCGTTTTCCAGCAGGCGACGCACCAGGTAAGCCAGTAACGTTTCGTGGGTGCCGACCGGTGCGTACACGCGGCACGGACGGTTCAGTTTGCCTTCGGAAACCTTGCCTACGACCTGCTCGTACAGCGGCTCACCCATGCCGTGCAGGCATTGGAACTCGTACTGGCCGGGGTAATAGTTCTGACCGGCGATATGGTAAATGGCGGACAGGGTGTGGGCGTTGTGCGTGGCGAACTGCGGGTAGATGACTTCCGGCACCGACAGCAGCTTGCGTGCACAGGCAATGTAGGAAACGTCGGTGTACACCTTGCGGGTATACACCGGGTAGCCTTCCAGGCCTTCGACTTGGGCGCGTTTGATCTCGCTGTCCCAGTACGCGCCTTTTACCAGGCGGATCATCAGGCGATGGCGGCTGCGGCGCGCCAGGTCGATGACGTAGTCGATTACATAGGGGCAACGCTTTTGGTAGGCCTGGATCACGAAACCGATGCCGTTCCAGCCGGTCAGTTGCGGCTCGAAGCACAGGCGCTCCAGCAGGTCGAGGGACAGCTCAAGGCGGTCGGCCTCTTCGGCGTCGATGTTCAGGCCGATGTCGTATTGCTTGGCCAGCAAGGTCAGGGACAGCAGGCGCGGGTACAGCTCGTCCATCACGCGCTCGTACTGCGCACGGCTGTAACGCGGGTGAAGTGCCGACAGCTTGATGGAAATACCCGGGCCTTCATAAATCCCACGGCCGTGAGACGCTTTGCCGATGGAATGAATCGCTTGTTCGTATGACGCCAGGTATTTCTGGGCATCGTGTTCGGTGAGTGCGGCTTCACCGAGCATATCGTAGGAATAGCGGAAACCTTTGGCTTCGAACTTGCTGGCGTTGGCCAAGGCTTCGGCGATGGTTTCGCCGGTGACGAACTGCTCGCCCATCAGGCGCATGGCCATGTCGACGCCCTTGCGGATCATCGGCTCGCCGCTTTTGCCGATGATGCGGCTCAGGGACGAGGTCAAGCCGGCCTCATTATGGGTGGCGACCAGTTTGCCGGTCAGCAGCAGACCCCAGGTGGCAGCGTTGACGAACAGTGACGGGCTGTTGCCCAGGTGCGGATGCCAGTTGCCGGTGCTGATCTTGTCGCGGATCAGCGCGTCACGGGTGCCCTTGTCCGGGATGCGCAGCAGCGCCTCGGCCAGGCACATCAGGGCCACGCCTTCCTGGGATGACAGGGAAAATTCCTGCAGCAGGCCCTGAACAATGCCGGCGCGACCGCCAGCACTTTTCTGATTGCGCAGTTTTTCGGCAATCGAGGCGGCGAGCTTGTTGGTGGCTTCAGCCATTGGAGCCGGCAGACGCGCCTGCTCGATCAGCATCGGCACCACTTCCGGCTCTGGGCGACGGTAAGCGGCAGTGATGGACGCGCGCAGTACGGACTGCGGCAGGATGCTCTCGGCGAATTCAAGGAAGCACTGGTGCGCATGGTCGGCCTGGACTTCACCCGCGTCATCGGCATCCTTGCTGCTCAAACCGTTGAGTTCGGTCAGGGTTGCACCACCCTCCAGTTTCTCCAGGTAATTGAAAATCGCCTGCTTGATCAGCCAGTGCGGCGTGCGATCAATGGAGGTCGCGGCTGCCTTCAGGCGTTCGCGGGTCGGGTCGTCAAGTTTGACCCCAAGGGTGGTCGTCGCCATTTTCTTATCCTCATGGGTGCCACTACCGAGTGGCATTAGCTGGCGGCAAGATTAGCTTTGCGCATGCAGAGGTGCAACCGGGTGCAACCCTTTTTATCCATGAAATTTTCGACGCTTCATCCGAATTAATTTTGACGCCAGCAGAATGCGCTTTGTCTTGGTGCTTTTACTTCTTAGATCGGCTGTTCTTGCTCCGAAAGGGAGCAAAAACAGGGTGTTTTGCGGATTTTGTACTCAGGTGCAACTTATTCCCCAGAAACTGGTTGCACCTTATTTGCTTTGTTGAATAGCATTCGCGGCCAAGGTGCAACCATCCGTAAACCGGGGTTCATCGGCTGACGGCTTTCCTGGGGAAACGTCAGTCATAAATGCGCGGCATGCAGCTACGTTTACCCACTGACCAGTGGGTGGCCGTCTGACAGACCGCCGCTACATAAAAACAAAGCCAGGGCGTCACTCAAATGAGCGTAAGTAATCCAACTCTGATCACATTCGTGATCTACATCGCAGCAATGGTGCTGATCGGCTTCATGGCCTATCGCTCCACCAACAACCTTTCCGATTACATTCTTGGCGGTCGCAGCCTCGGTAGCGTGGTGACAGCGTTGTCCGCCGGTGCTTCCGATATGAGCGGCTGGTTGTTGATGGGCCTGCCGGGCGCAATCTACATGTCCGGTCTGTCGGAAAGCTGGATCGCCATTGGCCTGATCGTCGGTGCCTACCTCAACTGGCTGTTCGTGGCCGGTCGCCTGCGGGTACAGACCGAACACAACGGCGACGCCCTGACGCTGCCGGATTACTTCTCCAGCCGTTTCGAAGATAAAAGCGGCCTGCTGCGGATCATCTCCGCCGTGGTCATCCTGGTGTTCTTCACCATCTACTGCGCTTCCGGCATCGTGGCCGGTGCCCGTCTGTTCGAAAGCACCTTCGGCATGTCCTACGAGACCGCGCTGTGGGCCGGCGCTGCGGCGACAATTGCCTACACCTTCGTCGGTGGTTTCCTGGCAGTGAGCTGGACTGACACCGTACAAGCCACGCTGATGATCTTCGCGCTGATCCTCACGCCGATCATCGTGCTGCTGGCCACCGGTGGTGTCGATACGACCTTCCTGGCGATCGAAGCGAAGAACCCTGACAACTTCAACATGCTGAAAAACACCACCTTCATCGGCATCATTTCGCTGATGGGCTGGGGCCTGGGCTACTTCGGCCAGCCGCACATCCTCGCGCGTTTCATGGCGGCGGATTCGGTGAAGTCGATTGCCAACGCACGCCGTATCTCCATGACCTGGATGATCCTGTGCCTGGGCGGCACTGTGGCCGTGGGCTTCTTCGGTATCGCTTACTTCTCGGCGCACCCGGAAGTGGCTGGCCCGGTCAACGAGAACCACGAACGTGTGTTCATCGAACTGGCCAAGCTGCTGTTCAACCCATGGATCGCGGGCGTACTGCTGTCGGCCATCCTCGCGGCCGTGATGAGTACCCTGAGCTGCCAACTGCTGGTGTGCTCCAGCGCCCTGACCGAAGACTTCTACAAAACCTTCCTGCGCAAGACCGCCTCCCAGGTTGAACTGGTCTGGGTCGGCCGTCTGATGGTGCTGCTGGTGGCGCTGATCGCCATCGCCATGGCTGCCAATCCAAACAACCGCGTCCTTGGCCTGGTCAGCTACGCCTGGGCCGGTTTCGGCGCGGCGTTTGGTCCGGTGGTACTGATCTCGGTGATCTGGAAAAACATGACCCGCAACGGCGCACTGGCCGGCATCCTGGTCGGCGCGATCACCGTGATCGTGTGGAAGCACTTCGAACTGCTGGGCCTGTACGAAATCATCCCAGGCTTCATCTTCGCCAGCCTCGCGATCTTCTTCGTGAGCAAGATGGGCGCCCCGACCGCCGGTATGGTCGAGCGCTTTGATGCGGCGGAAAAAGACTACAACCTCAACAAGTAATTCGCCGGGCGTTAAGCGCTCTACGAATTGAAAAAAGGCCCGCGTCCTACGGATGGCGGGCCTTTTTTTGCGCGTGTGTGTAGGGAGTTGCTGATTTATCGGGCGTGCGCTCTGCCGTGCAAAACAGTGGTGCAGAATCCACCGCCTACTCCTCGCAGAGAAACACCGGATGTTCGCTCCTGCCAATCAAAGTGCTTTTACCCTGACCCTCGACGGGGAGCCCAGTGAACTCAACGTTTTTGAGTTTCACGGTGCGGAAGCCATCAGCCAGCCGTATTGTTTTGACCTTGAACTGGTCAGTGAGCAGCCTGACCTCGACCTGGAAAGTTTGCTGCATCGCCAGGTTTATCTGCGTTTCGATGAGCTCGGCCATGGCGTCCACGGCCTGGTCTATCGGGTGGCGCAGGGCGACTCCGGGCGGCGCCTGACGCGTTATCAGATCAAGCTCGTGCCGCAATTGGCCTACCTGGCCCACAGCAGTCACCAGCGCATTTTCCAGCATCAAACAGTGCCGCAGATTGTTACGCAGGTGCTGGTGGAGCAGGGGGTCCATGCCGATCAATTCGAATTTCACCTGAGCGGTGTTTACCCCGAGCGCGAGTATTGCGTGCAGTTTGCTGAAAGCGACTTGGCGTTCATTCAGCGGCTGTGTGCCGAGCAGGGGATTCACTATCACTTCCAGCACTCGCCTGAACGGCACTTGCTGGTATTTGGCGATGATCAAACAGTATTCGCCCAACCCAATCAGCCAACGCCCTACATGCCAGGCTCAGGGATGGTGGCGGATACACCCGCGATCAAGCGCTTTGCCGTGCAACTGGAAACCCGCACCACGGCGGTCAACCTGCGTGACTACGATTTCCGTAAACCTAGCCTGGTGCTGGAGAGTGACGTGGCCAGCGAACAGCTGCCACGTCTTGAGGCGCAGGGCTATCCCGGCCACTTTTGCGACCGGTCCCACGGCAAGTACCTCGCGCAACGGGGGTTGGAGCGGAACCGTAGCGACTATCGAATTGCCCGCGGCAGCGGTGATGAGCCGGCATTGGTCAGCGGCCATTTCCTTACGTTGACCGGTCACCCGCGTGATCCATGGAATGACTTGTGGTTGGTGACTCACGTCACTCACGAAGGCAAGCAACCCCAGGTGTTGGAGGAGGCGGTGACCGAGGTCGCCGGTGGCGATTTTCGTCAGGGTTATCGCAACGAGTTTGTTGCTGCGCCGTGGGACGTGATTTTCCGACCGCCTTTGCCCGAGCAACCGCGGCCGACATTGGCGGGTTATCAAAACGCAGTGGTGACTGGCCCCGCCGACAGTGAAATCCACTGCGATGAATACGGGCGGGTCAAGGTGCAACTGGCCTGGGATCGAGCCGGGGAGCACGACGATCATTCCAGCTGCTGGCTGCGTGTCGCCAGCGGTTGGGCCCATGACCGCTATGGTGCGGTGCTTATTCCGCGAGTGGGTATGGAAGTGCTGGTGGGGTTCGTCAATGGTGATATGGACATGCCGCTGGTGGTGGGTTGCCTGCCCAACGCTGCGACATCGCTGCCCCTCGACCTGCCGGCCGACAAAACCCGCAGCATCTTGCGCAGTCGTAGCAGCCCCGGTGGCGGTGGCTACAACGAACTGCGCATCGAAGACCGCAAGGGCTCCGAGGAAATTTACCTGCGCGCCCAGCGAGATTGGACCCAGCACGTGCTGCATGACCAGCGGGTGGCGGTCGACAATCAACGTCGTATCAGGGTGGCGGGCGAGTCGCACCATGAGCTTCAAGGCGAAGAGCTGCGCATCACTCACGGCAATCGGCTCACCGAACTCAAGCAGGATGATCACCTGGTGATCGGCGGCTCGCAGCAGGTAAAGGCTGGGCTGACCATTCAGATCGGTGCAGGCCAAAGCGTTGTTATTGATGCGGGGGCCATCGTGACGATCCAGGCGGGAGGGCAGTCGATCACGTTGTCTGCGGGCGGTATTTTCAGCAGTGTGCCGATTCAGTTGGGAAGTGGTCCTGCTCCTGTGGCAGCGCCGTTGATGCCTGGAGTGAAGGAGAAGCTGTTGGCGGTTATCCCCGCGCCCCTGAGCCTGGTGCAGGTGGCTAGCCTCAAGCGTAGCGCTCCCTTTTGCGAAGAGTGTGAGCGCTGTAAGAGAGGGCAGTGCGATATCGCTCATTCAGCTCAGCCTTAAAAGGAAGTTATCCCCATGTCTGAACGGTTGATCCCCAGCGCTTGGCTTACACAATTCCCTCTGCTTCCCAATGAGCAGCTCTTCGTGGTGTTGGGCGCTGCCAGCGACGCCAATCCGCTTGCTGCCTGGCGAGCCACCTCAGCCGCATCGCTGCCCCAATCAATTTGGACAGGCACGGCTTACGCCGAATGGGAGGAGGTCATGCCTTACTTGGGCATCGTCGAACCTGACAGCGCCTTTCTTGAATGGGCTGCAACCACTGAAACAATGGATTGGGGGTGGCTGGCGGTATCTTCCAGTCCGTTAGACGTCGTCATCGCGCACCTCCAAAGTTTGACCAAGGTCTATCTGCCGGATGGCCAGGAAGTGTTTTTGCGATTCTGGGATGGCACCCAGTGTCTGCCGATGTTGCAGGGGCTAGGCGATGAGGCGGCAAAAGTATTGCCGGTGTTCCAGCGCTACTTGATCAACGGCCAGCCGCTGACGGTCGCGACGGGGCCTGCGACCGAGGCCAACACCAGCCCTTGGTGGCGAGTCCCCGCATCGCTCTTGGCACACCTGGCAGAGCAAGCACCGCAAACCTTGATCGACAACCTCTTGCAGTGGCTGCAAGAGCAGCGGCCCGACCTGTACACCGCCTTCACGTTGGCGACCTTGCAGCACAAGGTCGCTTATTTCGCTCGTCGGCCGGATGTCACCCATGGGGCGTTGGCCGAATATCTGGCCTTAGAGTTGAGTTGAGCCCAGCGCCTGTTGCAGGTCCTCGATCAAATCTTCAATCGCCTCGATGCCCACTGACAGGCGAATCATCTCCGGCTTCACGCCGGCCTTGGCCTGTTCCTGTTCGTTCATTTGTCGATGGGTGGTGGACGCGGGGTGGCAGGCCAGGGACTTGGCGTCGCCAATATTCACCAAGCGTTTGAAGATTTGCAGGGCGTCGTAGAAGCGCACACCTGCCGCGTACCCGCCCTTCAGGCCGAAGGAAAGGATCGCCGAGGGTTTGCCTTGCAGGTATTTCTGCGCCAATGCGTGATGGGGGTGATCCGGCAGCCCCGCATAGCTGACCCATTCCACATCGGCATGGCCTTGGAGGAATTGCGCGACCTTGAGGGCATTTTCCGTATGGCGCTCCATGCGCAGGGCCAGGGTTTCCAGGCCCTGGAGCAGCAGGAAGGCGTTCATGGGCGCCAGTGCTGCGCCGGTGTTACGCAACGGTACGGTACGCGCGCGAGCGATGAAGGCGGCGGGGCCGAACTTTTCGGTGTAGACCACGCCGTGGTAAGCCGGCTCGGGCTGGTTGAGGCCGGGGAATTTTTCCGGGTATTGGGTCCAGGGGAAGGTGCCGCTGTCGACGATCGCCCCGCCCAGGGAGTTGCCATGGCCGCCGATGTATTTGGTCAGCGAGTGCACCACAATGTCGGCGCCGAACTGGATCGGCTTGCACAGGATCGGTGTGGCCACGGTGTTGTCCACCATTAGCGGCACGCCGCGGGCATGGGCGACCTCTGCCAGGGCTTCGATGTCGATGATATTGCCCGCCGGGTTGCCGATGCTTTCGCAATACACCAGCTTGGTGTTGTCGTCGATCAGTTCGGCGATGGCCGCGGCACTGTCGTCGCGGGCGAAGCGTACGTCGACGCCAAAGCTGGGCAGCAAGTGGGCGAACAGGGTGTAGGTGCCGCCGTAGAGCTGTGGCGTGGTGACGATATTGTCGCCGGCGCGAGTGAGGGTCTGGATCGCATAGTGAATGGCCGCGCTGCCGGCCGACACGGCCAGTGCCGCAATACCGCCTTCGAGGGCGGCGATGCGTTGCTCCAACACATCATTGGTGGGGTTCATGATGCGCGTGTAGATATTGCCGGGCACGTCGAGGTTGAACAGGTCGGCACCGTGCTGGGCGTTATCGAATTCGAAAGCGACGTTCTGGTAGATCGGCACGGCCACGGCTTTGGTGGTCGGGTCCGACTTGAAGGCGTGGTGCAGTGCGATGGTGGCGTCTTTCATGATTGTTATTGACCTCCCTGGATGGTGGATGGCCACAATAAATCCGCCTTGGCGCCAGCATTTAGATTTTTTTCAGTCCCCGTCCTGCTTTTACGACATAAGCACCGCCCGGCATGCAGCCCTGCACCTTTGCGCCCGTAGAAGGTAAACTTCGCCCCCTGCGCAGGAGCAACCATGAATTATCGTCACGCCTTTCACGCCGGCAACCACGCCGATGTCTTCAAACACCTGACCTTGACCCGCCTCATCGCCCTGATGTCGCGCAAGGAGCAGCCTTTCGCCTACCTCGACACCCACGCAGGGATTGGTCTGTACGACCTGCAAGGCGACCAGGCCAATCGCACGGGTGAGTATCTGGAAGGCATCGCGCGCCTATGGGGCGAAAGCGACCTGCCGCCGCTGACTGCCGATTACATGCGCGTGCTTCACGAGATGAATCCTGACGGTCAGTTACGCTACTACCCTGGCTCGCCGGAACTGGCGCGGCGCCTCACACGCCCACAGGACCGCGTGTTGCTCAATGAAAAGCACCCGGAGGACGGCGTGCTGCTCAAAGACAATATGAAGGGTGATCGCCGCGTCAAAGTGCACTTGGGCGAAGGCTGGCATGTGCCGCGTGCCTTGCTGCCTGTGCCGGAAAAACGCGCGCTGATGCTGATCGACCCGCCGTTTGAAAAGCTCGACGAGATGCAACGCTGCGCCGCCTCCCTCAAGGAAGCCGTCAGCCGCATGCGCCAAACCGTCGCGGCGATCTGGTACCCGGTGAAGGATCAACGCATGCTGCGTCGCTTCTACCAGGACCTGGCCGGCACCGGTGCGCCGAAGTTGCTGCGTGTGGAATTGCTGGTGCATCCGCTGGACACGCCCAACACCTTGACGGGCTCGGGCCTGGCGATTGCCAACCCGCCTTGGGGTCTGGAAGAGGAATTGCGTGAACTGCTGCCGTGGCTGTCCAAGAAGCTTGGCCAGACCCAGGGTGGGTGGCAGATGGATTGGCTTATCGCCGAATAATCCTCGGCGCTGATCAAGTGTGGGAGGGGGCTTGCCTCCGATAGCGGTGGGTCAGCTACAGATGTACTGACTGACATTCAGCTATCGGGGGCAAGCCCCCTCCCACATTTTGATCTACGTCGGCTTTAGATCGGGCAGGTCACGCCGGTCCCGCCGATCCCACAGTAGCCCTGCGGGTTCTTCGCCAAGTATTGCTGGTGATACGCCTCGGCGAAGTACACCGTTGGGGCTTCTTCGATTTCCGTGGTGATAGCACCCAGGCCGGATTTGGTCAGCTCTTGCTGATAAGTCTCGGCACTGGCCTTCGCCGCCGCCAATTGCTCAGGCGTGGTCGCATAGACCACCGAACGGTACTGGCTGCCGATATCGTTGCCCTGGCGCATGCCCTGAGTTGGGTTGTGCAATTCCCAGAACATCTTCAACAGGTCTTCGTATTTCACTTTGGCCTGGTCATAAACCACCAGCACCACTTCACTGTGACCGGTCAGGCCGGAGCAAACTTCTTCGTAAGTCGGGTTCGGCGTGTAGCCGCCCGCGTAGCCGACCACGGTGCTGACCACGCCCTCGCGCTGCCAGAACCTGCGCTCCGCACCCCAAAAGCAGCCCAGGCCGAAGATGGCAAAACCCACGTCATCGACGAACGGGCCGAGCAGTGGGTTGCCGTTGACGAAGTGCGTCTCCGGCAGGTTCATTGGGGTTTCACGACCAGGCAACGCTTGTTCTTGAGTAGGCAACACGTTTTTGTTCACCAGAATTTCCGAGCGCAAGACCATGATCAGTCCTCTCAGTCAGATTGAGTAAGGTAAGAATTCAGACAGCCAGTGTGCCCGAGTGTTACCGCGCTGTCAGGCGATTGGCCCGCGCGGGTAGCGTTTGAGCTTCTCAAGCAGCTCTGCGCCGGGGATTGGCCGGTCGAACAGGTAGCCCTGGCCCACGTCGCAGCGATGCCGACGCAGGAACGCCAGTTGCTCGGCGGTCTCGATGCCTTCGGCCACGACCTTGAGCTTGAGGTTGTGAGCCATGGCGATCACGGCCGAGGTGATTTCCATGTCGTCCTGGTTGTCCGGAATTTCATGGATAAAGCTGCGATCGATCTTAATGATGTCGATGGGGAATTTTTTCAGGTAGCTCAGCGACGAGTAACCGGTACCGAAGTCGTCCATGGCCAGGGTCAGGCCAAAACTCTTCAACTGATCCAGTTGCAGGCGCGTGTCTTCAGTGGCTTCCAGCAGCAGGCCTTCGGTCAGCTCCAGCTCCAGCAGGTTGGCCGGCAGCTCTTCTTCCTTGAGGATTGTGGCAATCGAGGCCACCAGGTCCGGGTCGGAGAACTGCTTGGGTGACAGGTTGATCGCCACCTGCAGGTTGCCCATGCCGGCGGCGCTCAGTTGCTTGCTCATGCGGCAGGCCTGGCGGGCGATCCATTTGCCGATAGGGATAATCAGCCCCGTCTCTTCGGCCACGCTGATGAACTGATCGGGACGGATCATGCCCTTTTCCGGGTGATTCCAGCGCAGCAGCGCTTCCATGCCCAGTAACCGGCCGCTGCGCAGGCACAGCTTGGGCTGGTAGAACACGTCCAGTTCGTTCTGGGTCAGGGCGCGACGCAGGTTGTTTTCCACGAACAGCTTGTAGCTAGCCTCGGCGTTCAGCGCCTCTGTAAACACCTGAACCTGGTGTTTGCCGTTGGCCTTGGCCTTGTGCAGGGCCAGGCCGGCGTTGCGCATCAGGGTCTGCGGGTCGCGCCCGTGCAGCGGCGCGCAGGCCAGGCCCACGGAACCGGTGACGCTGATCAATTGGTTGTCGACGAACATCGGTTTGTCGAGCGTCGCCAGCAATTGGCTGGCGACCTGCTGGCCGCTTTCCAGGTCGGTGTCGTCCAGCAACACCGCAAACTCGTTACTGGCAAAGCGCGCCAGGCTGCCGCTGGCACTCAGGCTGTTGCGCAGGCGGCGGGCGAGGCTGATCAGCAGCTTGTCGCCGGTCTGGTGGCCAAGGCTGTCGTTGATGCGTTTGAAGTTGTCGATGTCTACCAGCAACAGGCTGATCGGGCTATCGCTGTCGCGTGCAAAGCGTTCATCGAGGTTGCGGATAAACGCCGGGCGGTTGCCCAGGTTGGTCAGGTTGTCGGTATACGCCAGACGCTCGATGCGCTGCTGGGCGAGCTTGGTCTGGGTGATGTCTTCGTAGATGCCGATGTAGTGCGTCAGCTCACGGTTGTCGCCATACACCTTGGAAATCGACAACTGGCCCCAGTAGGGTTCGAGGTTCTTGCGCCGGCTCTTGAACTCGCCCTGCCAGCTGTTGCTCTTGGCCAGGCTCGATGGGGCGTCGAACAGCAATTCGCTGAGGTTTTCCAGGGCGGGCAATTGCGCCAGGCGGTGGCCGTGGACTTCTTCGGCGCTGTACTGGGTGATCGCGGTAAAGCTTGGGTTCACGTACTCCACCACGCCGTCGCAATTGACCAGCAGAAAGGCGTTGGCGCTTTGCTCCACCGCACGCTGGAACAAATGCAGGGCGCTGGTGGCAGTACGGCGGTTGTGGTTGTTGATCACTTGCGCGAACTGGTCAGCGAGCTCGCCGGCGAAGGCGATCTCGTCAGCCTGCCAGTCACGCGGGCTGCCGCACTGCTCCAGGCACAATACGCCGACCACTTGGCCGTCGACGCGGATGCTCGCATCGAGCATGGCGTGGATGTCTCTGTTGCGTAGATTCTCGGCCATTTCGCGGGTGCGCGGATCGCGCATGGCGTTGGTGGCGTCGATGGCGCGGCTGCTTTGCAAGGCTTCCAGATAATCCGGGAAGCGGCTGGCATCGATGGGTTCGGGCAGATGGTGCTGTTGGTTGTCGCGGTGGTAAGCCGAGATTGGCACCAGGCGCTGGTCTTCGAGGTTCCAGATGCTGGCGCAGTCGATCTGGTAGATATCGCAGGCGCTGCGCGTGATCAGCTCGGCGGCTTCCTGAAGCGAATTGTTGGCGGTGTAGCGCTGGCGGGCCAGCAACAGGATCAGTTCCTGCTGGGCGCGCACTCGTTCCAGGTGCTGCAATTGCTCCTGCTGGGCGCGCTGGTTCAGCTCCAGGGCGATTTGCAGGCGGCTGTTCTGGCTTTCCAGATCCTCGGTCGGGACGGGTAAGGGAAGCTCGCTGAACAGACCATCGACCACCATCAGGTAGCCGCGCAGCAGATGGCGATTGTGTTGTTTGTAGGCTTCGCCCATTTCCAGCAGGCTCAGGGGGCCGTCACTGGTGTGCAGGGTGTAGCGCACCAGGTAATGAGGGCTCTGGGTCAATTGCTGCTGGATGATGTCGTGCAGTTGATAGCGGGCCTGGGGTTCCATCAGGCTGGCGTAGGGCGTGCCGAGCAGGGCACACAACTCGACCGCAGGCAGGCCGAATTGGCGCTCGCAATTGGGGTCAAGGTACAGGAGAGCCCAGCTTGCCTCATTAAGCCGCTCGAAACGCAGCATACCGAGGCGCGAAGGCACCGGTAACTGCGTCACTACCTCGGCCGCCATACGGGCGACATCGGGTTGGCTTTTCATGGGGAGACTCACTTCAAAAAACGCGCACGGCGCAGGGCTCACGCCCTCTTTTTTTGTTGCCTGTGGCAAGGTTGCATCATGCGGCACAGACTGACAAGAGAGGATGAAGGCTAAGTGCTATAAGGGGGTTATCGGCCGTGCGAGGGATTTCTTCAATCGAGATGACAGAAGGTGTACAAACCTGTTCTGTCTGTATCGAAAAGCAAAAAAAGCCCCGCCAAATTGACGGGGTTGAGGTACGAGCGTGGCGCTCGGAAATCGGTGCAACCAAGTCTCCCCGGTGAAGGGGAGACCTGATCTGGCTTACAGCAAGATGGTGCGGATGTCGTTCAGCAGCTGGCTCAGACGCTGGGTAAAGCGTGCAGCGGCCGCGCCGTTGATCACACGGTGATCGTAGGACAGCGACAGTGGCAGCATCAGCTTCGGCTGGAACGCTTTACCGTCCCAGACCGGCTGGATGGTTGCCTTGGAAACACCCAGGATCGCCACTTCCGGCGCGTTGACGATTGGCGTGAAGCCAGTGCCGCCAATGTGACCGAGGCTGGAGATCGTGAAGCAGGCGCCTTGCATGTCGTCTGCGGTCAGCTTCTTGTCGCGGGCCTTGGCAGCCAGCGCAGCCGCTTCGGCAGCGAGTTGCAGCAGGCTCTTCTGGTCGACGTTCTTGATGACCGGTACCAGCAGGCCGTCAGGGGTGTCTACAGCGAAGCCCACGTTGACGTATTTCTTGCGAATGATCGCTTTGCCGCTTGGCGCCAGTGAGCTGTTGAAGTCCGGCAGTTCCTTGAGCAGGTGTGCACACGCCTTGAGCAGCAGTGGCAGCACGGTCAGTTTCACGCCAGCCTTCTCGGCCACGGCTTTCTGCGCAACGCGGAAAGCTTCCAGGTCGGTGATGTCGGCCTGGTCGAACTGGGTAACGTGCGGAATGTTCAGCCAGCTGCGGTGCAGGCTCGACGCGCCGATTTGCATCAGGCGAGTCATTGGCACTTCTTCGGTCTCGCCGAAGCGGCTGAAGTCCACGACCGGGATCGGTGGAATGCCTGAGCCGCCGGTAGCAGCGCCGGCAGCCGGAGCTTCCTTGGCTTTCTGCATCATGGCTTTGACGTAAACCTGCACATCTTCCTTCAGCACGCGGCCATGTGGGCCAGTGGCCGACACAGCGTTCAGCTCGACGCCGAATTCACGGGCCAGTTGGCGTACCGCCGGGCCAGCGTGAACCTTGGCACCGCTTGGCGCAGGTGCAGCAGCAGCTGGAGCCGGTGCGGCCTCGGCTTTTGCAGCAGGTGCAGGTGCAGCGGCCGGTGCAGCTTCAGCTTCAGCTTTGGCAGCAGCCGGAGCAGCGGCGGCGGGGGCTGGAGCGGCAGCCGGTGCGGCGCCTTGTACTTTCAGCTTGAGGATGAAGTCACCGGTGCCGACTTCGTCCTCCAGCTTGACTGCGATGCTTTCCACCACGCCGGCAGCCGGCGAAGGGATTTCCATGGAAGCCTTGTCGGATTCCAGGGTGATCAGCGATTGGTCGGCTTCGACGGTGTCGCCAACCTTGACCAACAGCTCGATGATCTTGGCCTTGCCCGACGAACCGATGTCCGGAACATGAATGTCCTGAACAGAGGCGGCGGCCGGTGCAGCAGCCGGGGCCGCAGGGGCCTCGGCTGCAGCGGCAGGCTTTTCAGCGGCAGGCGCTGGTGCAGCAGCGGCAGCAGGAGCCGCCGCAGGTGCAGCATCAGCGGCACCTTCGATTTCCAGCTCCAGCAGTTCGTCGCCTTCTTTCAGGCGGTCGCCCAGCTTCACTTTCAGGCTCTTGACCACGCCGGCCTTGGGAGCAGGGATTTCCATGCTCGCCTTGTCCGACTCCAGGGTCAGGATGCTCTGGTCGGCTTCGACTTTGTCGCCGACCTTCACAAACAGCTCGATTATTTCACCTTCACCGCTGCCGATGTCAGGTACGCGAATGAGTTCGCTCACAAAAAATCTCCTCAGCAGTCCAGTGGGTTGCGTTTTTCCGGGTTGATCCCGAACTTGACGATAGCGTCAGCCACCACCTTAGGTTCGATCTCACCACGGTCAGCCAAGGCTTCCAAGGCTGCCAACACCACGAAGTGACGGTCGACTTCGAAGAAGTGACGCAGCTTCTTACGGCTGTCACTGCGGCCGAAACCGTCGGTACCCAGGACTTTGAATTCCTTGGACGGGACCCACTGGCGAATTTGTTCAGCGAACAGCTTCATGTAGTCGGTAGAGGCAATGACTGGACCTTTACGGCCGGCCAGGCACTCTTCGACGTAGCTCTTCGCGGGTTTCTGACCAGGATGCAGGCGGTTGCTGCGCTCTACGGCCAGGCCTTCGCGACGCAGTTCGTTGAAGCTGGTAACGCTCCACACGTCGGCGCCGACGTTGAATTCGTCACGCAGGATCTTCGCTGCTTCACGCACTTCACGCAGGATGGTGCCGGAGCCCATCAGCTGTACGTGGTGCGCTGCTTCCTTGGTGTCTTCTTCGAGCAGGTACATGCCCTTGATGATGCCTTCCTCGACACCGGCCGGCATGGCTGGCTGCTGGTAGGACTCGTTCATCACGGTGATGTAGTAGAAAACGTCCTGCTGCTCTTCGGTCATCTTCTTCATGCCGTCCTGGATGATCACCGCCAGCTCATAGCCGTAGGTTGGATCAAAGGTGCGGCAGTTCGGGATGGTGGCAGCCAGGATGTGGCTGTGACCGTCTTCGTGTTGCAGGCCTTCGCCGTTCAGCGTGGTCCGGCCGGCGGTGCCGCCGATCAGGAAGCCACGGGTACGGCTGTCGCCTGCTGCCCAAGCCAGGTCGCCGATACGCTGGAAGCCGAACATCGAGTAGAAGATGTAGAACGGCAGCATCGGCTGGTTGTGGCTGGAGTACGAAGTACCGGCAGCGATGAAGGAGCTCATGGCGCCCGCTTCGTTGATGCCTTCTTCGAGGATCTGGCCCTTCTTGTCTTCCTTGTAGAACATCACCTGGTCTTTATCGACTGGCTCATAGAGCTGGCCGACGGAGGAGTAGATGCCCAACTGACGGAACATGCCTTCCATACCGAAGGTACGGGCTTCGTCCGGGATAATCGGAACGATGCGTGGACCGATTTCCTTGTCCTTGACCAACTGCGCGAGGATCCGCACGAAGGCCATGGTGGTGGAAATTTCACGGTCGCCCGAACCGTCCAGGATGGCCTTGAGGGTGCTCAGGTCCGGGGTCGGTACGGAGAAACTGTTGGCGCGGCGCTGTGGTACGAAACCGCCCAGTGCAGTGCGGCGCTCGCTCAGGTAGCGGGCTTCGGCGCTGTTTGGCTCTGGCTTGAAGAACGGCAGGTTTTCCAGCTCTTCGTCCTTGACCGGGATGTCGAAGCGGTCGCGGAACAACTTCAGGCTGTCGACGTCGACTTTCTTGGTGTTGTGCGCAGTGTTCTTCGCTTCGCCAGCACCGGTGCCATAACCCTTGATGGTCTTGGCCAGGATGACGGTTGGTTGTTCTTTGTGGTTGACCGCTTCGTGGTACGCCGCGTAGACCTTGTACGGGTCGTGGCCGCCACGGTTGAGTTTCCAGATCTCGTCGTCGGACAGGTCTGCAACCATTGCCTTGAGTTCAGGCGTGTTGAAGAAGTGTTCACGTACGAACGCGCCGTCTTTGGCTTTGTAGTTCTGGTACTCGCCGTCGATGACTTCGTCCATGCGACGTTGCAGGATACCGTCAACGTCCTTGGCCAGCAGTGGGTCCCAGAAACGGCCCCAGATGACTTTGGTCACGTTCCACTGAGCACCGCGGAACACGCCTTCGAGTTCCTGGATGATCTTGCCGTTGCCGCGAACCGGGCCGTCGAGGCGCTGCAGGTTGCAGTTGATGACGAAGATCAGGTTGTCCAGCTTCTCGCGGCCGGCCAGGGAGATGGCGCCCAGGGATTCCGGCTCGTCGCACTCGCCGTCGCCCAGGAAGCACCAGACTTTCTGCTTGCCTTCAGGGATGAAGCCACGGGCTTCCAGGTACTTCATGAAACGTGCCTGGTAGATCGCTTGAATTGGACCCAGACCCATGGAAACGGTCGGGAACTGCCAGAAATCAGGCATCAGCCAAGGGTGCGGGTAGGACGACAAGCCGCCACCGTCGACTTCCTGGCGGAAGTTGTTCATCTGGTCTTCGGTGATGCGACCTTCCATGAACGCGCGGGCATAAACGCCTGGCGAGGTGTGACCCTGGAAGTAGATCAGGTCGCCGCCGTGTTCGTCGGTCGGGGCCTGGAAGAAGTAGTTGAAGCCGATGTCATACAGGGTTGCGCTGGAAGCGAAGCTGGAGATGTGACCGCCCAGGTCCGAATCTTTCAAGTTCGTGCGCATTACCATCGCCATGGCGTTCCAACGTACCAGCGAGCGAATGCGGCGTTCCATGAACAGGTCGCCAGGCATGCGTGCTTCGTGGGTAACGGGGATGGTGTTGCGGTATGGCGTGGTGATGGCGTAGGGCAGTTGCGAGCCGCTGCGGGTCGCGAGTTCGCCCATACGGGTCATCAGGTAGTGAGCACGGTCTTCGCCTTCTTTGTCGAGAACCGATTCCAGGGCGTCCAGCCATTCCTGGGTTTCGACGGGATCGAGGTCTTGCATGGCTTGCTCCAGGGCGGAAAGGCTACCAGAATCGGTTGCCTGAAGTTTGCGACTGGCCTTGTGGGCAGACGACATAAATTCTTGGATGGCCGAAGGTTGCTTCGGCGTCCTGTAGTTTTACTACAAATCGTCGGCCATTTCAGCCTTTCGAATGTATATACGAGTAGTAAAACTACACAAGACCGAGCGTATGGCTCGGTCTGGCTGGTGAGCATAATCGTTATTGTTGATCTTTTGCGAACAAGAAAAGGTAGAAGTTTAATGTTGTCTGCCAAAAACTATAAATTTTCAGCTATTTATAACCTTTGTTCGACAGTCCTTCATCGAGCGTGCTTCTTGCGTTCGCAGCAACAAGCCCATTACGCGCCGATCAAGGATAGACCATGAGCCTTCCAATGCTGGCCGAATTGCCGGCCATTCTCCTCCCAATTGCCCAGCGGGCCGAGCAGTCATTTCGTGACGCAGTGGCCGCGCTGGACGACGATCATGGACTTTGTACGTGGACGCCGCAACGCTGGGCCGACTTCACCCGGGTGTGCGCCGCCAGTGATTTCGTCATTGAACAGAGTGTTCGTGACCCTTTGATGTTGCTGGAGCTGGTGGCCTGGGGCGAGCTGGACCGCAGCTTTGCGCCGGGCGAGCTGTGCGGGCAAATTGCAGGCGCTGTGCAACAGGCCGAAACCGAAGACGAACTGGGCCGCGTATTGCGTCGCCAGCGCACGCGCCAGCAAGTACGGATTATTTGGCGCGACCTGACCCGTCAGGCTGATCTGGTGCAGACCTGTCGTGATCTGTCCGACATGGCTGACGCCTGCATCGACCAAGCCTACCAATGGCTGTACCAACGCCACTGCGTGCAGTTCGGCACGCCCACCGGCCGGCGCAGCGGCGAGCCGCAGCACATGGTCATCCTCGGCATGGGCAAGCTCGGCGCGGTGGAGCTGAACCTCTCGTCGGATATCGACCTGATCTTCGCCTACCCCGAAGGCGGCGAAACAGTGGGCGTGAAGCGTTCACTGGATAACCAGGAGTTCTTCATTCGCCTTGGTCAAAAACTGATCAAGGCCCTCGACCCCATGACCGTCGACGGTTTTGTGTTCCGCGTTGATATGCGCCTGCGTCCCTACGGTTCGGCCGGAGCGCTGGTGCTCAGCTTCAATGCGCTGGAGCAGTACTACCAGGATCAGGGCCGCGACTGGGAACGCTACGCCATGATCAAGGCGCGCGTAGTGGCAGGCGACCAGGTGGCCGGTGCGCAATTGCTCGATATGCTGCGACCGTTTGTGTACCGCCGCTACCTGGACTTCTCCGCCATCGAAGCGCTGCGTACCATGAAGCAGTTGATCCAGCAGGAAGTGCGGCGCAAAGGCATGGCCGACAATATCAAGCTCGGCTCGGGCGGTATCCGCGAGGTGGAATTCATCGCTCAGGCCTTCCAGCTGATTCACGGCGGTCGCGACCTCAGCCTGCAACAACGCCCGCTGCTCAAAGTGCTCGGTACCCTGGAGGGCCAGGGTTACCTGCCGCCGGCGGTGATCGCCGAGTTGCGCAATGGCTACGAATTCCTGCGCTACACCGAGCATGCCATCCAGGCAATAGCTGACCGCCAGACCCAAATGCTTCCGAGCACTCCGGAAGATCAGGCGCGCATTGCCTTTATGCTGGGCTTTGCCGACTGGGCCGCATTCCATGAGCGCCTGATGCACTGGCGTGGTCGGGTGGACTGGCACTTCCGCCAAGTGATTGCCGACCCCGATGAAGAAGAGGGCGAAGAAAGCGAGTTGGTAGTGGGCGGTGAGTGGTTGCCGCTCTGGGAAGAGTCCCAGGATGAAGACGCCGCCTGCCGCCAATTGACCGAAGGCGGCTTCACTGACGCGCCCAGGGCGCTCAAGGCCCTGGCTGGTTTGCGCGGCAGCCCGCAGTTACGTGCGATGCAACGCCTCGGTCGCGAACGGCTGGATGCGTTTATCCCGCGCCTGTTGGCCCAGGCGGTCGAACACGCCAACCCGGACCTGGTGTTGGAGCGCGTGCTGCCGCTGGTGGAGGCCGTCGCCCGTCGCTCCGCTTACCTGGTGCTGCTCACGGAAAACCCCGACGCCCTGCGCCGCCTGTTGACCCTGTGCGCCGCCAGCCCGTGGATTGCTGAGCAGATCACCCGTTTCCCGCTGTTGCTGGACGAGTTGCTCAACGAAGGCCGCCTGTTCAAGCCGCCGCTGGCGCCGGAGTTGGCCGCCGAATTGCGCGAGCGCCTTACGCGTATCCCCGAGGACGACCTTGAGCAGCAGATGGAAGCGCTGCGTCACTTCAAGCTCGCCCACCGCCTACGCGTGGCCGCTTCGGAAATCGCCGGCAGCCTGCCGTTGATGAAAGTCAGCGACTACCTGACCTGGCTCGCCGAAGCCATCCTCGAACAAGTGCTGGCCCTGGCCTGGCGCCAGACCGTGGCGCGCCACGGCTCGCCGCAGCGTCTGGACGGCACCCTGTGCGATCCTGGGTTCATTATTGTCGGTTATGGGAAAGTCGGCGGGATCGAACTGGGGCATGGTTCGGACCTGGATCTGGTGTTTATCCATGATGGCGATCCGCAGGCCGAAACCGATGGCGCCAAGCCGATTGACGGCGCGCAGTTCTTCACGCGCCTTGGCCAGCGCATCATTCACCTGCTGACCACCCAGACCAACTCCGGTCAGTTGTATGAAGTGGACATGCGCCTGCGACCTTCCGGTGCGTCCGGTTTGCTGGTCAGTTCGCTGGGTGCATTTGATCGCTATCAACAAAATGAAGCGTGGACCTGGGAGCATCAGGCCCTGATCCGCGCGCGGGTGCTGGTTGGCAGTCAGGATGTGGGCCGTGCGTTCGAGCAGGTACGGGCTAAAGTGTTGGGGCGTGAGCGGGATCTGGCGAAACTGCGCCAGGAGGTCAGCGAGATGCGCACCAAGATGCGTGACAACCTGGGCACCAAGGCCACCACAGCCGGTACCGGCGCCAATGCCTTCGACGCCGCGGCCGTGTTCGACCTCAAGCAGGACGCCGGAGGTATCGTCGATATTGAATTTATGGTGCAATACGCGGCTTTGGCGTGGTCTGCCCAGCACCCATCGTTGCTGCGCTACACCGACAATATCCGCATTCTGGAAGGCCTGGAGCAGGTGGGGTTGATGCCCGCCGCCGATGCCCACCTGCTGCGCGAGGTGTATAAGGCCTACCGTTCCGCTGCGCATCGCCAGGCCTTGCAAAACGAGGCCGGTACGGTGGCGGGGGATCAGTTCGCCGACGAACGGCGACAGGTGATGCGCATCTGGCAGGAGCTGGGGTTGAGCTGAAACACTATTAGGGCGGGGAGGCATAAGCCTCCCCGCATCGTTTGTGGAAACTACATGAATATTCTGATCGTTGGGCCCAGTTGGGTCGGTGACATGGTGATGGCACAGACACTGTTCCAGTGCTTGCGCCAGCGCCACCCAGACTGCCAGATCGACGTGCTCGCTCCTGAGTGGAGCCGGCCGATCCTTGAGCGCATGCCCGAAGTGCGCAACGCCTTGAGCTTCCCGCTCGGCCACGGCGCCCTGGAGCTGGCAACCCGCCGTCGCATCGGCAAATCCCTGGCCGGCCAGTATGACCAGGCGATCCTGTTGCCCAACTCGCTGAAGTCGGCGCTGGTGCCGTTTTTTGCTGGCATCCCCAAGCGCACCGGCTGGCGCGGCGAGTTTCGCTACGTACTGCTTAACGATGTGCGCACGTTGGATAAGGCGCGCTACCCGCTGATGATCGAACGCTTCATGGCGTTGGCGTATGAGCCGGGCACGGAGCTACCCAAGCCGTACCCGCGCCCGAGCCTGCAGATCGACCCAGTAACCCGCGACGCGGCCCTGGCCAAGTTCGGCCTGACGCTGGATCGCCCGGTGCTTGCCCTGTGCCCTGGCGCCGAGTTTGGCGAGTCCAAGCGCTGGCCAGCGGAGCACTACGCCAAAGTCGCCGAGATGAAGATTCGCGAAGGCTGGCAGGTGTGGTTGTTCGGCTCGAAAAAAGATCATCCGGTGGGTGAAGAGATTCGCCAGCGCCTGATTCCTGGCCTGCGCGAAGAGTCGGTGAACCTGAGTGGCGACACATCGCTGGCCGAGGCGATTGACCTGCTGTCCTGTGCGGATTCGGTGGTGTCCAACGACTCCGGCCTGATGCACGTGGCCGCAGCGCTGAACCGCCCATTGGTGGCGGTGTACGGTTCGACGTCTCCAGGGTTTACCCCGCCCCTGGCCGACAAGGTTGAAGTGGTGCGCCTGGGCCTGGAATGCAGCCCGTGCTTTGACCGTACTTGCCGTTTCGGCCACTACAACTGCATGCGCCAGTTGCTGCCTCAGCCGGTGAACGAGGCTTTGCAGCGGTTGCAGGGCATTGCGGTCGAGGTTCACTGAGTTGCGGGTACTGGTAATCAAGACCTCATCCCTGGGCGACGTGATTCATGCGTTGCCGGCACTCACCGACGCGGCGCGGGCGATCCCCGGCATTCAATTCGACTGGGTGGTGGAAGAAGGCTTCGCCGAGATCCCGACCTGGCACCCGGCCGTAGACAAAGTGATCCCGGTGGCGATCCGCCGCTGGCGCAAGAACCTCTGGCAGACCATCAAAAGCGGCGAGTGGCGGCGTTTCAAGCAGCAGATCCAGTCGACCAAATACGACCTGGTGATCGACGCCCAAGGCCTGCTCAAAAGTGCCTGGCTGACCCGCTATGTGCGTGCTCCGGTAGCGGGCTTCGATAAGAACTCCGCCCGTGAACCCATTGCGGCGCGCTTCTACTCGCGACGCCTGGCCGTGGCCCGTGGGCAACACGCGGTGGAGCGTCTGCGCCAGCTGTTCGCCGTGGCGCTGGGTTATGACTTGCCCAAAGGCTTGGGCGACTACGGCCTGAGCACCGAAAAACTGCTCGGCCTGCCGCCGAAAAAACCGTTTGTGCTGCTGTTGCACGGCACCACCTGGGACACCAAACACTGGCCCGAAGCCTATTGGCGCGAGCTGGCTGAGCGCATGGGCCGCTTGGGTGTGGACGTGAAATTACCTTGGGGCAATGCCGCCGAAAAAGCCCGCGCCGAACGCCTGGCCCAAGGCCTGGGCAACGCCGAAGTGCTGCCCAAACTCAACCTGGCCGGCGTCGCTCGGGTATTGGCTGGCGCCCGTGCCTGCGTCGCGGTGGACACCGGTCTCGGCCACTTGGCTGCCGCGTTGGACGTGCCGACCATTTCCCTGTTCGGCCCCACCAACCCCGGCCTGACCGGCGCTTACGGCAAGGGCCAGATTCACTTGGGCAGCGACTGGTCGTGCGCACCGTGTCTGCAAAAGCAATGTACATATCAACCCACGGCCGACGACCTGCGTCGGTTCGACATCAAGCGCGAGTCGCCCCTGTGCTTTACGCGCCTGAACCCTGAGCGTGTGGCAAGCCGGCTGAGCACGTTGTTATTGGCTGAGGAGCTGCACTGATGCAACTGGCTTTTGTTCTGTACAAATACTTCCCCTTCGGTGGCCTGCAGCGCGACTTCATGCGCATCGCCCTGGAGTGCCAGCAGCGCGGCCATCAGATTCGTGTCTACACGCTGATCTGGGAAGGCGACATCCCGCCCGGCTTCGAAGTGCTGGTGGCGCCGGTCAAGGCGTTCTTCAACCATAAGCGCAACGAGAAGCTCAGTGCGTGGATGGAGGCCGACCTCGCCAAGCGCCCGGTGGACCGCCTGATCGGCTTTAACAAGATGCCAGGCCTGGACGTGTACTACGCCGCCGATGGCTGCTTTGAAGACAAGGCGCAAAACCTGCGCCATTCGCTGTACCGCAGCTTTGGCCGCTACAAGCACTTTGCCGAATACGAGCGTGCGGTGTTCGCCAAGGACGCCAAGACTGAAGTCCTGATGATCTCCGAGGTGCAGCAGCCGCTGTTCATCAAGCATTACGACACCCCGCTGGAACGCTTCCATCTGCTGCCGCCGGGCATTGCCCAGGACCGTCGCGCGCCGCCGAACGCGGCTGAAATCCGCGAAGGTTTCCGCAAGGAATTCAACCTCGGCGATGACGATCTGTTGCTGGTGCAGATCGGCTCTGGATTCAAGACCAAGGGCGTCGACCGCAGCCTGAAAGCCTTGGCCGCGTTGCCCTCTGAACTGAAGAAACGTACGCGCCTGTTTGTAATCGGCCAGGACGACCCCAAAGTATTCCAACTGCAAAGCGCCACTCTTGGGCTGGGCGACAACGTGCAGTTCCTCAAGGGGCGCAGCGATATCCCGCGTTTCCTGCTGGGCGCCGACCTGCTGATCCACCCGGCGTACAACGAAAACACCGGCACCGTGTTGCTCGAAGCCCTGGTGGCGGGGTTGCCGGTGCTGGTTTCTGCCGTGTGTGGCTACGCCCACTACATCGCCGAAGCCGACAGTGGGCTGGTGCTGGACGAGCCGTTTGAACAGGCTCAGTTGAACCAGTACCTGGCGCAAATGTTGACCGATTCTGCACAGCGCGCGGCCTGGGGCCGCAATGGGTTGGCCTTCGCCGAGACGGCCGACCTCTACAGCATGCCGCAGCACGCTGCGGATGTGATTCTGGCGGAGCCAAAACGATGAAGTTGATTCTTGCCGAACCGTTCAAGACGTTATGGGCCGGGCGTGATGCTTTCGCCGAAGTCGAGAAACTGCAAGGCCAGGTATTCCGTGAACTGGCAGCGCGTCGCACGCTGCGCACCGAGGTGGATGGCCGCCCGTATTTCGTGAAGATTCATCGCGGTATTGGCTGGGCAGAAATCTTCAAGAACCTGATCACCGCCAAGTTGCCGGTACTGGGCGCCGGCCTGGAATGGGATGCCATTCACCGCTTGCAGGAGATCGGCGTACCGACCATGACCGGCGTGGCCTTCGGCGAAAAAGGCAGCAACCCGGCGGACCAACACTCGTTCATCATCACCGAAGAACTGGCGCCGACCCTCAGCCTTGAAGACGTGACCCTCAACTGGGCCGCCGAGCCGCCCGCACCTGCCTTGCGTCATGCCCTCACCGCAGAGCTGGCGCGCATGGTCGGCGACATGCACCGGGGCGGCGTAAACCATCGCGACTGCTACCTGTGCCACTTCCTGCTGGACACGTCCAAGCCGATCGACGCGCGTGACATCAAACTCTCGGTGATCGACCTGCACCGCGCCCAAATGCGGGCCCATTTGCCGCTGCGCTGGCGCGACAAGGACCTGTCGGCACTGTATTACTCAGCGCTGGACATCGGCCTGACCCGTCGCGACAAACTGCGCTTCCTCAAGGGCTATTTCCGCCAGCCGCTGCGCCAGATCCTGACCGAGCAATCGGCGTCCCTGAGCCTGATGCAGCGCAAGGCCGACAAGCTGTACGCACGCAAGCAACGCTACGGGGATGCGATCTGATGGCGGGTTGGAACCTGGAACCTGCTTATGCCGCCCTGGCGGATGATTTTGGAAGCCTCGACGCGGTGTTCGCCCTGCAAGGCGAGCGGCTGACCCGCGATCCGTTATCGGAAGTGATCCGGGTGCAGCGCGGCGGGGTCAATTACTACGTCAAGCGCTACACCGGCGCCGGCAAGGGCCTGCGGCGTTATCTGGGCAAGCCGCGGGTAAAGTCCGAATGGCAGAACCTAAAGCGCTTCGCCAAGTGGGGCATTCCCACCGCCGATGTGGTGGCTTGGGGTCTGGAGCGCAATGGTCTGGCCTACGACCGTGGTGCGATGATCACTCGTGAGTTGCCTAATACCGAAGATCTTTCGGTGGTGGCCGAGCGTAAAGATGCGCGCCTGCGCGACCCCAAGTGGGTCGATGTCGTCAGCCGCCAACTCGCCGAGTACACGCGCACGATGCACGACCAGCGCTTTACCCATAACGATTTGAAGTGGCGCAACCTGCTGATCGACGACCAGCAGACCCTGTACCTGATCGATTGCCCCAACGGCGATTTCTGGCGCGGTTTCTGGCTCAAGTACCGCATCACCAAGGACTTGGCCTGTCTCGACAAGGTGGCCAAGTATCACCTGTCGGCTACCCAGCGTCTGCGTTTCTATATGCAGTACCGTGGGTGTCGGCACCTGAGCGATTCGGACAAGCGGCGGATCCGCCACGTAGTGAAGTTTTTCGAGGGACGCGAATGAGTGATTTTCTGGCGGCTGAAGACCGTGCCTTGCTGGAGCGCCACGGCCTCGCGACATTCGACGCGCTGTGGGCCAAGCAACTGGACGCGGTGGACGAGCCCAACACCAGCCGTGGCGGCTGGAGTAGCGTGTTTCGTCTGGAGCTCGATGGCCACGGGTATTACCTAAAGCGCCAGAGCAACTACCTCACGCGCAGCTTGCACCGACCGCTGGGCGAGCCGAGTTTCTCCCGTGAGTTTCGCAATATCAGTCGTTACCGCGCGCTGGGTATCCCGGCCTTGCAGGCGGCGTTTTACGGGGAGCGCAAGGTCGCCGGTGAACACCGCGCAATGCTGCTGACCCGCGCTCTCGACGGCTGGAATGACTTGGATTCATTGCTGGAGCAGTGGCCGCAACTGAGCGACGCCCAGCACCGCGCGATCCTGCTGGCGTGCGGCCAATTGGCGCGCCGGTTGCACAGCCTCGGCCAGGTCCATGGCTGCTTTTACCCCAAGCATATTTTCCTGCAGGCGACCGGCGACGGTTATGCCGCGCAGTTGATCGACCTGGAAAAAACCCGCCCGCTGCTGTTCGGCTGGCGTGATCGGGTCAAAGACCTGGAACCGTTGTTGCGTCGTGCACGGCAGTGGTCGGACGTGCAGGTGCGTCAACTGCTGGCGGCCTACCTCGATCAGCCCGAAGACAGCGCGCTGGTCGCGACCTGGCTGCAACGCCTGACGGTCCGGCGTAGCCACAAGGAGAACCGCTGATGCGCCTGTCCGAGCTGAAAAGCGCCGGCCGCACACCGAGCCTGCCCCTGACCCTTGACCTGGCGGATGCCGCTGGTCCCGGCCAACTGCAACTGCTGAGCCTTTTACGCGTGTTACCGGGCGAGCGTTACGTGGGCGCGGCAGTCTGGCGCGGGCGTCCGGTGCTGGCGAAGTTATTGGTGGGCAGCAAGGCCGCGCGGCACTTTCAGCGTGAACTGAGTGGCGTACGACTACTGGCCGAACAAGGCCTGACCACGCCGCTGTTGCTCGCCGATGGCCTGCTGGAAGGCGAAGGCGGCTGGCTGCTGTTTGAATTTATCGAAGGCGCCGAAAGCCTGGCCGATGCCTGGCATGCCGTCGAAGGCCTGCCACCGTTGGCTGACGAGCAAACCGCCGTGCTCGCCGAAGCACTGGGCGCGATTGCCCAGATGCACACCAAAGGCTTGTGGCAGGAAGACCTGCACCTGGACAACCTGCTGCGCCAGGACGGCAAGCTGTACCTGATCGACGGTGCCGGTATCCGCGTCGAAGAGGCCGGCAAGCCGCTGTCGCGTAACCGCGTGCTGGAAAACCTCGGCGTGTTTTTCGCCCAGTTGCCGAAAAACCTTGAGCCGTTTACCGAAGAGTTGCTGGTGTATTACCTGCTGAGCAACGGCGAACACGCCTTGCCGCTGGAAGCCCTGGAGAAGCAGGTGCGCAAGGTCAGCGCTTGGCGCTTGAAGGACTTTTTGAACAAGGTCGGCCGCGAATGCACGTTGTTCAGCGTGGTACGCGGCGCCTTTGGCTTGCGCGCGATTCGTCGCGAAGAAGAGGCCTCGATGCTGCCGGTGCTGGAACAGGCCGATGCACTGCTCGACCAGGGCCACTTGTACAAGACCGGTGGCGCCGCGAGCGTGGCCAAGGTCGAGGTAGCCGGTCGCCCGCTGGTTATCAAGCGCTACAACATCAAGGGCTTTGCCCACTGGCTCAAGCGCTTCTGGCGCCCAAGTCGCGCCTGGCATTCCTGGCGCGAAGGCAATCGCCTGGCGTTCCTTGGTATCGCCACGCCGAAGCCTTTGGCGGTGTTGGAAAAGCGCTTTGTGTGGCTGCGCAGTCGGGCTTATCTGATCACCGAATACCTGCCGGGCCCGGACATCATCGAGCGTTTCGCGCCCTATATTGAACACGGTGATGCACCGGAAGGTGAGCTGCTGGCACTCGACAAGCTGTTTGCCGAACTGATCCGCGAACGCATCAGCCATGGCGATTTCAAGGGCCATAACCTGTTCTGGGACAAGGACCGCTGGTCGCTGATCGACCTCGATGCAATGTGCCAACACACCTCCGCCGCCAGCTTCGCCACGGCATACGCGAAGGATCGTGCGCGGTTTATGCGTAATTGGCCGCAGGACAGTGCGTTGTACAAACTGATTGATCAGCGACTGCCTAAAACCATCGACTGAACACGTGCTTCCCGTGGTGAGCGGTCTTCCTGTGGTGAGCGGGCTTGCCCCGCGCTGGGCTGCGTAGCAGCCCCACTAGAAGCACCGCAATGCTTCAGGTAAATCGCAGCGGCTGGTTTTGGGGCCGCTGCGCAGCCCAGCGCGGGGCAAGCCCGCTCACCACAGTTATGGTGCTCTCCTTAAGTGTTGTGTCAGCAAAAGTGCTTGGGCATTTGTGAGTGAAGAACGACAGCGCTTACACGTGGTGAGCGGTCTTCCTGTGGTGAGCGGGCTTGCCCCGCGCTGGGCTGCGCAGCAGCCCCACTAGAAGCACCGCAATGCTTCAGGTAAATCGCAGCGGCTGGTTTTGGAGCCGCTGCGCAGCCCAGCGCGGGGCAAGTCCGCTCACCACAGTTATGGTGCTCTCCTTAAGTGTTGTGTCAGCAACAGTGCTTGGGCATTTGTGAGTGAAGAAAGACAGCGCTTACGCACTCAGTATTTTCTATCTGACTGATTTTTATAGATAAAAAACCTGGCATGGCCTCTGCAAAGTCTCCTGGTGAACCCTTTCACCAGCCGCCCGCGGAGTCTTGTATGCCTTCCAGCCTTTCCTCGCTTACCCGTTTGATTTGCCTCGGCGTTGCTGTGCTGCTGGGCCACGCTGCCGTCGTCCACGCTGCCGAAGGCGATGATGCCGTGCCGTCCCTGGCCGGCAAGCGCATTGCGGTGAGCATGACCGGCACCAGTCATTATTTCGATATCAAGGCGTTCCAGGCCCAGGTGGATGAGATCAAGCGCCTGGGGGGTACGCCGATCACCCTCGACGCCGGGCGCAATGACAAGAACCTGGTGACCCAACTGCAAACCGTGGTCACCCAGAAGCCCGACGCGGTGATCCAGACCCTCGGCACCCTCAGCGTGATCGACCCGTGGCTCAAGCGCATCAGCAAGGCCGGGATTCCGCTGTTCACCATCGATGCGCCGTCGCAGTACAGCCTCAATAACACCACTTCGGACAACGTCGCCACCGGCAAAGCCCTGGCCGATCAACTGATCAAGGACGCTGGCGGCAAGGGCAAGATTCTGGTGTTCAACGGCTTCTACGGTGTGCCGGTGTGTGCGATTCGTTATGACCAGTTGAAGCTGGCGCTCAAGGATTATCCGCAGCTGGAAATCATCCAGCCCGAGCTGCGCGATGTGATCCCCAATACCGTGCAGGACGCCTACTCCCAAGTGTCGGCGTTGCTCAACAAATACCCGGCGGGCAGCGTGTCGGCGATCTGGTCGGCCTGGGATATTCCGCAGTTGGGCGCGAGCAAAGCGTTGATCGATGCCAAGCGCACCGAGATCAAGACCTACGGCGTCGATGGCACCCCCGAAGTGCTGGCGCTGCTCGGTCAGGCGAACTCGCCGGTGGGCGCGGTGGTCGCGCAGCAACCGGCGCTGATCGGCAAGACGGCGGTGCAAAACGTGGCGCGCTACCTGGCCGGGCAACGTGACCTGCCCAAGGAAACCCATGTCGCCACCTTGCTGACCACCGCCGGCAACCTGGCACAGGTTCAACAGTTGCGGGGTGACTGATGGCGGCATTGCACCTGCAACACCTGCGCAAGCGCTTTGGCGCCACCCAGGCGCTGGATGATGCGAGCCTTAAGGTCGAGCGTGGCAGCATCCATGGGCTTGTGGGCGAGAACGGCGCGGGCAAGTCGACGTTGATCAAGATACTCGCCGGTATCCACACGGCCGACGCCGGGCAGCTGAGTATCGACGGCCAGGCCTATGCAGCTCTGTCGCCGCGTCAAGTGGACGCATTGGGCGTGCAGTTCATCCATCAAGAACGCCTGCTGCCCGCCAGTTTTACCGTGGGCGAAGCGCTGTTTTTTGGGCATGAGTTGCGCCGGGGGCCGTTTGTGGACCGGCGGCGGCAACAGCGTGAAGCGCAGCGCCTGCTGACGGAATACTTTGACCTGCAACTGCCGCCTGGTGCCTTGGTCGGTGAGTTGAACAGCGCCGAACGCCAGGTACTGCAAATCACCCGGGCGCTGATTCGCCAGCCGAAGATCTTGGTGTTCGACGAGCCCAGCGTGGCGCTGGTCAAGCGCGAGGTCGACCAGTTGCTGCGCATCGTCAAGCGCCTGCGCGACCAGGGGCTGTCGATCCTCTACATCTCCCACTACCTGCAGGAAATCGACAGCCTGTGCGATGACGTCACGGTGCTGCGCAACGGTCGGGATGTGGCGGTGGTGCAGCCACGGCACACATCGAGCGCAGAGATTGCACGGCTGATGGTCAACCGCGACGTGCAGGAGATGTACCCCAAGGCCAAGGTCGAGTTGGGGGCGCCGCTGTTGCAGGTGCGCGGGCTGAGTCTGGCACGGCGTTATCGGCAAATTGACCTGGAGGTGCGGCGCGGAGAAATCGTCGGCCTCACCGGATTGGTCGGTTCCGGCGCGAAGGAATTGTTCAAGACGCTGTTTGGTGTCGAGCGGGCCGACAGCGGCAGTGTGCATCTGGACGGGCGCTTGCTGCGCCTGCGTTCACCGGGCCAGGCGATTGCCGACGGCATCGCGCTGGTGCCCGAGGAACGGCGTAGTCAGGGCATCTCGCCGGTGTTGTCGGTGCTGGAAAACCTGACACTGGCGGGGCTCTCGCGGTTCAGCCGCTGGGGCTTGCTGAGCCGGCGCAGCGAGCAGACGGAAACCGCGCGGTTGATTGAAGAGCTGGCGATCAAGACGCCTGGGCCTCACGCCGCCGTTAGCCAACTGAGTGGGGGTAATCAGCAGAAAGTCGCCCTGGGTAAATGGCTCAGCCGCCGCTCGGCGGTGTACCTGCTGGATGAGCCCTGTGTGGGCGTGGACGTGGGCGCCAAGGTGGAAATCTATCGCCTGATTGGGCGCCTGGTAGAAGAGGGCGCAGCGGTGTTGGTGCTGTCATCGGATTTGCAGGAATTGCTGGGGATCAGTGATCGAATCCTGGTGCTGCATCGCGGCGAGATTGCGGGTGAATTTCGTGCGGGGGAGGCTGACAGCGATCAGTTGCTCGCCTGTGCTACAGGCGCCGTGCCCGCTGCTGCTGTGCCGGTGCGGGAGGTCGAGCATGCTTGAGGTACTACTGAGACGGGGGGCGGTGGGCGTATTCCTGGCGATTTTGCTGGGGTTTGCCCTGGCGGCGCCGGGGTTTCTGTCGCTGGGCAACGTGGCCAATGTGTTCAGCCAATCAGCGATTCTCGGCGTGCTGGCCTTCGGGTTGACCTGCGTGATTATCGGCGGCGGCTCGAATGTGCTGGCCGGTGGGCTCGACCTGTCGCTGGCGGCCAATCTGGGGTTGTGCGCGGCCGTGTTCAGCCGCCTTAACAATGCCGGGCTGGAGCTTTGGCTCACCCTGCTGTTGACCTTGGGCTGCGGCCTGGCAGTCGGTCTGGTCAACGGCTTGGCCGTGGTGTTGCTGCGCTTGCCGCCCCTGTTGGCCACACTGGCGAGCATGAATGTGCTGGCGGGACTGGAGTTGGTGCTGACGGAAAATACCGTGGTTTCCACCGACTCGCCGTTGCTGGACGTGCTCAGCGGCGGCAGTTGGCTGGCGGTGCCGGCACTGGCCTGGGTGTTGCTGCTGACGGCCGGGTTGCTGACCCTGTTGGTCCAGCATTCGGCCTACGGCCTGCGCCTGCATGCAGTGGGTGAATATCCCCAGGCGGCGCAAGCAGCAGGCATTCGCGTACGGGCTTATGGGGTGTCGAGTTACGCGCTGTCTGGCCTGTGCGCTGGTGTGGCGGCGTTATGTTCGGCAGCGTTTTTCAGCGGCAGCACCACGGGCTCCGGTGACATGTTGCTGTCGGTGGTGGCGATTGCCTTTCTGGGCGTGGTGTTTTCGCGGCGGCTGGTGGCAAGTATTCCTGGGACGTTGTTGGCGGCGTTGCTGATCGGTTTTCTGATCAATGGATTTCAGCTGCTCAACCTGTCGAATTTCTGGGTCAACGGTGTGCAGGGCGTGCTGATCCTGCTGGTGGTGGCCGCGTCCAGCGCATTGAATCGGGGAGCCGGCTCATGAACCCACGCGTTTTACTGCCGTTGACGTTGCCGCTGGTATTCGCGGTGATCGTGTTGGTGTTTGCCTTGCAGGCGCCGGGCTTCCTGAGCGGCGGCAACCTCAAAAGCCTGGTGCTGAATAACTTCGTGCTGCTGGCGATTGTCGCCATCGGCATGACATACGCCGTGGCGGCGGGTGGCATCGACCTGTCAGTGGGCACGGCACTGGATTTCGCCAGTTTCAGTTTTGTGGTGTTGCTCAATGGTGGGCATGGCTGGGCAGTTGCCGCGACCGGGGCGTTGGTCGCGGCCCTGTTGGTCGGTGTGGTGAATGCCGGGTTGATCGCCGGCCTGCGGATCAGTCCATTCCTTGCCACCTTGGGCACGCTGTTTATCGGCACCAGTGCCCAGCAATTGCTCTCGGACGGCGGCCAGCCTATCTACATCAGCCAGGGTGTGAAGCCTGAACTGACCGGCCTTACGCCTTTGCTGATCGTGCTGGGACTGGCGTTGTTCTATGGCCTGGTATTGGCGCGCGGACGCCTGGGCCGCGAACTCCTGGCCCAGGGCACCCAGCCGCTGCTGGCGTATTACTCAGGCTTATCGGTGCAGCGAATCGTCACCGTCGTGGCCTTGGCGACTGCCTTGGCCTGTGGCGTGGCGGGGGTGTTGCTCAGTTCGACGGTCAGCGCCTATGTGCCGCTGTCGGGCAATGCGTTTTTGCTCAATGCCATCGGCGCGGTCTTTATCGGCACCACCTTGAGCCGGCAGGGGCGGGCGAATGTTCCCGGAACCCTGTTGGGGGTGTTGTTTATCAACGTGATCGCCAACGGCTTGCTGCTGATCGGCTGGAATTTCTACTGGCAGCAAGTGGCGACCGGTGTGCTGATTTTTGTGGTGCTGGCGTTCAGCTTTGCCAGTCGCCGGTTGCTGGAATCCCGCTGATTAGAACTGGTACTCAGCACCTGCGCCGGCGTACCACGAGCGGCCCGGTGCCGCTTCGTAGTAGCGACCGTTGCTGTCGCCGACGATGACTGAGCCGACGTACTGGCGGTCCAGCAGGTTGTCCAGGCGCAGGGTCTGGTGGAAGGTCCAGTGCTCGACTTTCTGTTCGAAGCGCGCGCGCCAGTTGAACACGCTGTAGCCCGGCGCGGCGTGCTGGCTGTTGGTGTCTTCGACGTAGACCTTGCTGCGGTACATGCCCTCGATGGCGGTGCTCACCCAGTCGCGGGGTTTCCAGTTGAGTTCGGCGAACAGCGTGGTTTGCGGTACGCCAGGGAGGTAGTTGCCCTTATCGACGGCGGTACTGGTGCCGCTGACGAAGTCGCTGTCGTAGGTGGCTTGCAGGCGGGTATAGGCGAGGCTGGTGGTCCAGTGTTCGGCGAGTTGGCTTTCGAGGCCCAGTTCGAAGCCGCGGCGCAGGGTGCGGCCGGCGTTTTGATAGGTGGAACGCCCTCCAACGGATTGCTGTATCACCAGTTCATCTTCGCTCGTGATCTGGAAGACGGCAGCGTTGATGCGTGTGTCTTGGCCAAGTCGTGCTTTCAAACCGACTTCGTACTGCGTGCTGACCGACGGTTTGAGCGCGAAGTTGAAACCGTTTGAGCTGCTGGAGTAGGCCGACTCGGCTTGTGTCGGCGTTTCAAATCCTTTGCCCGCGCTCACATAGCCGTGCAGGTCGGGCGTGAAAGCGTACATCACGCTGACCGATGGGGTGTTCTTCTGGTAGGTCTTGCTGCCGCTGTCGTCGCCGTCGGTACCACTGACGAAGCGGTCGTCCACGTCCATTTTCATAGTGTTGTGACGCAGGCCGGCTTGCAGGGTCCAGTCGCCCAGCAACCAGTTGGCTTGCACGAACGGGTCGAGGCTGGTGGCGGTGTCGGTTTCATCGCGGCCCAAGGCGCCTTTGACGCCTTGCACCCCGTTGACGGTGTTGGAATAACCTTGGCGATCATCCTGGCTGCGATCGTAGTCCAGGCCGGCGATGAGGGTCAGGTCGCCGGGCGCGCTGTTGATAGGTTGCAGCCAGTGGACAGAGCCGCCGTAGAACTTGCGGTCGAACGCTACTACGCCGCCGCGTTTGCCCGCGGGGATAGTGCCTGGAATCGACAAGTACTGAATCACACTCCTACGCCCCGTATAGGCATTTACCTGCAACGTCGCATCGCCGATGTAGCGCTCGTAATTCATCCCCAATTGCTGGTGATCGATGCTTTTGCGCGTGTTGTACGTCAGCGCGTTACTGCTCACCGAGCGCGGGTCCGCTTTGTACGCTTCCCACGTTTGCCCCAGCGGGTCCTGGGTGCCGTTCTGTTCCAGGCTGCTGTAGATCAGCGCCAGTTTGCTGTCGTCATCGGGCTGGACATTGAGCTTGGCAAAGGTCTGGTCCCGGCGTGCGCTGCTGTGGTCGCGGTAGCCGTTGGTGTCCATGCGCGAGGCGTCGAGCACAAAACCTGCGCCGTTGGTCGCGCCTTCGGCGCTCAGGTGGTTTTTGTTCAGGCCGTCGCTGCCGATCAGGGTTTCGGCGCCGATACGTGGCGGGCCTTCGCCGTCGCGGGAGAACATCTGGATCACGCCGCCGGCGTTGCTGCCGTACAAGGTGGCGGCCGGCCCACGCAGCACTTCGATGCGTTCGGCGGTGTCGAGGTTGAATGTGGCCGCCTGGCCCTGGCCATCCGGGGTGCTGGCGGGGATGCCGTCGGCGATCAACTTGATGCCGCGCACGCCAAAGGCCGACCGGGCGCCAAAGCCGCGTGAGGAAATCTGCAGGTCCTGGGCGTAGTTCTGGCGATTCTGCACCACCAGGCCGGGCACGCGGGACAGGGCTTCGGAGGCGTTGATACCCAATTGGCCGTCGCTGATCTGTTCGCGGCTGACACTGTCCACCGAATACGGCAGGTCGAACGTCGGGCTGGCGCTGCGCGAGCCGGTGACCACGCTGGGATCGAGGACCAGGGGCGCATCGTCGGCCAGGGCGGTGGTGCACAGGCCTAGCAGCAGAACGGCAAGGCGAGTGGGGATAATTGGGGTCATGATGAGGCCGGGTCTATGGCGCAACGCGAGTGATTGGCGTAGGCGTAAAAAGTGCGAGTTTAACGATTCAACCCTTGTTTTGCCGAATTCGTTGCAACTGGTCAGAACCGGAAGCGTCCTACGCTAGGCGTCGGTTCCGGATGCCTGAGCCGCGGGTTTCGCAGTGCTAGCTTTTCGCTCCCTGAATTTAAAAGAAGAATTAGATATGCGGACCCCTATCGTGCGGTTGTTGGTGTTGGTGGGCATGACGTTAATCATGGGCGGCTGCGGAACGGTCACCACGGTGTTTCGTGGTGATGACGTCACCGTGCGGGAACTCAAGGGGAAAAAAACCTATTGTCAGTCTGTTCCGCGTGTCTACAGCGGCGTGGCGTATGACTTGTGCGTGCTGCATGGGCCGGCGAATTCTGCCGATGGGCTTTCGCTGAACGGAATTCCCTGGGCTGTTCTCGATGTGCCGATATCCGGTGTTCTCGATACGCTCATCCTGCCCTACACGATCTACCGGCAACGTGCTGACGGGAGTGTTGAGCTTCGCTAACCCCTTGCGGCTAGCAGTTTCCCATCATTTTTAAGCTATAATCCCGCCCTTTAGCTGTTTCCTGCCCAGGTGGGAAGCACACTTTTTTCAGGCGCAACCCGCCTGCATGCAGACTAAAAGAGGCTAGACCCCAGTGGCATTGACGATTCTTGGCCTGTCCGGCGCCCTTAGCCATGATCCTTCCGCAGCCTTGTATATCGACGGCAAGCTGATCGCGGCCGCCGAAGAAGAGCGCTTCGTACGCGACAAACATGCAAAGAACCGCATGCCCTACGAATCGGCGAAGTTCTGCCTGGAACAGGCCGGTATCAAGCCTTCCGACGTTGACGTGGTAGCGATCCCGTTCGCCCCGATCAGCCTGTTCGGCGAGGCACGTTGGCACTACGCCAAGCGTTACTGGTACGCCCCGGACCGCGCCCTCGACGCGATCCTGATGGGCAACCGTCGCTACAAACGCTATCGCAACAAGATCGTCTGGTGCCTGGAGCAACTGGGCTTCGATCCGAAGAAAATCAAGATCGAACCGGTTGAACACCACCTGGCCCACGCTTCCAGCGCCTACCACTGCTCCGGCTTCCAGGAGAAGACCGCGATCCTCGGGATCGACGGCAAGGGTGAGTACGCCACCACGTTCTTCGGCTACGGCGAAAACGGCAAGATTCACAAGATCAAGGAGTTCTACGATCCGGACTCCCTCGGCGGCCTGTACGGCGCGATCACCGAGTTCCTCGGTTTCGAGATGCTCGACGGCGAGTTCAAGGTCATGGGCATGGCGCCGTACGGCGACGCCAGCAAGTACGACTTCTCGCGCCTGGCCTCCTTTGAGAACGGCGAGCTGGTGATCAACACCGACTACGCCAACGTCATCGGCCTGCGCCGGTATAAAGAGAAGGGCAAGGGCTTCTACTTCTCGCCAAAACTGATCGAGTGGCTGGGTCCGAAGCGCGAAGGCGACATCGCCGACGAGCCTTACATCCACTACGCCGCGAGCATGCAAGCGCTGTTCGAGAAACTGGCCTTGCAGATGATCGACCACTATCTGGGCGACATCCTCAAGGACACCGGCAAGCTGGCCTTCGCCGGCGGCTGTGCACTGAACGTCAAGCTGAACCAGAAGATCATTGCCCGCGACGACGTAAAAGAGCTGTTCGTGCAGCCTGCGTCCGGCGATGCCGGCACTGCGGTTGGCGCGGCGGCCTATGTGTCCCACGCCCGTGGTGTGCCGGTGGAGAAGATGGAGCACGTCTACCTCGGCCCGTCCTACAGCAACGAAGAGGTGATTGCTGCGTGCGCCAAGCACGAGAGCAAACCGGTGTGGCGCAAAATCGAAAACATGCCCAAGCGCATTGCCAAGATCATGGTCGATGGCAACCCCGTGGCCTGGTTCCAGGGCCGCATGGAGTTTGGCCCGCGTGCGTTGGGTGGTCGTTCGATCATCGGTTGCCCAAGCGCGACCGGCGTGGCTGACCGCATCAACCACCAGATCAAGTTCCGCGAGCGCTGGAGGCCTTTCTGCCCGTCGATGCTCGACACCGTGGCCCCACAGATGATCAAGGTCGATCACCCGGCGCCGTTCATGACCTTCACCTTTGAAGTGTCGGAAGAATGGAAGACCCGCGTACCGGAAGTGGTCCATGAAGATGGCACCTCCCGCGCCCAGGTGCTCAAGCGCGAATACAACCCGCGCTACTACGACATGATGAAAGAGCTCGAAGTGCTGACCGGCAACGGCGTGTCCCTGAACACCTCGCTCAACCGTCGTGGCGAAGCAATGATCTGCTCGCCGAAAGACGCGCTGGACATGTTCTTCGGCTCCGACCTGCAGTACCTGATCATGGAAGACATCCTGGTCGTCAAAGACGGCGTGGACCCTTATGACGCGCTCGGCTGACCGCCACGTCCTGCAGTTCTGCCATGGCTATGACGGGCCGTTCCTGGACTGCGCACGGCAGTACGCGAGTCTGTTCGCAGGCTCTGGCTACAAAGTGACCACGGTGTTTCTCACCGGGGTCGCTGACCCTGCTGTAGCGGCCGGGTGTGCGTCCGATGAAGTGTTGTTCATGGAATTCAGCTCCAAAGCCATTCGTGGCTTGAAGCTGGGTGCCATCCGTGAACTGCGCAAGATCGCCGCGTCGCGCAATTTCAGCTTTTGTATCGCCCACCGGTTCAAGCCGATCTATATCGCCTTGCTTGGCACGCGGTTGCCGGTCATCGGCGTGCATCACGCGTTCGGTGATTACCTGCGCGGCAGCCGTAAGCTGTTTGCCGGGATCTTTCGCAAGCGCCTGAGCTTGCTGGGGGTTTCCGACGCTGTGCGTGATGACATGCGCCGCTGCCTGCCGGCCTGGCCCGCTGCGCGCATCCAGACGTTGTATAACCGCATTGATGTCGACGCTTTGCAGGCCATCCAGGTGCCTGTGGATGAGGCGCGCGATGCCTTGGGCCTGTCGCCGGATGAGTGGGTGGTCGGCAATGTCGGCCGCCTGCACCCGGATAAAGACCAGGCCACGCTGCTCAAGGGTTTTGCCCTGGCATTGCCGCACTTACCGGCCGAGAGTCGCTTGGCGATCCTTGGCACCGGGCGCCTTGAACAAGCGCTCAAGGATCAGGCTCGTGAGCTGGGGATTGCCGACAAGGTGCTGTTCCTCGGCCAGGTGCCGGATGCGCGTCGGTATTTCCGCGCATTCGTTGTGTTTGCCCTGAGCTCCGATCACGAACCGTTCGGCATGGTGCTGCTGGAGGCCATGGCAGCCGGCGTACCGTTGCTGGCCACGGCCTGTGGCGGCGCGAAGGAAGTGGTCGAAGGCGTCGGTATTCTGTTTCCCTTCGGCGACGCCGAACATCTCGCGCAGGGGCTGCGGCACCTGGCCGGGATGGATCAGCACCAGCAACGGCAGTGTGCCGAGATGATGCTGGAACGCCTGCGTACGCGTTTCTCGGATCAGGCGGTACGCGATACCTTCTGGCAACTGCCGCACGTTATTGAACTGACCGCGGGGGCTTGATGCTCAATCGATTTCAAGGCTGGCGCGAGCGCGGCTGGTCCGTCGTCGACGCGCGTGCGTACAACGACGCCTGGCAACGTTTTGGCGGCAGTGTCGCGACCCATCCTCAAGTGATCGAACGTCTGGCCGGGTTGGCCGATATCCCGGTGCGTTACCTGGCCTGGGAGCAGGGCGGTGAACTGCAGGCGTGCATCGCCACCTGGGGCCGCGACCTTGCGTTGTCCAAGGACGTGCTCAAACAAAAGGGCAAGAAAGGCCTGTTTGACTTGGGTAACGCCGAGTTGATCCTGCCGGCCGCCGCGAACACCCAGGCGCCGTTGCGCCACCGCGCACGCTACCTGTCGGTCCTGAACGAAGGCCGTTTCAGCGGCCTCAAGCCCCAGGCCGAGCAACTGGCCATGGCCCGCACCCCGGAAGAACTGTCGAAGAAATTCCGCTATAACCAGCGCCGCGAACTGCGTTTGCTCGAAGAGGCAGGCGGTGTCGTGCGCCCGGTCAGTGAGTTTTCCAGTCAGGAATTGGCTGCGATCTACTGCGATCTGTTCCTACGCCGCTGGGGATTTGTCGCCACGGGCGCCGAGCGTATGGCTGAAGTGATCGAGCTGTTGCGCGAGTGGCTGATCGGCTCGGTTATTTTTCTCAACGATGCGCCCATCGCTGTCCAGTTGGTGTACCGGGTCGAATCGCCCGAGTGGATCAGCGTGGAGTACGTCAACGGCGGTGTCGACCCTGAAACCCGCGCGTTCAGCCCGGGCAGCGTCCTAAGTTTTCTCAACACCCAAAGCGCTTGGGAACAGGCGCGTGAAGTCGGCAAGCCGCTGCGCTTTTCCTTCGGGCGTGCCGACCGTGAGTACAAGGACCGTTGGTGCAACCCCGTGCCGGTGCTGACCGTATGAGCCGCAAACAACAATTGCTCAAGCGCCATCGGCGCAACAAACGTGTCGCCGTATTGATCGGCCTGTTGCTGCTGGTGGTGATCGGTGTCTGGGTTGCCTGGTGGCTGCCGCTGGTACTCGGAGTGCTGGCCTGGATCGCCCATGAGGCGTGGTTTGCCGACCATCTGTTTTATGCCCCCGGCGAAGACTATCAATACCGTTTTTCGGCGGAAGCCGAAGTGGCTGGGGTTCGCTTCGAAGGCGGGCAGCTGCGGGTTGATTCACCCCTGCAAGCCGATGCGACCTTGGTATTGGCCATCAAGATCAAGAGCGGTTGGTTAGGTCGCTTTCTGGATCCGGCCGTTGAGATTACAGGCGGTGACAGCACTGATCGCCAGGCTTTCGAGCGCGGTGTGAACGGCATTCGTTATCTCAATCTCAGTGGCCTGGCGCCCGCCCTGGCGGCGGGCGAGCTGCGTTTGCGCGGGCGCTTTTGCACGTTGCACGGCACGCCCCGGTTGTGGGCCTGGGTCAATCCCGAGTATTCAAAACAGCGGGTGATGGTCATCGCGCCCCATGCCGACGACGCCGAGCTGGCCGCTTTTGGCTTATACAGCCAGGCTGAAAAACCGTGGATCGTGACCCTCACCGCCGGTGAAATCGAAGCCGAGCATTATCAGCAAATGGGTCTGGACCCGGTCGAAGCCTCGCGTATCAAGGGCCGCCTGCGCGCCTGGGACAGCATTGCCGTGCCGCTTTGGGCCGGTGTGCCGCAGGCGCATTGCGTGCAGTTGGGCTACTTCTGCCTGCAACTGCCGGCGATGCGCGCAACGCCTGATCAGCCAGTGGCCTCGCGCGAAGCTGAGCTGTCGGATATCCGCTTGTTTCGCCAGTTCAATCCGTTCCCGTTGCCGGCGGATGTTGACGGCCTGCCGACCTGGAACAACCTGCTGGCCGATCTGCGCCAGTTGCTGCTGACGGCACGTCCCGAAGTGATCGTATTGCCGCATCCAGTGCTCGACCCTCACCCAGACCATATCTGCGCGCAGCAAGCGGTGGTCGAGGCGTTGCAAGGGTTGGAATGGCAGCCGACCGTCGTACTGGGTTACGCCAACCATCTGCATGACAACGACCGCTGGCCCATGGGTGACGCGGGCGCCGGTATTGCCTTGCCGCCGCTGTTCGACGATACGCTTGAGCTACGCCCGTGCAGCCTGCCACTGTCGTTGGCGCAGCAGCGTGACAAGGCCATGGCGCTGGGCATGATGCATGACCTGCAGCCCGCTCCGCCGTTCAAGCGTCGTGTGCGCCGCTGGCTGCAGCGGTTGCTGGCGGGCCGGGCGCGGTCGCCTTATGGTGAGAACGAGTTTTTCCGCAAAGCCGTACGACGGCATGAGTTGTTCTGGCGTTTGTGAAGGCATTTGTGAAAGGGAAAGTCATGAAAGTTTTATTTCTGGTGCAGAAAGAGCAGCGTGCGATTCTGGATCGCTTGTACGAAGGCATTGCCGAGCACTGCGAGTGTGATACCCGCTGGCTGAGCAGTGATGAGCAGCGCAACCTGCGCGGGTACTTCAAACGCGAAGTCGACGTGACGCGCTATGACCGCATCGTGTTCTTCCTGCGCTTCAAGCAGGAAATCCGCCAGGCCGGGTTCATCCGTACGATCCCGAATCTGGTGATCCTCGAACACGATGCCTACCAGAACTACATTCCCTGCAAGTACACCGGTAAATTCAGTGCCCACTACCGTCGTTTGCCCTGGGCACGGGTGATCAGCTCGGGCCACATGGTGACCGAGCGCCTGCGTGCCGAAGGCTTTGATGCGGTGTTTGTGCCCAAGGGTTACGACCAGGCGTTGTTGCAGCCCCAGGGACTTGAGCGCGACATCGAGCTGGCATTTGTCGGCAGCACCAACAGCGTGGCCTATAGCGGACGCAAAGCACTGCTCGATGAGTTGGCACGGGTTGAGCCTTTGGTGGTCACGCGCACCAAGTCGGGTGAGGAGTACTGCGCGACCCTCAACCGGATTCGCTTTTTCGTCAGCGCCGACGTGGGCATGGGCGAGTACATGATCAAGAACTTCGAAGCCATGGCCTGCGGGTGTGTGCTGCTGGCGTTTGACCAAGGGGCTGCGGAGAACGAGGCCCTTGGCTTCAAGGACATGGTCAATGTGGTGTTCTACAAGGACATTCCACAGTTGCAGCAAAAGCTCTCGCAACTGCGCGCCAACCCGCAACTGGCTGCAGAGATTGCGCGCAACGGGCAAGACCTCGCCGTCAGCCAGTTCAGCTTTGCGCGCATCGGGCAGCGTATTGTCGAAGCCCTGAAGCCGCCGTTGCGGCCGCGTGCTCCACTGAGTTTGCTGGAAACGCTGCGCCTGAAACTGGGCGTGTGACATCGGACGCATGGCAGCCAATGATGGCTAAACAACCTATCGAGACTTGAATGCAATTCTCCGATCAGAGCGACATAACCCTCGTCGTGACCAGTTGCGGTCGCTTCGATTTGTTGAAGCGTACGCTTGAGAGCTTCGACCTGTTCAATACCGCAGACATACGCGAAGTCTTCATTACTGAAGACTCTGGCGATGAAGCGGTACGTCTCGCGATTCCCGAGCACTGGCACAGTCATTGCACTTTTTTGATCAACCGTCCGAAGCTTGGGCAACTGGCTTCCATCGACCTGGCCTATGGATCGGTCAAAACCCCCTACATCTTCCATTGCGAAGATGACTGGGCGTTTTACCGGTCTGGGTTTGTCGAAGATTCCAAGATGGTGCTGGAGCAGCGTCCCGATATCCTGCAAGTCTGGTTGCGTAACTTTGTCTACGATTTGCAGGTGCACAGCCCCTATATCCACCGTGGGCCACGCGAGGTGATTGGTGGCGTACCGTGTTATCCGTTGTTGTCTGAGAAACCTGAATGGCAGGGGTTTTCTCTCAACCCCGGCCTGCGGCGTATCAAGGAATACTGGTTGTGCGCACCTTACGCCGGGTTCGAGGGTGAGAAGGGGCTTTCCAAGCGGTACGCCCAGTTGAATCTGCCTGCCGTTACCCTGGAAGGCGATGCGGTGTTGCACACTGGCTTTGGCTTGCATGTGTCGACATCAGAAGAGCGCGCGACCAAAGCACGGCGTAAGCGCAGAGAGCGGGTGAAGCTGGCAGTCATGCTGAGCCTGGGGCTGGTTATCGGGTGGGCGATTCCCTGGTAATTCCAACACGCGACAACAACGCCTCATAAGGTTTTGCGATGAGTATTCTCAACATCATGTGGGCCGGTGGTTCTGCATTTGCTTCGGTGCAGAAGGTTCATCGGCAGATACTGTCCCGCGCCGACAGCGGCGTACCGATTCACACCTGGTTGCTTCAAGGCAGTGCTGATTCGAGTGACGGCCTGGTTGAACAGGCCGTGGAGTGGAACCTCTCTTCCGCCAGGCTCAAGGGGCGGCACCTCTGGAAATGGTTGATGCCCTTGATGCGTGCACGCTTCCAGAAGGCCCTGCCTGAGGATGTACAGGTTGTGCTTCTTGATGGGGTCGGTGTTGCGCGGGTGCTTTTGCCCGTGCTCAAGCGTTTACCGAACGTGCGTGCGGTGGTGATTTTTCATGGTGCCACGCGCTTGCGGCGTGCAGATCAACAGTTGTTCGATCAATTCCCGGCGTCCCAACTGACGCTGACGGCCGTCTCGAAAACCCTCGCACACTCGCTGGAGCGTTCTCTGCAACGGCCAGTGACGGTGCTGCGCAGCGCCTTTGACCCGGCCGTTTTTCGCGCTGCGGCGCTTTCCCGTGAGCAGGCGCGATCCCGTCTGGGCTTGCCGTTGTCTGGCACGCCCGTAGTGGGTGCGGTTGGTCGACTGGTAGACGGCAAGGGGTTTGCCTGTTTGTTGGAGGCCTTTGCCCGTGCGGCGGCTGATCAGCCCGATGCGCGCCTGGTGATCCTCGGCGAAGGGCCAGCGAGGCCCGGGCTTGAGGCACGTATTGCAGCGCTTGGCTTGCAGGACAAAGTGTCGCTGCCTGGGCATCTGCCTGATGCGGCCAGCCTTTACCGGGCGTTTGACTGGGTTGCCATCCCTTCGACGGAAGAAGGCCTGGGGTTGATTCTGCAAGAGGCGGTGATGGTCGGCGTGCCCGTACTGACCAGTGAACTGGCAGTGTTCCGCGAGCAACTGGGGGATGCCGGTTGGTACGCCCCGGCAGACAATGCCGCGTTTTGGGGCGAGCTCCTGACCCGCGCGTTCGCGAGTTCGGGTGAGGAGGTTGTCGAGGCTCAGTTGCGGGCGTTGGCGCCGGAGCAAGCCTGGAATGAATTCAGTGAAACCACCCGGCGTCTGTTCTCATGCACCTAGCAGCGCTTGCTCCAGTGCCTGCATTGGAAAGCGTTCGTTCAGCTTCTCGCGCGCAATATAGCGGGCGAAATGCTGCAGGTTGCGCCGCGCCAGTGCCGGGCTCAACGGCGCGCGCAGGAAGCGCATGTCTGCTACGTCGATCAGGCCCATCTGGTTGTCCGGCGTGACGACGATATTGCCCAGGTGCAGGGAGCGAAAGTAGATGCCGGCAGTGTGCAAGCGGCGAATCAGCGCCACCAGCGGGTCCAGGTTCTGCTCCCAGTCAAAGCCTTCTTTGTTGGCAATCTGGCGCAGTGTCTCGCCCGGCAGCGGGCTATACAGCACAGCGGTCATGCCTGCAGCGTCCAGTTGGAAGTACTCAAGGACGGTCAGGGTTGGAATACCGCGTTCTTGCAGCTTGACCGCGTTATCGATGAAGCGCTTGGAGTAGGGGCGCAACAGTGCCGACGAAAAAAAACGTTTACGACGAAACAGTTTAAGAATGTTCCCGTCCGTCAGCAGGTAGACTTTGGGCCCGTAGCTGTCCTTTTCCAGGATTCTGGCGCCTTCAATCATCGTGTTTAGCGTGGTTTGGGGGAGCCTTGAACATTGCATCGTCGGAAAGCCTTGTTGGAGTCACGGGCACAGTGGTCGGCAATGATGCCGAAAGTTTTTAGTTTTAACCATGCCAGGTTGGCAGGTTGGCCGTATTAGGAGCGGGTGATGCAAGCAGGTCGTTGGGCGCGCGGATGGATGTGTTTTGGGTTGTTGTGGTTTTTGCTGGCGATAGCGTTCGCGCCGACCAACAAAGTTTATCAACAGGGGCTGGCGCTCTTTCTGTGGCTGCCGGCGCTGGTGTTTGCCTGGTCTGCCCGTGAGCAACTCAAACAAGTCTGGCGCGCTCAGCGCTGGATCTGTCTGGCACTCGCCGCGCTGGCGGCATGGGGCTTGATCAGCCTGTGGTGGACCAATGCCGAAGACGGCTCCCGCGAGGCCAAGCGCCTGCTCTATATCGGCGTGTTCCTGTTGTTCTTTCCGATACTCGCTGAAGCTCAGCCCCAGCGCGTGATTCGTTTGATGCAGTGGGGAGGCTTTGGTCTTGCCTTGTCGTCGCTGCTGGCCATGATCAAGTTCTATGGCATGGAAGGGAACGTTTGGTACGCGCGTCTTGAAGGGCTGGGTCAGTTGTCTCACCCGATCCTGGGCGCGTATGTGATTGGTCTGGCTGCTGTGTGGTTGCTGCACTGGATGCCGCGTGAGCGCTGGATGCAAGTAGCCTGTATGGCGGCGATCGGCTTGCTCGGCCTGTTTGTGGTAGCCAGCCAAAGCCGCGGCGCCGCATTGGCCCTGTTTTTGAGTGTGGTGGCCATGCCGCTGTGGTGCCGAGACCGGCGCAGCACCCTGATTGCCATTGCGTCAGTGGTGGCGGCAGTGCTGGTATTCCTGTCGATGCAGTCGTTGATGCTATCCCGTGGCGCGTCGTTCCGGCCGCAGATTTTTATGGCGGCGATGCAGATGATTAGCGAGCGTCCCTGGACGGGCCTGGGCCTGGGTGGTGATTACAACCTGTTCTGGGATGAGCACCGTTTCGATCACTCCCACAACCTGTTCACCCATGTGACCATCGAGCTGGGCCTGCCGGGCCTGATCCTGTGGTCGGCGGTATGGTTCGGCGTGCTGTGGCAAGCCTTGAAAATGCGCGACACCCCGTACGGCAAGGGCATTATCGGCATGTGGGTGTTCTCGTCCCTGGCGATGCAATTCGATGCGGCAAGCCTCACAGGCACTCCTCGGGCCGAGTGGTTCATCACCTGGTTGCCGGTTGCGCTGGCCAGTGTTTTGGTCTGGGCGCGGGCCAAACCCGACGTGTGTGATAAAGTTCGCGTCCTACCCAATCAGTGAGCTCGACACATGAGTGACGCACCGCCCAAAGCGGACCAGGAATCCAGCCTGAAAATTTATTTCCGGCTGCTGGGCTATGTGAAACCGTACCTCGGCATGTTCCTGCTGAGTATCGTGGGCTTCGTGATCTTTGCTTCGACCCAGCCAATGCTCGCCGGGATTCTCAAGTACTTCGTGGATGGCTTGAGCAATCCCGATGTGGTGTTCCTGCCCAAGGTTCCGTTTTTCAAGGACCTGAAGTTGCTGATGGCCGTGCCGCTGCTGATCATCCTGATCGCCGCGTGGCAAGGCCTCGGGTCTTTCCTGGGCAACTACTACCTGGCCAAGGTTTCCTTGGGGCTGGTGCATGACCTGCGGGTCCAGCTGTTCAACAAGCTATTGGTGCTGCCTAACCGCTACTTCGATACCCATAACTCGGGGCACCTGATCTCACGCATCACCTTCAACGTGACCATGGTCACCGGCGCTGCCACGGATGCGATCAAGGTCGTGATCCGCGAAGGCCTGACGGTGGTGTTCCTGTTCGGTTACCTGCTGTGGATGAACTGGAAACTGACCCTGGTGATGCTGGCGATCCTGCCGCTGATCGCAATCATGGTCGGCAGCACCAGCAAGAAATTCCGCAAGCAGAGCAAGAAGATCCAGGTGGCGATGGGTGACGTGACCCACGTCGCCTCCGAGACCATCCAGGGCTACCGTGTGGTGCGCAGCTTCGGTGGCGAAGACTATGAGCAGCGTCGCTTTGCCGCCGCCAGCCAGGGCAACACCGACAAGCAATTGCGCATGAACAAGACCGGTGCGGTCTATACGCCGATGCTGCAGCTGGTGATCTACACGGCCATGGCTGTGTTGATGTTCCTGGTCCTGCTGTTGCGCGGTGACGCCACGGCAGGCGATCTGGTTGCCTACATCACCGCGGCGGGCCTGCTGCCCAAGCCGATCCGCCAGTTGTCGGAAGTCAGCTCGACGATCCAGAAAGGCGTGGCGGGTGCCGAGAGCATCTTCGAACAGCTGGATGAAGTGCCTGAAGTCGACGGCGGTACCGTGGAGCGTGATCGCGTCAGCGGTCGCCTGGACGTGCGCAACCTGAGCTTCACTTACCCAGGTACTGAACGCGAGGTGCTCAAGAACATCAGCTTCAGCGCAGCCCCTGGGCAGATGATCGCTCTGGTTGGCCGCTCAGGCAGCGGCAAGTCGACCCTGGCCAGCCTGATCCCGCGTTTCTACCATCATGAAACCGGGGAAATCCTGCTGGACGAGGTGGAGATTGAAGACTACCGCCTGCGCAACCTGCGCCGGCATGTAGCCCAGGTTACCCAGCACGTGACTCTGTTCAACGACACCGTGGCCAACAACATCGCCTATGGCGACCTGGCCGACGCGCCGCGTGCCGACATCGAGAAAGCTGCGGCCGATGCCTACGCCATGGACTTCATCTCGGAGCTGCCAAAAGGCCTGGACACCGAGGTCGGTGAAAACGGCGTGCTGCTCTCCGGTGGTCAGCGCCAGCGTCTGGCAATCGCCCGGGCCCTGCTGAAAAATGCCCCGCTGCTGATCCTGGATGAGGCGACATCGGCGTTGGATACCGAGTCCGAGCGGCACATTCAAGCTGCGTTGGATAAGGTCATGAAAGGTCGCACCACCCTGGTGATCGCGCACCGTTTGTCCACTATCGAGAAAGCCGACCTGATTCTGGTGATGGACCACGGTGAAATTGTCGAGCGTGGTACGCATGTCGAACTGCTCGCCAAAGGCGGCTACTACTCGCGGTTGCATGCGATGGGGCTGGACGAGCCGGTCGCGAACAACATCACCTGATCCGACGGGGCGCGCAATGCGCCCCGTTGTTTGTATCGAGTTCCTTACAGGGCTTGACCAAAGCCAAATAATTCGTTGCCTATCGTTTGTTATGTTGGCCTTCTCGATTCGAATGACGAACGAGAGGGCTAACCTTCTTGCGTGGGTAATGGAATCTTGCAACGTCTGTTCTGGAAAATGCTTCCCAAGCACCAGAGGGTGTTTCTGCTGGGGCGTTTGTCGGTGGTTGACCGTCAGGCGGTGAACAAATCCCTGTCTGGGGTGACCACCCTTAATCCCGCGTTCGAGCGACACAAGTGCGTGTTTATCCATGTGCCAAAATGCGCCGGCAGCAGCGTGTGCTCGGCGCTTCTTGATGGCCGCTGGCCGGGGCATCTGCCGTATTACTGGTATCAGCAGCAGTTTCCCGAACACTGCGAGCGCAGTTTCAAGTTTGCCTTTGTGCGTGACCCGCTGGAGCGGGCTTACTCGGCCTACACCTACTTGCGCGGCAACCACATGGGCGCCCGCGACGTGCAAGCCCAGGCCCTGGTCAGCAGCTACCGTGACTTCGACCAATTTGTGGCCGGCTGGCTGCACCCGGACAACCTGCGCCGCCAACTGCATTTCGCGCCCCAGACCGACTTTCTGGTTGATCACCTGGGCGGGATGGCTATGGATTTTCTCGGCCGTCAGGAATCGCTGGAACAAGATTTCCAGCACCTGTGCGAGCGCCTCGGCGTGACCTCATCCCTGCCACATCTGAATGTTTCACTGGGGCGGCGCAGCGAGCCGGTCAGGGCGTTCTGCTCGGTGCGTACGCGCCGTTTGGTCAGGCGCGCCTATCAGCGTGATTACGAGGTGTTGGGTTATGAATAACCAGTCGCTTGCCAGTGGGTCCGCTGCCATTCGTCCCTTTGCCCTGTCGTTGTCGGCGGCGGCACGGGCCGCGCTCAAGCATCAACAGCCGTGCTGCCTGTGGTTGACGGGGTTGTCCGGTTCCGGCAAGTCGACCCTGGCCAATGCCCTTGAGGTGCAACTCAACGAGCAGGGCCGGCACACCTTTGTGCTCGATGGCGATAATTTGCGCACGGGGTTGTGCAATGACTTGGGCATGAGCGATGCGGCGCGCAAGGAAAATATCCGGCGCATTGGCGAAGTAGCGCGGTTGATGGTCGATGCGGGATTGATTGTGATTGTGTCAGCGATCTCGCCGTTCAGCGTTGATCGGGCAACCGCCAGGGCGCTGTTCGGGCCGGGGCAATTCTTTGAGGTTTACATCAGCACGCCGTTCGACGTGTGTGCTCGGCGTGACCCCAAGGGCTTGTACCGAGCGGCGTTGGATGGGCGTATCAAAGCGTTCACCGGTTTGGACAGCCCCTATGAAGCGCCGAGCGCGGCTGACTGTGAGATCAACACCGATGAGGTCGAGCTGGCCGATGCCGTTGAGCAGATCCTGGCGGTTTTGTTTAAAAAATAACCAGTTTTGGCGCATGGCGCATTGCGGATAAAGCTCTCGAACTAGGCAGCGCTCACCCTGTGCTAATATCGCGCCCCTGTTCATTTTGTATGTGGGTTGCTCCATGAAGTTGTCCATGCCGCGATTCGATCAAGCCCCTGTCTTGGTGGTCGGCGATGTCATGCTCGACCGTTACTGGCATGGCGGTACCTCACGGATTTCCCCTGAGGCGCCGGTACCGGTAGTCAAGGTCGAGCAAATCGAAGACCGTCCGGGTGGCGCTGCCAACGTTGCCCTCAATATTGCCGCCCTCGGCGCCCCGGCCTCCCTGGTGGGTGTGACCGGCGACGACGAAGCCGCCGACAGCCTGGCCAACAGCCTGCGCGGTGCTGGCGTGCGTGCGCTGTTCCAGCGCATTGCCCACCAGCCTACCATCGTCAAGCTGCGGGTCATGAGCCGTCACCAGCAGTTGCTGCGTATCGATTTCGAAGAACCCTTCGCCACCGACGCCTTGGCCCTTAGCGGTCAGGTCGACGAGTTGCTCGAAGGCATCAAGGTGCTGGTGCTGTCCGACTACGGCAAAGGCGCGTTGAAGAATCACCAAGTGCTGATCCAGGCCGCCAAGGCCAAGGGCATCCCGGTGTTGGCCGATCCCAAGGGCAAGGACTTCTCGATTTATCGGGGCGCCAGCCTGATCACGCCGAACCTCAGCGAGTTCGAAGCCATCGTCGGCGGTTGTGCCGATGAGCACGAACTGGTGACCAAAGGCGCGGCACTCATGGCCGATCTCGACCTCGGTGCCTTGCTGGTAACCCGTGGCGAGCACGGCATGACCCTGCTGCGTCCAGGCCACCCGCCGATGCACCTGCCGGCGCGGGCCCGTGAAGTGTTCGACGTCACCGGCGCCGGAGACACCGTGATTTCTACCCTGGCCGCTTCCATCGCGGCCGGCGAAGAGCTGCCTCACGCCGTGGCCCTGGCCAATCTGGCGGCGGGCATCGTGGTCGGCAAACTGGGTACCGCTGCCATCAGCGCACCTGAGCTGCGCCGCGCCATCCAACGCTCCGAAGGCTCGGAGCGCGGTGTGCTGACCATCGAGCAATTGCTGCTGGCGATTGACGACGCTCGCGCGCATAACGAAAGCATTGTGTTCACCAACGGCTGCTTCGACATCCTGCACGCCGGCCACGTGACTTACTTGGAGCAGGCGCGCGCCCAAGGCGATCGCCTGATCGTTGCGGTCAACGACGACGCTTCGGTCAGCCGCCTGAAAGGCCCTGGCCGTCCAATCAACAGCGTCGACCGGCGCATGGCCGTGCTGGCTGGGTTGGGTGCAGTGGACTGGGTGATCAGTTTCCCTGAAGCGACCCCGGAAAATCTGCTGGCTCAGGTCAAGCCGGACGTTCTGGTCAAGGGCGGCGACTATTCCGTCGACCAGGTGGTCGGTGCGGATATCGTCAGCGCCTACGGCGGCAAGGTCAAAGTGTTGGGTCTGGTTGAGAACAGCTCGACCACGGCGATTGTCGAGAAGATCCGCAATAATGAGTAAGGCTGATCCGTTGGTTCTGATCACCGGTGGCGCGGGCTTTATTGGCTCGCACCTCGTGGATGCCTTGCTAGCTAAGGGCTACGCGGTGCGTGTGCTGGACAACTTGTCCACAGGCAAACGCAGCAACCTGCCGTTGCACAACCCGCTTGTCGAGCTGCTCGAAGGTGATGTCGCCGATGCCGGGCTGGTTGCGCGTGCCGCTGTTGGCGCAACGGCGGTGGTGCACCTGGCGGCGGTCGCGTCCGTGCAGGCCTCGGTGGATGATCCAGTCAGCACGCACCAGAGCAATTTCGTCGGTACCCTGAATGTCTGCGAAGCCATGCGCAAGGCAGGCGTCAAGCGCGTGGTCTTTGCATCCAGCGCAGCGGTGTATGGCAACAACGGCGAAGGTGCTTCGATTGACGAAGAGACTACCAAGGCGCCGTTGACGCCCTATGCGTCCGATAAGCTGGCCGGCGAGCACTACTTTGATTTCTATCGCCGCCAGCATGGTCTGGAGCCGGTGATTTTCCGCTTCTTCAATATCTTCGGGCCGCGCCAGGACCCGTCGTCGCCATACTCCGGCGTGATCAGTATCTTCAGCGAACGTGCACAGCAGGGTTTGCCGATTGCCGTGTTTGGCGATGGCGAGCAAACCCGCGACTTCATGTACGTGGAAGACCTGGTTGACGTGTTGGTGCAGGCGATCGAAGCGCCGCAGGCTCCTTTGGGGGCGATCAACGTGGGCTGGAACCGTACCACTACGCTCAAGCAAGTGCTGCAGGCGCTGGAAGAAGCGGTGGGCTCCTTGCCATCCGTGACTTACGGGCCGGCGCGGTCGGGGGATATTCGGCATTCACGGGCGAACAACCAGCGGTTGTTGGCGAGTTTCACGTTGCCGGAACCTACCCCGCTGAAAGTCGGCCTGGAACGACTGCTTAACGGCTAACCCCAATCTAATGTGGGAGTGGCAATCCCTCTCCCACATTTAGATTGCAGTTTAGCCCTTGGCCTTTTTCTTCGGCACGATCTTGCGCAACACGCGCCGCGCCAATCCCTTCAACTTCGACTCCTTCTCCGGCTCCGCCAGACCTTGCTGTCTCAGCCAATCCTTCCAGCGAATGCGCTCTTCCCGCACCAGCCAGCCTTCCTGCTGGGCGAAGCTTTCCGCCAGGTACAAACCCCGCGTACTGGCCGGGTACAGTTGGTCTTTCTTCACGGTGTACAACTCGGGAAGGGGCTGGCCGTCTTTTAGCGGCATCAGGTACAAGTCCGGACGCTTGCGGTCCAGGCGCGCGACCAACTGGTCGCCTTCCAGGCGCTCATCCACATGGAACAGGCTCAGCGACTTGGCTTCCTTCGGCACTTCCAGGCGAAGGTCGTAGATCAATTGCAGCGATGCCGTGGGCAAATGCACATAGGCCCGTGGTCGTTCGATCAACTGGGTGGTGGCGCAACGCACCGGGCGGGCCGCACCGGATAGCGGGCTCAGGCGAAACGGCAGCGCTTCGCGGTAATGCAGCGCCGCGGAGTAGGGCGCCGGCAGCCAGGTGTCATTGAAGCGCCCGCCGAGCCAGCCTTCGGGTGTTTCCAGCAGGCACTCTTCAGCAATTTCCTGGATGGCGGTGTGCAGTGGCAGATTCAGCTCGTGGGCCGGGACGTAGCCGGAGATGAGCTTGAGCACCACATCACCACGGTCCTGGCGACGCTGGCGCACCAGCACCCAGTAATCGCGGTTTTGCCAGTGCAGGGTCAAGCGTACCGACACGCCGAGGTTGGCCAGTTCCAGCACGAAACGTTCCGAGTCTGCCACCTCCACCGGCTTGCGCCGTTGCAGGGTCTGGGCGAAGTTGAGCGGCATGCCCACGCTCTGATAGCTCAGGCCTTCAGGGGTGGCTTCGACGTGCAGCGGCAGTGTTTTAAAGTTGCTGGGGTTTTTTCTTATGAGCGTTCGCGGCATGTCGGCTCCTTTTTGCGACGGGGTCGGCCGCGTGGGCGGCATCAGAGTTGACGAATGACCTTGGCAGCGGTCGCCACGTTATGGGCCAGGTGCAGCGGATTAATGGTCCCGACAATAGCACTGGCGACGCCGGTTTGCGCAAACAACAGCATGAAACTGGCATGTATTGGATCCATTCCGGGCTCCAGGCAAACGTGGCCGCTGGCCAGCGCCTTTTTGACCAGGATGCCCTTGCCATGGGCCGCTGCATAATCAATGACGGCTTTCTCCGCCTGTTCGTTCAAATTGTAGGTAACCATCGCGCAATCACCTTGTTCCAGAGCCTTCACGCCGCCTTCGACGGTTTTGCCGGAGAAGCCGAAACCGCGAATCTTGCCCTCTTTTTTCAGCTCTGCGAGGGTCTGGTAGACCTCGCACTCGTTGAGGATGTGCAGGTCGTTACCATCGGAATGCACCAGCACCAGGTCGATAAAATCCGTTTCAAGTCGTTTCAAGCTGCGCTCAATGGACAGCCGAGTGTGGGCGGCGCTGAAATCGTGCTGGGAGACACCATTTTCGAACTCTTCACCTACCTTGCTGACGATCACCCAATCCTTACGCTGGTCGCGTAACAGCGGCCCCAGGCGTTCTTCGCTGCGGCCATAGGCAGGGGCGGTGTCGATCAGATTGATGCCAAGCTGACGAGCCTGGCGCAGTAGCATTCGCGCTTCGTCGTCATCCGGAATCTGGAAACCGTTGGGGTATTTAACACCCTGGTCGCGGCCCAGCTTGACGGTGCCCAGGCCCAGCGGCGATACCAGAATGCCGGTGCTGCCCAAAGGGCGATGCAGGTCGTGCAAAGTTGGCAGGCTCATGGCAACAGTTGCTCCCAAGCTGGAACGCCGAGGGCGGGTTTTGGCAGGTCCGGCAGCGGTTCAGCTGCGCTTGGGCGGATGCCGTCACGTTCGAGGCTGTTAATTACGCGATCGGCGAAGTCAGGCGCCAAGGCCAGTTTGGTCGGCCAGCCCACCAGCAGGCGACCTTCGTCGGCGACAAAGGCGTTGTCGGGACGGCTGAGGCCTGATTGCAGCGGTTCGGCGCGGTCGACGCGCAGAGTGGCCCAGCGGGTTTGGCTCATGTCGATCCAGGGCAGCAATTGCGCGAGTTCTTTCTGGGCGGTGGCGATTTGTTCCTCGGGCGTACGTGCAACGCCGTCGGCCTCGGCAATATCACCGCCCATGTACCACACCCAGTTGCCATCGGCAGCCGGGTGGGTGGTCACGGTGATACGTGGCTTGGTGCCGCCGCCCAGACAGTGAGCGTACAGCGGCTTCAGGCCTGGGCCTTTGGCGATGATCATATGCAGTGGCCGTTTTTGCATGGCCGGATTGTTCAGGCCAAGGGTGCTCAGCAGTTCAGCGGTGCCGCCGCCAGCGCTCAAGACAATGCGCTGGGCGCGGATTTCACGGCCATCCACCTTCAAGCCCACCAGCGTGTTGGCGTCCAGCAGCGGTTCGATATGTTGACCTGCAAGCAGGCCGTCACCGGCAAGCTGCGCGAGGCGTTCGATCAGGCTTGGTACATCAACCACCAACTCGGCCAGGCGATACACCTTGCCCTTGAAGCGGCGGTCTTGCAGCGCCGGTGGCAGGTCGTCGCCCTTGACCTGATCGACACGGCCACGCACGGCCTTGCTGGCAAAAAAACTGGTGAGGTTGCCGGCGAGGGTACCGGGGGACCACAGGTAATGGGCTTCGGACAGCAAACGCACGCCCGACAGGTCCAGTTCGCCGTTGCCCGCCAAGGCTTCACGCCAGCGGCGCGGCATGTCGGCAATCGCTTCGGAGGCGCCGGTAAGGGCGCCATGAAGGGCGTATTTCGCACCGCCGTGAATAATCCCCTGGGACTTCACGCTTTGCCCGCCACCCAAGGTGGCGCTCTCCACCACCACCGTGGAAAACCCCTGGCGGCGCAGCCGCGCATTCAGCCAGAGGCCGGCAACCCCGGCGCCGACAATCAGAACGTCGGTGGAAATAACGGATGGCATGGGCGACCTCAGTGTTCAAGACAAGAGGCGCAGTATACAGGCTGTTGAGTAGCGGTCAGTGCCCGGCGGTTTTCGAGAACAACTGGATGACCACCACGCCCAGCACAATCAGCCCCATCCCCAGCATCGCCGGGACATCCAGCTTCTGCCCATAGATAAACAGCGCCGCGATACTGACCATCACGATACCCATCCCGGCCCACACGGCGTAGGCCACACCCACCGGCACCGTGCGCACCACCAGCGTCAGCATCCAGAAGGCCACGCCGTAGCCGACGACTACCAGCAACAACGGGATCGGCGTGCTCCAACCCTTGATGGCTTTCATCGAGACGGTAGCGATCACTTCCGAGCAAATGGCGATAGCCAGGTAGTAGTAGGCAGGGTTCATGGCGTCAATCCTCGGTGTACAGCGCACTTGATAAGGTCGGCATTTTAGGGCTTTACCAGATGGGGTAAAGTCATTACCTATCCGATTTGAAGATGGGTTGGCCATGCAGTGGAATCTTGAACAGATGCGTCTATTTGTCGACGTCGCCGAGCAGCGTTCGTTTTCAGCGGTGGCGCGTGGGCAGCGCAAGGCGCAATCGGCGGTAAGCAATGGGATTGCATTGCTGGAAGCGGACTTGGGGGTGAGCCTGTTTGAGCGTAGCAGCGGGCGCCAGCCGCGCCTGACTGAAGCCGGTAGTGTGTTGCTGGAGGAAGCGCGCGAAGTGTTGCGCCAATGTGAGCGGCTCAATGGCCGCGCGCTGTCATTGACCCGTGGTGAAGAAGCCTGCCTGCGATTGGCTCAGGACGAGGCGATGTTGTTCCAGCCGGTGCTCGATAGCCTTGAGGCGCTGGCGGTGCAATACCCGTTGCTGGAAGTGCAACTGTCCAGTGCCGCCCAAGGCGACGTGGCGCGCAAATTGGTGGAGCGCAAGGCAGACCTGGGCCTGTTGTTCTATCACGACCAGATTCCCGAGGCCCTTGAGCGGCGCGTGGTGGGCAGTGTGGAAATGGTCACCGTCTGCGGCGTGAACCATCCGCTGGCCAAGAACGGGTACGTGACGTGCCAGCGCTTGGCCCAGTACCGGCAGCTGTTGATGTCGACTCAGACCAGTGTCTACCCCGGCAGCGAAGCAGCCAGTCCGCTGGTGTGGCGCGCCGACAGTTTCTACGTATTGGCCGAATGGCTGATGAGTGGGCTGGGCTGGGCCTGGTTGCCGCGGCATATCGTGCAATACCCGACCTATCAGCAACAAATGGTGGAGCTGGACAGCGAATGGACGCCGCCGGCCCTGGTCGTGGAGCTGGTATGGCGTCGCGACGAGCACCTTGGGCCTGCTGCGCGTTTCCTTGCCGAACGTTTTGCCGAGTGCCTGCGGGCGATTGATTGAAAAAGTGGGTAAACTCCGCCGCCATGAATAGAACTCTCTACAGCTGTCTGTTTTACCTGGCGCTGCCGTTGGTGGCTTTACGTCTGTGGCTGCGCGCGCGCAAGGCACCGGCCTACGCCAGGCGCGTGGGCGAGCGGTTTTCCTATGGCTTGCCGGTGATGCAGCCTGGCGGAATCTGGGTGCATGCCGTGTCAGTGGGCGAAAGCATTGCCGCTGCGCCGATGATCCGTGGGCTGCTGGAGCGTTATCCACAGCTGCCGATCACCGTCACTTGCATGACGCCCACCGGTTCCGAGCGGATCCAGGCGTTGTTCGCCAACGAGCCGCGTATCCAGCACTGCTATTTGCCCTATGACTTGCCGTGCGCCGCCAAGCGTTTTCTCGATCGCGTGCAGCCCAAGCTCGCGGTAATCATGGAAACCGAACTGTGGCCCAACCATATCCACGCCTGCGCCCAGCGCGGAATTCCGGTGGCGCTGGCCAATGCGCGGCTGTCGGCGCGCTCTGCCAAGGGCTATGGGCGTTTCGCCAAGCTGACGGCGCCGATGCTGGCTGAAATGAGCTTGTTTGCTGTGCAGACGCACACCGAGGCCCAACGTTTCTTGAGCCTGGGCGCGCGGCCGGAGACTGTGGAAGTGACCGGCTCTATCAAGTTCGACCTGACCATCGACCCGCAGCTACTTGAGCGTGCCGCCGCCTTGCGCGAGCAATGGGGCGCCAGCGAGCGTCCCGTGTGGATCGCCGCCAGTACTCACGAAGGTGAAGATGAAGTGGTGTTGGCCGCTCATCGTCAGTTGCTCAGCCACTATCCCAACGCGTTACTGATTCTGGTCCCGCGTCATCAGGAACGCTTCGGCCCGATGTTCGAGCTGTGCAAGCAGCAAGGATTTGCCACGGTGCGCCGTTCTACAGGCGAGCCCGTAAGCGCACAAACCTCAGTGCTGCTCGGCGATACCATGGGCGAGTTGCTGTTTCTCTACGCCCTCGCCGACAGCGCCTTCGTCGGCGGCAGCCTGGTGGCGACCGGTGGGCACAATCCTCTGGAGCCGGCGGCACTGGCCAAGCCGGTGATCATGGGGCCCCATGTGTTCAACTTCCTCGAAATCACCGCGATGATGCGCGAAGCGGGTGCGTTGCGTGAGGTGGATGACGCTGAAGGGTTGGCCGAAGCCGTGCGACAGCTGTTCGAGCTGCCGCAGGATGCGCGCAAGGTGGCGCAGGCGGGGCTCAAAGTGATGCAGGCTAATCAGGGCGCGCTGAAGCGGTTGCTGGATGGTTTGGGCCGATTGATCGCTCGCTGACCCAGCGCCGATCCAAAGGTAGGAGGGCGCTTGCTTCTGATAGCAGAGTGTCAGTCAAAACGACTGACCTGAAAGATTGCTATCGGGAGCAAGCCCCCTCCCACAGTTGTTTTGTCGTGTGCTCAGTATCCCGGGCGGGCCTTGAGTTGTTCGGCAGCGGCCTTGGCGAGGTCCGGCGGCAGGAAGTCCTTGTCCGGGTTGTAGTCCGCCTTGAGGTAGCGTGCCAGGTCTTGCAAATCCCCTGGGTTCAAGGTGCCCGCAGCCTGCTTCAAGCGCAGGTTGTCGAGGATGTAGTCGTAGCGGCTGTTGTTGTAGTTGCGCACCGACGAGTAGAGCTGGCGCTGTGAATCCAGCACGTCGACGATATTGCGCGTACCCACCTGGTAACCGATTTCCGTGGCTTCCACCGCGCTCTGGTTAGAGATGATCGACTGGCGGCGCGCTTGCACCTGTTCCACATCGGTGTTCACCGCGCGGTGCAGGTTGCGCGTATTTTCCACCACCTGGCGGCGCAGGCCCTCGCGCTGCTGCTCGGTCTGGCCCAGGCGTGAGTAGGACTCACGCACTTGCGAGCTGGTCAGGCCGCCGCTGTACAGCGGGATACTCAGGCGCAGGCCGATGGTGCGCTGCTCGACGTCGCCGCGATACGGCGTGCCGAAAGCATTCGGGTTGCTGAAACCGAGCGCGTCGTTGTCGCCTTTTTCGTATTGCGCCACTGCGTCCAGAGTCGGCGCATGACCGGCCTTGCGCTGTTTGAGGGTTTCTTCAGCGGCGGTGACGGCGTAGTTGCTGGCCAACAGATTCAGGTTTTGGCGGCCAGCGGTTTCGACCCACGCCTTGGCGTCGTTCGGCAGCGGCGGCAACACCGGCAACGTGTGCACGATGCCTTGGATCGAGTTGTATTGACGGTTGGTCAGCGTAATCAGCGCTTCAAAGGCGTCTTCCACCTGGCGCTGAGCCAGGATCCGGTTGGCGCGAGCGGTGTCGTAGCTGGCCTGGGATTGCAGCACGTCGGTCTTGTCCGACAAGCCCACATCGAAGCGCTCGTTGGACTGGTCCAGTTGGCGCTTGAATGCATTTTCTTCGGCCTTGGTGGAGGCCAGGTTGTCCTGGGCGCGCAGCACGGCGAAGTAACTTTCGGCGCTCTGCAGAATCAGGTTCTGTTCGGTGGCCGACAGTTGCAATGCGGCCTGCTCGTTGACGGCTTCGGCGGCTTGCAACTGGAACCAGCGGTCGGCGCGGAACAGTGGCTGGCTCAAGGTCGCGCGCCAGGAATGGGCGTCACGGTTGGCGGTGGCCGAGGGCGTGTCGATCTGGGTGCGCACATTGTTGATATCGGCACCAGCCGACAGATTCGGCAGCAACCCGGCGCGGGCCTGGGGTACCACTTCTTTTTGCGCACCGTATTGGGCACGGGCGGCGGCCAGGTCGGCGTTGTTATCCACCGCTTCCTGATAGACGCTGACCAGATCGGTTCTGGCAGACAAGGGCGCTTCAGCTGCCCAGACCATTCCGTTGGTCGCACAAGACACGGCAACAGCCAGTGAAAGTTTGCGCAGCATGAGGCGATCCCTAGTGTGAATATTACGGCGATAATTTAGCGCCCAAGGCTACGGCTGGTCATTTCTGGCGTCAAGCCTTGAGGCGGCATCCGAGTGTAGTGGCGCGACCCCGGCACAACAATCCTGTAATTGCGCCATTCATCACGCTGAATGCTCCACTGTTGGCAATTTGCCCACGCCATGGTCTAGACTGGCCGCGTTCTTGTCGGGGTGCCTTGTTGGAAGGCTGAGATCGGTAAATACCGGATCCCGTTGAACCTGATCAGGTTAACGCCTGCGTAGGGAACAAGATTTCTCGTCACCCGGCGAGTCCTCTTGTGCTTCGTCCGGGATGCTGTTCGACAATCGAACAGTCCTCGTGCGCCAAGCACAGCACTGGTTTCAGTGCGTCCATCCGTCACAGGTTCGCTCCGACAAAAATCCACCGCCTGGATAAGTTGGAGCCCGTGATGACTACAAAACTAAAAAACACTGTGCATTTAAGTGAATCGGCCAAGGTCGACTCCGGCTCTGTGCAGCCGTTTACCCGCTCGCAAAAAATCTACGTACAAGGCACTCGCCCGGACATTCGTGTGCCGATGCGTGAGATCAGCCTGGACGTGACCCCTACCGACTTTGGCGGTGAAATCAACGCACCCGTGGTGGTCTATGACACCTCCGGCCCGTACACCGACCCCAATGTAATCATCGACGTGCGTAAAGGCCTGGGCGATGTGCGCTCGCCGTGGATCGAAGTACGCGGCGACACCGAGCGCCTGTCCGGCCTCAGCTCGCATTTCGGCCAGCAGCGCCTGAGCGATGCCGAACTGACCGCACTGCGCTTTGCCCATGTGAAAAATCCGCGCCGCGCCAAGGCCGGCGCCAACGTCACCCAGATGCACTACGCGCGCAAAGGCATCATCACCGCCGAGATGGAATACGTCGCCATCCGCGAAAACATGAAGCTCGAAGAAGCCCGCGCCAGCGGTCTGTTGGACCAGCAACACGCCGGCCACAGCTTCGGTGCCAGCGTGCCGAAAATCATCACCCCCGAGTTTGTGCGCGAAGAAATCGCCCGTGGCCGCGCAATTATCCCGGCCAACATCAACCACACCGAGTTGGAGCCGATGATCATCGGCCGTAACTTCCTGGTGAAGATCAACGGCAACATCGGCAACAGCGCCTTGGGTTCGTCCATCGAAGAAGAAGTGGCGAAACTCACCTGGGGCATTCGCTGGGGCTCGGACACGGTGATGGACCTGTCCACCGGCAAGCACATCCACGAAACCCGCGAGTGGATCATCCGTAACTCGCCAGTGCCAATCGGTACCGTGCCGATCTACCAGGCCCTGGAAAAAGTCGGCGGCGCCGCCGAAGACCTGACTTGGGAGCTGTTCCGCGACACCTTGATCGAACAGGCCGAGCAGGGCGTCGACTACTTCACCATCCACGCCGGCGTGCTGCTGCGCTACGTGCCGCTGACTGCCAAGCGCGTCACCGGCATCGTGTCCCGTGGCGGTTCGATCATGGCCAAGTGGTGCCTGGCGCACCACAAAGAGAACTTCACCTATACGCATTTCGACGAAATCTGCGAAATCATGAAGGCCTATGACGTCAGCTTCTCCCTCGGCGACGGCCTGCGCCCCGGCTCGATTGCCGACGCCAACGACGCCGCGCAGTTCGGCGAGCTGGAAACCCTGGGTGAACTGACCAAAACCGCCTGGAAGCACGACGTGCAAACCATGATCGAAGGCCCCGGCCACGTACCGATGCAGTTGATCAAAGAGAACATGGACAAGCAGCTGGAGTGCTGCGACGAGGCGCCGTTCTACACCCTCGGCCCACTGACCACCGACATCGCGCCGGGTTACGACCACATCACCTCGGGTATCGGTGCGGCGATGATCGGTTGGTTCGGTTGCGCCATGCTGTGCTACGTCACGCCCAAGGAACACTTGGGCCTGCCGAACAAGGATGACGTGAAGACCGGGATCATCACCTACAAGATTGCCGCCCATGCCGCCGACCTTGCCAAAGGCCACCCGGGCGCGCAGATCCGCGATAACGCCTTGAGCAAAGCGCGCTTCGAGTTCCGCTGGGAAGACCAGTTCAACCTCGGCCTTGACCCTGATACCGCGCGCTCCTATCACGATGAAACCCTGCCGAAGGACTCGGCCAAGGTCGCGCATTTCTGCTCGATGTGCGGGCCGAAATTCTGCTCGATGAAAATCACCCAGGAAGTGCGTGAATACGCGGCCAACCAGCGCATTGAAGCGGTGGATGTGGACGTGGCCAAGGGCTTGGCGGAGCAGGCGGAGCGGTTCAAGCAGGAAGGTAGTCAGCTTTATAAGAAGGTCTGATCCGAGGTTGCAGGTGCTTTTAAGGGCCTCATCAGGGGCAGGCCTCCTCCCACACTTGAACGTGTTCGCCATTCAAAATGTGGGAGGGGGCTTGCCCCCGATAGCAATCTTTCAAACAACACATGCCCCTCAGAGATAACACCCTTGAACATTCAACCGAGCACCTACTCACCGGACATCGCAGTCCCCCAAGACAAACGTGTTTTCGGCGCCCGTGACCTGTTCTCCCTATGGTTCTCCCTCGGCATTGGCCTGATGGTCCTGCAAACCGGCGCTTTGCTTGCGCCGGGGCTGGGCCTGTCGGGTTCATTGCTGGCAATCTTCCTCGGCACTCTGGTCGGCGTGTTGTTGCTGGCCGCCGTCGGCGTGATCGGCAGCGACACCGGCCTGTCCGCCATGGCCGCGCTCAAGCTCAGCCTCGGTGCCAAAGGCGCGAGCCTGCCCGCGTTGCTCAACTTGCTGCAGTTGATCGGCTGGGGTTCATTCGAAATCATTGTGATGCGCGATGCGGCCAGCCTGTTGGGTACGCGAGCATTCAGCGAGGGCAGCCTGCTGGCCAGCCCGTTGCTGTGGACGCTGTTTTTCGGCGGCTTGGCGACGCTGCTGGCAGTCAGCGGTCCATTGACCTTTGTGCGTCAGATCCTGCGCAAATGGGGCATCTGGCTGCTGCTCGCCGCCTGTCTGTGGCTCACCTGGAACTTGTTCGCCAAGGCTGATTTGGCCGCGCTATGGGCTCAGGTCGGTGATGGTTCGATGCCGTTCGCCGTGGGCTTCGATATTGCCATCGCCATGCCGCTGTCCTGGTTACCGCTGATTGCCGATTACTCCCGTTTTGGTAAGCGCGCTAAAAGCGTGTTCGGCGGCACCGCGGTGGGCTTCTTTATCGGTAATTTCTGGCTGATGAGCCTGGGCGTGGCCTACACCCTGGCATTTGCGCCGAGCGGTGAAGTGAACGCGCTGCTCCTGGCTTTGGCTGGCGCCGGCCTGGGGATTCCGCTGCTGCTGATCCTGTTGGACGAGTCGGAAAATGCTTTTGCCGATATTCACTCGGCGGCGGTGTCCAGCGGGGTTCTGTTGCGCTTGAAAGTCGAGCATCTGGCGTTGGCCATCGGTGTCATCTGCACCTTGATCGCCTGTTTCGCGCCGTTGGCCCAGTACCAGAACTTCCTGCTATTGATCGGCTCAGTGTTTGCGCCGTTGTTCGGTGTGGTGCTGGTGGATCATTTCATCCTGCGCCGTCGTGGTCAGGGTGTGGTTGCCGGCCTGCGTTGGCCGGCGCTGTTGGCCTGGTTAGGTGGCATTGCCACTTACCATCTGTTGGCCAATCTGTACCCGGATGTCGGCGCAACCCTGCCGGCGCTGGTGCTGGCAGGGCTGCTGCAGTTCATCCTGGGTCGGGCCTTCAGCGGCGTGCGGGTACCAGCTCAGGCTTGAGAATGCCGTCCAGGCGCGAGTAGGGAATCTGCAACTCGACATGGCCCAAGGCATACGGCGCGATGGTGGTGGTGGGGTACTTGAGGACCACGCCACCATAGGTCAGCGCAACGTTCGGGGTTTTCTGGAAGGGGTAGGTTTTCACAAACTCCGGCTCCAGGCTCAGGCGGGTGCTGATCAACCAACTGTTGTGTGCCACTTGGGCGGCTTTCCAGAAGGCGTCCTCTTTACCCGGCAGTAGCATGTCGGTGAGCGAGAGGGCCTTTTGCTGCTGGCGCGAATAGTTGATGAATGCGCGGCCTGGCTCGCCATGGGTGGCGCCCTGGTCCAGATAGCTGGACAGTTCGATGATCACCAAGCCGTCATGCTGCTCCCGTACCTTGGCCTGCAAATACATGCTGTTGCTTGGGGCCGCGGTTTTCAGGAATTGCTCGCGATAGGTCTCAAGGCTGGTCGGCAGCGGGTTGGCGCCGGTCATTTCCAGCAGGCGCTGTTCGATCAGCGCGTCCAGCTTGGGTTCCTTGGCGAAGTGCACGGTGTCGATATTCACCAGTGCGCAATCGGCGCTGGCGCAGCCCGGCCGGGTTTGTTCAGTGGTGTCGCGGGTGGCTTCCAGCGGGGTACGCCAGTTGGGTTGGAACAAGCTTTGGCAGGCGCCGAGGGTCAAGGCGATGCAGGCCACGGAGGCGATTTTTAAAAGCGACATGGGTGTCCTTCGTCTATCGATAAGAGCGAAATTGTGCAGCTTCGACTACCAGCAAGGCAGTCAGTTCGCCACTAAGCTGATTAGAGTGAGTTTGACGCCCGCCGTCTATCCCGGCAACCGGAAAGGGGCTGCATCCGAGGGCGGGAGCGCGTTAGGATGGCGCGAATTGCTCAGGCATAACGAGGAAGGGATATGACGGACACAGCAAAATCGACGCCGAGCACAATCGAAATTGTTCAGCGCGACAATGCCTACAAGGGCTTCTACCAGCTTGATCGCGTGCAACTGCGCCACGAAAAATTCGATGGCGGCATGAGCCGGGTGATCAACCGCGAAGTCTTCGTCCGTCACGACGCGGTGTGTGTCTTGCCGTACGACCCGCAGCGCGATGAAGTGGTGTTGATCGAGCAGTTCCGTGTAGGCGCCATGGGCCGCAGCAACAACCCTTGGCTGGTGGAAATGGTCGCGGGCCTGATCGACAAGGATGAAGAGCCGGAGGAGGTTGCACACCGCGAAGCCGAGGAGGAAGCTGGGCTGACGTTCTCCGCGCTGTGGCCGATTACCAAGTACTTCCCGTCGCCCGGTGGCAGTACCGAGTTTGTGCATTTGTACCTGGGCCGTTGCGAGAGCGCCGGTGCAGGTGGTGTCCATGGATTGGAAGAAGAGGCAGAAGATATCCGCGTCACCGTCTGGGCCTTCGAAGATGCCCTGCAAGCGGTGCGCGACGGCAAGATTTCCAACGCAGCCAGCATTATCGCCCTGCAATGGCTTGCGCTTAATCGCGCGGAAGTGAGGGGGTTATGGCAGTAAAGGCACGGGAACGTTATCGAGTCGACCTGATCGGGCTGCAAGCCGCCTGCGAAGCCAACTATGCGCGGCTGATGCGCCTGTTGCCCGATATGCGCCACGCCCCCGAGGCACGGCGCATCGGCGTAACCCATGGCGACCAAATGCTCGGCGTACTGGCCCTGGAAGTTATCGTCAACTGTCCGTACACCACCACCCTGCGCGTTCGTCAGGAGCACAGCCTGCCTTGGCTGCCGGTGCCGCAACTGGAAGTGCAGGTTTACCACGACGCCCGCATGGCCGAAGTGATCAGCGCCGAACATGCACGACGCTTTCGCAGCATCTATCCTTACCCAAATGTGTTCATGCACCAGCCCGATGAGAAAGCACAGCTCAATGTGTTCCTCGGCGAGTGGTTGAGCCATTGCCTGGCTCTGGGTCATGAGTTTGAGGTCGTGCGGTAGATGTGAACTGCGTCTGCTTCCTTGGGTTTCCTCTTTGCGTTCTGCCCCAGCATAATCGCCCCAATTGTCTATTCCTGTGATTGCCTTGGGAGAGCGCCTTGCCGAGCGTATCCACCGTGAACCCCGATGCGCCGGCGTTGCTGGTGCAACTGTCCGACAGCCACCTGTTTGCCGAGGCCGACGGCACGCTGCTGGGTATGAATACCCGTGAGAGCCTGCGGCGTGTAATTGAGTTGGTGTGCCAGCAACAGCCGCAAATCGACCTGATAGTGGCTACCGGGGACTTGTCCCAGGACGGCACGCTGGAGTCGTACCAGCAATTTCGCGACATGACCGCATCCATCGGCGCCCCTGCCCGCTGGATTCCCGGTAACCACGACGAGCCGCAAATCATGGCGCACGCCGCTGCGCACAGCGACCTGCTTGAACCGGTGGTGGATGTGGGCAACTGGCGCATCACACTGCTGGACTCTGCCGTACCGGGCTCGGTGCCAGGCTACCTTCAGGACTCGCAACTGCAATTGCTGGCCCAAGCCCTGAGTGAAGCCCCCGGCCGTCATCATCTGGTGTGCTTTCACCATCACCCAGTGTCTTTCGGCTGTGCGTGGATGGACCCCATCGGCCTGCGCAATCCCGAAGCGTTGTTTGCCGTGCTGGACCGCTTTCCCCAAGTCAGGGCAGTGCTCTGGGGGCATGTGCACCAGGAAATCGACCGCGAACGTAATGGCGTGCGCTTGCTAGCGTCGCCGTCTACGTGCATCCAGTTCGCGCCGGGCAGCGAGGACTTCAAGGTCAGTGAGCAGGCGCCGGGGTATCGTTGGTTGCGTTTGCATGCCGACGGGCGGCTGGAGACCGGGGTAGAGCGCTTGGTCGGGTTCGCGTTTACGGTGGATTACGGTAGCAACGGCTACTGAGATTTACCTGTAAACTGCGCGCTTTTGGCGCAAGCACGGAGAGCCCGGTATGTCTGCTTCGATCCTGTATATCCACGGTTTCAACAGTGCGCCGGCGTCCAACAAGGCCAGCCAGCTCATCACCGTGATGAACAGCCTCGGCCTGGCCGACCAACTGCGCGTGCCGGCGCTGCATCACCACCCCCGTCAGGCAATTCCTCAGTTGGAGCAAGCCATTGCCCAACTGGGGCGGCCACTGCTGGTCGGCAGCTCACTCGGCGGCTACTATGCAACCCATCTTGCCGAGCGCCATGGCCTCAAGGCGCTGCTGGTCAACCCGGCGGTGAGCCCCCATCGGATGTTCGACGGCTACCTGGGCACCCAGAAGAACCTCTACACCGATGAAACCTGGGAACTGACCCACGACCACGTCACGGCACTCGCCGAGTTGGAAGTGCCGGCACCCCAGGATGCTGCGCGTTATCAGGTGTGGTTGCAGACCGGGGATGAAACCCTGGATTATCGCCTCGCCCAACAGTATTACCGGGCCTGCGCCTTGCGCATCCAGGCCGGTGGCGACCATGGTTACCAAGGGTTCGCCCAGCAATTGCCGGCGCTGTTGAGCTTTGCCGGCATTGGCGCAGATCAGTATCAATCCTTCGATTTTTCGGCACTGTAATTGCCTTGAAAACCGCAGGTTACTTTTTAATCGAACGACTCACGACGAGACCCCATGGCCACTCCCAGCGCTAGCTCTTATAACGCCGACGCCATCGAAGTCCTCTCGGGCCTCGACCCGGTGCGCAAACGCCCCGGCATGTACACCGACACCAGCCGGCCGAATCACCTCGCCCAGGAAGTCATCGACAACAGCGTTGACGAAGCCTTGGCCGGGCACGCGAAGTCGGTGCACGTCATTCTCCACGCTGACCACTCCCTCGAAGTGTCCGACGATGGTCGCGGCATGCCCGTGGACATTCACCCGGAAGAGGGCGTGTCAGGCGTCGAGCTGATCCTCACCAAGCTGCACGCCGGCGGTAAGTTCTCCAACAAGAACTACCAATTTTCCGGTGGCTTGCACGGTGTGGGTATTTCCGTGGTCAACGCCCTGTCGACGCTGGTGCGGGTCAAGGTCAAGCGCGACGGCAACGAGTACCAGATGACCTTCGCCGATGGCTACAAAGCCACCGACCTCGAAGTGATCGGCACTGTGGGCAAGCGCAATACCGGTACCAGCGTGTACTTCGCGCCGGACCCGAAATACTTCGATTCGCCGAAATTCTCCATCAGCCGCCTCAAACACGTACTCAAGGCCAAGGCCGTGTTGTGCCCGGGCCTGCTGGTGACCTTTGAAGACAAAGGCACCGGTGAGAAGGTCGAGTGGCATTACGAAGACGGCCTGCGCTCTTATCTGGAAGATTCCGTCAGCGACTTCGAGCGCCTGCCCAACGAGCCGTTTTGCGGCAGTCTGGCCGGCAATAAAGAAGCCGTCGACTGGGCGCTGCTGTGGTTGCCCGAGGGCGGCGACAGCGTGCAGGAAAGCTACGTCAACCTGATTCCCACGGCTCAGGGCGGCACCCACGTCAATGGTTTGCGCCAGGGCCTGCTCGATGCCATGCGCGAATTCTGCGAATACCGCAGCCTGCTGCCGCGCGGCGTGAAGCTGGCGCCGGAAGACGTGTGGGAGCGCATTGCGTTCGTGCTGTCGATGAAAATGCAGGAACCGCAGTTCTCCGGCCAGACCAAAGAGCGTCTGTCGTCCCGCGAGGCGGCGGCGTTTGTCTCTGGTGTGGTTAAGGACGCCTTCAGCCTGTGGCTCAACGAGCATCCTGAGCTTGGCTTGGCCTTGGCTGAACTGGCGATCAATAACGCCGGCCGTCGCCTCAAAGCCAGTAAGAAGGTTGAACGCAAGCGCATCACCCAAGGCCCGGCACTGCCAGGCAAACTGGCCGATTGCGCCGGGCAGGACCCGATGCGCTCCGAACTGTTCCTGGTGGAGGGTGACTCCGCCGGCGGTTCCGCCAAACAAGCGCGGGACAAGGAATTCCAGGCGATCCTGCCGTTGCGCGGCAAGATTCTTAACACTTGGGAAGTCGACGGCAGCGAAGTCCTGGCCAGCCAGGAAGTGCACAACATCGCCGTGGCCATTGGTGTCGACCCAGGTTCTGCGGATATCGCCCAACTGCGTTACGGCAAGATCTGCATCCTCGCCGACGCCGACTCCGACGGGCTGCACATCGCCACGTTGCTCTGTGCCCTGTTCGTGCAGCACTTCCGCCCGTTGGTGGATGCCGGTCACGTCTACGTCGCCATGCCACCGCTGTATCGCATCGACCTGGGCAAGGAGATTTTCTATGCCCTGGACGAAGCGGAGCGCGATGGCATCCTCGACCGCCTGGTGGCCGAGAAGAAACGCGGCAAGCCGCAGGTCACGCGATTCAAAGGTCTGGGTGAAATGAACCCGCCACAATTGCGTGAAACCACCATGGACCCCAACACCCGGCGCCTGGTGCAGTTGACCCTGGAAGACTACGCCGCCACCTCGGAAATGATGGACATGCTGCTGGCGAAGAAACGCGCGCCGGACCGCAAGTCCTGGCTGGAATCCAAAGGCAACCTGGCCGAGGTGGTGGGCTGATGCGCACAGGCGTCGCCCTGGCGATCCTGATGATGAGCGGGCTGGCGGCCACCCCGGTGGTTGCTGCGCCCGTGGCAGAGCTCAAACTCGTGTCCGAGCACCCGGTGGATGGCATGCGCGGCGGCAATCTGTCGGGTCTGGCTGTGTGCGGCAAGGAATTGTGGACGGTTTCCGACCGTGACGACGATCAGATCTACCGTCTGGATATCAGCGCGCCGACCTGGCAGGCAGAAACAGTGAAAATCGAAGTGCCGCCCGTGCCAGAGTCCGGTCTGCCTTGGGGGCTGCGTTCGCGCACCACGGCTGCTTCGTTTATTCGCGGTGGCGACCTGGACTTTGAAGGGATCAGCTGCGATGTTGCCGGTAATCGCTACATCGTCAGTGAAGCCCATGCGGCAGTGCTGCAAGTGCCTGCCACCGGCGCACCTGAATGGCTGAAGATTGCCCCAAGCATGGTGCGTGAGGCCCGGGCCAGTGGCATGTTGCTGCACTTCAATGCGCTGTTTGAAGGCTTGGCAGTGAACCCTGAAGGCAATCAAATCTGGCTGGCGGCCGAGCGTGAGCGGCGTGGCTTAATTTCCATCAAGCGAGGGCAAAGCCTGTGGAGTTGTGAGGGCCCTTGCGTGTTGTTAAGTGAGGCCGGCCAGGAGGTACAACCGGCTAAATTCACCGACGCCAAGCCCGTGTCCAAGGATTTCGCTGATCTCTCCCTGTTCAACGGCAAGCTGTTTACGCTGGAGCGCAACGCGTTCCAGATTTGCCGGCGCGATGCGGTCACCGCCAAGGTCGAGCTGTGCTGGTCGTTTGCCGACGAAACCCTGGTGCCCGAGCGGCGTTATGCCCAGCCCTATGGTCTTGCCGAAGCCCTTGTGGTTGATGCTGAAGGCGCGTGGCTGGGTATCGACAACAACTTCGGCCCTCGCGCCGATGGTGAAAAACGCCCGGTGGTCTATCGTTTTGCCGCCCCGGTCGGCGGCTGGAGTGCCCAGCCGTGAATGATCAAACACTTGAATTGACTCAGCGCAGCGGCATTTCCGCTGCGCCTTACCAAACAATGATGAGGCCCGCATGAGTGACATCCTCGCAGACAGCTTAGACGGCGTAGAACGCCGGTCGCTGGCTGACTTCACCGAAAATGCCTACCTCAACTACTCCATGTACGTGATCATGGACCGCGCGTTGCCGCATATCGGCGACGGCCTCAAGCCCGTACAGCGGCGCATTATCTACGCCATGAGTGAGTTGGGCCTGGATGCCGATTCCAAGCACAAGAAATCGGCGCGTACCGTCGGTGACGTGCTGGGTAAGTTCCACCCCCATGGCGACTCGGCGTGCTACGAAGCCATGGTGCTGATGGCCCAACCGTTCAGCTACCGCTACACGCTGGTGGACGGCCAGGGTAACTGGGGTGCGCCGGATGATCCCAAGTCCTTCGCCGCGATGCGTTACACCGAGGCGCGGTTGTCGCGTTACTCGGAAGTGCTGCTCAGCGAACTGGGCCAGGGTACTGCGGATTGGGGCCCGAACTTCGACGGCACACTGGACGAGCCTCTGGTGTTGCCGGCACGTTTGCCGAACATCCTGCTCAATGGCACCACCGGTATCGCGGTCGGCATGGCCACCGACGTACCGCCGCACAACCTGCGGGAAGTCGCCACCGCCTGCGTACGCTTGCTGGATGAGCCAAAGGCGACCGTCGAGCAGCTCTGTGAGCATATCCAGGGCCCGGACTACCCGACCGAAGCGGAAATCATCACGCCGCGCGCCGATCTGCTGAAGATGTACGAAACTGGCAAGGGCTCGGTGCGCATGCGCGCTGTGTACCACATTGAGGACGGCGACATTATCGTCACCGCTCTGCCGCATCAGGTGTCGGGCGCCAAAGTGTTGGAGCAGATTGCTGCGCTGATGCAGGCCAAACCGTCGAAACTGCCCCAGGTCGCCGACCTGCGTGACGAGTCCGACCACGAAAACCCATGCCGTATCGTGATCATCCCGACCAACAGCCGGGTTGATCACGAAGTGCTGATGCAGCACCTGTTCGCCAGTACCGATCTTGAGTCCAGCTACCGGGTCAACATCAACATCATCGGTCTGGACGGTAAGCCGCAGCTGAAAAACCTGCGCAACCTGCTGGTGGAGTGGTTGGAGTTCCGCGTACAAACCGTTCGTCGCCGCCTGCAATTCCGCTTGGACAAGGTCGAGCGCCGCCTGCACCTGTTGGACGGCTTGCTGATTGCCTATCTCAACCTGGATGAAGTGATTCACATCATCCGTACCGCCGAGCACCCGAAAGCCGAATTGATCGCGCGCTTCGAGCTGAGCGAGATCCAGGCTGACTACATTCTCGACACCCGCTTGCGTCAATTGGCGCGACTGGAAGAAATGAAACTGCGCGACGAGCAAGACGCGTTGCTTAAGGAGCAAGCCAAGCTGCAAGCCCTGTTGGGCAGTGAAGCCAAGCTGAAAAAGCTGGTGCGTACCGAGCTGATCAAAGACGCCGAAACCTACGGCGATGACCGTCGTTCGCCAATCGTGCAGCGTGCTGAAGCGAAGGCGCTGACAGAAACCGAACTGCTGCCAAACGAGAAAATTACCGTCGTTCTGTCGGAAAAGGGTTGGGTTCGTTCGGCCAAGGGGCATGATATTGACGCCACTAGCTTGTCGTACAAAGCGGGTGATGGTTTTAAAACCGCCGCGGCCGGGCGTTCTAACCAGTTTGCGGTGTTTATCGACTCGACGGGGCGCAGCTATTCAGTGCCGGCGCACACCTTGCCGTCAGCACGGGGGCAGGGCGAACCGTTGACCGGGCGTCTAACGCCGCCACCAGGGGCGAATTTTGAATGCGTGCTGCTGCCGGACGATGACTCGCTGTACGTCATCGCCTCCGACGCCGGTTACGGGTTTGTGGTCAAGGGTGAAGACCTGCAGGCCAAGAACAAGGCGGGCAAGGCATTGTTGAGCCTGCCGAATAACGCCAAGGTGATCCTGCCGCGACCGGTAGATGACCGTGAGAGCAATTGGCTGGCGTCGGTGACCACCGAAGGGCGTCTGCTGGTGTTCAAGATCAGCGATCTACCCCAGCTGGGCAAAGGCAAGGGCAACAAGATTATTGGTATTCCAGGGGAGCGGGTGGCCAGTCGCGAAGAGTACGTGACCGACATCGCGGTGATCCCGGAAGGTTCCACCCTGGTGCTCCAGGCCGGCAAGCGCACGTTGTCATTGCGCCCTGACGACCTTGAACACTACAAGGGCGAGCGTGGTCGTCGCGGTAATAAACTGCCTCGCGGCTTCCAGCGTGTGGATGCTTTGCTGGTGGAAACGCCGGTTTAAGGCGTATTAGAGCCCTCGATCTACGATTTAAAGCGTAGATCGACTCTTTGGCGCTGGAGTCATGGCGCATATTCACGGATGATATGGCCTTTCCAGCGCCGGCGTGGCCGAGCGTGTTTAGGTTATTTTTAGTATTACATTGTGGTTCGCCTTGTGGCAGCCACCTGGATGGGATGATGACTGCTCCACGCCTTCCTTTATTTTTGATGCTCGCTGGCCTTTTGGGGTTGGCGGGTTGCAGCACACACCAACCGGTGTCGCTGTACCAGCTGGACAGCGGAAGTCCGGCGCAACCTGCACAAAGTGCCGGTATGGCAGTTCTGCTGGGCCCGGTGGTCGTTGCCGACTACCTGCAACGCGAAACTCTGCTGCAGCGTCAGAATGACGGTAGCCTGCAAGGTTCCACCGATGGTCGTTGGGCGGGTAGCCTGTCTTCGGATATCAACCAGTTGGTATTGCGCCAAGTCGCGGGCCATCTCGATAGCCAGCGCGTGGTACTGGCACCCGCACCGACGGGTTTCAGCCCGGATGTGCAGGTGTTGCTGACCATTACGCGCCTCGACTCGGGTGTGTCGCAACCGGCAATCCTGGATGCACAGTGGCGCTTGATCGACCGTCGTGGCCAGGTGCGCGATAACCGTATCGTGCACCTGCAGGAAGAACACACCGGTTCCACGGCATCCCAGGTCCAGGCCCAGGGCGTGCTGTTGCAGCACTTGGCACAGCAGTTGTCGGTGGCCCTCAAACCACTGGCTAACCAGCCGCCGATTGCCGAGGCGCCGCGCAAGCAAGCTCCGGCGGTGCAGGCCAAGCCAGCAGAGCCGCAGAAGCCGAAGATGCCGATGGCTACGCCCATTCGTACGGATATGGAAGTGTTCAGGTTCTGATCTGAAACAACTCCAACAAAAAAGGCCCGCTGACTTAGCGGGCCTTTTTGTTTGTGGAGATATAAGTCACGGCGCAGATCAAGTGTGGAAGGGGGCTTGTCCCTGATAGCGTCGGTTCAGTTAATGATGTGCTAACTGATGCTCCGCAGTCGGGGGTAAGCCCCCTCCCAATTGGTTCGGCGGTGTTCTTCAGGGCTTGGAGCGAGTCTCATGCATCCGCGCCAACTGGCGTTCAAGCATCGAGGGATACGGCTCCATCAACCGCTCCACACAGCTTGCGCCTTCAGGGCTGGCAATCGGTCGGATGCGAGCGCGTTGGCGGATCAGCGTGTCTTCACTGATCTTGCGCTCCACCAGCAGCAGGTTGCGGCTGTGTTGCGAAAGGGCCAGGGCGTCTTGGGCGATTTCGGTCAGCAGCAGGTCGATCTGGCTCATGCCAAACAGGTCGTCACCTACCGTCAAGCCAAGTTGCAGTTGCAGGGTGATGCCGCTGTCCGCCACTTCGATCTGCAGGGCATGGCCCAGGGCGCGCAGCAGTTCGCCGCAGCAGATGGCGTTGGTCAGGTAGTCTTCGCCGCTGTCTTCGCTGTGGAACAGCATCAGCGTGCTGCCATCGTTCAGGGTGTGCAGTTCGCTCTGGTACAGCGAGGCCGCTTGGTCGAGGCAATCGCGATAGCGTTCCAGCAGTTCCGTCAGGCGTGCGCGGGGCAGGCGGCGCAGTTGGTCCTGGGCACCCAGTTGCACGGCCAATACGGCGCTGTGCTGGGGCTCGGTGTTCCTCGCAGGTACCGGTTTCGGCGCGACGGCCGGGCTGTTGGCCGAGGTGTCGCGCAGGTCGGCGAACGGGTCTTCATCGTCCAGCTCGTCTTCTTCAGCCTGGATGACCTTGCGTGTTGCAGGCTTGAGGCCTGCCACCGGGGTGCTTTCGTCGAAGCCAGGATCACGCAGGTCGCGCACTTCAAACTCGGGCTCGTCGTCGTAATCGGTGTCGTCGAACTCAGGTTCCGGCTCCACCTCACGAACCACCGGTTCCGGGGCGAAGCTGGCGTGGAGTTGGCGGGCGAGGTCGCCGATTTCGTCCTGGCGGTCGGTGGCTGGCGTGTGTTCGTCGATATCCCGTAACCAGATGCGCAGTTGCATCAATGGCGTAGAAATGTGCCGACCCAGCCGCAGGCTTAAGGCCAAGGCCAGTGCCAGCAGGATTGCGCTGAGGATGCCCATGCTTTGCAGGCTGATGGTCATCGGCTGCTGGAATTGCTGCATGTCCAGGCTGATGCGCAGTTGACCGGCCTTCACATCCTGGAACGTTATGTTGCTCTGGTACAGGCCTTCGGCTTCACCCAGCAGGCCGTTTTTCGGGCGTTGCCCGGCTTCGGCCATGATCCGGTTGTCCACGCTGTAGATGGCGGCGTGGGCCACCAGCGGGTTTTTGGTCAGGTTGTTGAGCAGCACGTTGAGGCTGAGGATGTCGTTGGACACCAACAGCTCAGTCGCCGAGGTGGCGGTCTGGGTCGTCAAGCTCTCGCCCAGGGCGTCGGCTTGCTCGTGCATGGCCTGTTTGAACTGCAAACCCATCACGCAGGCATAGATCACCAGGGCCAAGGCCACCAGGATCACGTTATGGCTGGCGATGCGTAATGCGATCGGTACACGGCGGTGGCGCAGTGCCCGGAAGATCAGCAGGAAGAAGTTATCGGTTTTTACTGGCGTGGGCCGGTTCACTTGCGCTCGGCTCTCGGTCCGTGAAGTTGACGCGCAGTATAGCGACAGGCCTAGGACCGGCAAAGCGCTGGCTGTGCCCGATGGTCACTGAAAGTGGGTAGAATGCGGTTTTTTTCCAGCCTGGGGGTGCGCCTTGCGCGAAATTGTCCTGATTAACATCACCGGTGAAGACCGCCCGGGTCTTACCGCCGCCATTACCGGTGTTCTGGCCCAGGGTGGTGTGAACATTCTCGACATTGGCCAGGCAGTGATCCACGACACCCTGTCGTTCGGCATCCTGGTTGAAATCCCCAGCACCGAACAGGCCTCGTCCGTACTCAAGGACATCCTGTTTACGGCGTATAAGCTGGATCAACAGGTGCGTTTCACCCCTGTTTCCGAAGACGACTACCAGCATTGGGTGGCTGGCCAAGGGAAGAAACGCCATATCGTCACGTTACTGACCCGCAAGGTCACCGCCGAACAACTGCAGCGCGTCAGCTCCATTACCGCGCAGTATGGTTTGAATATCGACCATATCGACCGTCTGTCGGGGCGCATGCCGCTGGACACGCCGGCAGATCAGGGCAAGGGCTGCATCGAGTTCTCCGTTCGCGGCGAGCCGGCCGATCCGCAGGCCCTGCGCGCCGAATTCCTTAGCGTGGCCCAGGAGCTGAATGTCGACATCGCGTTCCAGGAAGATTCGCTGTTCCGTCGTAACCGTCGCCTGGCGGTATTCGACATGGACTCCACGCTGATCGAAGCCGAAGTCATCGACGAACTGGCCAAAGCCGCCGGCGTGGGCGAGCAGGTTTCCGCGATCACCGAGCGCGCCATGGCCGGCGAGCTGGACTTCCGCGCCAGCTTCAAGGAGCGCCTGGCACTGCTCAAAGGCCTGGATGTCAGCGTGCTGGATTCCATCGGCGCCTCGCTACGCCTGACGGAAGGTGCCGAAACCCTGTTCGCCGAACTCAAGCGTCTGGGTTACAAGACTGCGATCCTGTCCGGCGGCTTCACCTACTTTGCCAAGCAATTGCAGGCAAAGCTGGGCATCGACTATGTGTTCGCCAACGAGCTGGAAGTGGTCGATGGCAAGGTGACCGGCGTCGCGGTCGAGCCGATTGTCGACGCGCAGCGCAAGGCGGATCTGCTGAAGGAATTGGCACACAAGGAAGGTTTGCGTCTGGAGCAGACCATTGCGGTCGGTGACGGCGCCAACGACTTGCCGATGCTTGCAATCGCCGGTTTGGGCGTGGCGTTCCGCGCCAAGCCATTGGTCAAACAATCGGCCAAGCAGGCGATTTCGACCTTGGGGTTGGATGGCGTGCTGTATCTGCTGGGCTTTCGCGACCGCGACGGTCAGCTGTAACTGACTAAATGTGGGAGGGGGCTTGCCCCCGATGGCAGTGGTTCAGTCACTGATGTGTTGACTGATACCCCGCTATCGGAAGCAAGCCCCCTCCCACATTGGGTTCGGTGTCAGGCTTTAGGTAAAGCGATACCTTGGCCCATCTGCACTGGCGAACCCGCCACCAGTTCTTCAGCCCACTTCACCTGATCCGGCCCAAACAGCACAATCGCGGTCGAACCCAACTTGAAGCGACCCAGCTCCGCACCTTTCTCCAGATGAATAGGCGCACGCGCCGCTTCGTCGTAGCGGAAGGTTTTCAGTTCGCGCTTCGGTGGGGTCACCAGGCCAGCCCATACGGTTTCAATCGACGCGACGATCATCGCACCCACCAACACGACGGCCATCGGACCGCGCTCGGTGTCGAAGATGCAGGCGACACGCTCGTTACGCGCAAACAGCTCCGGCACATTTTCGGCGGTGGTCTGGTTCACCGAGAAGATACGGCCTGGGATATAGACCATTTCCCGCAGGGTGCCAGCCAATGGCATGTGCACACGGTGGTAGTCCTTCGGAGACAGATAAACCGTTGCGAAGTCCCCGCCCATGAACGGTGCCGACAAGGCCGCATCGCCACCCAGCAACTCCAGCACGCTAAAGCTGTGGCCTTTAGCCTGGAACACACGCCCATGCTCAATCGGACCAAGCTGGCTGACCGCGCCATCGGCGGGGCTGAGCACCGCGCCTGGGGTTTGATCCAGCGGGCGCGCGCCATCTTTGAGGGCGCGTGTGAAGAAGGCGTTGAAGTGCTCGTAGGCGGTCACGTCTTCAACCAACGCCTGGGACATGTCTACTTGGTAGCGTTTAGCGAACCAGGTGGTGAAAGCGTTCTTGAACCAACGCACGCGGCACTCGGCAATGCAGCCAGCGAGGCGCGACAGCAAATGGTGCGGCAGCAAGTACTGGCTGAGGATAAACAACTGCTTTTTCATAACTGTCCTTAAACCTTAAATCTCAACGGGGGTGTCGGGGTGGTTGCCCCATTCGCCCCAGGAACCGGCATAACCTTTGACTCGGGGATAACCGAGCGCCTTGGCCACCAGGTAGGTGAAGCCAGAGCGGTGGTGAGTCTGGCAGTGGGTGATGATTTCTTTATCTTTCGTCAGCCCGAGGTCTTCGAGGATCTGCGGCATGTCGCGGCGGATACGCAGGCTGCGCGCCTTGTCCATGCCGGCAGTCCATTCGAAATTTACCGCGCCGGGGATGTGCCCGCCTTTGGCGGCGAGTACCTTCTCGCCGGAATATTCCAGCGGGCCGCGTGCGTCCCAGATACCCAGGTCGGCCGCGCCGAGACGGCTTTGCAGGTATTCGCGGGTGGCCGTGGGGCCGTCATGCAGCGTGAGGCTGACGGGGCCGCCGACGGGGCCGGGCACTTCGGTGGAAACGGGGTATTTCTCCTCCAGCCAGGCCAGCAGGCCGCCGTCGAGGTAGTGGTATTTCTGGTGGCCGATTACGTCGAGCAGCCAGATAAAGCGCCCGGCCCAGCCGCCGCCTTCGTCGTCGTACACCACGTAGGTGGCGTCGGGCGTGTGGCCCAATTCGCCGAAGAGTTTTTCCAGGTCGGCTTTATTGGGCAGCAGGCCGGGGGCCGGCGGCTGGCCCAGTTGGGTGCGCTTGGGGTCAACGAAATGCGCGCCGGGGATATGCCCTTCGGCGTAGCGGGCGGCACTGGTGAGGTCCACCAGAATCAGGTGTTCGGCATCCAGTTGACCGAGCAGGTCGCTGGATTCGATCACCAGCGGCAAGCCAGAGAAGTCAGGCATGTGAGGTCTCCTGGGCACAAATGTTGGCGATAAAGGACGGCGATTGTAGCGCAAGCATCAGGCGCTGCGGTTGGTAAAGCTGTGCAGGGCTTTCTCTATGCACTGGGCGGTTTTGCCGAAAGCCTGCACGGTGGTTTCCGAAAACGGTCCGCCGCCCTGGTCGGCGACCATCAGCATTACCACGCGGCCGTTGCAGCTCATCGAACGCAACAGCAGGTGTTCGCCTGTGAACAGACGGCGCAGGATCGGCGGCAGCAAGGCCGAGAACTGCGCGTGGTTATCCGGCGTGAGGCGTACTTGGGCGGATTTCTCCAGCAGGCGCTGTAGCAGCGTGCTGTTGACCACGTCCAGGCTCAAGTTGGCGGCGTCTTTGGGCAGACCGTCGGCCTGGTGCACGCGCAAGGTGCTCAGGGCGCGATCGGCCATGAACAACAAGACTCGCTGCATGCCGCTGGCCACCAGAGCTTCCTTGGCGCAGGTGGTCAAATGCATGGCGTTGGCAAAGCGGCTTGGTTCCAACAGCAGTTCGGTGCAGCGGTTACGCCACACGGCCAGGGCCTCGGCAGTCGGTGGCGGCGCCGGCAGCAGGCCGCGATGAATCTTCTGCACATTCCACGGCCAGATCAGCGACAGCGCCGGGTGCCAGAGGTCGGGCATTAGAGTGCTGCGGGCGCTGGTGACGGCTTGTTGGTGAGATTGTTGCTGCACTTCAGCCAGCGGTTGCTGCAAATACAGCGCGGTAAGGTATTGCCAGCGTTGAGTGTGCGGGCAGGTCCAGGACTCTTGGGCTGACATCGCCAGGCCGTTGGCTAGCAGCACGGTATTGGCCGGCTGGTTCAGCCAACGGCGCAGGTTGGGTTCGGCGTCTAGCAATTGCTGATGGCGCAATGAGTCGTCTTCACGGGCGATATGAAGTGCCTTGACCAGCAAGCGTTGCTCGTTCAACAGCAGGTTATAGCCCTGGGATACCCAGATCGGTAGGTGCCAGGCTTCGGTCAGGCCTAGGCACAGGTCCAGCAGGCGCACGCCGAACAGCTCCTGCTCGACTTTGCGTGCAGGCTCGCCCTTGTGGATGACACGCAGTTCCCACTCTTCAAGGAGCTTGGGGTAGGCAACGGCCATCGGCCACAGCGGCGACAGAAACAGCAGGCTACCCCAGTGGATGTCTTGCCAAAGCCGCGCCAGACGACTGCCGAACAGACCGTTGGCTTGCTGCGACGCGTGCTGGCTCACCAGCAACAGTTGACGCAATGCTACGGGAATCTCTTGGGCGGGCACCGAGGGCAGGCGCGCCAGCAGTTCCTCGGCGCGCTTGAGGCCCAGGCGATTGAGCGCTACTTCGAGGTTTTCCGCCGGCTCCGCCAGGCTGCCATGGTTATGGCTGTTGGCCTCGCGCATGACGCTGAGTACCAAAGCCGGGCTGTTTTGCATCAGCTCGGCAATATCTCGCAACGAACTGCGGCTGTCGCGGATGGCTTTGCACACACGGTCGTGGCTGGCCTGGGGAACTGGCAGCAGCACGTCGTCCAGGCGCTTGATCCAAGCGGCGAGAGAGATAGGTCTTACAGATGGGACTGTCGTTTCATTAGCCATGATTGGGGCGCGATCATCACTTGCGGTCAACACGCCCGGAGCGGGCCGAACTGGCTTTTCGCCTTAACGGGCTATAGTCTGGCGCAGTTTTGCCGATAAGAGGAACAAGAGTTTTCCAGTTCCCCCAAATATGTCCATGAACCCGACGGCGCAAGTACTCATCTCCTATGGCTAAAATTATCGGCATCATCGTCGTCTTCGCGAGCGTGCTCGGCGGGTACGTCCTGTCCCACGGTAAAATTGCGGCACTGATCCAGCCTTTCGAGGTGATGATCATTGGCGGTGCTGCACTGGGCGCTTTCCTTCAGGCCAACCCCGGTTACATGACTATGCACGTGGTCAAGAAATCGCTGGCCATGTTCGGTTCGCGCTTCACTCATACCTTCTACCTGGAAGTGCTGGGCCTGGTGTACGAGATCCTCAACAAGAGCCGCCGCGAAGGCATGATGGCCATTGAGGCCGACATCGAGGACGCCTCTGCCAGCCCGATTTTTGCCAAGTACCCGGCCGTGCTCAAAGACGAGCGCATGACCGCCTATATCTGCGATTACCTGCGCATCATGTCCTCCGGCAACATGGCTCCCCATGAGCTGGAAGGCCTGTTCGACATGGAATTGTTCAGCCTTAAAGAAGAGTTGGAGCATCCTTCCCATGCCGTGACCGGTGTGGCCGACGGCATGCCCGGCTTTGGTATCGTCGCGGCGGTACTCGGTATCGTGGTGACCATGGCCTCCCTGGGCGAGGGCGATCAGGCGGCCATCGGTATGCACGTAGGTGCGGCGCTGGTGGGTACCTTCTTCGGTATTCTCGCCGCTTACGGTTTCTTCGGCCCGCTGGCCACCTCCCTGGCTCACGATGCCAAGGAAGAAATCAACCTGTACGAATCGATCAAGGCCAGTCTGGTAGCGTCCGCGTCCGGCATGCCGCCATCGTTGGCAGTGGAGTTCGGTCGCAAGGTCTTGTACCCGAAGCATCGCCCAAGTTTCGCCGAGCTGGAACAAGCGGTTCGCGGTCGCTAAGCCATGGAAAACAACCAGCCGATAATCATCAAGCGCGTCAAGCGCTTCGCTGCGGGGCACCATGGCGGCGCCTGGAAAATCGCCTTCGCCGACTTTGCGACGGCGATGATGGCGTTCTTCCTGGTGCTGTGGCTGATGTCGACCGCCACGCCCGAACAGAAGATCGCCATCGCCGGTTACTTCAAAGATCCGATTGGCTTCTCGGAGAGCGGCACGCCCTTTGTGATCGACCTGGGCGGCTCGCCGCAGTTGGCCCCTGAGCGCACCATCAATCCAGAGGTCAAGACTGAATCGCCTCAGGAGAACATCCCGATCGAGCGCGACACCGTCGAGAGCATGGCTGAACAGGTTGAGCAGGAACGCCTGGAGCTGTTGCTGCAAGAGTTGCAGACCAAGGTGGATGAAAATCCGCAGTTGCTGAAATTCAAGGATCAGATCTCGTTCGAGATCACTCCGGAAGGCTTGCGCATCCAGATCACTGATGCAGCCAACCGGCCGATGTTCGATTCCGGCAGTGCGCGGCTGAAGCCGTACTTCGAAGACATCCTGCTGGCCATGGCTGACACCATCAAGGCAGTGCCGAACAAGATAAGCATCAGCGGCCACACGGACGCCAAGCCGTATGCCGGCCAGGGTGACTTCGGCAACTGGGAACTCTCGGCCAACCGCGCCAACGCTGCCCGTCGTGCGTTGGTGGCAGGCAGCTACCCCGACCCGCAAGTGGCGCGCGTGGTGGGTTTTGCCTCCTCGCAGCTATTTGAACCCAAGGATCCGTTCAATCCGATCAACCGGCGCATTGATATCGTCGTGCTGACCAAGAAGGCTCAGCGTGCGATAGAAGGTGATCAGCCACCTGTCGTGCCAACCCCAGGTGCGGGCGCGCCGGGCGAAGTGCCGGTTGACCCGAATGCCATTCCGCCAGGGCAGGAGCCGTTGCCGGCCCATGAACTGCGGCAGAAGCTGAACCTGTTTGACGATGGTGGGATGAAGGATCCTACGGCGCCTAAGACGGGCTCGTAAGTCCTTCTGCAGTTGTGGTGAGCGGGACAAGCCCGCTCACCACAATGCTGGGTCGATTTAGTAACTGCTCTCGGGCAAGCTCGCAATAATCGACCGGTAGCTGTTCATCCGCTGCTGCTGCACACGGCCATCGTCCAGGGCCTTGAGCAACGCACAGCCCGGCTCGCGGTCGTGTTTGCAGTCGCGGAAGCGGCACGTACCGATCAGGTCGTTGAACTCGATAAAGCCGGCTTCCACATCGCTGCGGCTGACGTGGCCGAGGCCGAATTCGCGAATGCCTGGGGAGTCGATTAGCTCACCGCCGCCGGGGAAGTGGAACAATCGCGCGGTGGTGGTCGTATGAGTGCCCTGGCCGGACAGTTCCGACAGCGGGCCTACACGGGTGTCTACTTCCGGCAGCAGGCTGTTGACCAGCGATGACTTGCCAACGCCCGACTGGCCGACAAACACACTGATGCGTCCGTCCAACTGCTGTTGCAGCTGTTCCATGCCGTTGCCGTGGTGAGCCGAGACTTCCAGCACTGGGTAACCCAAGGTGCGGTAGACCGCCAGCAACGCATTGAGCGCTGGGGCGTTCTGTTCGTCGATCAGGTCGAATTTGTTCAGCAGCAACAGCGGGCGAATACCAGCATGCTCAGCCGCCACCAAATAGCGGTCGATCAGGTTGGCATGGGGCTCGGGCAACGGTGCGAACACGATCACGATCATGTCGACGTTGGCCGCTACCGGCTTGAGTTGGCCGCGGCTGTCAGGACGACGCAGTTCGGTGGTGCGCGGCAGTTGAGCGACGATCACGCCGATGCCCTGGTTGCCGGCGCGCCACACCACCTTGTCGCCGGTGACCAGTGCAGGCAGGTTGGCGCGCAAGTGGCAGCGGGATACTTGGCCTGCGAGTTCGCCTTCCAGCGCCTCGACTTCGACCTGCACACCAAAGTGCGCGATCACCAGGCCCGTTTGCTCGGGGCCCAGGTCGCCGCCCTCGAGCGCTTCCACGGCGGAGGATTCACGTTTGGCGGCGCGTGCGGCGCGCTCACCTTGAATCTTTTCGATGCGCCAGTTTTGGCGACGGTTGAGCTGGCGTTTGGCCATTGGTGTTCCGTGTCGATAATGCAAAGGTTGGGTAAAACGGTCGCGAGTCTAGCACGGCCCCGCCTGCTAAACTGCGCAGCTACGCCAAGGTGCCAAGAGAATCAAGCCATGCAAAACCCACAGAACCTGATTTGGATCGATCTGGAAATGACCGGTCTGAACCCTGACACCGACGTCATCATCGAGATGGCGACCATTGTCACCGACAGCAACCTCAACACCTTGGCCGAAGGTCCGGTGATCGCCATCCACCACAGCGACGCCGTGCTCGCCACTATGGATGAGTGGAACACCCGCACCCATGGCAACTCCGGCTTGACTCAGCGTGTACGCGACAGCCGAATCAGCATGGCCGAAGCCGAAGCCGAAACCATTGCCTTTCTGGAACAGTGGGTGCCCAAGGGCAAATCGCCGATCTGCGGCAACAGCATCTGCCAGGACCGCCGCTTCCTTTATACCCACATGAAGGCGCTGGAAAGCTACTTCCACTACCGCAACCTGGATGTGTCCACGCTCAAGGAACTGGCCGCGCGCTGGGCGCCGGAAGTCAAAGACAGCTTCCATAAAGGCAGCACCCATCTGGCGCTGGATGATATTCGCGAGTCGATCGCCGAGCTGCAGCATTACCGCAAGCATTTCATCAAGGCTTGAAATGGGGGCGGCTGACCGGGCGCCATCGCAGACAAGCCAGCTCCCACAGTTGAATGTATTCCCAGGTCCAAATGTGGGAGGGGGCTTGCCCCCGATGCAGGCAACTCGTTTTATCGCCAAGCGCCCCCTTTTGGTGCCATCAGCAAATGATTAGACTGCCGGCCTCTTTGCAAGGATCGCCATCATGCTGCTGATGCTCTACCTCATCGCCATCACCGCCGAAGCCATGACCGGTGCCTTGTCGGCTGGTCGGCGCGGCATGGACTGGTTTGGTGTGGTGCTGATCGCTTGCGTAACGGCGCTGGGCGGCGGCTCGGTGCGCGATGTGCTGTTGGGGCATTACCCGCTGACGTGGGTCAAACACCCGGAATACCTGGTGCTGACCTCCGTCGCGGCGCTGGTGACGATCTTTATCGCGCCGCTGATGCGTCACCTGCGCTCGCTGTTTCTAGCGCTGGACGCCGTAGGCCTGGTCGCCTTCACGCTGATCGGCTGCATGACTGCACTGGAAATGGGCCACGGCATGCTGGTGGCCTCGGTCAGCGGGGTGATCACCGGCGTCTTCGGCGGCATTCTGCGGGATATCTTCTGCAACGACATTCCGCTGATCTTCCGCCGTGAGCTGTACGCCAGCGTGTCATTTCTGGCCGCCTGGTTCTACTTGCTCTGTCTGTATCTGGAATTGCCCAGCGAGCAGGCAATTCTGCTGACCCTGTTCAGCGGCTTTCTATTGCGCCTGCTGGCGATCCGTTTTCACTGGGAAATGCCCAAGTTCGTCTACAACGACGACGTGCACTAGCGCGTAGCGTGTTGGTTCAGCGCCCATTCCACATGTTCGCGCACCAACTCCGACGGGTAATCCCGGCGTGCCTTCAAGGCTTCCAGCACCGGAATGCTCGACGGCGCATTGCCCAGGCCCACCGCGAGGTTGCGCAGCCAGCGCTCGTAGCCCGCGCGGCGCAGGGGTGAACCTTCGGTGCTGCTGAGGAATTTATCCTCGTCCCACATAAACAGTTCGGCCAGTTCTGCGTTATCCAGGTTATGCCGTGGCTTGAAATCGCCCTCGGCTGTGGATCGAGCGAAACGATTCCACGGACAAACGATCTGACAGTCATCACAACCGAACACCCGATTGCCGATCAATGGGCGCAGGTCTTCAGGGATCGCGTTCTTCAGTTCAATGGTCAGGTAGGAAATGCAGCGCCGGGCGTCCAGCACATAGGGACCGACGAAGGCATTGGTTGGGCAGATATCCAGGCAGGCGGTGCAGCGGCCACAGTGTTCGGTGCTGTGTGGCTCATCGACCGGCAGCGGCAAATCGACGAACAGTTCGCTGAGGAAGAAATAACTGCCGGCCTTGCGGTTGAGTACCAGGGTGTTTTTACCGATCCAGCCCAGGCCGGCTTTTTCGGCGATGGCTTTTTCCAGTACGGGGGCGCTGTCGACGAATGCACGAAAGCCAAATGGGCCGATCTGTGCCTGAATGCGGTCGGCCAGTTGCTGTACGCGCTTACGGATCAGTTTGTGGTAGTCGCGGCCCAGGGCGTAGCGCGAGATGTAGGCTTTTTCCGGCTGGGCCAGCAGTTGCGCCATTTGTGTGTCGCCAGGCAGGTAGTCCATGCGCAGCGACACCACGCGCAACGTGCCGGGCACGAGCTCGTCGGGATGGGAGCGCTTGCTGCCATGGGCGCCCATGTAGTCCATCTCGCCGTGGTAACCCGCGTCTAGCCAACGTTGCAGATGCTGTTCATGCTCGGCCAGGTCCAGGCCGCTGATGCCGACTTGTTGAAAGCCCAGTTCGCGGCCCCAGTCTTTGATCGATTGGGCGAGGGCGGGCAGATCAGAGGTAATAGCGGGCATGAGACACGGGAAACCACAGGTTAGATGCGTATAATTCTGCCAGACATCGGAGCTTGAAGACGCATGCCGCAGACAAAACACGAAATAACCGACGTTCAGTCCTTGTTGCACGGCCATTTGCCGCAACTGGCTGCGCGTTCCTCGGACGCCCATAAAGGCCAGTTCGGCCATTTGTTGGTCATTGGTGGCGACCGCGGCTTTGGCGGCGCTGCGCTGTTGAGCGCGGAAAGTGCCTTGCGCAGCGGCGCCGGCATGGTGTCCCTGGCCACTCGCCTTGAACACGTGCCTGCCGCGTTGGCCCGCGTGCCTGAGGTCATGACCGTGGGCGTGAGTTCGGCGAACCAGCTTATGGGCTTGCTGGAAAAAATCTCGGTAATCGTTATTGGTCCGGGGTTGGGTGAGGCGTCCTGGGGTAAAAGCCTGCTATCGGTTGCCGCCAACGCGCTGCTGCCGCAGGTGTGGGACGCAGACGCGCTGAATCAGCTGGCTACCGGCAATGTGAGTCTTCCGAGCGGTAGCGTGATTACGCCGCATCCGGGCGAGGCTGCGCGCTTATTGGGCATTTCTACAGCCGAGGTTCAGGCCGATCGCCTTAAGGTGGCGCGCGCGTTGAGCCAGAAATTCAGTGCAGTGGCTATCCTCAAGGGTGCTGGCAGTTTGATTGCCTGCCCCGATGGACGTGTTTCCCGTTGTGATCAGGGGCATCCAGCGATGGCCACAGCGGGCCTTGGCGATGTACTGGCCGGGCTGGTGGGCGCGTTAATGGCCCAAGGCATGCCTGCTTATGAAGCGAGCTGCCTGGCTGTGTGGTTGCACGCTACGGCGGGGGACCGCCAGGGCAGCCTGGGTCGCGGCTTGGCGGCCAGCGACCTGATACCGGCCATTCGTCAATTGTTGGAGGAGCAGTCGCCGTGCCTGAAGTAATCCTTTTCCTGGCCAATGAAGACGCCATGGTCGCGTTCGGTCATCGTATTGCACAGGTCACGGGCGCAGCGGGGCTCATCTTTCTCGAAGGTGACCTGGGGGCGGGCAAGACGACGTTGTCCCGAGGCATCATTCGCGGTTTGGGGCACGCAGGGGCGGTGAAAAGCCCAACGTTCACTTTGGTCGAGCCCTATGAGATCGGTGCGTTGCGTGCTTTCCACTTCGACCTCTATCGTTTGGTCGATCCCGAAGAGCTGGAGTACATGGGCATCCGTGATTACTTTGACGAAGACGCACTGTGCCTGATCGAGTGGCCAGATAAAGGCACAGGCTTTTTGCCAAAGCCGGACCTGACCATTACCATTACGCCGCGTGAATCAGGACGTCAGCTGAAGTTGTTGCCCCAGAGTGCGCGCGCAGAGTCGTGGTGCGCCGCTTTGGCATTGGAATTCAAATAATTGGTGGGGTTAGGTATGCGCTTTCGCGCGTTGGTTGCTGTCGTAGGGGTGTTGCTTGCGGCAATGACTGTCAATGCTCTGGCTGCTTCACAGGTGAAAAGTGTTCGCCTGTGGCGAGCACCGGATAACACGCGACTGGTGTTCGACCTGTCTGGCCCGGTCCAGCACAGCGTCTTTACTCTCACGGCGCCTGATCGCCTGGTGATCGACATCAACGGTGCGACCCTGGCCGCGCCGCTCAAAGTGTCTACTGCCAACACCCCGATCACCGCCATGCGCTCGGCCCAGCGAACGCCCACCGATTTGCGCGTTGTCATCGATCTGAAAAAAGTCGTGACGCCGAAAAGCTTCTCCCTGGCGCCGAATGCCCAATATGGCAACCGACTGGTGGTCGACTTGTTCGACAACGCTGCCGATGCCGCACCGCCGCCTGCGCCAACCCCGAGCGTGGCAACGGTGCCTGCCGTGCCCGTCAGCCCGTCGCAACCCCAGGTCAAGTTGCCACCGCCGCCACCGGCCCCGGCTGGCAAACGCGACATTATCGTAGTGATCGATGCCGGCCATGGTGGTGAAGACCCGGGTGCTTCCGGCTCACGCGGCCAGCATGAAAAAGACGTGGTACTGGCTATCGCCCGTGAGTTGCAGCGTCAGATCAACGGTATGAAAGGCTATCGCGCCGAACTTACCCGTACCGGCGACTACTTCATTCCGCTGCGCGGCCGTACCGAAATCGCCCGTAAGAAAGGTGCCGACCTGTTTGTGTCGATTCACGCCGATGCTGCGCCATCGTCCGCTGCGTTCGGCGCCTCGGTGTTTGCGTTGTCTGATCGCGGGGCCACGTCCGAGACTGCTCGTTGGCTGGCGGACAGCGAAAACCGTTCCGACTTGATCGGTGGTGCCGGCAACGTGTCCCTCGATGACAAGGACAAGATGCTCGCTGGCGTTCTGCTCGACCTGTCGATGACCGCTTCGCTGACTTCCAGCTTGAATGTCGGCCAGAAGGTCTTGAGCAACATCGGTCGCGTGACTTCGCTGCACAAGCAGCGTGTGGAGCAGGCCGGGTTTATGGTGTTGAAGTCTCCGGACATCCCATCGATTCTGGTGGAAACCGGGTTCATCTCCAACGCCAACGAAGCCTCCAAGCTGGCCAGCGCCAGCCATCAGCAGGCGTTGGCGCGCTCCATCAGTGCCGGCGTGCGCCAGTTCTTCCAGCAGAACCCGCCGCCGGGCACTTACGTCGCTTGGCTGCGTGACTCCGGCAAGATCGCCCAAGGCCCGCGTGACCATCGCGTGCAGCCCGGCGATACCTTGGCGATGCTTGCGGTGCGTTTCCAAGTCTCGGCCGCGACATTGCGCAGTGCCAACAACCTGAAAACCGATGAGTTGAAAGTCGGTCAGGTGTTGACCATCCCAGGCACAGAATTGGCGGCGCAGTAATGAGCGAATCTACCTTGAACAGCGGGTCGCGCATTGAGTTGCTCAGCCCGCGCCTGGCTAACCAGATTGCAGCGGGTGAGGTTGTTGAGCGCCCTGCATCGGTGATCAAGGAGCTGCTGGAAAACAGCATCGACTCTGGTGCAAAGCGTATCGATGTCGATGTGGAGCAGGGCGGTGTCAAGTTGTTGCGGGTACGTGACGATGGCAGCGGCATCTCTTCCGATGACCTGCCCCTGGCCCTGGCCCGTCACGCCACCAGCAAAATCCGCGATCTGGAAGACCTTGAGCGGGTCATGAGCCTGGGCTTTCGCGGTGAGGCTTTGGCTTCGATCAGCTCCGTGGCGCGTCTGACCCTGACATCGCGCACCCGCGATGCCGAGCAGGCCTGGCAAGTGGAAACCGAAGGCCGCGACATGGCGCCTCGGGTCCAGCCGGCCGCACACCCGGTGGGCACCTCGGTGGAAGTGCGCGACCTGTTCTTCAACACCCCGGCGCGGCGCAAATTCCTCAAGGCCGAGAAAACCGAATTCGATCACCTGCAAGAAGTCATCAAGCGCCTGGCCCTGGCCCGCTTCGACGTGGCCTTCCATCTGCGGCACAACGGGAAGACCATCCTCAGCCTGCACGAGGCTCATGACGACGCCGCGCGCGCTCGGCGAGTGTCTGCGATTTGCGGCGGCGGGTTCCTGGAGCAGGCGCTGCCGATCGAGATCGAGCGCAATGGCCTGCGTCTGTGGGGCTGGGTTGGCTTGCCGACGTTCTCCCGCAGCCAGGCGGACTTGCAGTATTTTTTCGTGAATGGCCGTGCGGTGCGCGACAAACTGGTGGCCCACGCGGTGCGTCAGGCGTATCGCGACGTGCTGTTCAACGGGCGTCATCCGACATTTGTGCTGTTTTTTGAGGTCGATCCCTCGGTAGTCGACGTCAACGTGCACCCGACCAAGCACGAAGTACGTTTCCGTGATGGGCGCATGGTGCATGACTTCCTCTATGGCACCTTGCACCGCGCGCTGGGCGATGTGCGCCCGGACGATCAACTGTCGGCTCCGATAGTGACCGCTGTGGTGCGTCCGAGCGGTCCCGAAGCGGGTGAGTTCGGCCCCCAGGGCGAAATGAGCCTGGCGGCCAACCTGCTGCAATCGCCGCAGTCGCAGCCTGCTTACACCGCACCGGGCTCTGGGGCTGGCGCGGGCTATCAATACCAATACACCCCGCGCCCGCAATCGACCGTGCCAGTGGCCGAGGCCCAGGCGGCCTACCGCGAATTCTTCGCGCCTCTGCCAGGCGCCGAGCCGGGCGCAGTCGCCTTGCCGGAGGGTGGCGGTGACATTCCTCCGCTGGGGTATGCGCTGGCGCAGCTAAAAGGCATCTATATCCTCGCGGAAAACGCTCATGGCCTGGTGCTGGTGGACATGCACGCCGCCCACGAGCGGATCATGTACGAACGCCTGAAAATCGCCATGGCCAGCGAAGGCCTCAGCGGTCAGCCGCTGCTGGTGCCGGAGTCTCTTTCCGTCAGTCAGCGTGAAGCCGATTGCGCCGAAGAGCATCACAGCGTGTTCCAGAAACTGGGCTTTGAACTGCAACGCCTGGGCCCGGAAACCCTGGCGATCCGCCAGATTCCCGCGCTGCTCAAGCAGGCCGAAGCCAACCGGCTGGTGGCCGACGTGCTGGCGGACCTGATGGAGTACGGCACCAGTGACCGTATTCAGGCACACATCAACGAATTGCTCGGCACCATGGCCTGCCACGGCGCCATCCGCGCTAACCGGCGCCTGGCCTTGCCGGAAATGAACGGCCTGTTGCGCGACATGGAAAACACCGAGCGCAGCGGACAATGCAACCATGGCCGGCCGACCTGGACCCAGATGGGCCTGGACGATCTGGACAAACTGTTCTTGCGCGGCCGTTGATGAGTGCCATGCCCCCCGCGATCTTCCTGATGGGCCCTACGGCCGCCGGTAAGACCGACCTGGCCATTGAGCTGACCAAGGTGTTGCCTTGCGAGCTTATTAGTGTCGACTCTGCCCTGGTTTACCGGGACATGGACATCGGCACGGCCAAGCCGTCTAAAGCGCAATTGGCTCAGCATCCGCACCGCCTGATCGACATCATTGACCCGGCCGAGAGCTATTCGGCCGCTGACTTTCGTACCGACGCCTTGGTCGCCATGGCCGAGATCACCGCGCGGGGCAATATTCCGCTGCTGGTGGGCGGCACGATGCTCTATTACAAAGCCTTGCAGGAAGGTCTGGCGGATATGCCGCCGGCCGACGCTCAAGTGCGTGCGGAGCTCGAAGAAGAAGCTGCACGCTTCGGTTGGCAGGCTCTGCACGATCAGTTGGCTGCGGTTGATCCAGTCTCGGCCGCGCGCATTCACCCTAACGATCCCCAGCGTCTCAGTCGCGCCCTGGAAGTCTGGCGTGTCAGCGGCCAGACCATGACTGAACTGCGGCTTAAACAAAGTGCGCAAAGTGCTGACGCAGGCGCATCTGGACAGTCACAATTGCCCTATACTGTGGCGAATCTGGCCATCGCTCCGGCAAATCGCCAGGTGCTGCATGAACGAATTGCACAAAGATTCACAATTATGTTGGAACAGGGGTTTATCGACGAGGTCGTAGCACTGCGTTCCAGAGGTGACCTGCATCCAGGGTTGCCTTCGATACGTGCTGTAGGCTATCGCCAAGTCTGGGATCATCTGGATGGCAAGCTGACGTCAGCCGAAATGCAGGAGCGCGGAATCATTGCCACGCGCCAATTGGCGAAACGCCAGTTCACCTGGCTGCGCAGCTGGAGCGATTTGCACTGGTTGGACAGCCTGGACAGCGACAATCTGTCACGCGCCTTGAAATACTTGGGAACGGTCTCCATATTGAGCTGAGTCCTTGCAATTGCCGTCTATCCTTGGGGGTGTGACGGCCTTGAGCTATCTATTTTCCGATTTTTTATTATTGATCCTTAAAGGAGTGCGGCACATGTCAAAAGGGCATTCGCTACAAGACCCTTACTTGAATACTTTACGTAAAGAGAAAGTTGGGGTTTCCATCTATCTGGTCAACGGTATCAAGCTTCAAGGCACGATCGAGTCGTTCGACCAGTTCGTGATCCTGCTGAAAAACACCGTCAGCCAGATGGTTTACAAGCACGCTATCTCGACAGTCGTTCCAGTTCGTCCAATCCGTCTGCCTAGCGCAGCTGGTGACGAACAAGGTGACGCTGAGCCAGGTAACGCCTGATAGGAGTCTCCTTTGTTCTTTGAGCGCCACGGTGGTGGTGAGCGAGTAATCCTCGTTCACTTGGATGGACAGGACCCTGAGGCGCGCGAAGATCCGCAGGAGTTTCAGGAGTTGGCAAATTCGGCCGGCGCCGAGACCGTTGCGTTTTTTAACGTGCCGCGTCATCGGCCAACCGCCAAATTTCTGATTGGCAGCGGCAAGGTCGAGGAATTGCGCGACCTGGTCCACGCCGAAGAAGCCGATCTGGTGATCTTCAATCACACCCTCACGCCCAGTCAGGAACGTAACCTCGAACGTGTTTTCGAGTGTCGCGTGATCGACCGTACCGGCCTGATCCTCGATATTTTCGCCCAGCGCGCCCGTACCCATGAGGGCAAGCTCCAGGTAGAACTGGCCCAGCTTGACCACATGAGCACCCGGCTGGTTCGCGGCTGGACTCACCTTGAGCGTCAAGGTGGTGGTATAGGCATGCGCGGCCCGGGTGAAACCCAGCTCGAAACCGACCGACGCCTGTTACGGGTTCGCCTGCGTCAGATCAAGGGGCGCCTGGAAAAAGTGCGCAGCCAGCGCGAGCAATCGCGACGCGGGCGTTCCCGAGCGGATATCCCTACTGTGTCCCTGGTGGGCTATACCAACGCAGGCAAGTCCACGTTGTTCAACAACGTGACCAAATCCGACGTTTACGCAGCCGACCAACTCTTCGCCACCCTCGATCCGACCTTGCGCCGTTTGGACATTGACGACCTCGGCCCGATCGTCCTGGCTGACACGGTGGGTTTCATTCGTCACTTGCCCCACAAGCTGGTCGAGGCATTTCGGTCTACGCTCGAAGAGTCGAGCAATTCCGACCTGCTTTTGCACGTGATCGATGCGGCCGAACCGGATCGCATGTTGCAGATTGAGCAGGTGATGGTGGTGCTGGGCGAGATTGGTGCCCAGGACTTGCCGATCCTTGAGGTGTATAACAAACTCGATTTGCTTGAAGGCGTTGAGCCACAAATCCAGCGCGACGAGAACGGCAGGCCCCAACGGGTATGGCTGTCGGCGCGTGATGGCAGTGGTTTGGAGCTGCTTGAACAGGCCATTGCCGAATTGCTCGGCAGCGATTTGTTTGTCGGCACCTTGCGCTTGCCTCAGCGTTTTGCTCGACTGCGTGCACAGTTTTTCGAGCTGGGCGCGGTACAGAAAGAAGAACACGACGAAGAAGGTGTCAGCTTGCTGGCCGTTCGGTTGCCGCGCTCGGAGCTCAATCGGCTGGTCAGCCGTGAAGGTGTAGTCCCGACAGAGTTCATCGAACAACACACTTTGCAATAAAAGCCTCCGAAAGCGGTTGTGCCGCAGTAGCAGGCATTCTGTAGCATTGGTCGGCGCGCCGTGGGCGCGTCTTTGCTTTATCAGATGGAGAGCGCTATGGCTTGGAATGAGCCGGGTGGCAACTCGAATAATCAGGATCCTTGGGGTGGTAAGCGCCGCAATAATGGCGACCGCAAGGGGCCACCAGATCTCGACGAGGCCTTCCGAAAGCTGCAGGAAAGCCTGAATGGGTTGTTCGGTGGTGGAAAAAAACGTGGTGGTGACGACGGTGGTCGCACAAGCAAGGGCGGCGGCTATGGCCTGCTGGGCCTCGGTCTTGTCGTGCTGGCGTCCGTATGGCTGTACAGCGCAGTCTACGTCGTGGACGAGCAGGAGCAGGCCGTGGTGCTGCGCTTCGGCAAGTACTACGAAACGGTCGGGCCGGGTCTGAATATCTACTTCCCGCCGATCGACAAGAAGTACATGGAGAATGTCACGCGTGAGCGTGCCTACACCAAGCAGGGCCAGATGCTGACCGAAGACGAGAACATCGTCGAAGTGCCGCTGACCGTGCAGTACAAGATCAGCAACCTGCAGGACTTCGTGCTGAATGTTGATCAGCCGGAAATCAGCCTGCAGCACGCAACCGAAAGCGCCTTGCGCCACGTGGTGGGTTCCACTGCGATGGACCAGGTGCTGACCGAAGGTCGTGAATTGATGGCCAGCGAGATCAAGGAGCGCCTGCAACGGTTCCTCGATACCTATCGCACCGGCATCACTGTCACTCAGGTAAACGTACAGAGCGCAGCTGCACCGCGCGAAGTGCAGGAAGCCTTCGATGACGTGATCCGCGCCCGTGAAGACGAGCAGCGTTCGCGCAACCAGGCTGAAACCTATGCCAACGGCGTTGTGCCGGAAGCTCGTGGTCAGGCCCAGCGTATCCTTGAGGATGCCAACGGTTACCGTGACGAAGTGGTTTCCCGCGCCAAGGGTGAGGCGGATCGCTTTACCAAACTGGTCGCCGAATACCGCAAAGCTCCTGAAGTCACCCGTGAGCGTCTGTACCTGGACACCATGCAGGAAGTCTTCAGCAACACCAGCAAGGTCCTCGTGACCGGCAGCAAGGGTGGGCAGAACAACCTGCTGTACCTGCCGTTGGACAAGATGATCGAAGGTGGTCGTAGCAGCACCAGCGCACCGGCCTCCGGCTCCAATGCCGCTGCCAACGAAGCGAGCGCCCGTGCCGCCGCTGACTTGCTGCAACAGCAATCACGTACCAGGGAGAGTCGTTGATGAGCAATAAATCGCTGACAGCCCTGATTGTGGGCGTCGTCGTTGTCATCGCTGCCTGGAACTGCTTCTACATCGTGGCTCAGACCGAGCGTGCGGTGCTGCTGCAATTCGGTCGCGTGGTTCAGGCGGATGTCCAGCCGGGCTTGCATGTGAAAGTGCCCTACGTCAACCAAGTGCGCAAGTTCGACGCCCGCCTGATGACCCTGGATGCACCAACACAACGCTTCCTGACCCTGGAAAAGAAAGCCGTGATGGTTGATGCCTACGCCAAGTGGCGCGTCAAGGATGCCGAGCGCTTCTACACTGCGACCTCCGGCCTCAAGCAGATTGCCGACGAGCGTTTGTCGCGCCGTCTGGAATCGGGCCTGCGTGACCAGTTTGGTAAGCGCACTCTGCACGAGGTGGTATCCGGTGAGCGTGACGCACTGATGGCTGACATCACGCGTTCGCTCAACACGATGGCGGAAAAAGAGCTGGGCATCGAAGTGGTCGATGTTCGGGTCAAGGCTATCGACCTGCCTAAGGAAGTGAATCGCAGCGTGTTCGAGCGAATGAGCACCGAGCGTGAGCGGGAGGCTCGTGAGCACCGCGCCAAGGGTAACGAGCTGGCTGAAGGTATCCGCGCGGATGCCGACCGTCAGCGTCGCGTACTGCTGGCAGAAGCCTATCGCGAGTCTGAAGAGGCCCGTGGTGATGGTGATGCTCAAGCTGCGGCGATCTACGCCAAGGCGTACGGCCAGGACCAGGAGTTCTACGCGTTCTACCGTAGCCTGCGCGCCTATCGTGAAAGCTTCGCAAACAAAACCGACGTCATGGTGCTGGACCCAAGCAGCGACTTTTTCCGCTACCTGGAAAAGTCCAAGTAATCAGCCTGTGATTTTGTAGGGCGCACTCCGTCGGGCGGCTAAAATGCCTGGCGGGGTGATCCTTTCAGAAAACGGGTGTATGATGCGGCAGCCGGGAAATTCCCGGCTTTTTTGCGTCTGCATGTTTGATTCGGCAGGCGTGACAGGTTTTTCGAGGAAAGTGCCCGACGAGGCCGTTTACAGGCCGTTCGTCACGTCGCTCTTGCGCGTGGTTTATGCAGGGGGCGGGTATTTTCTGCTTCACTCAAGGCTCGGCCGAGGGCTGGCCGCCCGGATCAAAGGGGAATGGCGTAATGGCAACGGTAGACCGCTGGCTGCTGCCAGATGGCATCGAAGAAGTACTGCCACCAGAAGCTGCGCGCATTGAAGTAGCGCGTCGCCAGGTGTTGGATCTGTTCCAGAGCTGGGGTTACGAGTTTGTCGTAACTCCTCATATCGAGTACCTGGAATCCCTGCTGACCGGCGCGGGCCAGGACCTGGATCTGCGCACCTTCAAGGTCATTGATCCGCAATCGGGCCGGCAAATGGGCTTTCGGGCAGACATCACGCCGCAGGTGGCGCGCATCGATGCGCACACCCTGCGCCGCGAAGGCCCTAGCCGTCTGTGCTACGCCGGTAGCGTGCTGCATGCTCAGCCGCGTGCCTTGTCGTCTTCCCGTAGCCCTATCCAGCTGGGCGCCGAGTTGTACGGTGATGCCAGCCCGAGCAGCGACGTTGAAGTGATCAGCTTGATGCTGGCCATGCTGCAACTGGCTGACGTGCCTGATGTCCACATGGACCTGGGTCACGTCGGTATCTACCGTGGCCTGGCCCGTGCGGCCGGTTTGTCCGGTGAGGTAGAGCAACAGCTGTTCGATGCCCTGCAGCGTAAGGCTATCGATGAAGTAATCGCACTGACCGAAGGTGTGCCTGCCGACCTGGCTGGCATGCTGCGCGCGCTGGTGAATCTGTGCGGCGGCCGTGAAGTGCTGGCAGCTGCGCGTGAACGCCTGGCCAATGCGCCTGCGCCGGTACTGGCGGCGCTGGATGATGTGCTGGCGATTGCCGAGCAGCTGTCGGCACGTTTCCCAGATTTGCCGCTGTACTTTGATTTGGGCGAGCTGCGCGGTTACCACTACCACACCGGTGTGGTGTTTGCGGTGTTTGTTCCGGGCGTTGGCCAGGCCATCGCCCAAGGCGGTCGTTACGACGATATCGGCGCCGACTTCGGTCGTGCGCGTCCGGCGACTGGCTTCTCCACCGATTTGAAAACCCTGGTGACCCTGGGGCGTGCTGAGGTCGAGCTGCCGTCTGGTGGCATTTGGATGCCCGACAGTACGGACGCAGCACTCTGGCAGCAGGTTTGCCAGTTGCGCAGTGAGGGTCAGCGTGTTGTCCAGGCCTTGCCTGGCCAGCCATTGGCCGCCGCCCGTGAAGCGGACTGCGACCGGCAATTGATTCTGCAGAACGGGCTTTGGCAAGTATCGCCACTGGCTTCTTGAGTTTTCCTGCCGGCCATCGCCGGCACCAAGTTTGCGCGAATGAGGACAAGTGTTATGGGTAAGAATGTCGTAGTCCTGGGCACCCAATGGGGTGATGAGGGCAAAGGCAAGATCGTTGATCTGCTGACCGAACATGCTGCCGCCGTAGTGCGCTACCAAGGTGGCCACAACGCTGGCCATACCCTGGTCATCGATGGCGAAAAAACCGTCTTGCACCTGATCCCGTCGGGCGTCTTGCGCGAAGGTGTGCAGTGCCTGATCGGCAACGGCGTGGTGGTTGCACCTGACGCCCTGCTGCGCGAGATCATCAAGCTGGAAGAGAAGGGCGTACCGGTGCGCGAGCGCCTGCGTATCAGCCCATCTTGCCCGCTGATCCTGTCCTTCCACGTTGCGCTGGACCAGGCCCGTGAAAAGGCCCGTGGCGAGCTGAAGATCGGTACGACCGGTCGCGGCATCGGCCCAGCCTACGAAGACAAAGTTGCACGTCGTGGCCTGCGTGTGGGCGATCTGCTCAACATGCCGCGTTTTGAAGACAAGCTGCGTGAGCTGGTGGACTACCACAACTTCATGCTGGTCGGTTACTACAAAGAGCCAGCCATTGAGTTCGACAAGACCCTGGCCGAGTGCAAGGAATACGCTGAGCTGCTCAAGCCGCTGATGCTGGACGTGACGGCCGAGCTGCACGACCTGCGTCGCGCTGGCAAAGACATCATGTTCGAAGGCGCCCAAGGTTCGTTGCTGGACATTGACCACGGCACCTACCCGTACGTGACCAGCTCCAACACCACCGCTGGCGGCGTTGCGACCGGGTCGGGCGTTGGCCCGATGTTCCTGGATTACATCCTGGGCATCACCAAGGCTTACACCACGCGCGTAGGTTCGGGCCCATTCCCGACTGAGCTGTTTGACGAAGTCGGTGCGCACCTGGCCAAACAAGGTCACGAGTTCGGTGCTACCACCGGTCGTGCCCGTCGTTGCGGCTGGTTCGACGCCGTTATCCTGCGTCGCGCTATCGATGTGAACAGCATCTCGGGCATCTGCTTTACCAAGCTGGATGTACTCGACGGTCTGGAAACCATCAACATCTGCGTCGGCTACAAAGATGCGGAAGGCAATGATGTTGCTCCGACTGATGCTGACAGCTACGTAGGCTTGCAGCCTGTGTACGAAGAAGTGCCGGGCTGGACCGAATCGACCGTGGGTGCTAAGACCCTGGAAGAGCTGCCGGCCAACGCCCGCGCTTACATCAAGCGTGTCGAAGCGCTGATCGGTGCGCCGATTGACATTATTTCGACGGGCCCGGACCGCAACGAAACTATCGTTCTGCGTCATCCGTTCGCTTAATAAGCTGTTGATGTAAAAAGCAAAGGGCTCCTTCGGGAGCCCTTTTTCGTTTCTGTTTGCGAGGCGGCACGACCCTTGCTGTGTTTCTCTTTTTCGCGGTGCTATCAAATTAATGGCACCCGTGGTGGAGGGATTCTTGATGTCTGCCGTTCTGTCGTTGTTACAAAGTCGTCTGTTGCGACCGGTCTTCGTTACCTTGGGTATCGCCCTTTTGGTGCAAGTGCTGGTGGCGGTCGCTCTAACCCGGAGCACCGTCACTGCATTGGAAGCTGATTTGGGTAATCGTCTGGGTATCGATAGCCAGAAGCTGTCTGGTGAGTTGGCCCAAGCCGGTAAGGAGGTCACGTCAAGCCTCGATAGCTTGTCTGCCAGCACTCGGCAACGTCTGACGGCAGGGCTTTCCACACGCCTGCAGGAAGAGCAGAAGCAGCTGCGTGCGACCCTGGAAAAAGACTTGAAGGATTCCGCCAACGACATGGCGCAGCTGCTGGCTTCGGTGGCGCCCCGCGCCATGTGGGACAGCGACGTACCTACATTGTCCGAGTTTGCCCGACGGGCCCAGCGCAATCCCAACGTGCTGTTTGTGGTCTACGACGACGCAGCGGGTGAGCATCTAACCCGTTACCTTAATCGCGAAAATCCGATCAACAAGGCGCTGCTGGAAAAAGGCCAAGGCGACCGCGCCTTGGACAAAGTGCTGAATGCCGCGAAAAACGACCCTTCGGTGTTCTACGTTGAGGCCTCCATCAGCCCCAATGGCGTAGAAATCGGCAAAGTGCTCATGGGCGTATCGACTGCTTCGGTAGAGGCCGACCTGCAAGCACTGGACAAGCGCTTTGCCGCCCTGATTGCCAGCGGTGATCAGTTGGTCGGCGATAGTCTCAAAGGCGCCGCAGCCGACAGTGCGGCGGCCATGGGTGCTCGCCTGCAGTCGGCACAGGCCACTGCGACCCAGATGACTGCCAACACCACCGAGGCCGTGCAGGAGGCCGCGGGCACGCTGCGCTGGCGTATCGGCATGGGGTTGGCCGTAGTGGGTTTCGGCGTATTGGTGTTGATCGCTGTCGTGCTCGGTCGCCGCGTGGTCAATCGCCTGAAGTTGTTGATTGCCGCTATGGATGATCTGGCGGCGGGCGAGGGGGATCTCACCAAGCGCGTGCAGATCAGTAGCAAGGACGAAATCGGCGACATGGCCTCAGCGGTCAATCGCTTTGTGGATAAGTTGCAGCCCATCGTGCGCGAGGCGGGCGATGTGGCCCAGCGTACCGGTGTGGAGATTGGTGCCATGACCTTGCGTAATGCCGGTGCTGATGCGGCGGCTGGCTTGCAGCGCGACGAAGTGGCCGAGAGCTTGCGCGCGTTGTCGCAGATGGCCGACGAAGCCCAGGCCGAAAGCCACGCCATGCAGGCGGCATTGCAACAGGTCGTCGATATTCGCCAGGCCACGGATGAAAACTCACGCACTTCGGCTGAAGTCGGCAGCTTGATCGAGGCGTTGGCGGGGCAGGTCCAGGCTGGCTCACAGGTGATCGAACGGCTGGCTCAGCAAAGTGAGCAGATCGAAGTGGTGTTGACGGTAATCCATGGTATCGCCGAGCAAACCAACTTGCTGGCGCTCAACGCGGCCATTGAGGCGGCACGCGCTGGTGAGACCGGGCGCGGTTTTGCGGTGGTGGCGGACGAAGTGCGTGCGCTGGCCAGTAAAACCCAGAGCTCCACCGGTGATATCCAGGCGCATATCGTGGCGTTGCAACAGGGCGCGCGTGAGGCTGTGGAAACCATTGGCAAGGCCGGGCGCCAGGCCAGCGAAGGTTTACTGGTGCTGCGTGAGAGCGAGCGCTTGCAGCAGACGGTGCAGGCTTCGGTAGAACAGGTGCATGCCGCGATCGGCTTGGCTACCCGTGCGGCTGAGCATCAGGCCCAGGGCGCCCATGCAGTGCGTGGTCGGGTGGAGGTGATCCATGCCCAGGCTGAGCGTGCCGCGCAGGCGGTGGTGGAAACGACCGCCAGTGGCAAAGTCCTGGATGGGCTGGCGGCGCAGTTGAAGGCGAGCTTGGGGCAGTTTCGCGCTTAGCATTGCCTCAATAGCGGTTTCAGCGACTCAGATACATCCGCGTCGTGAGCAGATACACCGGCAGCCCCGACACCAGTATCAACAACGCCGCATAAGGGGCTGCCGCCGCGAATTCTACATTCGACGTATGCGACCATACCGCCGTGGCGAGTGTGTTTAGCCCAGTCGGGCTGAGCAGCAGCGTCGCCGTCAATTCCTTCATCGCATCCAGGAACACCAGCGCAAACGCTGCCCCCAGCGCCGGGAAGATAATCGGCAAAGTCACTCGGCAAAACGCACTGAACGACGAAGCACCCAGTGTGCGCGCTGCTTCCTCCAGCTGCGGCGCGGCCTTATTCAAGGCGGTGCGAATCGGCGCCTGAGCCAGTGGCAAGAACAACAGCGCATAGGCGATCAGCAACAACGCAGACGTCTGGTACAGCGCAGGCACGTAATGCAAGGCGAAATACACCAGCGTAAGCGCAATCACCAGGCCGGGCAGCGCGTGCAGCAGGTACGGCAGACGCTCAGCCCAGATCGCCAGTTTGCCTTTATAGCGCACCACCAGCAGGCCGACCGGCACGGCCAGTACCAGGCACAACGCTGCACCGCCCAGGGACAGCGCCAGCGAGGACAGAAGCGCTTCACCAATTTCTGCCACTGGAAAAGCCGCCGACGAACCTACGGCCAGCCAATAGCCGAGCATGCCCAGCGGAATCCCACTACCGATGACCGCCAATGCCAGGCAGTACACCTGGCCGAGTGGCGCCCACTTGCCCAATCGAACCTGCTCGGCATGCCGCGCCGCGCCTTGGCCGATACGTACATGTCGGCCCTTGCCGCGCACGCGCAGTTCCAGCCACAGCAGGGTAAGGCACATCACCAGCAGTACCGCTGAAAGCATCGCAGCGTTGGCGTTGCTGAATTCCAGCTCGAACTGCTGGTAGATCGCGGTGGTGAAGGTTTGCAAGCCGATGATCGAAAGCGCACCGAATTCCACCAGCATATGCAGCGCGATCAGCAGTGCCCCGGCCAGCAGCGATGGCCACAGCAGCGGCAACGTAATGCGCAGAAAAACTGCCCGGCGATTGAGGCCCAGCGTGCGAGCAGATTCTTCAAGGGAGGGGTCAAGGTTACGCAATGTTGCTGCCACTGGCAGAAACACTAGCGGGTATTTGGACAGGCTCATCACCAGGATCGCCCCGCCCAGCCCTTCGAAGTTGGCGCTCAGCGACACCCAGGTAAAGCTGCTGACAAACGCAGGGACCGCAAACGGCAGGCACAGGATCACGCCCCATATGCGTCGCCCTGGCAGGTTGCTGCGTTCCAGCAGCCAAGCCAGGGACAGGCCGATCACGCCGCAGGTTACCGTTACCCCAACCATCAGCGCCAAGGTGTTGCGCAGCAGCCCGAACACATAAGGCCGCCACAGCAGATGCACCGCCTCCGCCCATCCAGCTTGCCAGGCTTTAAGGCCGACATAGGCCAATGGAAGCAGGCTCAGGCTAACCAGAAACAGCACTGGAAGCAGCAGCCAGATTGACGGGCGTTTGCGTCGAGGGCTCAATCCCCTGCGCAGGGCGGTGGCGGGTAGCGATGGGTTCATCAGTTCAAGCCAACGTCACGTTCCAGCTCCAGCGCTTCTTCGGCGTTGCCAAGGTCCGCAGGCGTGACTTTTGGCGGTTGTAGCTCGCTGAAAGGCTTAAGGCCTCGGTTGGATTCCATGCCTTTACGCAGCGGGTATTCCGCGGAGGTGTTGGTGATGACCCGCTGGCCTTCTTCACTGGCCATGAACGCCAGCAGTTGTTGGGCTTCCTTGGGGTGCTTGCTGGATTTCAATGCGGCAGCGGACGACACGGTAATCAGGCCGCCGGCATCGCCGTCGGTGAAGTAATGCAGCTTGGAGTCCAGGTTGGTTTTTTCTTTCTTAAGGGCAAACCAGTAATAGTTGTTCACCAGTACGGTGGCCACTTCGCCGTTCTCCACGGCTTTAAGGGCGACCATGTTGTTGCTGTAAACCTTGCCAAAGGCGCGCAGGCCGGTCAGCCATTCTTCAGCTGCCTCTCGACCGTGCAATTTGATGATCGCCACGGCCTGTTCTTGGAACGCGCCGCTGGTGGGCACGAAACCGACCTTGCCTTGCCACTCGGGGCCGGCGAAATCCAGCACGGATTTGGGCAGGTCTTTCTCGGCAATCAGTTTCGGGTTGAAGGCCACGACGCGGGTGCGCGCAGTCACTCCCATCCAGTCGCCGTTGCTGCCGACGTAATCTTTGGGCAGCACGTCGAGGGTGCTCCCGTCGATCTTGGCCAGCAGGCCTTGCTCGCCGAGTTTGTTCAGGGGAGGGGATTCTTCGGTGTAGATGACGTCGGCGGGAGAGCGGTCGCCTTCTTCCACCACCTGGCTGGCCAGTTGGTTGCTACTGCCTTTGCGTACGTTGACGTGAATGCCGGTCTTGGCTTCGAAAGCCTTGGCGAGTTCGTCGCCGACTTCTTTGTGCTGGCCGTTGTATAGGGTCAGGGAAACTTTGTCGGCAGAGTAGGCCGCGGGCGAGAGCAGGGCCAGGCCGAGCAGAGTGATGGTAAGGCCACGCAGAAGGGATGTCTTGGGGCGGGTATCGCGGATCATCATCCGGGGTGTTCCTCACTTGTAAGCAACAAATTCTTACAAGGATAAACGATAAAACTTCTCAAGTGCGACCCAGGAGGGAATCACCTGCAAAGTTTCAGCCCCAGAAACGAAAAAACCCGCTTTCGCGGGTTTGATCTGAATTTGGTGCCCAGGAGAAGACTCGAACTTCCACGACCTTGCGATCACCAGCACCTGAAGCTGGCGTGTCTACCAATTTCACCACCTGGGCTTTATCAAGCAACGTTGCCGCTGTTGATGGGGCGAACTATACGGCGGGCTTTTTGATCTGTAAACCCCTGATTCAATAAAATAAATCGGGATTTACGTTAAAAATCAGAAGCCTGAAACGAAAAAACCCGCTTTCGCGGGTTTGATCTGAATTTGGTGCCCAGGAGAAGACTCGAACTTCCACGACCTTGCGATCACCAGCACCTGAAGCTGGCGTGTCTACCAATTTCACCACCTGGGCATCATCAACAACGTTGCCGTCGTCGATGGCGCGCACTATACGGAGAGGCTTATAAGCTGTAAACCCCTGCTATGAAAAAAGCCTGGAATATTTCGCCAATGGTCGTGCAAGGTGCGCAGCGAGGGCCATTAAGGGCTTTAAAACGCTTGTTGATGCCTGAAATTTCCCGTTTCAATACGCGTATGCCAAACTAACCCACATATAGACAAGGTGAAAACTCTCTAATGGCCGATTGGCAGTCCCTCGATCCCGAGGCCGCTCGTGAAGCGGAAAAATATGAAAACCCTATTCCTAGCCGCGAACTGATCCTGGCGCATCTCGCCGATCGGGGTTCGCCTGCTAGCCGCGAGCAGTTGGTTGAAGAATTCGGTCTGACCACCGAAGACCAGCTTGAAGCCCTGCGCCGCCGATTGCGTGCCATGGAGCGCGACGCTCAACTGATCTACACCCGCCGTGGCACTTACGCGCCTGTGGATAAGCTCGACTTGATCCTTGGCCGCATTGCCGGTCACCGTGATGGCTTCGGCTTCTTGATCCCGGATGACGGCAGTGACGACCTGTTCATGAGCCCGGCGCAAATGCGCTTGGTGTTCGATGGTGACCGTGCCTTGGCGCGCGTTTCCGGCCTGGACCGTCGCGGTCGCCGTGAAGGCGTGATCGTCGAAGTGGTGTCCCGTGCCCACGAGTCCATCGTTGGTCGTTACTTCGAAGAAGGCGGTATTGGCTTTGTTGTGCCGGATAACCCAAAGGTCCAGCAGGAAGTGCTGATTACCCCGGGCCGCAATGGCGCTGCGAAGGTCGGTCAGTTCGTTGAGGTGAAAATCACCCACTGGCCTACTGCGCGCTTTCAGCCTCAGGGCGACATCGTTGAAGTTGTCGGCAACTACATGGCGCCGGGGATGGAAATCGACGTCGCGCTGCGCACCTACGATATTCCTCACGTCTGGCCTGAAGCTGTGCTGAAAGAAGCCGCCAAGCTCAAGCCTGAAGTTGAAGAAAAAGACAAAGAAAAACGCATCGACCTGCGCCATCTGCCGTTTGTCACCATCGACGGCGAAGATGCTCGCGACTTCGACGACGCGGTTTACTGCGAAGCCAAGCCCGGCAAGTTGCGTCTGTTCTCTGGCGGCTGGAAGTTGTTCGTCGCGATTGCCGACGTGTCCAGCTATGTGAAGATCGGTTCTGCACTGGATAACGAAGCCCAGGTGCGCGGCAACTCCGTGTACTTCCCGGAGCGCGTGATCCCGATGCTGCCTGAGCAATTGTCCAACGGGCTGTGCTCCCTGAACCCGAAAGTCGACCGTTTGGCCATGGTGTGCGAGATGACTATCTCGAAAACCGGCGAAATGACCGATTACCAGTTCTACGAAGCGGTGATCCACTCCCAGGCGCGCCTGACCTACAACAAGGTCAGTACCATTCTGGAACAGCCTAAAACAAGCGAAGCCAAGGCTTTGCGTGGTGAGTACGGGCATGTCGTGCCGCACCTCAAGCAGCTTTACTCGCTGTACAAGGTGCTGTTGGGTGCTCGTCATGTGCGTGGCGCGATCGATTTTGAAACCCAGGAAACCCGGATTGTCTTCGGTTCCGAGCGCAAGATCGCCGCAATCACCCCGACGACCCGTAACGATGCGCACAAGCTGATTGAGGAGTGCATGCTGGCGGCCAACGTGGCCACCGCTGAATTCCTGAAGAAGCATGAGATTCCTGCGTTGTACCGCGTGCACGATGGTCCTCCGCCAGAGCGTCTGGAAAAACTGCGCGCGTTCCTCGGAGAGCTCGGCCTTTCCCTGCACAAAGGCAAGGACGGTCCGACGCCGAAGGACTACCAGGCATTGCTGGCCAGCATCAAGGACCGTCCTGATTACCATGTGATTCAGACCGTGATGCTGCGTTCGTTGAGCCAGGCGGTGTACAGTGCCGATAATCAGGGCCACTTCGGCTTGAACTACGAGGCGTACACCCACTTCACCTCGCCAATTCGCCGTTATCCTGACCTGCTCACGCACCGCGCGATCCGCAGTGTGATCCATTCCAAGCAGAACACCCCGCACGTTAAGCGCGCTGGCGCCATGACCATACCGAAAGCACGGATCTATCCGTACGACGAGGCGGCCCTGGAACAGCTGGGCGAGCAGTGCTCCATGAGCGAACGCCGCGCCGACGAAGCCACGCGCGACGTAGTGAACTGGCTCAAGTGCGAGTTCATGAAAGACCGCGTGGGCGAAACCTTCCCGGGTGTAATCACCGCCGTGACAGGCTTTGGCCTGTTCGTCGAGCTGACCGACATCTACGTCGAAGGCCTGGTGCACGTTACGGCCTTGCCGGGTGATTACTACCACTTCGATCCTGTGCATCACCGCCTGGCGGGCGAGCGCACCGGTCGCAGCTTCCGTCTGGGTGACACGGTTGAAGTGCAGGTCATGCGCGTCGACCTTGACGAGCGCAAGATCGACTTCGGTATGCCAGACAAGCCAGCCGAACCGGCGGGTCGTAAAAAGCGCGGCGTCGAAACCGCAGCGCCGACCGCCAAAGGCAAAGGAATTCCTGCGAAAGCAGCGGCCGCCGAGCCTGCGCCAGCCAAGGCTGGTCGCCGGTCCTCCGTCAAGGACAAGGCCCCCGAAGCTTACCGTCCAAGTGACGCAGCGGCGAAAAACGCCGAGCTGCGCAAGAGCCGCGAGCTGAAGCAGCAGTTGCTCAACGAAGCCAAAAGCGGTGGTAAAGCGGCGTCTGGGGGAAAGTCCCAAGGGGCGGAAAAGCCGTCGAGCAAACCCAGTAAACATCGTAAAGGCCCGCCAAAAGCGGGTTCGGCCCCCGCGAAAAGCGGCGGGTCGCGCAAACCTAAGGCCAAGTCATGAGTCTGGAAAAAATCTACGGCGTCCACGCCGTAGAAGCACTGCTGCGTCATCACCCTAAACGCGTCAAACAAGTGTGGTTGGCGGAAGGTCGCAGCGAGCCTCGCGTGCAGGCGCTGGTTGAGTTGGCCACTCAAAACAAGGTTGCCATCGGCCAGGCCGAGCGTCGTGAAATGGACGTGTGGGTCGAAGGCGTTCACCAGGGTGTGGTCGCGGACGTGAGTCCTAGCCAGGTCTGGGGCGAAGCCATGCTCGACGAGCTGCTCGACCGCACCGAAGGCGCGCCGCTGTTGCTGGTGCTGGACGGCGTGACCGACCCGCACAACCTTGGCGCCTGCCTGCGTTCGGCGGATGCTGCCGGCGCGTTGGCAGTAATTGTGCCTAAAGACAAGTCGGCTACCCTGACGCCGGTTGTGCGCAAGGTCGCCTGCGGCGCAGCGGAAGTGATTCCGCTGGTGGCCGTGACCAACCTGGCGCGCACTCTGGAGAAGCTCCAGCAGCGCGGGCTGTGGGTCGTGGGTACGGCGGGGGAGGCCGAGGTCAGTATTTATGACCAGGACCTCACTGGGCCGACCATTCTGATCATGGGGGCTGAAGGTAAGGGTATGCGTCGTTTGACCCGTGAGCATTGTGATTATCTGGTGCATTTGCCGATGGCAGGCAGCGTCAGCAGTCTCAACGTGTCGGTTGCGACCGGCGTGTGCCTGTTTGAAGCTCAGCGTCAGCGTGGTGCCCAGATCAAGGCCAAGGTGAAGAAGTAATTCTGATCCTGATATAGCGTCAAAATGTGGGAGGGGGCTTGTCCCTCGATAGCAGTGGTTCAGTTACAGCTGTTGTGACTGGCCCGCTGCAATCGGGAGCAAGCGCCCTCCCACATTTGTTTTTGTGAGGTGTGGGAGATTGTTCAAATAATCACCAATCACCTTGCGCCCGTTCTTCCCCTTCTCTACAATTGCGCCCCTTGCCCACTCGGCAGGCACGCATGTGCCTCCCTGCGGCAAGATCCATAAGTGTCATTCACTCCTTGTCTGACCGTTTTTGAGCGGCAGGCTACAACCCGTAAGGAGCATTCATGCGTCATTACGAAATCATCTTTTTGGTCCACCCGGATCAAAGCGAGCAAGTCGGCGGCATGGTTGAGCGTTACACCAAGCTGATCGAAGAAGACGGCGGCAAAATCCACCGTCTGGAAGATTGGGGTCGTCGTCAACTGGCCTACGCAATCAACAATGTTCACAAGGCTCACTACGTGATGCTGAACGTTGAGTGCACTGGCAAGGCCCTGGCCGAGCTGGAAGACAACTTCCGCTACAACGATGCAGTGATCCGTAACCTGGTCATCCGTCGCGAAGAAGCCGTTACCGGCCAATCCGAGATGCTCAAGGCTGAAGAAAACCGCAGTGAGCGCCGTGAGCGTCGCGACCGTCCTGAGCACGAAGGCGCTGATAGCGCTGATAGTGATGACAGCGACAGCAGCGATAACGCTGACGAGTAATCCACGGACCTTATTAAGGAGCCTATCAAATGGCACGTTTCTTCCGTCGTCGTAAGTTTTGCCGCTTCACCGCTGAAGAAGTGAAGGAGATCGATTACAAAGATCTCAACACTCTGAAAGCCTACGTATCCGAGACCGGCAAAATCGTTCCAAGCCGTATCACCGGTACCAAAGCACGTTATCAGCGTCAGCTGGCCACCGCTATCAAGCGCGCCCGCTTCCTGGCCCTGCTGGCCTACACCGACAGCCACGGCCGCTGAGACCGGGCAGTCGACAAGTAGTAAGGGATTGAATGCATGCGCGCCTTAGCTGAGTTCATCATGCGCGGTCGTGTGCAGGCCACTCTGGTAGTGGCTGGATGTGCAGTGTTGCCGATGTTGTTTTGGTTGAGTGCTGCTGCAGGTTGCCTTGTGCTTCTGCGGCGCGGTTCGGACGCTTTGAGCGTCCTGGGTCTAGGGTTGTTGTCAGTGTTGGTGAGCTGGCATTTCCTGCAAGACCCGACAGCGCTTCTTGTGCTGTTTGGGAGTTGTAGTCTGGCGTTGGTTTTGCGCGCCGGTCATTCCTGGAATCGTGTGCTGCTGGTCAGCACGGCCGTGGGGTTGTTGTGTGCAGTGAGCCTGGGGACCGTATTCGGTTCTTTCATCGAGTCATTGGCGCAGACGTTTCAACACGTTTTGCCGCTGGTGATGGGTGAGTCTTACGAGAAGTTCTCGGCGGACCAGAAAGCAGTTCTCGCTTCGTTGACAGTCCCGCTGTTGATCATTTCAACGTCGGTTTCGGTGCAGATCTTTAGTGTGTTGTGCCTGATTCTTGGGCGCTACTGGCAAGCGTTGTTGTATAACCCCGGAGGTTTCGGAAGCGAGTTTCGCGCAATCCGAATCCCCAAGCGCGTTGCGCTGTCACTGCTGGCCGTCATGTGTGTCGCTCCGTTTATCGGTTGGCATACCTTGATCTTGTTGCCGTTGTGCGGTGTACCGCTGTTCTTCGCTGGCCTGTCCTTGATTCATGGGCTGGTTGCGCAGAAAAAATTGGCCAGTTTTTGGCTGGTGGGGTTTTACGTCACTGTCTTGCCGCTTATGCACTTGATTGGTCCGTTACTCGTGGTCTTGGCCATTGTCGACAGCCTGATTGATTTTCGCGGACGTTCTGCGCCGAAAGACGCCGATAACGCGAACGGTGAAGGTTAAAAGTTAGAGGATTTTCACATGCAACTGATCCTTCTGGAAAAAGTCGCCAACCTGGGCAACCTGGGCGACAAAGTGAACGTTAAGGCCGGTTACGGTCGTAACTACCTGCTGCCATACGGCAAAGCCACCGCTGCAACCGCTGCCAACCTGGCTGCGTTTGAAGAGCGTCGTGCTGAGCTGGAAAAAGCAGCAGCAGACAAAAAAGCTTCGGCCGAAACTCGCGCTGCCCAACTGGCTGAGCTGGAAGTGACTATCACTGCCACCGCCGGTGACGAAGGCAAGCTGTTCGGTTCGATCGGCACCCACGACATCGCTGATGCACTGACCGCCTCCGGCGTTGAAGTGCAGAAGAGCGAAGTTCGTCTGCCGAACGGCACCATCCGCAACGTAGGCGAATTCGACGTAGCCGTGCACCTGCACGCTGAAGTTGAAGCCACCGTACGCGTTGTCGTGGTAGCAGCTTAAGCAGCACCTAACTGGCTGGCACCTCGTGTGCCGGACGGTTAACATCGGGCACGATCCTGTTTACAGGTCGTGCCTTTTGTTTTTCTACAAACCCCAAATTCCAAGTGGCCATGAACGATATTTCAGCTCCTGAGCAATACGATCTGCAAACCGCTGCCCTGAAGGTGCCGCCGCATTCCATCGAGGCCGAACAGGCCGTGCTCGGTGGTTTGATGCTGGACAACAACGCCTGGGAACGCGTGCTGGATCAAGTCTCGGATGGCGATTTCTACCGTCATGACCATCGCCTGATCTTCCGTGCCATCGCCAAGCTGGCCGACCAGAACTCGCCGATCGACGTAGTGACCCTGGCCGAGCAATTGGACAAGGAGGGCCAGACCTCCCAAGTGGGCGGCCTGGGTTACTTGGGTGAGCTGGCGAAGAACACGCCATCGGTCGCCAACATCAAGGCCTATGCGCAGATTGTTCGTGCACGGGCCACGTTGCGCCAGTTGATCGGTATCGCCACCGAGATCGCCGACAGTGCTTTCAACCCGGAAGGCCGTACCGCTGAAGAGATTCTTGACGAGGCCGAACGGCAGATCTTTCAGATCGCCGAGGCCCGGCCGAAAACCGGCGGCCCGGTCAGCGTCAACGACCTGCTGACCAAAGCCATCGACCGTATCGATACCCTGTTCAACACAGACAACGCCATCACCGGCCTGTCCACCGGCTATACCGATCTGGATGGTATGACCAGCGGCCTGCAGCCAGCTGACTTGATCATCGTCGCCGGCCGTCCGTCCATGGGTAAAACTACTTTCGCCATGAACCTGGTGGAAAACGCTGTGTTGCGCAGCGACAAGGCGGTACTGGTCTACTCCCTGGAGATGCCAGGTGAATCGCTGATCATGCGTATGTTGTCGTCCCTGGGCCGCATTGATCAGACCAAAGTGCGTGCCGGTCGCCTGGAAGATGATGATTGGCCGCGCCTGACCTCGGCGGTCAACCTGCTCAACGACCGCAAGCTGTTTATCGATGACACAGCGGGCATCAGCCCGTCGGAAATGCGCGCGCGTACCCGACGTCTCGTGCGCGAGCACGGCGATATCGCCCTGATCATGATCGACTACCTGCAATTGATGCAGATCCCAGGCTCCAGCGGCGACAGCCGTACCAACGAAATTTCCGAGATTTCTCGCTCGTTGAAAGCCCTGGCCAAAGAATTCAACTGCCCGGTGGTTGCCCTGTCGCAGCTCAACCGCTCCCTGGAGCAACGCCCGAACAAGCGCCCGATCAACTCCGACTTGCGGGAGTCTGGAGCGATCGAGCAGGATGCTGACGTGATCATGTTCGTTTACCGGGACGAGGTGTATCACCCGGAAACCGAGCATAAAGGCATCGCTGAAATCATCATCGGTAAGCAGCGTAACGGCCCGATTGGGACCACGCGTCTGGCCTTTATCGGCAAATACACCCGCTTCGAAAACCTGGCGCCGGGCAGTTACAACTTCGAAGATGAGTAACCGTACTAAGGGCGAGGAAACAGCTCCCGGATGGTAGATTCGTCGTACTGGTAGTTCCAGCGTAATTCGGCGCCGGCGGCTATGTCCTCGCTGGCGAACAGACCCGTGAGTATCAGTTGTTCCTGTGTGTTGTCGTCCACTTGCGCCTGGATACGAAATTGCGCGGCCTCAACGTTATAGCCCACGCTCGCCTGCCGGATCGGCAATTCGCCTTCGTACTCGAAAATCGTGTTTATCCTTGAGAGCGCGTTGTCTCCCGAGAGCACCAATTGCATATTCACGGCGTGCGGGGTAGTAGGCCTGAGGTTTTTGATCGGCATCAGGTAAGGATCCTGCCTTGCCCTGGCGACGTATAGCGGCAAGAGTTCTCCACCGTAGACGCCCAATGCTTGACCTTTTTTCAGGGCGCGGCGGGTGACGACTGTGGCCTCGCCAATCAGCGACGCTTCCTGTGCACACTTCTGATGAGCTGCGGTGAAGGAGGTGACCTCAAGCTTGTCTTCATACAGGCGGGCCACATTTTCGTAACCTTGCCACCGAATGTAGGGGTGCAATTCGCTGGCGGCGAAGACGGCTTCTGTGGTCAACGATTTGCCGTGGCTCTGTATCTGCCGGATTCGCATAGGCCGGCCCAGTGTGTCGCGCAACGGGTATCGGCCGTTGTTGGCGCGGTCGTAGATGCGCCGGTAGTTCTGGCTGTACTGGTAGCCGCGGTGGGTGCGCATTTGGCTAAGCTCGGTTGCAGAATAGTGCGCCCTCACCACGCCCTCTTCGGCTGACTCGTAGTCGCTGCTCAAACTAACCGATTCGGCCGACTCAAACTCCTCACCGGATTCCATGCCTTCCTCCAGCCGTACAGGTGAGTCCTTGCCGCCGAGCAATGCGCCTTTGGCCTGATCAATTTCCCAGCCGCCCTCGGTTTTCTGGCGCAGGTAGGGCTGATAGGCACGAAAGCGGCTGCGGGCATCGAGCAGGCGCCATCCCATGGTGTCGTATTTGACTTGGTAATATTTCTGGTTGTCCTGGATGTAATAGCGATAGTTGCCGTTGGCCAGCGGGGGAGCTTGATGAATGCCGTCTGCGCGTTGTGTCAGGCCCAACGGCGGCGAGGGGTCGCTGAATAAGGGGTCTAAGGGTAAGCCGACTGCGCTTGATGTCTGTGCGGAGGCGACTCGGGTGCGAATGGGTGGCGGGCCTTCGTTCATCACCGACAAGCCGGTTTTATAAAGCGCCTGCTCGAGCGAATCGGCTCCTGAGCGTTGCAGGATTACGCTGCGCTCTGACTCCGGCAGCATGCGCTCGATAGCCCCGAGCAAAGGCATGGGCGCACTTTTGTCATTGTGGAGGGCGTAAAGCTCGCCTTGGCGAATCAACACATCGCGGGCTGTGACCTCCGCGGTGCCGATCCGACCCAGCAACGGGCCGCCGTGGCTTACGTCATGTACTTCGATCAGGCGCGCCTTCGGCCAGCCAGGGATGCGCTCCAGGGTGTGCAGAACAAGTGGCACGCTCTCACGGCTGCGTAGGCATTCAAGAAAAATACTTTCACCCAAACGCGTTGCCTGTTGGGTCTGGGCGTATTGCTCGGCTTCCCAGCGCTGTGCGTTCGGTAAGGTTGTTAGCCCCTCCAGCTGCTGGCGCTCGGATTGCGAGAGTGTACCTTGCATGTCTTCAAGGTGGCGTTTGGAGAGTGTCGGCGCGGCGGTGTGAAGGCTCTTTTCGGTCGGAGACATCAGTTTTTCATTCGGCGCGGTGAGTAAGGTAAACAGCCGCTGCTTTTGCCCCACGGCTTGCTCTTCCAAGGTCCGCGCCAGGTTTTCGACTTTGGTGAAGTAGTCGATATACACCGGTGGCAGCAGCGCGTTGAATTCGTCTTGGGGCAGTTGCTCTTGCAGTGCGTGCAGCAACTCGCCACGCCGGAAACGCGCCGCGTCTATACGGGTTTCGGCTGTACCGGTGCCATGGCTCAGCACCTCCTGCTGTTGTTCATCGACAATTTTCAGCACGCGGTTGGCGGGCCATTGCGCCAGTGACGTGAGGAGGTGGAATTGAATCTGCGGCGAATGCGGGCTGAGCGTCATGCCCTCGGCGCGACTCAGGTCGAAGTCATTGATTTCTTGTTCCAGATTGAAGTGGTTGAGGGTATCTAGCAGCAATGGCGGTGGGCGCACCATCTCTTGATGGATCTGACGCAGCGCCGCCTTATCCACGCCGCAGAGCAACAGGATCGGCTCCACCGCCGCTTGCTTGATCTGCGTCGCATCCGGGCCCAGACGCTTAATGAGCTGAATGTCCTCCCACTCGCCGGGCGTTTCGTGCAGATGGCGCCAGCCGCCCGCTTGGTTACTAAGCAGCGGTGGTGAATAGGCGTGTGGGTCAGTCGGGTGCGCCAGTTCCCATTGCTTGCCCTCAGCGGTACGGCGTACGGCGTGGGCGTGATCATCCAGCTTCAGGAACTGCTGTTGCCCGTGCTGATACAAGCCTTGGCTGTCGGCAACCAGATGTTCCGGCAGCCCGTCGGGATGACGGTACGGCGTGAGGTCCGAGTGCCACAGGCGCCAGCCTTTGTTGCGCACTCGGACTTTTATCAAGCCGGCGGTGAAACCTGCGGTCTTGATCGCGCCGGCGGTTGCAGCGGCGAGGGCGAGATTGTCCGCCACATCCAGCAGATCGTTGAGCGCCTCGTCACTGTCGCCGCGGCTCCAGGCGGAGAACCCCTCGTAAATCGTGTCGATCAACTGGGCGGCGCTGACCACCAGCAGCACTTCGCCCACAATCGGAATGAACGACGCTGCAAAGAACAGCAGGGATTTGCCCGCATCGATATAGCCCTGCAGACGCTTTTGCCGGCTCAGCACGTCGACGTTTGCGGTGAGTGCCGCGAGGGTTTGGGCATCACTCTTGATCTGCGCGATGGTGTGCTCGGCGATGGACAGGAACACATCTGCGCTGCATGCGGTGAGGTCCACAGGAAGGTTCAGATGGGCCGGCTCGGTGTAGATCCGTCCTCCCATTTCGATATTGTCTGAGCCGGATTGCTCCGGCGTTGCGTCCAGCAGGCTGCCCTGGTGCTGCAAGGGCACCAGCCGCTCGAAGACGGCGCGGTAGTTTTCATCCAGCAGCCGTTCGGCCAGCTTGCGCTTGAGTTCGGCTAGGCTCGCGTGCGGACGTAGCGCAGCGCTTGGATCGTCGGGCGTGTAGAGGATGAACGGGAGGCCGATCTTTGGCGCCTCAATCACCAGCACGCCCGGCAATACCACCTCGTTGATCGTCAGGTGATGGCACTGCATATCCGGGGGTGACCCCGACCGGTACAGACTGTTCAGTTGCAGATGCTGCTTGGCGGTGAGGCGGCGGTTCATATAAGCGATATGTATCGCGACCCCAAAGGCATGCTGCACCTGAGCGCGAAACACCCTTCGCACCTCTTGCGGCGTGCGCCCCGAGGCGGAGCTCGACGACGGCTCAAGCGCGCTGAAGATATGTGCAAGGTATTGGCCGCCCAGGTCCAGATTGCGGCAGAACTTGGCGAATGCCGGGCCAGTGATCGAACTGGATACCTCGCCGGTTGCCGTGACGTTATAAATTGCCGTGCCGGTTTCCATGCCGCCTTCTTGCGCTTCAGAGGCTTCGAAGTTCTGCAGGGCCGCCTCTAGCAGCGTCTGCCGAGTGGTTCTGGCATGGGTTTTTATCAGCCCGAGCAGGTGATGGTTTTTCCATTCGCGCACTAGGATCGCGTTTTCGTCGGCAATCAGCGTGAAAAACTGCGCAGTCAGTGCCGCGCGCAAGCGGGGGCGGGCAAAGTCTTCAGGGCTTTGGATCTCGCCCAGCAGCGCTTTGAGGTCGTGCCGGGCCAGGTTGCTGTTGATCAGGCAGTCGCGAAAATCCTTGAGCTGCGAGGCGGGTGCCTGACGCAGCCAGGACGGCAACTGAGGCCCTATCATCGCGTGATGTGCCGTCAGGAGAGGGCGGCGTGGTGGTGGGGTGGGGCGTGTATTCATGGGCTGGGCCACCAGGGGCTGTGGTTGATTGAAACCAGCCTATCGAGGATGTTTTTGCCGATGAGTTAGTGGAATAGCCCCGTATGTGCTTGATTAACTGGGGTGAATACGGAAGCGGCAGATCGCCGGTTTAAAAGCCGACCATTACCGTCGGAATTGGTCAAAATTTGTGCTATATTCCGCGCCCGCGATTTTTCATCTCAACACCGGTCACCGTCATGCAAACAGCCAAGCCGTTATTTGACTATCCCAAGTACTGGGCCGAATGTTTCGGTCCTGCGCCATTCCTGCCCATGAGCAGGGAGGAGATGGATCAGCTTGGCTGGGATTCCTGCGACATCATCATTGTCACTGGTGATGCCTACGTGGATCACCCGTCGTTCGGCATGGCCATCATCGGCCGGCTGCTGGAGTCCCAAGGCTTCCGCGTCGGGATCATTGCCCAGCCGAACTGGCAGTCCAAAGACGACTTCATGAAGCTCGGCGAGCCGAACCTGTTCTTCGGCGTCGCGGCCGGCAACATGGACTCGATGATCAACCGCTACACCGCGGACAAGAAAATCCGTTCCGACGACGCCTACACTCCAGGCGGCATGGCCGGCAAACGCCCGGACCGTGCGAGCCTGGTGTACAGCCAGCGTTGCAAGGAAGCGTACAAGAACGTGCCGATCGTACTCGGCGGCATCGAAGCCTCCCTGCGCCGCATCGCCCACTACGACTACTGGCAGGACCGTGTGCGCAACTCGATCCTGATCGACGCCACCGCCGATATCCTGCTGTACGGCAACGCCGAGCGGGCCATCGTCGAAGTCGCCCAGCGCCTGTCGTGGGGTCACAAGATCGAAGACATAACCGATGTGCGCGGCACCGCGTTCATTCGCCGTGACACGCCCGAAGGCTGGTACGAGGTGGACTCCACCCGCATCGACCGTCCGGGCAAGGTCGACAAGATCATCAACCCGTACGTCAACACCCAGGACACCCAGGCCTGCGCCATCGAGCAGGAAAAGGGTCCGGTTGATGACCCGGAAGAAGCCAAGGTCGTGCAGATCCTGGCCAGCCCGCGCATGACCCGCGACAAGACCGTGATCCGCCTGCCATCGGTGGAAAAAGTCCGTGGTGACGCGGTGCTCTATGCCCACGCTAACCGCGTGTTGCACCTGGAAACCAACCCAGGCAACGCCCGCGCCCTGGTGCAGAAGCACGGTGAAGTGGACGTATGGTTCAATCCGCCTCCCATCCCGATGACCACCGAAGAAATGGACTACGTGTTCGGCATGCCGTACGCACGCGTCCCGCACCCGGCGTATGGCAAGGAAAAAATCCCGGCCTACGACATGATCCGCTTCTCGGTGAACATCATGCGTGGCTGCTTCGGCGGCTGCACCTTCTGCTCAATCACCGAGCACGAAGGCCGCATCATCCAGAACCGTTCCGAAGAGTCGATCATCCGCGAGATCGAAGAGATCCGCGACAAGGTGCCTGGTTTTACCGGCGTGATCTCCGACCTCGGCGGCCCGACCGCGAACATGTACCGCATCGCCTGCAAGAGCCCGGAAATCGAATCCGCGTGCCGCAAGCCGTCGTGCGTGTTCCCTGGTATCTGCCCGAACCTGAACACCGACCATTCGTCGTTGATCCAGCTGTATCGCAGCGCCCGAGCCTTGCCGGGTGTGAAGAAGATTTTGATCGCTTCCGGCCTGCGCTACGACCTCGCGGTCGAGTCGCCGGAATATGTGAAAGAGTTGGTAACGCACCACGTCGGTGGCTACCTCAAGATCGCCCCGGAACACACCGAGGAAGGTCCGCTCAACCAGATGATGAAACCGGGCATCGGCAGCTATGACAAGTTCAAGCGCATGTTCGAGAAGTACACCAAGGAAGCGGGCAAGGAGCAGTACCTGATCCCGTACTTCATCGCCGCCCACCCAGGCACCACCGATGAAGACATGATGAACCTGGCCCTGTGGCTCAAGGGCAACGGCTTCCGTGCCGACCAGGTGCAGGCGTTCTATCCGTCGCCGATGGCCACTGCCACCGCGATGTACCATTCGGGCAAGAACCCGCTGCGCAAGGTCACCTACAAGAGCGACGCGGTGACCATCGTCAAGAGCGAGGAGCAGCGCCGTCTGCACAAAGCATTCCTTCGCTATCACGACCCGAAAGGCTGGCCGATGCTGCGTGAAGCGTTGACCCGCATGGGCCGTGCCGACCTGATCGGGCCGGGCAAGGACCAACTGATCCCGCTGCACCAGCCGAGCACCGACAGCTACCAGAGCGCCCGTCGCAAGAATTCGACGCCGGTCGGCAGCCATAAGGTCGCCAAGGAAACCACCACCAAGATCCTCACCCAGCATACTGGCCTGCCGCCTCGTGGCAGCGATGGCAGCAACCCGTGGGACAAGCGTGAGCAAGCCAAGGCCGCGGCCCAGGCACGTAACAAACAGGCGGCCAAAGAGCGCAGCGATGCGGCCAAGGGCAAGGGCGGCAAGCCCGCGCGTAAGCCGGTTGTGCCGCGTTGATCGCCGCTTGACTATGTAAAACGCCAGCCTCGTGCTGGCGTTTTGCTTTCTAGGCGGTGGGGAGTCTGTTTGTTAAGGTGGCGCCCATTAAATCGCTATCGGGGGCAAGCCCCCTCCCACATTTTGAATGTATTCACACATCACATGTGGGAGGGGCTTGCCCCCGATAGCGTCAGTTCGGTCTCCACCCCTTCAAGGAAGAACACCCCATGGGCAACCCCCTGGCCGGCATCGGCATGGACTTCAACCGTTCGCAGTTCATGGCGCGCCAGCGCATCGAAAGCCAGATCAACCTACCGCGCCTGTTCGCTGCCATCGACGCCGACCCCGGCATCGTCGGCGCGGGCGTTGTGTACATCGACGCCGACTTCAACGTCATCACCCTGCGCGAATTCAAGCCGATCTGCAGCATCAAACCCAAGCGCATCATCTTGCGCGAGGCGCAGAAGTACATCTCGCCCGCACAGTTTGTGGAGCAGGTGAAGACCGATCCCCGGGAAGGGCGCCTCCAGAAGGAAGCGTTTGACATGGGCCTTTCCTGTAGCGCCGCGGTGATCGGTTGGATCGTGGTATTCAGCGGCAGCGTCGCGGTGCCGTTCACCGCCGGTGCCAGCGCGTTTGTGGTCGGCATTGGCATCACGGCGGCATTGGCCAGCAGCGCTCAATGCGGGTTTGGTGTGGCGCGCACTTATAACGAAGTGCTTGATCCGGATGCCAACGACCGCATGGATGACGCCGCATGGTACGGCGCCGTTTCCCCCCTTCTCGATGCGGCTTCGTTGGTGGGTATCGGAACAGGTGCCTTGACCACGATTCGGTTGCTCAAGGCCAACAAAGCAGCTGCGTTGGGCAAAAGTTGGTACGAGTTGCTCAAGGGCCTGAGCCGCCAGGAACGCAAGAAGCTGACCAAAGAACTGCTGAGCCTGAAAGACCCCAGCCTGACCCCCAAGTTGCTTAAATTGCAGCAGCGCGCCGGCACGTTGACCAAGAGCTACAGCTCCACCGAAATCCGGCATGCCACGCTGACTCAGCTCAAGGATGCCATCGGGGGGCTGTTGGGGATCTGGGGCAGCCATCGAACCGGCCACGTGGGCACGGCCGAAACTATTGCTATCGGCCTGTACGAGGATCTGACGGAATGAACGGCTTTCCCGATATGGGCGGATTTCTGGCCCGATATTTCCCGGTGTTCATGGGCACTATTTTCATGGCGATCTTCTCCGGTTCGGCTGCGGTGTCCATGGCCGGCGTGACGTATCTGCGCGGTGTCGATCCTGCCCTCAAGTCCAGCTATTCGGGAGGCGCCATCCTGGTGCTGGTGGCGGTGCTGGTTTTTGGCAATGTCATGATTGCGCGCGGGTATCCCTGGGCGACGCGGCTCGTCGCGGGGTATTTGGGCGCCTGCCTATTGTTCGTACTGCCGATGATTCAATACGGCCTCAATGGCTGGGTCTATGGCTCGGCCGTGCTGTTTCCGTTGCTGGGGTTATTGCTGCTTAACAGCAAGCGCCATCGTGAAATGCGCCAAAAGCTCTTCGAAATACGCCACCTGCGCCAGGCGGTGATCGCGAAGGGTAAGCGCGGCTGACTGGGTAGATTCGCCACCTGTTTGCACACGCTCGCCACAAATATGTGCAACCCTCGCACCACGGCACCTACGATGGCGCCGTTTTGGTGCTGTACTGCACCGGGTCTTACGATAAAGCGCAATGGCTGCCGCTCTGGCATAAGTCTTGCGCGCGTTGTGTTCATGCCCTGGCTCGCAGGAGGCCGCCGTGTCGATTCATGTCGCGTTGCACCACGTTACGCATTACCGCTACGACCGTGCCGTCGAACTCGGGCCACAGATCGTGCGCTTACGTCCGGCGGCCCATAGCCGCACGCGGATTTTGTCCTACGCACTGAAAGTGCTGCCCGAGCAGCACTTCATCAATTGGCAGCAAGACCCCCAGGGCAATTACCTGGCGCGCCTGGTATTCCCGGAAAAGACCGATGAGCTGCGGATCGAAGTTGACCTGGTCGCTGAGATGGCAGTCTTTAATCCGTTCGACTTCTTTCTCGAACCCTACGCCGAAAAAATCCCCTTCAGCTACGCCGCCGATGAGCAGCGCGAGCTGGCGCCGTACCTGGAAACCCTGCCGCTGACGCCGAAGTTTGCCGCCTACCTGGCCGGCATCGACCGCACGCCACTGCCCGCCGTGGACTTCTTGGTGGGGCTCAATCAGCGTTTGGCCACCGATATCGGTTACCTGATCCGCATGGAACCTGGCGTGCAAACCCCGGAGTTCACCCTGGAAAACGCCTCCGGCTCCTGCCGCGACTCGGCGTGGTTGTTGGTGCAGTTGCTGCGCAATCTGGGGCTGGCGGCGCGGTTTGTGTCCGGCTATCTGATCCAGCTGACCGCCGACGTCAAAGCCCTGGATGGCCCGTCCGGCACTGAGGTGGACTTCACCGACCTGCATGCCTGGTGCGAAGTGTATTTGCCCGGCGCCGGCTGGATCGGGCTGGATGCAACCTCCGGATTGTTTGCCGGTGAAGGGCATATCCCGTTGGCCTGTAGTCCTGATCCATCGTCCGCCGCGCCGATTAGTGGGCTGGTGGAACCCTGCGAGTGCGAATTTACCCACGAAATGTCGGTGGAGCGCATCTGGGAAGCGCCACGGGTCACCAAGCCCTACACCGAAGAGCAGTGGCTGGCGATCCAGGCCCTGGGCCGGCAGATCGACGGCGACCTGCTCAAGGACGACGTGCGCCTGACCATGGGCGGTGAGCCGACCTTTGTGTCCATCGACGACCCCGACGGCGCCGAGTGGAACACCGCGGCCCTTGGCCCCGACAAACGCCGCTTGTCCGCCGAGCTGTTCCAGCGCATGCGCAAGCACTACGCGCCCAAGGGCCTGGTGCACTTCGGCCAGGGCAAGTGGTACCCCGGCGAGCAACTGCCGCGCTGGTCGCTCAACTGTTACTGGCGCCGCGACGGCGTGCCGATCTGGCACAACAGTGCACTGATTGCCGATGAGCAAGAGGACTACGGTGCCGATGGCGTGCTGGCCGGGCGCTTCCTGGCCAGTGTTGCCGAACGCCTCAAGTTGCCGGCGCGTTTTGTATTCCCGGCCTTCGAAGACAATTTTTACTACCTGTGGCGCGAAGGTGCGTTGCCTCAGAACGTCACCGCCCAGGACCCGCGCTTGAGCGACGACCTAGAGCGCGAACGCCTGCGCAAAGTGTTCAGCCAGGGCCTGGATAAAGTCATCGGCCAGGTGCTGCCGCTGGCACGTACGGCCGCGAATGACCGCTGGCAAAGTGGGCGTTGGTACCTGCGCGATAACCACTGCCGCCTGGTACCGGGGGATTCACCGCTTGGCTATCGCCTGCCGTTGGCCTCGCAGCCTTGGGTGACGGCGGCGGAGTATCCGTTCGTGCACCCCACCGACCCTAATCAGGATCAGCCGGAACTGCCAACCAGTGCCCAACTGCAAAGCCACGGCGAAGCAGCGCCGAGCGATGAGCGAGTGCCCGAGGTCGACGAGTCCGCTGACTGGCTGACCCGCACCGCACTGTGCGCCGAAGCACGGGAAGGGCGCCTGTACCTGTTCATGCCGCCGCTGGAGCGCGTCGAGGATTACCTGGAACTGGTTGCCGCCATCGAAGCGACTGCTGAAGAGCTGCACTGCCCGGTGCTGTTGGAAGGCTACGAACCGCCGTTCGATATGCGCCTGAGCAACTTCCGGGTGACGCCGGATCCGGGTGTGATTGAGGTCAACGTGCAGCCGTCCGCCACGTGGGATGAGTTGGTCGAGCGCACCGAGTTTCTCTACGAAGAGGCGCGACAGACCCGCCTGACCACCGAAAAATTCATGATCGACGGGCGCCACACTGGCACCGGTGGTGGTAACCACTTTGTGCTCGGGGGCGCGACGCCCAAGGATTCACCGTTTCTGCGTCGTCCCGATTTGCTGCGCAGCCTGATCAGCTACTGGCATAACCACCCGTCACTGTCCTACCTGTTTTCTGGCTTGTTTATCGGCCCGACGTCCCAGGCGCCGCGAGTGGATGAGGCGCGTAACGACGCGCTGTATGAGCTGGAAATCGCTTTCGCGCAAATGCCCGAGCCCGGCGAGGAGTGCCCGCCCTGGCTGGTGGACCGCCTGCTGCGCAACCTGCTGATCGACGTGACGGGCAACACTCACCGCGCCGAATTCTGCGTCGACAAGCTTTACTCGCCCGACGGCGCCACCGGCCGCCTGGGCCTGTTGGAGCTGCGCGCCTTTGAAATGCCGCCCCACGCGCGCATGAGTTTGACTCAGCAACTGCTGCTGCGGGCGCTGGTGGCGCGGTTCTGGCGTGAGCCTTACGCACCGCCGAAACTGGCGCGCTGGGGCACCGAGTTGCATGACCGCTTTTTGCTGCCGCACTTTATCGAGCAGGACTTTGCCGATGTGATCGTCGAACTCAACGCCGCCGGCTACCCACTGCGTGCCGAATGGTTCGCCGCGCATTTGGGGTTCCGTTTCCCCAAGGTCGGCGACTATGCCGTCAGCGGTATCGAACTGGAACTGCGCCAGGCCCTGGAACCTTGGCATGTACTGGGCGAAGAGGGCGCAGTGGGCGGCACGGTACGCTATGTGGATTCGTCCCTGGAGCGTCTGCAAGTGAAGTTGAGCGGGTTGCCACCGCAACGCTACCTGTTGACCTGCAATGGCATCCCAGTGCCGCTGCAACCGACCGGGCGAGTCGGCGAGTTTGTCGCTGGCGTGCGTTACCGCGCCTGGCAACCGGCCAACTGTTTGCAGCCGACTATCCCGGTCCATGCGCCGCTGGTGTTCGACCTACTGGACACTTGGATGCAACGCTCGTTGGGCGGTTGCCAGTACCACGTCGCGCATCCGGGCGGGCGCAATTACGACAGCTTACCGGTGAACGCCAATGAGGCTGAGAGCCGGCGCATGGCGCGGTTTTTCCGTCTCGGCCACACGCCTGGGAAGCTCACCGTACCGAGTGTTGTGATCAATGACGAATTCCCTATGACCCTGGATCTGCGGCGTTTCCCCAATAAAAATGACTGAGCCCTATCCAACTGTGACTCCAGATTATGTAGTGAGCGAGCATGCCTCGCGCGGGGCAAGTCCGCTCACCACAAAGCCTGGAAACCACAGAGGGATTTGCAGTGTTTGTTAGGGTAATCTGAGCCCCTTTGCCTCTGCCGAGCGTTCCATGTCCGACTTGCTCGACCGTTACCCGCTAACTGCGGGCACTTATCACGAACTGCTGGATGACAGCGGCGCGGTGCGTGCCCATTGGCGGCGCTTGCTCGATCACCTGCAACGCAGCACCCCCGCGCAGTTGGCCCAGCGCCAGGCGCTGCTGACGCGGCAGATCCAGGAAAACGGCGTGACCTACAACGTCTATGCCGACCCCAAGGGCGCCGATCGTCCGTGGGAGCTGGACCTGCTGCCCCATGTGTTGGCGGCGGATGAATGGCAGCATCTGTCGGCCGGTATCGCCCAGCGGGCGCGCCTGCTCAATGCCGTGCTCGCTGATCTGTATGGCCCGCAACGCTTGATCAAAGAAGGCTTGCTGCCGGCGGAGCTGGTGTTCGGGCATAACAATTTCCTGTGGCCGTGCCAGGGTATCCAGCCCCCCGACGGTGCTTTCCTGCATCTGTACGCGGTTGACCTGGCGCGCACTCCGGATGGTCGTTGGTGGGTGACGGCCGACCGCACCCAGGCCCCATCGGGCGCCGGTTATGCGTTGGAAAATCGCACCATCGTGTCTCGCGCCTTCCCGGACTTGTACCGTGACTTGCAGGTGCAGCACCTCACCGGTTTCTTCCGCACCCTCCAGGAAACCCTGGTTCGCCAGGCGCCCGGCGATGATCAGACACCGCTGATCGTGCTGCTCACCCCAGGCCGCTTCAACGAAAGCTACTTCGAACATCTCTACCTGGCGCGCCAGCTCGGCTATCCGCTGGTGGAAGGTGGCGACCTCACCGTGCGCGACAGCACCGTGTTCCTCAAAACCCTCAGCGGTCTGCGCCGGGTGCACGCGATCATGCGGCGCCTGGACGACGACTTCTGCGACCCGCTTGAACTGCGCACCGACTCGGCCCTCGGCGTGCCGGGCCTGTTGGATGCGGTGCGCCAGGGCAATGTGCTGGTGGCCAATGCCTTGGGCAGCGGCGTGCTGGAGTCGCCCGGGTTGCTGGGGTTCCTGCCGAAAATCAACGAGTTTTTGTTCGGCGAAGAACTGATCCTGCCGTCCATCGCCACCTGGTGGTGCGGTGAAGCACCGGTGCTCGCCGAAGCCTTGGAAAAACTGCCGGAGCTACTGATCAAACCCGCGTTCCCCTCGCAGAGTTTCGCCCCGGTGTTTGGCCGCGATCTGAACGACGAGCAACGCGAGGCCCTGGCCGAACGCATGCGTGCGCGGCCGTACGCCTACGTCGCCCAGGAGCTGGCGCAACTGTCCCAGGCGCCGGTGTGGCACACCGTGGATGACCACCTGCAGCACCGTGCCATTGGTATGCGTGTTTACGCCGTGGCCAGTGACGAGGGCTATCGCGTATTGCCCGGGGGCCTGACCCGTGTGGCTGCTGAAGCCGATGCCGAAGTGGTGTCGATGCAACGCGGCGGTGCGAGCAAAGACACCTGGGTGCTCGGCGAACGCGCCCCCGGTGGTGAGCAGTGGCGTGCCCAGCGCACGATTGGTGCCCATGACTTGGTGCGCCGCGATCCTTATCTGCCGTCGCGGGTGGTGGAAAACCTGTTCTGGTTTGGCCGTTACTGCGAGCGCTGCGATGACAGCGCGCGCTGGTTGCGAATCGTGCTGGCGCGTTATGTCGACGGCGACGATCCCTTGGCGTTGCAGGCGGCGGTGGAGCTGGGCGAAAACCTGCGCCTGCTGCCGGAAGAGGGCGAACTGCCGGAGCGTCTGCTTGCAGCGTTGCTCGGCGATGACTGGCCATCGAGCCTGCGCGCCAACCTGCAACGCTTGCAGTGGGCGGCGTCCCAGGTGCGTGGCAAGTTGTCCCGCGAGAACTGGCAGGCCTTGGTGGAGCTGCAACGCGAAGCCATGGAGCTGGAAAGTGAAGCGCCGGACTTTGGCGAGTTGCTGGATTTTCTCAACCGCCTGGTGATGTCTTTGGCGGCGCTGTCCGGGTTTGCCCTGGACGACATGACCCGCGACGAAGGCTGGCGTTTCCTGATGATGGGCCGGCGCATAGAACGCCTGCAATTCTTAAGCAGCAGCCTGGCGGCGTTCCTGCGTGGCGTCGCGGTGTTCGATCAGGCGGGGCTGGAGTGGTTGCTGGAGTTGGGCAACAGCAGCATCACATACCGCTCGCGCTACTTGGCGGTGCCGCAGTTGATTCCGGTGCTCGACCTGTTGCTGCTCGACGAGCAGAACCCCCATGCCGTGCTGTTCCAGCTCAAATTGGTCAGTCGCACTTTGCGTCGCCTTAATGATGATTTTGGTGTGCCACGGGAAACGGGCCTGGCGCCCTTGGTGGAGCGCCTGGCGCGTTTCGACTTGGGTTGCCTGGAGAACCCGTTGTTTGGCGAGTCCAGCGTACGTGCTGCGTTGGACGGCCTGGCCGACCTGCTGCAAGCGGTGGCCGATGAAAGCGGGCAAGTGTCGGATCGCCTCGCGTTGCGCCATTTTGCCCATGTGGATGATGTCAGCCAGCAAACGGTGTCGGTGTAATGAGCGCTCGCTATCAGATTTTCCACGATACCCACTACCACTACGACAGCCCGGTGTCCCTGGCCCAGCAGTTGGCGCACTTATGGCCACGACCCTGTGCCTGGCAGCGCTGCACATCGCAACAACTGGATATCAGCCCGGAGCCGACCTCGCGCCGCGATGAGCTGGATGTATACGGCAACCCGATCACCCGCCTGGCGTTCGAACGGCCTCACGATGAATTGCTGGTCAACGCTGGGCTGACCGTGGAGGTGCTGGCGCGGCCTGTACTGGATTTTCGGCAGTCGCCGGCCTGGGATCAGACCCGTGACAGCCTGACCTACAGCAGCCAGCCGATGACCCCTGAGCGAATCGAAGCCTGTCGGTATCGCTTTGAATCACCCTACGTACACCTGAAAAAAACCTTCGTCGAGTTCTCCGAAAGTTGTTTTCCCCCTGGCGAACCCTTGTTGTTGGGCGTGCAGGCGCTGATGGAAAAGATCTTCAGTGAATTCACCTTCGATGCCGAAGCGACCCAAGTCGCCACACCGCTGGTGGAAGTGCTGGAACGCCGCCGTGGCGTGTGTCAGGACTTCGCCCACCTGATGCTCGCCTGCCTGCGTTCGCGGGGCTTGGCTGCGCGGTATATCAGCGGCTACCTGCTCACCCAGCCACCGCCCGGCCAGCCACGGCTGATCGGTGCTGATGCGTCCCACGCGTGGGTATCAGTGTTTTGCCCGGTGTCAGGCTGGGTGGATTTTGATCCGACGAACAATGTGCAGCCGGCACTGGAGCACATCACCTTGGCCTGGGGCAGGGACTTTTCCGATGTGTCGCCGTTGCGTGGGGTAATTCTGGGGGGAGGGAACCATGACCCGGAGGTGCGGGTGACGGTGATGCCGCTGGAATAACGGTGGAGTGTGGTGAGACAGGGGGGGCCTGCTCACCACAACAGAATTTATTCAGCCGGGTCTTTCGGGGTTTCGGTCTCGTCTGCTGCCACTTCACCTTCCGCGTCCGGGTTCAGTGCGCCCGCTTCTTCATCGACAGCGGCTTTCTTGCGTTGCAGTTTTTCCTCTTTCTTCTGTTCCTTGGCCAAGTCTCTCTGACGTTTGGCGAAGGAGTAATTAGGTTTGGCCATGGGCGATCCTCTAGGGTCGAAGGTGAGGGTGGCGGCGCGCAGCTGCCTTGTGACGACATGGTAGCAGCTTCAAGGGGCGCTTTGCCTTCACTTACCGCAGGCGTACGCGGCCAGCAGGCCATTGAACAGGTGATTGAGGCGCATGGTTCGGACTCCAGTGGGTGATGGGCCGATCATAGGCAGGTACTGCTACTTTGGCTGGTAGATTGTGTTGATAAGTCTGATAGCCTAAAGTTGTATACAATCTGTTGATTCAGATCATAAGAATTCAAGCCTGCTTGAGGCAACCTTACCGCAATCCGCGTTTTATAAACCCTGCCTTGGAGATTCACATGTTTGCCAAACTCGTTGCTGTTTCCCTGCTGACTTTGGCCAGTGGCCAGTTGTTTGCCGCAGAGTGCAATGTCACCGTCGACTCCACCGATCAGATGTCCTTCAACACCAAGGAAATCGTGATCGACAAGAGCTGCAAGACGTTCACCGTGAACCTGGAACACTCGGGCAGCTTGCCGAAAAACGTCATGGGCCATAACTGGGTGCTGACCACTGCCGCCAACATGCAACCGGTTGCCACTGACGGCATGGCCGCTGGCATCGACAAGAACTACCTGAAAGAGGGTGACGACCGCATCATCGCCCACACCAAGCTGATCGGTGCCGGCGAGAAAGATTCGGTGACTTTCGATGTTTCCAAGCTGGCTGCTGGTACGGACTACGCGTTCTTCTGCTCGTTCCCAGGCCACATCTCGATGATGAAAGGCACTGTGGTCGTCAAATAAGACCGCGTTATCGTTTATCGGGAGCAAGCCCCCTCCCACACTTGACCGAGTTCCAACATGAGAATGCGATCAAATGTGGGAGGGGGCTTGCTCCCGATAGCGGCCTGCCAATCAACACAAAAATATCTGGCTCACCTCACGGCGCAAACGGCATCACCCGCTTGTGCTCAGTCTTGCGATAGGTCTCGCAGATAATCCTGAACGCCTCTTCGCGCACCGGTTCACCGTGCAGGAACGCATCGATCTCGGCATACGTCACGCCATGTGACGCTTCATCCGGCTTACCTGGCGACAGGTCTTCAAGGTCGGCCGTCGGCACCTTCTCCACCAACGACTCCGGCGCGCCAAAGTGCCGTGCAATCGCGCGTACCTGGTTTTTTACCAGCCCGCTCAACGGCGCCAGATCGCATGCACCGTCACCGAACTTGGTGAAAAACCCCATCACCGCTTCCGCCGCATGGTCGGTGCCGATCACCAAACCACCGGCCGCGCCGGCGATGGTGTATTGCGCCACCATTCGCATGCGCGCCTTGGTGTTGCCAAGCACGAAGTCACGGGACACCGCCGCCTTGCCTTCAAACGCCGCCACTTCACTGGCCAGTGCTTTCACCGCCGGGCCGATGTTCACGGTGTGGCGCTCGTCGGGCTCGATAAAGTCCACCGATGCCTGGGCGTCGATTTCGTCGAACTGGGTTTCGTAGGGCAGGCGCACGGCAATAAAGCGGTACGCCTCGTCACCGGTGCTGGCGCGCAGTTCTTGCATCGCGCGCTGGGCCAACAGGCCGGCGGTCAGGGAATCGACACCGCCGCTGATGCCCAGCACCAACGTTTTGAGTCCGGAATTGCGCAGGCAGTCCTGGATAAAGGTCACGCGTCGGGCAACCTCGGCCTCAAGGGCGGCTTGGTCGTTGAACGGCGCTTGCACCTTGAGCTGTTCAGCAATCTCGCGCTGTACGGCTTGCATGATTCACTCCTTGCTGGAAATGGCAGGTACTTTGAAAACGTGACGCAAATAGGCGACAAAATTCGGGTCGGTGCAGTGGGTCTTGCCCGCTTCATCGGAGATTTTGGCGACGGGCTGGCCGTTGCAGGCGGTCATTTTAAGCACGATGCTCATCGGTTCCACCCCTGGAATATCGCAGGTCAGGTTGGTGCCGATGCCGAAGCTCACATTAATGCGACCGCGCAGCGCACGGAAAATCTCCAAGGCCTTGGGCAGCGACAGGCTGTCGGAGAACACCAGGGTTTTGCTCATCGGCTCGATACCCAGCTTGTGGTAGTGAGCGATGGCTTTTTCCGCCCACTGCACCGGGTCCCCAGAATCGTGGCGCAGGCCGTCGAACAGCTTGGCGAAGTACAAGTCGAAGTCGCCGAGGAACGCGTCGGTGGTGATGCAATCGGTCAGGGCGATGCCCAGCAGGCCACGGTATTCGCGGACCCAGCAATCGAGGGCGGCGATCTGACTGTCGATCAGGCGGGGGCCGAGTTGCTGGTGGGCCATGATCCATTCGTGGGCCATGGTACCCAGGGGCTTCATGTCCAGCTCGCGGGCCAGGTGCACATTGCTGGTGCCGACAAAGCGCCCGGGGAAGTCATGCTTGAGCACATTGACCACTTCTTCCTGCACCCGGTACGAAAAGCGTCGGCGCGTGCCGAAGTCGGCCACTTGCAGCTCCGACAGTTCCTCGCTGCTGGCATTCGCCGTCAGCCAATCGAACTTGCGGTACAACTGCTCGCGGGCCTGTTCGAGGATCACGGTCTGGTAGCGGTAGCGGTTACGCACTTCGCTGACGATGGCCAGCATCGGCACTTCAAACAGAATCACATGCAGCCACGGCCCGCGCAGGCGGATAAACAACTCGCCGTTCTCGATGCCGGTCTGCACATAACGCAGGTTGAAGCGGAATAGCCCGAGGAAGCGCAGGAAGTCCGGCTTCATAAAGCTGATGCGTTCCAGGAAGCCCAGTTGGTCCGGGCTCAGGCTCAGCTCGGCGAGGCGTTCGATCTGGTAGCGAATCTCCGCCAGGTACGGGCGCAGGTCCTCGCTGTTACGGCAACGGAATTCCCATTCAACTTCCACGTTGGGGTAGTTGTGCAGCACCGCCTGCATCATGGTCAGCTTGTAGAAGTCGGTGTCGAGCAGGTTCTGCACGATGCGATCGGCAAACACACTCTCGCTCATAACGGGAATCTCCAGACGGGTCGGCGATGGGCGCCGGCCTTTACGCACAATTAAGGAAGGGGGCTAGTGGCGCATAGACCTGTGGGGTTTTGCCAGTGATTTTTTCAGTGAGGCCACTGGCGTCATCGGGGGCAAGCCTCCTCCCACACTTGGAATGTGTTTCAAATGTGGGAGGGGGATTGCCCCGATGGCGGTATTCCAGGCACTAAAGAACCTGCTCCATCATCCACTTCACAAACTCGCGCACCTTGGGCACTTCCGCCGAATGCTCGGGATAAGCCAGGTAATACGCATCCTGGCTCGGCATCGCGTGCTGCCAGGGGATCACCAACTTGCCGTCGGCTAGTTCTTCTTCCACCAGAAACCGCGGCAGCAGCGCTACACCGCAGCCTACCTGCGCCGCTCGAATGCACATATAAAAGGTGTCGAAACGCGGCCCGTGGTAGCTGTGCTCGGTGTGATAACCCTGATCGGCGAACCAGTCATGCCAGCCCTGGGGGCGTGAGGCGTTTTGCAGCAGCACCAGTTCGCTCAGTTGCGTGGGGTCGTTGAAGGGCTTCGCGGGCAGACTTTCCGGTGCACACACCGGCACCAGTTCTTCGCTGAACAGCTTCAGGCTCTCGGTGCCGGGGCGCGAGCCCTGGCCGAAGTAGAAGGCCATGTCGGCCTTGCCTTGCAGCAGTTCGTCCGGCTCCTGCTCGTTGCACAGGTCCAGGTGGATCTGCGGATGGCGCAACCGCCAACCCTTGAGGCGCGGCACCAGCCAGCGCGCGCCGAAGGTGTAAGGCGTGGACACGCGCAGCACTTCGGTCTCGCCGCCGTAGGAGCGCAGGTAGTGGGTGGACATCTCCACTTGCGTGAGGATCTTGCGCACTTCCACCAGGTACAGGTCGCCCGCCGGGGTCATCTGCAAGCGGCGACGCACGCGGCGAAACAGCAGGTGTTGCAGCAGCTCTTCCAACTGCGCCACCTGTTTGCTGACCGCGCTTTGCGTGAGGTTCAACTCCTCGGCGGCGCGGGTGAAGCTCAGGTGGCGGGTGGCTGCTTCGAAACACTGCAGGGCGGTGATCGAGGGCAAATGTCTTTTGTTCAGCACGGCGTGCCTCTTTTTATGCTTTGCATGAATAAACGGAATGATATCTCGCCTAATCGTCGTTTGTTGGCAAGTCTTGAGCCAGCTACAAATAAGGTCTGGATTGCCGTGCGCGCCGCGGCGCGAATTTTCTGTTTGCAGTTTGAAGGAGTGACCCATGGTTGCCGCATTGCTTGATCGTCTCGGGGTGAACCCGTCGCTGTACCAGGCGGGCAAACAGCCCGTGCATTCGCCGATTGATGGCAGCCAAATCGGCAGTGTGCATTGGGAAGGTGCCGCCGAGGTGGAGCAACAGGTCAGTCGCGCCGAGCATGCATTCGACGCCTGGCGCAAAGTTCCAGCGCCGCGTCGCGGTGAGCTGGTGCGCCAATTCGGCGACGTGCTGCGCGAATACAAGGCCGACCTGGGCGAGCTGGTGTCCTGGGAAGCGGGCAAGATCACCCAGGAAGGCTTGGGTGAAGTGCAGGAAATGATCGACATCTGCGATTTCGCGGTCGGTCTGTCGCGTCAGTTGTACGGCTTGACCATCGCTTCCGAGCGCCCAGGCCATCACATGCGTGAAACCTGGCACCCGCTGGGCGTGGTCGGTGTCATCAGCGCCTTCAACTTCCCGGTCGCCGTGTGGGCATGGAACACCGCCCTGGCCCTGGTGTGCGGCAACGCCGTGATCTGGAAACCCTCGGAAAAGACCCCGCTCACGGCCCTGGCTTGCCAGGCGCTGTTCGAGCGCGTGCTGAAGAAATTCGACGGCGCCCCTGAGTATCTGAGCCAAGTGATCATCGGTGGTCGCGATGCAGGCGCCGCGCTGGTGGATGACCCGCGTGTGGCGTTGATCAGCGCCACCGGCAGCACGCGCATGGGCCGCGAAGTGGCGCCGAAAGTCGCCGCACGTTTCGCCCGCAGCATCCTGGAACTGGGCGGCAACAACGCGATGATCCTCGGCCCAAGCGCCGACCTGGACATGGCCGTGCGCGCCATTCTGTTTAGCGCCGTCGGCACCGCCGGCCAGCGTTGCACCACCCTGCGCCGCCTGATTGCCCATGAATCGGTCAAGGAAGAAATCGTCACCCGCCTCAAGGCCGCCTATTCCAAAGTGCGCATCGGCCACCCGCTGGAAGGCAACCTGATCGGCCCGCTGATCGACAAGCACGGTTTCGACAATATGCAGGACGCACTGGAGCAAGCGCTGAGCGAAGGCGGCAAAGTGTTCGGCGGCAAGCGCCAGTTGGAAGACACATTCCCCAACGCCTACTACGTATCGCCGGCCATTGTGGAGATGCCCGAGCAAAGCGACGTGGTGTGCACCGAAACCTTCGCGCCGATTCTGTATGTCGTCGGCTACACCGACTTCGCCGAAGCCCTGCGCCTGAACAACGCGGTGCCCCAAGGTCTGTCCTCGTGCATCTTCACCACTGACGTGCGTGAAGCCGAGCAGTTCATGTCGGCAGTCGGCAGTGACTGCGGCATTGCCAACGTCAATATCGGCCCAAGCGGCGCAGAAATTGGCGGCGCGTTTGGCGGTGAAAAAGAGACCGGCGGCGGTCGTGAGTCGGGTTCGGATGCGTGGCGCGGGTATATGCGCCGCCAGACCAATACCGTGAACTACTCGCTGGAACTGCCGCTGGCCCAGGGCATCACCTTCGACTGATTTCCTCAAGTCGGAGTGAGGTCAGTGTGGGAGGGGGCTTGCTCCCGATGGCGGTGAATCAGGTTTGAAGTGTTGTCTGATACACCGCCATCGGGAGCAAGCCCCCTCCCACATGTGACCTCATTTACAGTTCGGAATAGATGTTTGTTGGGTCTCACCGGAGTCTGGCAATGGCATTACGCGAAACGTGTTTGTGGGAACACCTCACCCCTGGCCGGCCGGATCGTGCCGCGCTCAAGGGCGAGGTCAAGGTGGATGTGTGCGTGATCGGCGCCGGCATCACCGGATTGTCGGCCGCCATTCACTTGCTGGAACAGGGTAAAAGCGTCGCCGTGCTGGAGGCTCATCGCACTGGCCACGGCGGTTCGGGGCGCAATGTTGGGCTGGTGAACGCCGGTTTATGGATCCCCCCGGACGACATCGAAGCCGGTTTCGGCGAAGCGGTGGGCAGCCAGCTCAACCGCATGTTGGGCGCGGCACCGTCTCTGGTGTTCAGCCTCATCGACAAATACAACATCGATTGCCAACTGCGCCGCGAGGGCACCTTGCACATGGCGCACAACGCCCGTGGCGAGGCGGATTTGCGCAGTCGTGAAGAACAATGGAAGCGCCGTGGCGCGCCGGTTGAGTTGCTCACCGGTCAGGCCTGCGAGCAAGCCACCGGCACTAAAAAAATTGCCGCCGCCTTGCTGGATCGGCGTGCGGGCACCTTGAATCCCATGGCCTACACCTCTGGGCTGGCCAATGCTGCGGTCGGGCTCGGCGGGCAGTTGTTTGACCATTCACCGGTCACCCAATTGGAGCGCCAAGGTGCACTTTGGTCGGTTCAGACCCAGCACGGGGCAGTGCAGGCTGCACAAGTGGTCATTGCCTCCAATGCTTACACCGAAGGCGAATGGACCGAGCTGCGGCGTAACTTTTTCCCCGGTTATTACTACCAGGTCGCGTCGGCCCCGCTCACCGACGAAGCCGCCCAGCAGATTCTCCCTGGCGGCCAGGGATCGTGGGACACGCGTCAGGTATTGAGCAGTATTCGCCGCGATGCCGATGGTCGTTTACTGCTCGGCAGTCTGGGCAATGGCAACCAGAAACCGGCGTGGTTCTTAAAGGCGTGGGCCGATCGGGTGCAGCAACACTACTTCCCGTACCTCAAATCGGTGCAGTGGGAATTCACCTGGACCGGCTGCATCGCGTTCACCCCCGATCACTTGATGCGCCTGTTCGAACCGGCCCCTGGACTGGTCGCTGTCACGGGCTATAACGGACGCGGCGTGACCACCGGCAGTGTGGTCGGCAAGGCGTTCGCCGACTACTTGTGTCACCAGGATCCCCAAGCGCTGCCGATTCCCTTCGCGCCCATGCAACCGTTGGCCGGAGTGGGTCTGCGCAGTTGCCTGTACGAGGCGGGATTCTCGCTGTATCACGCCGGGCAATGCTTGAGGATCGTGATCTGATCAGCGAAATACCGCTCAGAAGCCTGCATTTTCTTAGCAGGCTACTAATCTGTATTGGTGCAGGTCGTAGCAATCACGCACTGTAAATGTGCAGTTCCGTTACGCACGCTGTTACAGGTGTGGAGCGGGGTGTTTATCCATTCGGTTGCAGGTGCGACCCGTCACGGTTGTACTTTTTTAAGTGGCTGGTTGCACCTGTCGAGGCTAGAGGGTTGCACGTCCTGGCAAGCGGCGTCGAAACGCCTGTAATAACAATGACACCGTGTCTTTTTGAAGAATAAAAACGTAATGGCACGGGGCTTGCTCTGAGCTTTCAGTGAAAAGTTTGAACGCAAGTTGTAGTGCCAAAAATCAAAAATATCGGAGCACCACTCATGTCCCAGACGTTTTACAAGAAAGGTTTTCTGGCCCTCGCCGTTGCAGCGGCGCTGGGTGTTTCTACGTTTGTTCAAGCTGATGTGAAGATTGGTGTAGCGGGGCCGATGACCGGCGCCAACGCCTCGTTCGGTGAGCAGTACATGAAGGGTGCCCAGGCGGCAGCCGAGGTGATCAACAAGGCCGGTGGCATCAACGGCGAGAAAGTTGTGCTGGTGGCAGGCGACGATGCCTGTGAGCCGAAACAGGCCGTTGCCGTGGCCAACCGCCTGGCTGACCAGGACAAAGTGATTGGCGTAGTCGGGCACTTCTGCTCGTCGAACACTATCCCGGCCTCCGAGGTTTACGACGAAGCGGGCATCATCGCGATCACCCCAGGCTCTACCAACCCACAAGTGACCGAACGTGGCCTTGGCGCCATGTTCCGCATGTGCGGCCGTGACGACCAGCAAGGTATCGTCGCCGGCGACTACATCGTCGATGTGCTCAAGGGCAAGAAAGTCGCGGTCATCAACGACAAGGACACTTACGGCAAAGGCCTGGCCGACGCCACCGCTGCCCAGTTGACCAAGCGCGGCGTCAAGCCGGTGCTGGAAGAAGGCCTGACCCGTGGCGAGAAGGACTTCAGTGCGCTGGTCACCAAGATCCGCTCCCTGGGCGCCGACGTCGTGTACTTCGGTGGCCTGCACCCGGAAGCCGGTCCATTGGTTCGCCAGATTCGTGAAGCTGGCCTGAAAGACGTCAAGTTCATGTCCGATGACGGCGTGGTGACTGATGAACTGGTGGCCACCGCTGGCGGCGCGCAATACGTCGATGGCGTCTACATGACCTTTGGTGCCGACCCGCGCCTGCTGCCTGACAGCAAGGCTGTCGTGGAAGAGTTCCGCAAGGCCGGCTACGAGCCAGAAGGCTACACCCTGTACGCCTACGCCTCGTTGCAGGCCCTGGCCGCCGGCTTCAACGGCGCCAAGTCCAACAAGGGCGAAGACGCGGCCAAATGGCTGAAAGCGCACCCGGTCAAAACCGTGATGGGCGAGAAAACCTGGGACTCGAAGGGCGACCTGAAAATCTCCGACTACGTGGTTTACCAGTGGGATAAAGACGGCAAATACCATCAGTTGGAAAAGCAGAAGTAATCCATGTGGGAGGGGGCTTGCTCCCGATCGCGGAGTGTCAGTCAACAGGTGTTCAGCTGACCCACCGCATCGGGGGCAAGCCCCCTCCCACATTGGGACCCGTGTTGTTATCGAGATCTGTTTTTTCCTCCAGAAGCGCCGCACACCCGCCGGTGTGCAGGTGCTCACCGCGTGAGATTGCGTTATGGATGGTATTTTCCTGCAGCAACTGGTCAACGGCCTGACCCTCGGGTCGGTCTATGGCCTGATCGCCATCGGCTACACAATGGTCTATGGCATCATTGGCATGATCAACTTCGCCCACGGCGAGGTTTATATGATTTCCGCTTACCTCGCGGCGATCAGTCTGGCACTGCTGGCTTACTTCGGCATCGAATCCTTCCCGCTGCTCATTCTCGGCACTCTGATCTTCACCGTGGTCGTCACCGGCGTTTACGGCTGGGTCATTGAGCGTGTCGCTTACAAACCGCTGCGCAACTCCACCCGACTGGCTCCGCTGATCAGCGCCATCGGTATCTCCCTGATCCTGCAGAACTACGCGCAGATCGCCCAGGGCGCCAAGCAACAAGGTATCCCAACCCTGCTGGCCGGGGCCTGGCGTGTCGATATCGGCACAGGCTTCGTGCAGCTTACGTACACCAAAGTGTTCATCCTGGTCGCGGCATTCGCCGGCATGGCATTGCTGACCTACATCATCAAGTACACCAAGCTCGGCCGCATGTGCCGCGCGACCCAGCAAGACCGCAAGATGGCCTCGATCCTGGGCATCAACACCGACCGCGTGATCTCCTACGTGTTTGTCATCGGTGCTGCCATGGCCGCACTGGCCGGTGTGCTCATCACCCTCAATTACGGCACCTTCGACTTCTATGCCGGCTTCATCATCGGCATCAAGGCATTTACCGCAGCGGTACTCGGCGGCATCGGCTCCCTGCCTGGGGCGATGTTGGGCGGGATCATCCTCGGTATCTCCGAGTCGTTGTTCTCAGGGTTGATCAACTCTGACTACAAAGACGTGTTCAGTTTCTCCCTGCTGGTGGTGATTCTGATTTTCCGTCCCCAGGGCCTGCTTGGTCGCCCACTTGTGGCGAAGGTGTAAACATGTCTGCTGCCAAACCTATCGATATCAAGAAAAGTGTCGTCGATACGATCCTTGCCGGACTGATTTCGCTGATCGTGTTCGGTCCGATCGTCGGCGTGGTCCTCGACGGCTACAGCTTCAACCTGGAACCTGCGCGCGTGGCCATCTTGGTCGCCATCGTGATGGCCGGGCGCTTTGCCCTCAGCCTGTTCCTGCAAACCCCCAAGGGCGTGAAGATTCTGCAGGGCTTCGAGAGCAGTGGCTCCGGCGTGCATGTACTGCCACCGGACTACAAGTCGCGGCTGCGCTGGATCATTCCGGCACTGATCGTGATCGCCATCGTGTTCCCGATCTTCGCCAACAAGTACCTGCTGACCGTGGTGATCCTCGGGCTGATCTACGTGTTGCTCGGCCTCGGCCTGAACATCGTGGTTGGCCTGGCCGGCTTGCTCGACCTAGGTTACGTGGCGTTCTACGCCATCGGTGCCTACGGTCTGGCATTGGGTTATCAGTACCTCGGCCTGGGCTTCTGGAGCGTGCTGCCCCTGGCCGCCATCGCGGCGGCACTGGCGGGGTGCATACTCGGGTTTCCGGTATTACGAATGCACGGGGACTACCTGGCCATCGTGACTCTGGGCTTCGGTGAAATCATCCGTCTGGTGCTCAACAACTGGTTGTCGTTCACCGGTGGCCCGAACGGTATGCCGGTGCCTTCACCGACCTTCCTCGGCCTGGAGTTCGGGCGCAAGGCGAAGGAGGGTGGGATTCCGTTCCACGAATTTTTCGGCCTCGATTACAACCCCAACATCAAGTTCATGTTCATCTACATCGTGCTGTTCCTGGTGGTGCTGGCCGTGCTGTACATCAAGCACCGCCTGACCCGCATGCCGGTTGGCCGCGCCTGGGAAGCCTTGCGTGAAGATGAGATCGCTTGCCGTTCCATGGGCCTGAACCACGTGCTGGTCAAGCTTTCGGCATTCACCATCGGCGCATCTACTGCGGGTTTGGCCGGGGTGTTCTTTGCCAGCTACCAGGGCTTCGTCAACCCGTCGTCGTTCACCTTCTTCGAGTCGGCGCTGATCCTGGCCATCGTGGTCTTGGGCGGCATGGGCTCGACGGTCGGCGTGGTCATCGCGGCCTTCGTGTTGACCGTGGCGCCTGAATTGCTGCGCAGCTTCAGCGAATACCGCGTGCTGCTGTTTGGTGTGTTGATGGTGGTGATGATGATCTGGCGACCACGCGGCTTGATCCGCATCAGCCGTACCGGTGTGACCCCACGTAAAGGAGTGGCGCCATGAGCAAGGAAGTCGTCCTCTCCGTGGAACACCTGATGATGCACTTCGGTGGCATCAAGGCTTTGAGCGATGTGAGCCTCAAGGTCGAACGCAACTCGATCTTCGCCCTGATCGGCCCTAACGGCGCTGGCAAAACCACGGTATTCAACTGCCTCACCGGGTTTTACAAAGCCAGTGGCGGCAAGATCGAACTGAACATTCGTGGCAAACAGACCAACGTGATCCAACTGCTGGGCGAGCGCTTCAAGGCCGTCGACTTTGTGTCGCCGAAAAGCTTCCTCAGCCGCGTGTACTACAAAATGTTCGGCGGCACCCACCTAGTCAACCGTGCCGGTCTGGCGCGGACCTTCCAGAACATTCGCCTGTTCAAGGAAATGTCGGTGTTGGAAAACCTGCTGGTGGCCCAGCACATGTGGGTCAACCGCAACATGCTCGCAGGCATCCTTAACACCAAGGGCTACCGCAAGGCCGAAAGCGATGCGCTCGACCACGCGTTCTACTGGCTGGAAGTGGTGGACCTGGTGGACTGCGCCAACCGCCTGGCCGGTGAGCTTTCCTATGGCCAACAGCGCCGCCTGGAAATCGCCCGCGCCATGTGCACCCGGCCGCAGATCATCTGCCTGGACGAGCCCGCTGCGGGCCTCAACCCCCAGGAAACCGAAGCCCTCAGCGCGATGATTCGCCTGCTGCGCGACGAACACGACCTCACAGTGGTGCTGATCGAACACGACATGGGCATGGTGATGAGTATTTCCGACCACATCGTGGTGCTGGACCACGGCAACGTGATCGCCGAGGGCGGGCCGGAAGCGATCCGCAACGACCCTAAAGTGATTGCCGCCTACCTGGGCGCAGACGAAGAGGAGCTGGTATGAGTGCACCTATCCTCGAAATGAAGGACCTGGACGTGTTCTACGGTCCGATCCAGGCCCTGAAGAAAGTCTCGCTGCACATCAACGAAGGCGAAACCGTCAGCCTGATCGGCTCCAACGGCGCGGGTAAGTCCACGCTGCTGATGTCGATCTTCGGCCAGCCACGGGCTGAGTCGGGGCAGATCATCTACAACGGTGTCGACATTACCCACAAGTCGTCCCACTACATCGCCTCCAACGGCATCGCGCAGTCGCCTGAAGGGCGGCGGGTGTTCCCCGACATGACTGTCGAGGAAAACCTGCTGATGGGCACTATCCCCATTGGCGACAAATATGCTCAGGAAGACATGCAGCGCATGTTCGAGCTGTTCCCCCGCCTCAAGGAACGGCGCAACCAGCGCGCCATGACCATGTCCGGTGGTGAGCAGCAAATGCTTGCCATCGCACGCGCGCTGATGAGCCGGCCCAAGCTGTTGCTGTTGGATGAGCCGAGCCTGGGGTTGGCGCCGATTGTGGTGAAGCAGATCTTTTCCACCCTGCGCGAGCTGGCAGCCACCGGGATGACCATCTTCCTGGTGGAGCAGAACGCTAACCACGCACTGCGCTTGTCGGACCGGGCGTATGTGATGGTCAACGGTGAGATTCGCCTCACAGGCACCGGCAAGGAGCTGCTGGTGAACGAGGAAGTGCGCAACGCCTACCTCGGCGGCCACTGATCTAAAGCCTGACGCAAACCCCCTGTGGGAGCGGGCTTGCTCGCGAATGCGGTGTATCAGTCAGTAGACTGGAACTGACCCACCGCTTTCGCGAGCAAGCCCGCTCCCACATTTGTTTTGCGGTGTTCATAAGGCCGATCCCAAATTGTGGAAAACAAATCCAGCCCCCCTCCAAAGCGCGACATATAGCCGCCGCAAATACCTGTTTTGTCACGCTTTTGACTTGTCCCCATCCACTGTGGAACCGGCTGTGGGTAACGTGGGAGTACCTGCCTGAACGCCTTTAAAACCGTGGCTTACAGCGTGGTGGTTGTTTTTTGATCAGCGGCTTTTTGGCGACCGGCCAAGGGGTTTGTCAACCTGTTTAAAGACACAGGTATATGACCGAAATATGACTCTTCAGCCTGTGGATAAGTCTGTGATTAAACTCTGGAAAGACCTCCGCAGAGGCCGGAATGACTGGCCTGGAGCCATCGTCCGGATTTCCACTCTGTCGATGGGCCTACATACGACCTCGCCAAGGTCAAGCAAAAAACTTTCTAAAACCGCCTGCAGGCCTTGTACACAGAGGCTTTCGGTATTTTGTACTTGCCCCCAAAGACTGTGGGCGCAGCTGTGGATAACCTGCGCGCATATGGCTGCAGGCCACGGTTCATAAGGCTTTGCTTGATTTGATCAAAAAGTGATCGGCTTTATATGAAAGGGTGTGCTTAGCGGTTGCCGCGACGGCGGTGTAAGGGCATTCTGCTGGCTGTTTTTTTCCCGATGCCCGCAAGGAGAACACCATGTCCGACACGCTGTTTATTACTGGCGCAACTTCAGGTTTTGGCGAAGCCTGCGCCCGTCGTTTTGCTGAAGCCGGTTGGAAACTGGTGCTCACTGGCCGCCGCGCCGAGCGTTTGAATGCCTTGGTTGAAGAGCTTTCCAAGCAGACCGAAGTGCACGGCCTGGTCGTGGACGTGCGTGACCGCAAGGGCATGGAAGACGCCATCGCCAGTCTGCCGCCGTCGTTCGCCAAACTGCGTGGCCTGATCAACAACGCGGGCTTGGCCGTGGGCACTGATCCTGCGCCCAAGTGCAGCCTCGACGATTGGGAGACCATGGTCGATACCAACATCAAGGGCGTGCTGACCACCACCAACCTGCTGCTGCCGCGCTTGATCGCCCACGGCCGTGGCGCCGGCATCATCAACCTCGGCTCCATCGCCGGTAACTACCCGTACCCTGGCAGCCACGTGTACGGCGGCTCCAAGGCGTTTGTGAAGCAGTTCTCCCTGAACTTGCGTTGCGATCTGCAAGGCACCGGCGTGCGCGTGACGAACATCGAGCCAGGCCTGTGTGAGAGTGAATTCTCGCTGGTGCGCTTCGGCGGTGATCAGGCGCGTTATGACGCGACCTATGCCGGCGCTGAGCCGATCCAGCCGCAGGACATTGCCGACACCATCTTCTGGGTGATGAACACGCCGGCGCACGTCAACATCAACCGCCTGGAGCTGATGCCGGTGAGCCAGACCTGGGCCGGGTTTGCGATTGAGCGGGGCGGTAAGTAAGGCTTTAAACCGCGTCGCTGCCATCGGGAGCAAGCCCCTCTCACACTTGACTGTGTTCACAAGTCGGAACGTGGGAACCCAATACCATGTGGGAGGGGGTTTACTCCCGATGGCGTCAAATCGGCCAAAACACGCCATAAGGTACACTCCACTCCTGAAGACCCCACCGCATCGTGCGGTTCAAAGGTTTTGACGGGAGGAAATGTGAGTAACCGAGGTGAGCAGGCACTGCTCAAACAATCGACGATTCTGATGTTCGCGGTAGCGATCGCCGGCATTGTCACGGGTGTGATATCCGGCGCCCAATCTATTCTGTTCGACGGCTTTTTCTCGCTGATCGCCACCGCCATCAAGGTGTTGATGCTGATCACGGCCAAGTTGATCGCCAAGAAAAGCAACGCGCGCTTCCAGTTCGGCTACTGGCACCTGGAGCCGTTGGTGCTGCTGATCGAAGGCAGCTTTCTGCTGTTGATCGCCATCTATGCATTCCTCAACGGTGTGTTCGGCATGATCAATGGCGGGCGCGAGATCGAGTTGGGCCTGGTGATCATCTACGCGGCGGTGTTCACCGTCGTTGAGTTCGCCTACTTCTTCTATGTGCGCTATCGCAATCGCGCGCTCAAATCGTCGTTGATCCAGTTCGATAACATCAGTTGGCTGGTGGACGCGATGCTGTCGGTGGGCTTGCTGATCAGCTTTCTGGCCGCGCTGTTGCTCAAGTCCCAGGGCTATGGCGAGTGGGCGGTGTATGTCGACCCCTTGATCCTGATCTTGCTGGCCCTGAGCATGCTGGCGCCGGCCTTCAAGATCCTGCGCCCAGCGTTACGCGAGGTGCTGGGGATTGCCCCCGACCACCTAGACGACAAGGTTCGCGAAGTCATGGATGCGGTCCGCGCCAGGCATGGTTTCGACGACTACGTGTCCTACGTGCAAAAGCACGGGCGGGCGCGGTTTATCGAGATTCACGTGGTGCTGCCGGCGGATTACCCGGTGGATAACGTCGCCACCCTGGATAGGTTGCGCGAAGAGATATCCACAGGGCTCGGCACGCCGGATGCGGCGCGCTGGTTAACGATCAGTTTTACGGGCGACCGTAAATGGATTGCGTGAGGCCCTGATAGCAGGTCGCCAGATGATAAGGCGTGGTCGACGGCATATCCCGTCGACTCACCGCGCCGTTGGCATCCAGGCATTCATGCCAGCCTTTCTCATGCAGGAAATGCTGTTGCAGCGCCAGCAATTGGCGTTGCAGCACCGCTTCGCTGTCGGGCCGCAAGGTCAGTGCCCGCAGGTATTCGGCCTGGGCCCAGATACGCTGCGTGGCGTCACGCACGCTGCCATCGAGGGCAAGCATGCCGCTGACCGCGCCGCTTAACGGATCCACACCCTTTTGCTCGGCGTAGGTAAACGCCCGGGTCAGTGAGGCATGCAACGGCGTGCCGCGTAAGGCGGGCGACGACTCCAGTAAAAAGAACCACTCGAATTGATGCCCTGGCTCAAACCAGTTATCCACAGCACCCAGCGGTTTTTCCATCATTACCCCATGCTGGCGGTCGATGAAGCGCTGCTGCATGGCCGTCGCCAAGCCCAGCAGGGCCGCTTGTACGTCGGCGTCTTCACGCACGGCGAGGGTGGCGAGGAAGCCCTCGGCCAGGTGCATCAAGGGATTTTGCAGGGGGCCGGACTTGAGGGAAGACCAGTTACGTTCAAGTACCGCTTCATACAGGCCATCGCCCGTGGCGAAACGCTCGGCGACCACTTCAAGGGCGGCATTGAGTACCGATTCCACCAGCGGCTCGCGCACTTTGGCCCAGTAATGGGCGCAGGCGAAGATGATGAAGGCGTGGGTGTAGAGGTCTTTGCGCTTGTCCAGCGGTTGCCCGGCGGGGTCGACGCTGTAGAACCAGCCGCCGTATTCGGCGTCGTGGAAGTGCCGTTGTAGGGAACGGAACAACGCGGCGGCGCGTTCTTCGGCAAAGGCAGCACCGGGCTCGCCGATCAGGCTGGCGAACAGGTACAGCTGTCGAGCGCAGGCCATGGCGCGGTAGCGTTGCGGCGGCAAAGGCCGATGATCGGCATCCAGCGCCTCATAGGGCAACGCCAACTCGGCATTCCAGCCTGGGCCCTGCCAGAGCGGCACGATCAGGGTATGGAAGTGGGTGAGCACAGAATTCAACGTGGGCTGGGAAGCGATGGGCATTGGCTGGCGTCGTCACGGCAGGGGTGTAGGCGCGCATGGTAGCAGGCTTGCGTTCTGTGGTGTCTGTGCCAGCGCTATCGGGGGCAAGCCCCCTCCCACCTTTGAAGGTGTTCACGCATCAAAATGTGGAGGGGGGCGATGAGGCCCTCAATAGCCCCGCAAATCAGCCCGCGAGCAACCAAACCCCGGTCGCCGCTGAAGCAGCACCGGCAACCCGCACCAACGGGGCCGCCGCCGCAGGCAGAAACCGCACCACGGCATAGCCGGCAGCGTGCAACGCAGCAGTTGCCCCGACAAAACCGGCCGCATACGTCCAAGGGCTGGACATGTCCGGCAGCTCCAGGCCATGCGCCACCCCGTGGAACAGCGCAAACAACGCCGTAGCGCCCACAGCCATGAACAGTGGTGGACGCACCGCCAGCGCCACTGCCAGGCCCAGCGCCAGCACCGACGCGGCAATCCCGCTTTCCAGCGCGGGTAATGCCAGCCCTTCAAAACCCAGCACGCCGCCGATCAACATGGTGCCGACGAAGGTGCACGGCAGGGCCCAACGGGCGGCGCCTTTTTGCTGGGCTGCCCACAGGCCGACTGCAACCATGGCCAGCAGGTGATCAAGGCCGCCCAGTGGGTGGCTGATACCGGCCATCAGGCCATTGTCGCCGTGGCCGGGGTGAGCGAAAGCCAAAGCTGGGGCGAGCAGCAGAGCGGCGGCGGCGAAGAGTTTGTTGAGGCTCATAAACAGGTTCCTTATGGGTTGATCAGGCGGCAGTGGTCAGCAGGCCCTGGCGCTCGATAAAAGCGACGATCTCGTCCAGGCCGACGCCGGTTTTCTGGTTACTGAACACAAAGGGTTTGCCGTTGCGCATGCGCTGGGTGTCGCTGTTCATCAGCTCCAGCGAGGCGCCGACCAAGGGCGCCAAGTCGATCTTGTTGATCACCAGCAGGTCTGACTTGCAGATACCTGGGCCGCCTTTGCGCGGCAGTTTGTCGCCAGCGGAGACATCGATCACGTAGATGGTCAGGTCTGACAACTCCGGGCTGAACGTGGCCGACAGGTTATCGCCGCCGGACTCCACCAGGATCAGGTCCAGGCCGGGGAAGCGACGGTTGAGTTGGTCCACCGCTTCCAGGTTGATCGAGGCGTCTTCTCGGATGGCCGTATGCGGGCAGCCGCCGGTTTCCACGCCGATGATGCGTTCGGGCGCCAGGGCCTCGTTACGTACCAGGAAGTCGGCGTCCTCGCGGGTGTAGATGTCGTTGGTGACCACTGCCAGGTTGTAGCGGTCGCGCAGCGCGAGGCACAGGGCAAGGGTCAGGGCGGTTTTGCCGGAGCCGACCGGGCCGCCGATGCCGACGCGCAGGGGTTGTGTGTTCATTTGCTTCTCCAAAATAAAGAGCTCCTAGGAACGGAACAGGCGGCTGTACTGGCGCTCGTGGGCCATGCACGCCAGTGACAGGCCGAACGCTGCGCTGCCGAAATGGTGGGGTTCGACGCGGCCCGCGTCCTGCTGGGCTTGTTGCAGCAGCGGCAGCAGTTCACTGGTCAGGCGCTGGGCGGCTTGTTGGCCCAAGGGCAGGGTTTTCATCAGCACCGCCAATTGGTTTTCCAACCAGCTCCACAGCCAGGCGGCGAGTGCGTCGTCGGGGTTGATGGTCCAGGCGCGTGCGGCCAGGGCCCAGCCCAGAGCCAGATGAGGTTCGCTGCGTTGCTCAAGAAAGGTGCGGGCCTGGCTGTCCAGTTCCGGCAAACCGTTGAGCAGTTGTTGCAGGGAGTAGCCCATCTGGCGGCTCTCTTGATACAGCTCGCGTGTCTCGCGGCTGGCTTGGTGCTCTTCGCACAGTTGCGAGAGTGTCGGCCAATCCTCTGCGGCAGCGGCGCGGCAATGGGCGAGCAGCAACGGTGCTTCGAAACGTGCCAGGTTCAGCAGCAACTGGTCGCTGATCCAACGGCGGGCGCTGGCCGCATCCTTCACGCGGCCGTTCTCCACGGCCATTTCCAGCCCTTGGGAATAGCTGTAGCCGCCAATCGGCAATTGCGGACTGGCCAGACGCAGCAACGCCCAGGCTGGGTTCATAAACGCACGCCGAACTGGTGCAGCTTGGGCGGATAGTTGAAGTCTTCATCGCCATGGCGCGAATGATGATGGCCGCCGCCATAGGCGCCGTGCTCCGGCTGGAATGGCGCTTCGAGGGTCTGCGTGGTGGCGCCCAGCTGTTCAAGCATGGCCTTGAGCACGTAGTCGTCGAGCAGGCGCAGCCAGCCATCCCCAACCTGCAACGCCACATGGCGGTTGCCGAGGTGATAGGCAGCACGTGTCAGTTCAAAGGCATTGGCGCACGTGACGTGCAGCAGTTGTTCAGGCCGTGCGCATACACGTACCACACGTCCGTCTTCAGCCTGTAGGCATTCGCCATCGTGCAACGGCGGCTGGCCGCGCTCCAGGAACAGGCCAACGTCTTCGCCGTCAGTACTGAAACAGCGCAGGCGGCTCTTGCTGCGCGCTTCGAAAGTGAGCAGCAACTCAGCGGCCCAGAGGGTTTGGGGGGCGATTCGGCGGTGGATCACCAGCATCAGGAAGCTTCCAGCTATGAGCGATGAAACAGCTAGAGCAAGTGGCTTGCCAATCACGGGTTGATGTAGGAAATCTCTGTCGGTACGCGGGGGAGTGCTACCGAATAGGGCGTTAGTGCTTGGTGGGAGTGTTTCAAATTGGTGCGTTGCCGCGTTTATAGCGCCAAAGAGGGGCGTTTTGGCGTCGAGGGCGATGCGGCGTGTATGAAGTTCCTTTCGTCCTTTTCGTTTCTGGGTGTTTTCGGATTAGTCCTACGAGAATTGAGGATTTGGAGTTCGTCGGCTTACGCGCAGGATCTTTAGGATTCGCCGCGTGCTAAACATTCACGACGGGTTCCATCATGTTTCGATCAATTTTGTGTTTATTCGTGTTCAGTCTTTATCTGGTTACGCCCTCATCCTCGGCCAATGTCCAAAAGCGTGCGGTGGCTCCGATCGCGGCCAGCAATCCCCTGCAAGCCCTACAGGCCTTGCCGTCCAAACCGTCCATCAACGATGTGATCGACCGCGCCCATGAGTTGCTGGGCACACCCTATAAGTGGGGAGGGAGCACGGTAGAGCAGGGGTTCGACTGCAGTAGCTTTCTGGTTTATCTGTTCAAGACCCAGGCCAATATCCGTATACCCCGCACCACGGCGGCAATGCACCGTTCAGATGCGATGACGATCAAGCGTCATGCGCTGAAACCTGGGGATGCCGTGTTTTTCAAAGGTAATGGGCGCGGTCAGGTCAGCCATGTCGGCCTCTATATAGGCGAGGGCAAATTCATTCACTCACCCCGAACCGGTAAGACGGTGCGTATCGATTCACTGAGCAATCGCTATTGGAGCAAAAACTACACCACCGCCAAGCGTTTCCATTCGGCCGGGTGACCGGTTTACTCGGTACTGCCCAGGCCCTGCCAGTGCTTGAGGCCGATGAAGATAAAGCGCAGTTGCTGGGTGATTTTCGCCTGGGGCGTGAGGTGAGCCGGCAAAGCATGAGCCGGCGGGTCGATGATATCGGGCAGGGTGGCAAACACGCTTTTGACGATAAGGTCGGCCATCACGTGCAGGCCATCGGGGTCCAGGTGCTGCAACTTGGGCATCTGCGTCAGGTCGGCCGCAAGGTCGCGGGTGATGTCTTCGCGCAGGGCGCTGATGGCTTGGCGCACGGCCAGGCAGCCACCGTATTGCTCGCGGGCCAGGAACAAGAATTGCGAACGGTTGGCTGAGACCACATCGAGAAAGATCCGCACCGAGGCGTCGATAATGCCGCCCATCACGAATTCGTTGTGGCGCACCAGGCGGATGGTAGCGCGAAAGGTCTGGCCGACCTCACTCACCAAGACAAGTCCAAGTTGATCCATATCGGCAAAATGGCGATAGAAACCAGTGGGAACGATGCCGGCCGTCTTGGCTACTTCACGCAGGCTCAGGCTGCCAAACCCACGGCCACACTCCATCAGATGGCGGGCAGCGTCCATCAAGGCAAGGCGGGTCTGTTGCTTCTGTTCGGCGCGGGGCAGCATGGGCGGGGGGCTTTGTCGGCAAGTACAGCGACGCACTCTAGCAAAACAGCTCTGTTGGCGTCGAACTTGGCGGGGGCGCGTTGCGTGACAGGTTCTACAAAAAGTCAAAAAGCCCGGTCGGGTGATCGGGCTTTTTTCTGGGCTACCACAGGGTTAGCTCTGTGCTTGGTTTTGTTCTTTCAGGCGATCAGAACCGTCTTCGGCAACACCTTCAGTGTAAGCGCGCTTGCTGATTTGATCGGCACCGTCTTCAACCAGACCTTTCTCTTGCAGGCGATCGCGACCGTTTTCGGTCAGGCCTTCGGCGTGAGCGCGTTTGCTGATCTGATCCGAACCGTTTTCTGCAACAGCGCCTTTGGCGTAGTCACGGCTATCTTCTTCTTGCGAACCGCTGCGGGCCAGAGTTTGGCTGGCGTGCACGGCGTCGGCTTTGACTTGTGGGGTCACTTGTTCGGCGGCTGGCAGGGCAAAGGCGCTGGAAGCCATGATGGACAACAGGACGGTAGCGAGTACTTGGCGTTTCATGATGGTTGCTCCTTGGGAGGGCGATAAAGTGGGTACGGGGCTAATGCTACTCTCGATATGTCGATATAAAAGTTCATAAACACAATGGTAATAATCAACAGAATTGATTGTTCCTCGCAGAGGCTCTAGACCGGACCTCTCAAGCACGCGGTTTTGCACCGTGGTGGGTATTTTCGACACGAACCTGGGTAACAATGGTGCGCCGTTGATGATTGGATTTGTCTGATCGATCAGAAAAATGGCTTTTTGCGACTAAATTGACCACTGGGTTAAACCCCCGGACGGTTTGCCAGTCGTACTCTTATGAGCTGTAGTTCAGCTATTCGTGTTGAGGAGTCCTGTGCAATGACGCGCACTCGTAAAATCGTCGCTTGGAGCTGCGCCAGCTTCGTTCTGTTAATCGCCGTTGCAGTCCTGGTCCTGGTGTTTTTTGACTGGAATCGCATCAAACCGCCCCTCAATGCCAAAGTCTCCGAAGAACTGCATCGCCCGTTTGCCATCAACGGCAACCTCGCCGTGGTGTGGCAGCGAGAGCCCGATGAAGGCGGCTGGCGTGCCTGGGTGCCATGGCCTCATGTGATTGCCGAAGACTTGACCCTGGGTAACCCGGACTGGTCGAAAAAACCGCAGATGGTTTCGTTGAAGAAAGTCGAGCTGCGTATTTCGCCCCTGGCTCTGCTGGCACAGCGTGTGGTTATCCCGCGTATCGATCTCACCGAACCGAGTGCAGAGTTACAGCGCCTGGCCGATGGTCGCGCCAACTGGACCTTCACGTTCGACCCTAAAGACCCCAATGCCGAACCCTCCAACTGGGTGGTGGACATCGGTGCCATCGGCTTTGACAAAGGCCACGTGACGCTGGATGACCAGACCCTCAAGACCCAGCTCGACGTGATCATTGACCCCTTGGGCAAACCGATTCCCTTCGGTGAAATCGTCGGCGATGCCGATGCCAAGAAGGCTCTGGAGAAAGGCTCGGCGCCCCAGGACTATGCGTTCGCCCTCAAGGTCAAAGGCCAGTATCACGGCCAGAAGCTCGACAGCACCGGCAAGATCGGCGGCCTGCTGGCCCTGCAGGATGCGGCCAAGCCGTTCCCGCTACAGGCCCAGGTCAAGATCGCTGACACCAACATCGCCCTGGCTGGCACCCTGACCGACCCGCTCAACCTCGGCGCTCTTGACCTGCGCCTGAAGCTGTCCGGCAGCAGCCTGGGCAACCTGTATCCACTGACCGGCGTCACGCTGCCGGACTCGCCGGCCTACGCCACCGACGGTCACTTGATCGCCAAGCTGCACGATGCCAGCGGCGCGTCCTTCCGCTACGACAACTTCAACGGCAAGATCGGCAACAGCGACATTCACGGCAACCTCGCCTACGTCGCCAGCCAGCCACGGCCCAAGCTCAGCGGCGCGCTGGTGTCCAACCAGTTGCTGATGACTGACCTTGCACCCTTGATCGGCGCCGACTCCAACGCCAAGCAAAAGGCCCGTGGCGGCGAAAGCAAACAGCCGGCGACCAAAGTGCTGCCGGTGGAAGAGTTCCGCACCGAACGCTGGCGCGACATGGATGCCGATGTGGAATTCACCGGTAAACGTATCGTGCACAGTGCCGAATTACCCTTTACCGATCTTTATACCCATCTGGTGCTCAACGACGGCGAGCTGAGCCTGGAGCCACTGCGTTTCGGCGTCGCTGGTGGCAAGCTCGATGCGCAGATTCGCCTGAATGGCCGCATCACACCGATGGAAGGTCGCGCCAAATTGACCGCGCGCAATTTCAAGCTCAAGCAACTGTTCCCGAGCTTCGAGCCGATGAAAACCAGCTTCGGTGAACTCAACGGCGATGCCGATATTGCCGGGCGAGGTAACTCCGTGGCGGCGCTGCTGGGCAGCTCCAATGGTGACCTGAAGATGCTGATCAACGACGGTGCCATCAGCCGTGGCCTGATGGAAATCGCCGGGCTCAACGTGGGCAACTACGTGGTGGGCCGCTTGTTCGGCGATAAGGAAGTGAAGATCAACTGTGCCGCCGCGGACTTCGGCATCAAGACGGGCTTGGCGACTACGCGGCTGTTTGTGTTCGATACCGAGAACGCCATCATCTACATCGATGGCACCGCGAACATGGCGACCGAGCAGTTGGACCTGACCGTCACCCCGGAATCCAAAGGCTTCCGTCTCTTCTCCCTGCGCTCGCCGTTGTATGTGAACGGGCCGTTTATCAAGCCGAATGCCGGGGTCAAGGCCATTCCATTAGCCCTGCGCGGCGCGGGCATGGTGGCGCTGGGCGTGATCGCCGGTCCTGCTGCCGGCTTGCTTGCGTTGGTCGCCCCAAGTGGTGGCGAGCCCAATGAGTGCGCGCCGCTGCTGCAGCAGATGAAAGAAGGCAAGGCGCCGAAGACCGTTAAAGGCTAACCAAATGTGGGAGGGGGCTTGCCCCCGATAACGGTATGTCAGTCAGTACCTCTGAGACTGAATCACCGCTATCGGGAGCAAGCCCCCTCCCACATGGGATTTACGCTATTTAAAGACTTTCGAGGATGTCGGCCATATCGTCCGCATGCTCTTCTTCCTGAGCGAGGATCTCCTCAAACAGGCGGCGAGTGGTCGGGTCTTTGTCGCCGATGTACTGGATGATCTCGCGGTAGCTGTCCACCGCGATGCGCTCGGCGACCAGGTCTTCGTAGACCATTTCCTTCAAGCTGTTACCGGCCACGTACTGCGCGTGGGAGTTCTTCGACAACAGATCGGGGTTGAACTCCGGCTCGCCGCCCAGCTGCACGATGCGCTCGGCCAGTTTGTCGGCATGTTCGGCTTCCTGGGTGGCGTGCTCCAGAAATTCCTCTGCGGCGACGGCTGCTTTAACGCCGCTGGCCATGAAATAGTGGCGCTTGTAGCGCAGCACGCACACCAGCTCGGTGGCCAGCGACGCGTTGAGCAGGCGGATAATTTCTTCGCGGTCGGCGTCGTAGCCTTCGGTCACGGCACCGTTTTCGACGTTCTGGCGGGCGCGGCTGCGCAGGGTCGCAACGTCGGTCAAGTTTGCTTCAGTCATCTCAATCTCCTGGGGCTAATCCGGGTTACGCCACGCTCTGTCGGCGTGATCGCTCCAAGTTGTGAGTGCCGGGCAGCGCAAAAAGTTTTATCGGATTTACCTCGCGCGTCACGAGCCCGACTTGCAACTGGGCTAGGCTGCATTGCATCAAACGCGCTGCGAGGATATTCGCTTCATGTCACAGTCGTTGGCCACACGCTATCCCCTGGTATTGGTGCCCGGCATGCTCGGATTTGTGCGCATCGGGTTTTTCCCCTACTGGTATGGCATCGTCCCGGCTTTGCGGGCTGGTGGGGCTCAGGTATTCCCGATACAGGTGGCACCGCTGGACTCCAGCGAGGTGCGTGGCGAGCAACTGCTGGTGCAGATCGAGCGCATACGCCGCGAGACTGGGGCGGAAAAGGTCAACTTGATCGGCCATAGCCAAGGCTCACTGACTGCGCGCTATGCAGCAGCCCTGCGCCCGGATTGGGTGGCGTCGGTGACTTCGGTGGCCGGGCCGAACCACGGTTCTGAGCTGGCGGACCATATCCACACGCATTACCCCATCGACGGCGCCAAGGGCCGGATCATGAGCGCGCTGTTTCACCTGGTCGCCTGGGTGATGGGTGTGCTGGAAACCGGTTATCGCGGGCCGCGCTTCAAGGCGGATCTGCAGGCGTCTCACCATTCCCTCACCAGTGAAGGTGTGGCTTTGTTCAATCGCCGGTATCCCCAAGGCTTACCCGAGACATGGGGCGGGCAGGGTGCGGAGGTGGTCAACGGCGTGCGCTATTACTCGTGGTCCGGCACGTTGCAGCCGGGCATCACGGATCGGGGCCGTAATTTGTTTGATGGTACCCACCGCAGTTGCCGCTTGTTCGCCCGCAGCTTTGTGCGGGAAAAGGGCCAGTGTGATGGCATGGTCGGGCGCTACAGCTCACACCTGGGCACGGTGATTGGCGATGATTTTGCCTTGGACCATTTTGATATCGTCAATCAGTCCATGGGGCTGGTGGGCAAGGGCGCCGAGCCGATCCGATTGTTTGTGGAGCATGCCCGGCGCTTGAAAGCGGCGGGTGTTTAAGCCAGGCGGCGCACCGGTGTGGTCCAGCGCTCCGACAAGATCACCCCGCCCAAGGTCAGCAAACCGCCCACCAGGTGATACAACGCCAGTTCCTCCTTCAATACCACCGCTGCAATCAACGCGGTAATCAACGGCAGCAGGTTGAAAAACAGCGTGGTACGGCTTGGTCCCAAGGTCTTCACCGAGTGCATCCACGCCAACGGCGCGAGCATCGACGCCAGTAAACACGCGTACAGCACCAGTGGGATATTTGCCCAGCCCAGGCCGGTTTTGGCCGAGAACAGGAACAGCGGAAACAACACCACCACCGCCACCAGTATCTGCAAATACAGCAACACCAACGGCGGCAGGCGCAGCTGCCATTTTTTCAGCAAGGTGCTGTAGACCGCGTAGGCCAGTGTGGCGACCAGCATCATGGCGTCGCCCAGGTTGACCCCGTGTTGCAACAGCGCGCCCAGGCTGCCGGACGACACCACCACGACCACACCGGCAAACGACAGCACAGCCCCGGTGAGTGCGCCGAAGGTCAGGCGTTGGCCGAGGCTGATGATCGCTGCTGTCAGGGCCATCAACGGCATCAGCGACAGGATGATGCCCATGTTGGTGGCGGTGGTCAGGGAGGCGGCGTAATACGCCAGGCTTTGGTACACGGCCATGCCCAGCACGCCGAGGATGACGATCTTGCCCAGATTCGGGCGGATCTGCGCCCAGTGAGCGATCACCGGCTTGAGCATGAACGGCGTGAACAGTAGCGCCGCCAGCAGCCAGCGGTAAAAACCGATCTCCGACGGGAAAATCGAGCCCACGGCCAGTTTGTTGACCACGGTGTTGCCGGCCCAGATAAAAATGGCCAGCAGGGGATACGCGTACTGCATCGAAAGAAACCAAGTGTGTTGATGAAGGGGGATTATCCCCTGTCTGGATCGAAGCCTATACTGCGATCCAGACAACTCACCTTTGCATCCAGACAATATGGCCCGACACACCGTACGCCTCGCCGATTTCCGTAGCTTGCCCAGCCCGGTCTACTTCCGTTATTCCGACTTTGCCCCTGACACCGAGTGCACGCCGCACCAGCACTTCTGGGGCTCGCTGGATTACTCCGCCAGCGGTGTGATGCGCATGGAAGTGGCCGGTAACCGCTTTATGTCGCCGCCGCAGTACGCGGTCTGGATCCCGCCCAATACTGAGCACAGCTCCTACAACGCCCAGGCGATTGTCTATCACTCGGTCGGCCTGGCCCCCGAGCTCTGCGAGCAACTGCCACAACAGCCTTGCACACTGGCGATCAGCGACATTCTCAAGGCGATCCTGCGCGACTTCGCCCGGCGTGACGTGAATATTCCGCATTCCGAAGCCGATATCCGCCTGGCCCAAGTATTGGTGGATCAACTGCGGCAGGCACCGATCCACGACGGTTTCCTGCCCTACGCCCGCCGCCCAGGGCTGCTTGGCGTTCTGGAAGGTATGCAGGCCGACCCCGGCGATAACCGCCCGCTGGCGCAATGGGCTGAACAGGTGCATGTGAGCGAACGCACCCTGGCGCGCCAGTTTGTGCGCGAGTTGGGCATGAGCTTCGGTGAATGGCGCCAGCGTCTGCGCTACCTGGCGGCCATCGAAGCCCTCGACAGCGAACGCAGCGTGCAGCAGGTGGCGTTCGACCTCGGCTACAGCACCGCCTCGGCGTTTATCGCGATGTTCCAGCGCCATGCCGGCTGCACGCCGGAGCAGTACCGCCGGACGAATATTCGCTGTGGATGAAGATGTAACAGGCTTTGACTACACTGCGGATAGGCCATGCCCATCGGCGTGGTAACAGGGAGAAAACTCCATGAAGATGCTGCGTATTCCGTTATTGATGATGGGCTTGCTGCTGTGTTCCCAAGGCTTTGCCGCCACTGCCCAGCAAAACAAAATGACCACCTGCAATGCTGAGGCCACCACCAAGACGCTCAAGGGCGACGAGCGCAAGGCGTTCATGAAAACCTGCCTGTCGGCCCCGGCTGCCAATGACGCCAAGACCCTGACGCCGCAGCAGCAGAAGATGAAGGATTGCAATGCGTCGGCGAAAACCAAAGCGCTGACCGGCGATGCGCGCAAGACGTTCATGAGCACCTGCCTCAAAGGTTGATCACGATTTCGTAGGTGCTGAAGATTAAAAGTGGGAGGGGAGGTGCCCCTCTCACACTTGATCGCATTCACAACCTATCCACTCGCTTGATTCTCTGAAGGCTGGCAGACTGCCCATCCTTTAACGCCGTTCGTTTTGAGGCTGTATGCCAACGTTTTCTCAGCGTCATGTGTTGTTGCTGGCCAGCTACATCATCATTTTCGGCGGACTGCTGCTGGTGCTGCCGCTGAAATTGCTGCCCAGCCTGCTGGCCGGTTTGTTGGTCTATGAACTGGTCAACATGCTCACCCCCCAACTGCAACGGCTGATCGAAGGCCGCCGCGCGCGCTGGCTGGCAGTGGCGTTGCTCGGGACCCTGATTGTCAGCGTGCTTGCGCTGATCTTCGCCGGCGCCATTAGCTTCCTGCTCCACGAAGCGGAAAATCCCGGGGCTTCCCTCGACAAATTCATGGGCGTGGTCGACCGTGCGCGGGGCCAACTTCCGCCATTCCTCGACGCCTACCTGCCGGCCAGCGCCGCCGAATTCCGTGTGGCCATCGGTGAGTGGCTGAGCAAACACCTGAGCGAGCTGCAACTGGTGGGCAAAGACGCCGCGCACATGTTCGTCACCCTGCTGATCGGCATGGTGCTCGGCGCGATCATCGCCCTGCAGCGCGTGCCTGACCTGACCAAGCGCAAGCCCCTGGCGGCGGCGCTGTTCGACCGCCTGCACCTGCTGGTCCAGGCCTTTCGCAACATCGTCTTCGCTCAGATCAAGATCGCCGCGCTCAACACCGCCTTCACCGCCATATTCCTCGCCGTGGTGCTGCCGCTGTGTGGCATTCACCTGCCGCTGACCAAAACCCTGATCGTGCTGACCTTCCTGCTCGGCCTGCTGCCGGTGATCGGCAACCTGATGTCCAACACCCTGATCACCATCGTCGCGCTGTCGCTGTCGATCTGGGTGGCAGTGGCGGCGTTGGGCTATTTAATCGTGATCCACAAGGTCGAGTACTTCCTCAATGCGCGCATTGTTGGCGGGCAGATCAGTGCCAAGTCGTGGGAATTGCTGCTCGCGATGTTGGTGTTTGAAGCCGCATTCGGTCTGCCGGGCGTGGTGGCGGGGCCGATCTACTATGCGTATCTGAAGAGTGAGCTGAAACTGGGTGGGATGGTTTAAGGCGTGTTGTGCCTGGGTGGGCGCCATCGGGGGCAAGCCCCCTCCAATTTACTGTGTTTACACATATAGATTTGTGAATACAGTCAGTGTGGGAGGGGGCTTGCCCCCGATGAAGTCACCACCGTATTTCAGGTGAAACTCAGCAGCCGTACCGCTTGCTCGCCTCAATCGCCAGACCGCTGCCGATGCTGCCAAAGATATTGCCTTCCACATGCCGCGCATTCGGCAGCATCGCCGAGATGCTGTGGCGCAGCGCCGGAATGCCGCTGGAACCGCCGGTAAAGAACACCGTGTCCACTTGCGCCACGGTCACGGAAGCGTCGTTGAGCAGTTGCGTCACGCTGCCGCGCACACGCTCCAGCAGGGCGTCGATGGACGATTCGAACAGCGCCCGGCTCAAGTCGACGCTCAGGCCCGCTTCGATACGGTCCAGCGCCACATGGCGGCTGTCTGCGTGGGTCAGCTGGATCTTGGTTTCTTCCACTTCCATCGCCAGCCAGTGCCCGGCGCGCTGTTCGATCAACTTGAACAGGCGGTCGATGCCGCCGGTGTCTTCGATGTCATAGCGCATGCTGCCCAGGGCCAGCTGGGATTTTTGCGAGTACACCGAGTTGATGGTGTGCCAGGTCGCCAGGTTCATGTGGTGACTGGTGGGCATGTAGGCGCCACTTTTCATACGGCTGCCGTAGCCGAACAGCGGCATCATGCCTTGCAGGCTCAGTTGCTTATCGAAGTCGGTACCGCCGATATGCACGCCGCCGGTGGCGAGGATGTCGTCGTGGCGGTTGTCGTTGTGACGGCGGTCGGGCGACAGGCGCACCAGGGAGAAGTCGGACGTACCCCCGCCGATGTCGACGATCAGCACCAACTCTTCTTTCTCGATGGTGGACTCGTAGTCGAACGCGGCGGCAATTGGTTCGTACTGGAACGAGATGTCCTTGAAGCCGATCTTGCGCGCCACATCCACCAGAGTGTTTTCCGCTTCCTGGTCGGCCATCGGATCGTCATCGACGAAGAACACCGGGCGGCCCAGTACCACTTCTTCGAACTCGCGGCCGGCGTTGGCTTCGGCGCGGCTCTTGAGCTGGCCGATAAACAGTGCCAGCAGGTCGGTGAACGGCATTGCCGTGCCCAGCACGCTGGTGTCGTGCTTGATCAGCTTGGAACCCAGCAGGCTCTTGAGCGAGCGCATCAGGCGGCCTTCGTAGTTTTCCAGGTACTCGTGCAGCGCCAGGCGACCGTATACCGGGCGGCGCTCCTCGAAGTTGAAGAACACCACCGACGGCAGGGTGATCTTGTCGTCCTCCAGCGCGATAAGCGTCTCCTCGCCGGGGCGGATCCAGCCGACCGTGGAGTTGGACGTGCCAAAGTCGATACCACAAGCACGGGCTGGGGATGGGTTTTTCATGTCTATCGGGTTCCGGTCGAAAAACGGCCGCGCAGTGTATGCCAGTCGAAGGCGGATGCGTAGGCCGACCATCCGTTAAATCGTGCTTGAAAGTGTGGGATTTGCCCCCACATCTGGTGCATACGGCAAGTGCCGATAAAACTCTGACGTACCCCCAGGCCACAAGACTCAACAGGTGCAAAGCAGCGCACGTTGTGCCCAGGGCTGTGCGATCTCGATGAAGGATGGTGAACCGCCGATGGATTTCAAAGACTATTACAAGATATTGGGTGTCGAGCCGAGCGCCGATGACAAGGAAATCAAGGCCGCCTATCGCAAACTCGCGCGTAAATATCACCCCGATGTGAGCAAGGAAAAAGACGCCGAAGCCAAGTTCAAGGACGCGTCTGAAGCCTATGAAGCGCTCAAGAGCGCCGATAAGCGCGCCGAATACGATGAACTGCGCAAATACGGCCAGCACGGCCAGCCGTTCCAGGGGCCACCGGGCTGGCAGAGCCGTGGCGGCTTTGGCGGCGGCGGGCAGGGCGAGGACTTTTCGGACTTCTTCAGTTCGATCTTCGGTAACCGTGGCGATGCTTTCGGCGGCGGCCAGCGCCGTCCGGCCGGGCGTAAAGGCCAGGATGTCGAGATGCAACTGACGGTGTCGCTTGAAGAAACGCTGTCCACCGAGTCCAAGCAGATCAGCTTCCAGGTGCCGCAATACGACGCCTCGGGCCGGCATGTGAGCAACACCACCAAGAGCCTGAACGTGAAGATCCCCGCCGGTGTGACCGACGGCGAGCGCATCCGCCTCAAGGCTCAGGGCGCGCCGGGCATCGGCGGTGGGGCCAACGGCGATCTGTACCTGATCATCAAGTTTGCGCCCCATAGCAAGTTTGAAGTGGATGGCGAAAACCTGATCATCAACCTGCCGCTGGCGCCGTGGGAACTGGCGCTGGGCACTGAAGTGGCCGTACCGACGCTGACCGGCAAAATCAACCTCAAGGTGCCGGCTGGCAGCCAGAACGGCCAGCGCATGCGCGCCAAGGGCCACGGCTTGCTGAACAAGGCGGGCCAGCGCGGTTACCTGTTCGTGCAGCTCAAGGCTGTGATGCCCAAAGCTGCAGACGACGAGGTCAAGGCCTTGTGGCAAGCGCTGGCGGAGAAAGCCGCGTTCAACCCGCGCGAACAGTTCTGAACTGACGCAAAAGCGCCAAACGGCACAACTATATGTGCCTTTTGGCGCAAGGGCGTTCGATAGGCTGAGGGCTTAATTCCTGGCCACGGATGAGCCCAAATGCCAAACATACCTTCGCCCGCTTCTTCCTCGCCCGGCTATAGCGGAGTGCATTACGACTTCCTGAAAAGCCGCGTCCCTTCCTGGTTTCTGCAGGCGCCCAAGCAGCGCCAGCAAGAGTTGGCCGACCACTCGCTGAAACTGCCGGATTGGTACCTGAAAGCCGACTCGGCAGGTCGAGCCAGCCTCGCGGTCGCTCACACCCGCTTCCGCGCCGCTCAGCGCGACCTCGAAGACAACCTTGCCCGCATTGACGACGTGCTCGATTTCGCCGAACCGCTGCTTAAAGCGCAGATTCAGCAACGTTTCAACATGGACCTGGATGTCAGGCAGGTGTACTTCGCCCGCAAGTACACCCCCGGAAAAGAGCAAGCTGCCTTTGGTGGATTTTTTACCGTCGATCAAACCAGCAGTCCGGATGCCAATTACCGTTATCGCGGCGTAACGCTGCTTGAAGCCGCCCTGGCCAACTTCGAGCCTTCTGAAGAACAACCCTTGAGTTGCCGCGATTGCTCGATCATCACTCGATTCAGCGCGTTCGAAGGGGAGGTGATCCCGGGGTTCGACGTTCTGCAGGATCAAGCCGTGGCCATCCTGCCCCACGAGTTTGCCCAGCTGTGTCGCTCGTTGAACGTGGGTAAGTTGTATCAGGAGCATCTCAAGGCGGTGCTTGAGCCGCAGGATCAAACCCAGCGCACCACATTGGAGAACCAATTGCATGCGCACCAACGCCAGCAATTTACCCTGAGTCTCGATATTGCCAGCCGGCAACGGTTGGCTGACGCCAACGGGAGAGCGGGTGTGAGTGCCAGCGCACGGCGGATGCTCGATCAGGTGCTCAGCGGCTCGCGCAACGCTTACCTCGATGGCAGCCCGGTCACGTTTGCGGCGTTGAAAATCTTCGGCATTGTGCTCGTCGGGCCATTGCTGATCGGGCCAGAGCGCCTGAGCAGTGTCGATGCCGAGCGGGTGGTGGTGTATATCCCCAACGATCCGCAGCAGCCGATGCGCGAATATGCCTCCGGCGACGCGTTCATGGCCGATTTGAGAGCGCGTCTGCACAGCATCGCCTACCGCCGTTTCTTCAGCCAGTTCATCCCCGTGCAGCATCAAGGTGAGTTCTTTCAGCAACTCAACAAGCTCTATCAACCAAAGGAAAGCGACGACACGCAGACGGATTTCGTACTGCAAGCCGAGCCCGCCAGATTGCCGATCGAAGCGTTCGAGATCACCGGCGACGTGTGGATCGGACAGCGTCAGGCGCATATGCGCAAGCTGCTCAGCGATGCCAGGGCGGTGGCCGTGCCCACCGGCGACGAGGACGCGCAGGCGCGGGCCAGGCGCATGGCAGGTTTCCTGGACGCGGTGCTCAATGTATTCAACCTGGCGGCGTTTGTGGTGCCGGGGCTTGGACCGATCATGCTGGCGGTGGGCGCTGGGCAGATGATGACTGACGTGTTCCATGGCATCGAGGCGTATGAACAGGGTGAAATCAAAGAGATGTGGCGCTGCTTTTCCTCGGTAGCGCTCAATGCTGCATTTTTTGCCGCGGGCGCTGCGGTATTGCCGCATGTTCAATGGTCGGGCCAGGTCGAAAGCCTGAGAAACGTACGCCTGCCCACAGGCGGGAAGACCCTTTGGCGTCCACGACTCGACGGTTATGAACTACCGGATTACGAGCCGCAGGGGCAAGCAGATGAGCACGGTGTGTACCGCCAGAATGGACAACCGGTGCTCGCTATTGAGGGCAAGCATTACCGTATTGTCGAGGACGCCACCACCGGGCATTACCGTATCCAGCACCCGACGCGAGCAGAGGCCTACCAGCCGTTGCTGCGCCACAACAACCAGGGCAGGTGGCTGCATGAGGCCGACCGGCCCCAGGAGTGGACAGGGGCGACGCTGATGCGGCGTATCGGCCCTGCGATGGAGGGCTTCAGCGACGAGGAGCTTGAGCAGATCCGTCAGGTCAGCGATGTCCACGAGGACCAGTTGCGTAGAGTGCACGCGCAAAGTGAGCCGGTGCCGGCGGTGTTGCTGGACACCGCGCAGCAATTTCGCGCCTACGGGCAGGCGAAGGAACTCAACCGGCAGATCACGGCTGGACGTCTCTCTGCCGAGTTGACCGGTTATGCCGCCAGCCTGGTCACAGAGCTTGCCCATTGGCCGGCCAGCACGGGTATTGACGTGTTGGGAGAGGACGGGCTCGACACTTCGGCGGTGCGCTATGGCAACCGGCTGGCGACGGGGCGGGACCTGATCCGGATCAGCCGTGCCGAGCTGATGCAGGGCCAGCTGTCCAGGCGCATTGTCGAGCACCTCAGCCACGAACAGTTAACGCCACTGTTGGGTGAGCGTACAGGGCTCGACACCCCGTCGCGTGCGGCGGAATTGACTCGCCGCCTGGCGGAGTATGCGGCCACCCAGCACACCCGGCTGTTCAAAAGCCTGTACAGCGAGCGCCTTGCGCCTAAAAGCCCCGCCGTGCAGGTTTTGCAGCGCGACTTCAAGCGCTTGCCGAGCCTGATCGCCCAGGAACTGCTGGACTCGGCTTCCCCCAAAGAGCTGGAATTCATCACTGCCAAGGGGCGACTCCCCTTACGGCTGGCCGAAGAGGCGCGCAAGCTGCAGGCGCAGATGCGTCTGTTGCACGCTTATGAAGGGTTGTATCTGGAGCGGCTGGACAACCCGGATACCGAAACCCTGGTGCTGCACTCCCTGGAAAACCTGCCCGGCTGGCACGACAACATCCGGCTTGAAGTGCGCGAGGGCTCGTTCGATGGCAGCTTGCGCGCGGTGTTTGGCCCCGAGGACGCAGGCCAGCGCAAAGTGCTGGCGCGTGTGGCTGATGGGCTTTATCAACCCTTCGATGAAGAGGGCAATGAACTACACGGTACCGACAGCTTGTATAGAGCGTTGCAGCACGCCTTGCCCGATGCCCATCGCAACGCGATCAGCCTGCCCCATGTCGGCCAAGGTGATCAGTTGCATGCGTTGGTCATTCAGCGGGCGCTGCCACGGGATGCCTTAAGCAACGCCTTGCGCATGGCGCCGCGGAACAAGCCGTTCTTCAGGTTCCCGCAGCGCGCACCGAGCGGCCAGCCGGGCTATCCGTTGAGCGGACGCGGGGTGGGCGGAGTTGAGGGCACTTTCCGTCGTCGGCTGCGAACGCTTTACCCCAGTTTGACGGAGGAGCAGGTTGAGGCCTTTCTGCAGGACCGCAGCCTCACCGACGACGCCTGGCTGCGTGCGTTGGAGCGTGATTTCGCAGACCTTGAAGAGACGTTTTACAACTGGCTTTTGAAGGGGCCGAGAACGCCGTCGATTTTGCGCGCACGGTACCGGATTGTGGATGCCATCATGAACGCCTGGAGAATGACCGGCGAGCCGGACATAGATCCCCTCGGTAACGTGCGAGGGCAGCGGATCAATCTGCGAGGCGGCGCTCGCGACCAGCAGCGGATGCTCGGGGCGCAGCTGGCAACCCTGCCAGAGCTGCCAGGCAACTTCGATCATGTCACCAACCTGCAGGTGACCCGGTGCGACCTGACCAACCAGGGCGCGCGTTTTCTGTCGGCGTTCCGCAGGGTGCGGCTGTTGGACCTGAGCGAAAATCGCTTGACTGTCCTGCCGCCCGCCCTTGCGAACATGCCGTTCATGGAAGGGCTGGACCTGGCCGATAACGCCTTGGTTCTGACGGCAGAGACCGCGCAGCACATCAACAATATGACCCGACTGATTTCGCTGACACTGGCCGGTAACCCCATCGGTGAGTGGTTGAACCTCAAGCGCCTGCGTTTTCTGCAATGGCTGGAACTGGCGGGCTGCGGTTTGAAGGCACTGCCGGCGGGCCTTTTCGCCCACCCCAGGCCGCGAGGTTTTGTTCTGGACCTGACCGGCAATCCAATCACTGAAATGCCTGATGTGGCGCCGGGCTCGGACAGGGCAGAGATCATCGCCAGAATCGTGGTGACCCGTGAGTTGCTGGCGCCTGAGGCACTCGATCGGCTCAAGCTCTATATAGAGTCCATCGGGATGGATGCCGGGCGACGTTTTCCCCCCAGGGGCGTGCAGGACAGCGCCCATTGGATGGCCGGCCTGACGCAACAGGAGTGGGTGGTGAAAGCCCGCTACTGGGACGCGGTCGAGGAGCTTGAAGGCAGCGAGCCGTTTTTCAATGAACTGCGCAAACTGAACGAATCTTCCGATGCGGGAACGCCTGAATACAGGAACGATTTGACAGCCAAGGTGTGGCGCATGATCGAGGCCATGCATGAAGACAGTGTGCTGTGTGACACCTTGTTCAAAATGGCCGCTGCACCCACCACGTGTGTCGACGCCGGGGCCCAGTTGTTCAATGCCATGGGCGGGGAGGTGCTGGTGTCCCAAGCCAACGCAATTCCCAATGTCGAGCTGAAAAAAATCGAACTGCTGGACCTGGCCAGGGGGCGCGCAAGGCTCCATGAGTTGGGTCGGATCGCTCAAGCGAGAGTCAACGAACTGCTCGCGCAGGGTCGCAATTTTCCTCAATATGACGCGCAGGGTGAGTTGGTGCGGCAGTACGACGCCCAGGGAAATGCGCTGCGCAGCATCGACGAAGTCGAGATATACCTGGCCTATGCCACACGGCTGGCCGGGCGTCTGGATTTACCCTGGCAGTCCAAGAGCATGATGTTCAACGAGCCGGATGTCACAAGCGCGATGGTGGACGAGGCTTACCTGCGTGTGCGGGCGTTGGAGGAAGGCGACCAGCTACGCAACCAGATCGTGGAGGAACCCTTTTGGGCCAACTTCGTCGAGTCGTTGAACCCCGAACCCTTCAAGGTGCTGCAGGTCAGGGGCGATGACTTGATCAGTTTGCAGGTCGCTCAACAGGAATGGGCGAATGACGGCGATCTTTCGCCGCAGCAAAAGCAAGCGCTGCGCAAGACGATCGATACCACGGTGCTGGCGCTGGGCAAATCGTCGGTGAACTCCGTGCCGGGGTACGTGATGAGTGACGAGGAGTATTTCTCCGACATCAGCGCCGTGCAAAAGGCGCGCTTGCAACTGCTCTACACCATGACCGATCAAATCATGGGCCGCAGCCCGCAACCCGCTCAGGGCAGCGAAGCTTGAGCCCATGAGCGGGTGACGATTCAGAATAGGAAGTAACGCTGTGCCATCGGCAGCACGTCCGCCGGTTCGCACCACAGCAGCACACCATCGGCCTTGACCTGATAGGTCTGCGGATCCACTTCGATTTCCGGTAGGTAATCGTTGTGGATCAGGTCGGTTTTTTGCACATCGCGACAGCCCTTAACCACCGCGATCTGCTTCTTCAAACCCAGGGCGTCGGGCAATCCGGCGTCCAGCGCGGCCTGGCTGATAAAGGTCAGGCTGGTGGCGTGCAACGAGCTGCCAAAGCTGGCGAACATCGGGCGGTAGTGCACGGGTTGCGGGGTGGGGATTGACGCGTTGGCGTCGCCCATCAGGCTGGAGGCAATTGCGCCGCCCTTGAGAATCAGGGTCGGCTTGATGCCAAAGAACGCCGGCCGCCACAGCACCAGGTCAGCCCATTTCCCCACCTCGATGGAACCGACGATATGGCTGATGCCATGGGTGATCGCCGGGTTGATGGTGTACTTGGCGATGTACCGTTTGGCGCGGAAATTGTCGTTGCCGGCGCCATCGCCCGGCAGCGGGCCGCGCTGTTTTTTCATCTTGTCGGCGGTTTGCCAGGTGCGCGTGATCACTTCGCCCACGCGGCCCATGGCCTGGCTGTCGGAGCTGATCATCGAGAACGCGCCGAGGTCGTGCAGGATGTCTTCGGCGGCGATGGTCTCGCGGCGGATGCGGCTTTCAGCGAAGGCCACGTCTTCGGCAATGCTCGGGTCCAGGTGATGGCAGACCATCAACATGTCCAAGTGCTCATCGATGGTATTGCGCGTGAACGGCCGCGTCGGGTTGGTCGAACTTGGCAGTACGTTGGGGAAGCCGCAGGCCTTGATGATGTCCGGCGCATGGCCGCCACCGGCACCTTCGGTGTGGTAGGTGTGAATGGTGCGACCCTTGAGCGCGGCGAGGGTGGTTTCGACGAAGCCGGACTCGTTGAGGGTGTCGCTGTGGATCGCCACCTGCACGTCGTACTGGTCGGCGACGCTCAGGCAGTTGTCGATGCTGGCGGGCGTGGTGCCCCAGTCTTCGTGCAGCTTCAAACCGATGGCGCCGGCCTTGACCTGCTCGATCAACGGCTCCGGCAAGCTGGCGTTGCCCTTGCCGGTAAAACCGATGTTCATCGGGAATGAATCACTGGCCTGAAGCATGCGTGCCAGGTGCCACGGGCCCGACGTGCAGGTGGTGGCGTTGGTGCCGGTGGCCGGGCCGGTACCGCCGCCGATCATGGTGGTGACGCCGCTGGTCAGTGCTTCCTCGATCTGCTGCGGGCAGATGAAGTGCACATGGGAATCGATGCCGCCGGCGGTGAGGATCATGCCTTCACCGGCGATCACTTCGGTGCTGGCGCCGATGGCCATGGTCACGCCCGGCTGGATGTCCGGGTTGCCGGCCTTGCCGATGGCGTGGATACGACCGTTCTTCAGGCCGACATCGGCTTTGACGATGCCCCAGTGATCAATGATCAGCGCGTTGGTGATCAGGGTGTCCACCACTTCATGGGCGAGCAACTGACTCTGGCCCTGGCCGTCGCGGATCACTTTGCCGCCGCCGAATTTGACTTCTTCGCCGTAGACGGTGAAGTCCTGTTCGACTTCGACGAACAGCTCGGTGTCGGCCAGGCGGACCTTGTCACCGACGGTGGGGCCGTACATGTCGGCGTAGGCTTGGCGGCTGATTTTCATAGGTGTGTGCCCTGAGAAGAATGTGTTGAATGTGACACCGCTATCGGGGGCAAGCCCCCTCCCACCTTTGATGTGTGAACACATTCAAATGTGGGAGGGGCGGTGCGACGATTCGACTTGCCCCCGATGAGGCCCTAAAGATCGCCCATGACCCGCCCGGCAAACCCGAATACCCGCCGTCCGCCGCTCAAATCGACCAACTCGATCTCACGGCTCTGCCCCGGCTCAAACCGTACCGCCGTGCCCGCCGGAATATTCAGGCGCATGCCGCGGCTTGCCGCACGGTCAAACGTCAGCGCGTCATTAGTTTCGAAAAAGTGATAGTGCGAGCCCACCTGGATCGGCCGGTCGCCGCTGTTGGCCACGCTGAGCGTGATGGTGCGACGGCCGACGTTGAGTTCGATCTCGCCGGGCTGGATCTGATATTCGCCAGGAATCATGCAGGTTGCCCCAGGGTCTTGAAGTAGATGGCGGTCGGGCTGTAGCGCCCGTCCGGGCTTTGGCAGTAATCGGGCAGTTCGCCGATCTTGGTGTAGCGCAGCGCCTGGTAGAACGCTTCGGCCCCGGAGCCGGCTTCGGTGTCCAGGTACAGCAGGCCGCGCTTGTGCTGGCGTGCGGCAAGTTCCAGGGTGTGCATCAGTTGTTGGCCGAGGCCGTGGCGGCGCGCACTGCTGTGCACCAGCAGCTTTTGCACCTCGGCGCGGTTCAGGCCATTGGCTTTCTGGCACAGCGCCAATTGCACGCTGGCCTGCACCTGTTCGTCACGCACCACCACCCACAGCAGCAGGCTGGCGTCTTCGATGCTCGACTGAACGCCGCGCAGATACTCGCGGGCCTGGGCTTCATCGAAGTCGGCCATAAAACCCACCGATGCGCCGTGCTTGACCGCGTCCAGCAACAGCTCAATCAGGCCCTCGCGGTAATGGGCAAAACTCTCTGCATTGACTCGACGCAGTTGCGCAGCGCTCATCGATCACTCCTTGGGCGGTTCGGCGCCCGGGTTCAAGGCCAGTTGCATAAAGGTCAGGTCGAGCCAGCGACCAAATTTGATACCCACCTGCGGCATTTGCCCGGTGGTGATAAACCCCAGGCGCTCATGCAGGCGGATCGAAGCCTGGTTGCCGCTTTCGATGGCGGCGACCATCACGTACTTGCCGCCTATGCGCGCGCGTTCGATCAAGGCCGCCATCAACTGCGGGCCAAGGCCTTTGCCACGCTGGTCGTTACGCACATACACCGAGTGCTCGACGCTGTAGCGAAAGCCTTCGAAAGGGCGCCAGTCGCCAAACGAGGCGTAGCCGGTGACTTCATCGTGCTCGACCGATACCAGGATCGGATACGCCTGGGCCTGACGCGCGTTAAACCATGCCAAGCGGTTGGCCAGGTCTACCGGTTGTTCGTTCCAGATCGCCGTGGTGTTGCGTACCGCATCGTTGTAGATGTCGCGGATGGCTGGCAGGTCGCTTTCAATTGCATCACGAATCATGACCGGGCCTCAGGCGATGGGTTGGTGGACGGTGACCAGTTTGGTGCCGTCCGGGAAGGTCGCTTCCACCTGGATATCCGGGATCATTTCCGGGATGCCTTCCATCACCTGTTCACGGCTGAGCAGGGTGGTGCCGTAGTGCATCAAGTCGGCAACGGTGCGGCCATCGCGGGCGCCTTCCATCAAGGCGGCGGAGATATAGGCGATGGTTTCCGGGTAGTTGAGCTTCACCCCGCGCGCCAGGCGGCGTTCGGCCACTAAGCCTGCGGTGAAGATCAGCAGTTTGTCTTTTTCCCGTGGGGTCAGGTCCATGGTTCAAGGTCCTTCAAACATCATTCATAAAAACACCGCAGATCCCCTGTGGGAGGGGGCTTGCCCCCGATGGGGAATGCCAGGCAATACATCTGTCACTGACCCACCGCTATCGGGAGCAAGCCCCCTCCCACATGTTGATCTTCATGTGCTCCAGATTCGTGGTGCGACCGCCTCTCGCCCAAACAGAGCGGGACGTAACAATTTCCATAAATCAATCAACCATCCCCGCGCCAGCAGCGCTTCACTGGCCAGGCAGCGGGCGACCAGCAAGCCGGGTAATTGGGTCAGGTCGCCGCGTACTGCATTCGGCAGAGCGCGGCATTGCTCAAGCAATTCAGGGGTGATTTCGCCAGTCACCAACAGGGTGGCAAATACCGGCTGCCCGTCCAGGCCGATAGGCGAGTCGAGCAACCCATCGGCGCCGACAATGCGCTGGCGTTCATGCCAGAGCAACTGGCCGTCGCGGCGGATATCCAGGTGCGATTGAAAGTGCCCCAAGTCGAAGCGCTCGCCACTGGCCGGACGGCCCAGGGCGATCACGTCCCAGTAGAACAATCGGGCATCGCCTTGCAGGTCGATGCGCGTGGTGAGTTCGGCCTGGGCAGCGCTGAATACGATGGTTTCCTGGGGCAGCCATTCCAGGGTGGCGCCGGCTTCGACAGTCAGTTCGAGTTGCTGAAAGGCCGGGCCGCTGGCGCGGTACCACTTGGCCGCGCCAGGGCTGGTCAATTGGGCCCAGGCGCCCTCGGCGACGTGGGCGCTGATGTCCAGGCGATCCCCACCGGCAATCCCGCCGGGCGGGTGCACGATGATGTGCTGGCACACCTCGGGGCCTTCGGCATACAGGTGCTTTTGCACCCGCAGCGGGCCGAGGTGGCGGCGCATCACCGGGCGCGTGGTGTCGCCGAAACGCGCATAGCCGAGTTCCAGCTCGGCGTGCCAGCTGGGGGTGAACAGGGCAGGGGTAACGGGCAGGTTCATGTCTTTATGCTTATCGTTAGGACGCTACAGATTAGATGGTTACGAGACCGCGTACACCCTCGCTTTCCATATTTTCTCCACGGCCTTGCTGCACGATTTCGCCCCGTGACATCACCAGGTACTGGTCGGCCAGTTCAGCGGCGAAGTCGTAGAACTGTTCCACCAACAGAATCGCCATATCGCCCTGCGCTGCGAGCTTTTTGATCACGGCGCCGATCTCCTTGATCACCGACGGTTGGATGCCTTCGGTAGGCTCATCGAGAATCAACAGGCGTGGGCGGCTGGCGAGGGCTCTCCCGATAGCAAGCTGTTGCTGCTGGCCGCCGGATAAGTCACCGCCGCGCCGATGCTTCATTTGCAGTAATACCGGGAACAGTTCGTAGATAAACGCCGGCACTTCCTTGGCCTCGGAACCCGGGAAGCGCGACAGGCCCATCAACAAGTTTTCTTCCACCGTCAGCCGCCCGAAAATCTCCCGGCCTTGAGGCACGTAGGCGATACCGGCGTGCACGCGCTGGTGCGGTTTGAAACCGGTGATGGCCTTGCCTTCCCAGTTCACCGCACCCTCTTTGGCGGGCAGCAACCCCATCAAACACTTGAGCAGGGTGGTCTTGCCCACGCCATTACGGCCGAGCAGGCAGGTGACTTCGCCGATCTTCACGTCAAACGAGAGCCCGCGCAGGATGTGGCTACCGCCGTAATACTGGTGCAGCTTGTCGACTTGCAGCATGTTCAAACCCTCCTCAAATCGTGCCGGTGGCTGGCTTTTATGGTGAATCGACTTTTGTGGTGAGCCGACTTTTGTGGTGAGCCGACTTTTGTGGTGAACCGACTTTTGTGGTGAGCGGGCTTTTTGTGGTGAGCGGGCTTGCCCCGCGCTGGGCCGCGAAGCGGCCCCTTTCCCATTCACCGCGTTCTATCAGGTAAAACTCATTGCCTGGTTCTGGGGCCGCTTCGCGACCCAGCGCGGGGCAAGCCCGCTCACCACATAGTCCTGCGCAACACACATTTTCGTATCCACCTGAAGCTGTTCAGCGACCGAGATAAACCTCGATCACCCGCTCATTTTCCTGCACCTGTTCCAGCGACCCTTCGGCCAGCACGCTGCCTTGGTGCAACACCGTCACATGGTCGGCAATCGAACCGACAAAGCCCATGTCGTGCTCCACCACCATCAACGAATGCTTGCCCGCCAGGCGCTTGAACAGTTCGGCAGTAAATTCGGTTTCGGCGTCGGTCATGCCCGCCACCGGTTCGTCCAGCAGCAACAGTTGCGGGTCTTGCATCAGCAGCATGCCGATTTCCAGGAACTGCTTCTGGCCGTGGGACAGCAACCCGGCGGGGCGATGCACCGAGGCAGTGAGGCGGATGGTATCGAGCACTTCATCAATCCGGTCTTTCTGCTCGCCACTCAAACGTGCACGCAAGCTGGCCCACACCGACTTGTCGGTCTTCTGCGCCAGCTCCAGGTTTTCGAACACGCTCAAGGCTTCGAACACCGTTGGCTTCTGGAACTTGCGGCCGATACCAGCCTGGGCGATTTGCACTTCGCTCATGCTGGTCAGGTCCAGGGTTTCGCCGAACCAGGCATTGCCGTGGCTGGGCCGGGTCTTGCCGGTGATCACGTCCATCATCGTGGTCTTGCCCGCGCCGTTGGGGCCGATGATGCAGCGCAGTTCACCGACGCCGATGTAGAGATTCAAGTCGTTGAGTGCCTTGAAACCGTCGAAGCTGACGCTGATGTCTTCCAGGGTCAGGATGGTGCCATGGCGGGTGTTGAGGCCCTTGCCCGCGGCCTGGCCGATGCCGATGGCATCGCGGCCGCTGCCCGCGTCAAAAATAGGTTCGAGCATGACGTTCCTCATTTCTTCAGCAAGCCGATAACGCCCTTGGGCAGGTACAGGGTGACGATGATGAACAGCGCCCCGAGGAAGAACAGCCAGTATTCCGGAAAGGCCACGGTGAACCAGCTCTTCATGCCATTGACCACACCGGCGCCGAGCAGCGGGCCGATCAAGGTGCCGCGCCCGCCCAAGGCCACCCACACGGCGGCTTCGATGGAGTTGGTCGGCGACATTTCACTCGGGTTGATGATGCCCACTTGTGGCACGTACAAGGCGCCGGCCAAACCGCACAGCACCGCACTCAACACCCACACAAACAGCTTGAAACCACGCGGGTCGTAGCCACAGAACATCAGGCGGTTCTCCGCGTCGCGCAGGGCGGTCAGCACCCGGCCGAACTTGCTCTGGGCCAGGCGCCAGCCGATGTACAGGCTGGCGACCAACAGCAGCACCGTGGCCAGGAACAACGCTGCCCGTGTGCCAGGCTCGGTAATGCCAAAACCCAAGATGCTGCGAAAGTTGGTAAAGCCGTTATTGCCGCCGAACCCGGTTTCGTTGCGAAAGAACAACAGCATCCCGGCGAAGGTCAGGGCCTGGGTCATGATCGAGAAATACACGCCCTTGATCCGCGAACGGAAGGCGAAGAAACCGAACACCAAAGCGAGCAAACCCGGGGCCAATACCACCAGGCACAGCGCCCAGAGGAAGTGATCGGTGCCGGCCCAATACCAGGGCAATTCGGTCCACGACAGGAAGGTCATGAACGCCGGCAGCTCATCGCCGGACGCCTGGCGCATCAGGTACATGCCCATTGCATAACCGCCGAGGGCGAAGAACAAACCGTGACCGAGGGACAGCATCCCGGCGTAACCCCACACCAGATCCAGGGCCAGGGCGACGATGGCGTAGCAGAGGATCTTGCCCACCAGCGTCAGGGTGTAGGCCGAGACATGCAGCGGGTTTTCCGGCGAGAGCAGCGAGCACAGCGGCAAGGCCAGCAGCAGGATCAGGATGATCACACCGGTGGCAATCGTCGCCTTGGGGCCGGCCTTTTGCGCGGCCGTAAGCATCAATGGCTGGTTCATCAGTCGATCACCCGTCCTTTCAGTGCGAAGAGTCCTTGCGGGCGTTTCTGGATAAACAGAATGATCAGCGCGAGGATCAGGATCTTGCCGAGCACGGCGCCGATCTGCGGTTCCAGAATCTTGTTGGCGATACCCAGGCCGAAGGCCGCCGTGACGCTACCGGCCAACTGGCCGACACCGCCCAATACCACCACCAGGAACGAGTCGATGATGTAGCTCTGGCCCAAGTCCGGGCCAACGTTGCCGATCTGGCTCAGCGCGACGCCGCCTAACCCGGCGATGCCCGAGCCCAGGCCAAAGGCGAGCATGTCCACGCGCCCGGTGGGCACGCCGCAGCAGGCGGCCATGTTGCGGTTCTGGGTGACGGCGCGCACGTTGAGGCCCAGGCGCGTCTTGTTCAGCAGCAGCCAAGTGAGCACGACGACAAACAGTGCGAAGGCGATGATCACGATGCGGTTGTAAGGCAGCACCAGGTTGGGCAGCACTTGGATACCGCCGGACAACCATTCAGGGTTGGCCACTTCGACGTTCTGCGCGCCGAACACCAGGCGCACGGCCTGGATCAGCATCAGGCTGATGCCCCAGGTGGCGAGCAGGGTTTCCAATGGCCGGCCGTACAGGTGACGAATCACCGTGCGCTCGAGGGCCATGCCGATCGCGGCGGTGACGAAAAACGCCACCGGCAGCGCGATCAGCGGGTAGAACTCGATGGCCGCAGGCACGTAGCGCAGCATCAGCAGTTGCACCACATAGGTGGAATAGGCGCCGAGCATCAGCATCTCGCCGTGGGCCATGTTGATCACGCCGAGCAGGCCGAAGGTGATCGCCAGCCCCAGGGCCGCGAGCAGCAGGATCGAGCCCAGGGACATGCCGCTGAAGGCCTGGCCGAGGATTTCGCCAAACATCAATTTGCGTTTGACCTGGGCCAGGCTGGTTTCGGCGGCGGTGTGCACGGCGGCATCGGTTTCGACGCCAGGTGCGAGCAAGGCTTCAAGGCGCGTGCGGGCCAGCGGGTCGCCGGTGCTGCCGAGCAAGCGCACGGCAGCCAGGCGCACGGCCGGGTCGGTGTCGACCAGTTGCAGGTTGGCCAGGGCCAGGCTCAGGGCGGTGTGCACGCCTTCGTCGGTTTCGGCGGCAACTTGCTGGTCGAGGAATTTGAGCTGCGCAGGTTGCGCGGTTTTTTGCAGCGTTTGCGCAGCCGCCAAGCGCACCTTGGGGTCGGCGGCGAGCAGTTGCTGGCTGGCTTGCACGTTATCGATCAAGCCGCGCAGGCGGTTGTTCAGGCGCACGGTTTTGGTTTCGCCATTGACCGTAAGCTGACCTTGTTGCAGGGCGTCCACCAACTCGATGCGCGCCGGGTCAGGCTTTGCGGCCCAGTCCTGGAGGAGCTTGGCTTGTTGCGTCGGGTTGGCGGCCTGGAAGTCTTCGGCGTCGCTGGCGTGTGCGGCCAGGGGTAGCAACAGCAGTAGCGTCAGGAGGTAGCGTGTGAGGGCAGTGGGCATAAACAAATGTCCTGATCATGCGTGGACAGTGTGGGAGGGGGCTTGCCCCCGATAGCAGAGTGTCAGGTGATACTTCTGTCACTGACTCACCGCCATCGGGGGTAAGCCCCCTCCCACATTTGACTTGTGGTGGGGCTTTAGTTGCTCTTCACAGCGTGATCCGGTTTTTTGTCATTGCCAGGAATGTACGGGCTCCACGGCTGGGCGCGAATCGGCTCCTGGGTCTGCCACACCACCGAGAACTGCCCGTCCGCCTGGATCTCACCGATCATCACTGGCTTGTGCAGGTGGTGGTTGGTCTTGTCCATGGTCAGGGTAAAGCCGGACGGCGCGGCGAAGGTCTGGCCGGCCAGGGCTTCACGCACTTTGTCGACGTCGGTGGACTTGGCTTTCTCTGCTGCCTGGGCCCACATATGGATGCCCACATAGGTGGCTTCCATCGGGTCGTTGGTCACGGCTTTGTCCGCGCCCGGCAGGTTGTGTTTCTTGGCGTAGGCTTTCCAGTCTGCGACGAATTTCTGGTTGACCGGGTTCTCCACCGACTGGAAGTAGTTCCACGCGGCGAGGTTGCCCACCAACGGCTTGGTGTCGATGCCGCGCAGTTCTTCTTCGCCCACGGAGAACGCCACGACCGGTACGTCGGTGGCTTTCAGGCCCTGGTTGGCCAGCTCCTTGTAGAACGGCACGTTGGAGTCGCCATTCACGGTGGAGATCACAGCGGTCTTGCCGCCGGCGGAGAATTTTTTGATGTTGGCAACGATGGTCTGGTAGTCGGCGTGGCCGAACGGGGTGTAGACCTCTTCGATGTCTTTATCCGCTACGCCTTTGGAATGCAGGAACGAGCGCAGGATCTTGTTGGTGGTGCGCGGGTACACGTAGTCGGTGCCCAGCAGGAAGAAGCGCTTGGCGCTGCCGCCTTCTTCGCTCATCAGGTATTCCACCGCCGGGATCGCTTGCTGATTCGGCGCCGCACCGGTGTAGAACACGTTGGGCGACATCTCTTCACCTTCGTATTGCACCGGGTAGAACAGCAGGCCATTGAGTTCTTCGAACACTGGCAACACCGATTTACGCGACACCGACGTCCAGCAACCGAACACCACCGCGACCTTGTCCTGGGTCAGCAACTGGCGGCCTTTTTCAGCGAACAGCGGCCAGTTTGAGGCTGGGTCCACGACCACCGGTTCAAGCATCTTGCCGTTCACCCCACCCTTTGCGTTGATCTCGTCGATGGTCATCAGCGCCATGTCCTTGAGGGACGTTTCCGAGATGGCCATGGTCCCGGACAGCGAATGCAGGATGCCGACCTTAATGGTCTCGGCGGCCTGGATAGTCCAGGTCATGCCCATGGCGGCGATGGATGCCGACAGGGTGAAAGCCTTGATCAAGCTGCGACGCTTCATGGTGCGGTCTCCATAGGTCAATGTTGTTATGTGGGAGCAATTGCAAGGGCTGTGCCTATCAGTGCCGTCGCGATGCATTCATGCGTGCTTGACGTTTTGCCCAGGATTTCGCGCACCAGATCGGGGCTTTGAACCGGATGATGTGCGCGCTGGCGCACGCTAACGGTGCGGGCTAACTACTTACCGCTCGACGCCTTCCCAGAGGTACAAGAATGGCCGCCAACACTCAGTCAAAAGGAATGTGTATGGCTATTCGATTATCACGCCAGGAACGCGCTGCCGGTGCCGGGAGGGGAGCGTCGCGCTTGCCGCCGTTAAGCCCGGCGTTTGTGCATGAGGCCGACGCCGCGTACTGGGCCCATCGGAAAATCGGCGACCGCCGCGACCGCGAGTACGGCGGCGTCATCCTGAAAAACCCCGCCGGTAAATACTTCGCCACCGATCCGGTGCCAGGGGATGGCATGCAGTTCGATCTGCTCAACGTTCTGGGCATCAGCGCCGAAGGTTATTACCAGCAACCCAGGGGCTACACCTGCGTCGCCAGTTACCATTCGCACCCGGCCCAGCACGCGTTGATCCGCGAGCGCAATCCGTCGTTCGACGAGCGAATGGCCAAGGCATTTCTCGGTTTTTTTTCAGGTTCGGACTTCAGCCACGATGTGGATGATCGCGAATTCTTTCCGGCGGCGTATCTATCGGGGCCGGACGGCTCACTGATTCGCTACGCGCCCAGCGGTTCGTCCCCGGAGCGCAGCTTCGCACTGTGGCTGCGGGCGGGAAAACCGGCCGGCAGTCGGGTGGGGGTGTATGGGCCCTTCAATGAGTTTGTGAAAAAGGTCTCCACGCTGGGCGAGCTGAGCCTGATTGTGCCTACTGCACTGTGGGGCGGTTCTTTCGGTAAGGTGCCGGCGAACTGGGTAGTGTTCGAACCCTTCAGTTCGTCCACGTTGACCGAGTTGCCCTTGTTTACCTCCGTCTTCGATCAAGCTACCAAGGCCATTCGCTCGGCCCTCGCCGGCGGTGGTGCTGGCGGCGTGTTGCTCAAGGCTCGCGACAAGGAGGCCTATATCGCCACTGTCGGTAGGACCCTCGACCCTCACCAGCCTTTCTTGCGGCAACTGTTCCCCAGTCGCGAGGGCAAGTTCGCATTTCCCGCCGATTATGGGGTAGCGGGTTTCTACCTGGGGCCAACGCCACCGGCGACCGTGCTCCCCGTCCAGGAGCCAGAGCTCTACCAGGCATTCTTCGCGCCACGGGCGCTGGCGCTCGGCATCTACCAGGCGCACACGCTGGAGACGGTGGATCAGGCCTTGGGCGTGTCGATTTATTACCGTACCCAGGGGCGAGCGTTGCTCAAATACCGCTGCTCCCTGACCAGTGCCGAAGCGGCACTGTTCAAGGTTGAGGCGGATGGCTCTGTCGTGGATGACGGTTTGGACGCCGCGCTGTTGAGCGGCCAGATGAGCCCGCGCGACTTTGTACGGCGGGTGGCGAGCACCGGGCAACTGAGCGTGGAGCAGACCAGCGCATTGTGGAGTGTGGCCGGTGTCGTCTATGAGAACTGGGTGCCGGACAAGACCGTTACACAGCCCACATCTACCACCACGCCGGGCTCCGGCGGCACATCGGTGACGCTGCCCGCATTGAGCCCGGCCTTTATTCATGCCGATGACGCAGCGTTGTGGGCGCACCGGCGTATTGGTGCACGGCGTGATCGTGAGTACGGCGGTGTGATTCTGCGCAACCTGCAAGGGTATTTTTTTGCCACAGAGCCGGTCAGTGGTCAGGGGCTTGAGTTTGACATCCGCGACGTCCTCGGCACCCGCGAGGATGGCAGTTTCTTGCCGATTGCCGGTTACCGCCGCGCCGGGCTTTATCATTCCCATCCGGCGGATTACGAACAGGTTGCCAGTGCCAACCCGAAGATGTCCGAGCATCAGGTGAAGGCCTATCTGAATTTCTTTTCTCCATGGGATGCCGCTGGGGATATCACCTATCAGCACAACTTTGCATTGTCTTACCTGTCGGGTCCCGATGATTCACTGGTGCGCTATCGCCCCAGTGGGTCGTTCGCCGAGGCGCAATACGCCAAGTGGATTTTGGGCACGGTCAGCGAGGCAGCGTGGGGGACGGATGGCTCGATAGAAGGTCACGTTAAAAAAATGCTCGCGGTGGGTGAGTTGAGCTTTGTCACCAGCAACCCGTTGTGGGGCGGCTCTCGGGGGGTGGTTCCGCAGAGCTGGCAGCCCTATCAGGCGTTCGCTGCGCCAGCGCCGGGGTTGTTGCCGCTGTTGTCCCACGTCTGCGCCACGGTCAGCGATGCCATTCAAGCGGGCGTGGCGCTCGGCAGCGGCGCCAGGACGTCCTGGCGCCTTGGGCTGGTGCTCAAGCGCGATGGCAAGGATGAATTCGTCGCGACCCAGGCCCACCTCCTCGACGAGCCACGCTTTTATGTGAGCCACCTGTTATCGACGGATGCGGACGGCAATTACCTGCTGCCGGACGAGCATCACATTGTTGGTTTTTACTGCGACCCTCCTGCCGAACACGGCCGCGTGGCGGTGAACCAACCCTGGTTGTACCGCAGCTTTTTTCCGCCGTTGGGTTTGGGGAGCGCGGCACAGCAGGCTGGTCTTATCGCTAACCTGCAGGTGCCGGATCAGCCGCTTGGGCTCTATCAGCAAACCGCAGATGGGGCGCTGTTGCGCTACCGATTTAACTTCTCGCCCGCAGAAATCGAACTCCTCGGCAGCAGCCCTGAAGCCGATAACGCGCTGCTCACAGGCAGCCTCACACCCCAGGACTATGTCCGGCAGGTCGCGGCCGTCGGTGAGCTGACCGTGCTCGCCACCAACCGCATGTGGGACCGCGCGGGTGTGGTTACCGCAGCGTGGCGACCGTTTACCGATGTCCCCGAGGTAACGGTGGGGCCGGCCTTCATTCAGCCCGATGACGCTGCGCGCTGGGCACACAACCAGATCGGCACACGGCGTGACAAAGAGTATGGCGGGCTCATTCTCAAGCGCGGCAACCGCTACTTCGCCACGCATCCGGCCAGCGGTGAGCAGGTGCTGTTCGATTTCAGCACGATCCTGGCAGTGGACGATGAGGGCAACTTTATCGCGCCCCATCCTTACGAGTGCCATGCGCTCTACCATTCCCACCCCGCCGACGAAGGCTCGATAAGACAATTCAACCCCGGTTTCACCGCGGATCAGGTTGAGCTGTTCAACAGTTTTTATTCCAACGCCGACCAGGTGTTTGTCATCACCCATCGTAACTTTGCGCGCGTGCATTACCTGTCTGGGACGGTCAACTCGCTGCTCAAATATGTGAGCAGCGGCTCGGCCGAGGAGACAAGCCTCAAGGCTCAACTGACAGGCACTGAGCCGGTCGTGCCATTCTCCGCGTTCGAAGGCGCTGTGTGGCGGTTGGCGAAAGCCGGCGAGTTACACGTGCTGGTACCCTCGCCCGTGTGGGGCGGTGTGCGCGGCAAGGTGCCTCTGGATTGGACCTTGCGCAGTCCAGTGAGCAGCGACGGGGTTGCGCAGGCACAACCGTTCTTCACCCCGATCGTCAGTACCGCGCAAGCGGCGGTGTTGGTGGCCTTGAGCTTTTCGGCGGGTTTGCCCCGGACCGGCTATCAGGGGGTTGTCCTCAAGCACCTGACGGCTTCGACCTATGTCGCCACCGAACCCACGGCCCTGGGCGCTGCGTTGACCGGGCTGTTCCCGGTACGCAACAACGGCCAGCCCCGGCTGCCCTCCAATCATCGCGTGGTGGGCTTCTATTATTCCCCGGCGCCTTTGGCCGACACGCCGTTACCCGCCACGGAACCCTGGCTGTACAAGCGTTTCGTCAGCCCTCAACTGCTGGTCACGGCGATGAATCAGGCGGCCGCCACGAAGAGCCTGCAGATTGCCGAGATGGGCTTGAAGCTGTTTTTGCACACTGACGACGGGGCGCTTTTGCAATGGCAAGCGCCCGAAGCCAAGGCGGCCACTGAACTGTTCAATGTGGCCATTGACGGCACGGTGACGGATAACGGCAATCAGGCAGCGTTGATGGACGGTTCGTTGTCTCCCCGGGCGTTTGTGCGTCGTGTTATTCGTGCGGGCGAGCTGACGGTACGCCAGACAGGCCAGCTTTGGACCGAGCGAGGGGTGGTGTATGACAGTGAAGTCCTGCCATTGGGTGCGGGCAAGCGTGATAGCGTCGATGCAACCTTCCTGAGTGCCGACGATGCCGCGCGGCACGCCCACGAGCGCATCGGCATACGGCGTGATGCGGGGTATGGCGGCTACATCCTGCGGCGTCCCGACCAGCGCTTCACGTTCACCGAACCGGTACGTTTCCAGGGCAATGGCTTTGCCGCAGACTTGCTGCTGTCATCGTCCGACAATGGGTTAGTCGTACCGCCCGCCGAGCATGTCATTTGTGGGCGCTACAGTTCCCATCCACCGCTGTCCCAAGCTGACCTGGAACGTTGGCGCCGTCTGGGTTGGACACTGACCGATCTTGAGATCACCGTCACGATGTTCGCCGATCAGGAAATCCGTTCGGTGATCCAGTCCGGGCTTCCGGCGTACTTGAGCGGAACGCCCAACAACCTGATCTGTTACATCCCCAGCGGCTCACAAAAGGAAGCGTTGGTACTGGCCAATACCCGTCAAACGCCGGGGGTTGATAGCTACCGTCTTCGCCTGGAGCGAGGTGCGCTCAAGCCGCAAGATATCGTGATCCGCCTGGCGGACGCAGGCGAACTGCGGGTGCTCAGCCATACACGGTTGTGGGGGCCGCGCCTGCGAGTCTATGACGACTGGACGCCAAATTTCGAATACGCCCAGGTAGCCCCGCAAACGCCGTCGTTGAGCGCCATTTTCACCACCCTGGACGCTGCGGCGATCAATGCCCATAAGCGTGGCCATGGGCGCAGCCTGGAGGCTCAGGGGTATACGGCTTACTTGCTCAAGCACCCGCAAAAAAATGAATACGTGGTCAGCGAGCTGGCGCCGCAGGCGTCTGAGGGGCGGTTAAGTAACGCATCGCTTGGCGCGCCTTATCTTGAAGGAGGGGATTTCGCTCATGGTTTCGTGGTGGCCGGGATGCTCTATTCCCAGCAATGGTTGCCCAGCGGCGTGAGTTCTTCTGAAGCCTGGCTGACCCGCTTTTTCGCGACTCCGCAATTGCTGCAACGGGCCGAGAAAGATGCCCGTCATTTGCCGGGCGCGGATACCGGCGACGTGTTACCGGTTTATCTGTCGACGCTTGAAGGCGCGCTATTGCGCTATCAGCCGGCCAAGACCTCGCTGTTCAGTGGCGGCGAGAATGGCGGCGAAGTCAGCGTGCAGGGGATGAGCCTGCGCAGCGGCACTCTGGATATTCGCCGCTATGTGACGTTGATGGCGCAAACCGGTGATTTGACGGTGCTGTACTCCAGTCAATGCTGGGACCGCCGGGGCGCGGTGAGCAAGGAATCTTCGCGCTGGCGACCCTACGCCCACTTTATTCGCCGCCGTCTGGGGCCAGTGTTCAACGAGCAGGATGACGCGGCGCGGTATGCCCATTCTCGCCTTCAGGCTGTCAATGGACGGCGGCTGTTCGGCGGCCTGATTCTCCAGCGTCCTGACGGCCTGTTCGTTGCCACTGAACCGGTCAGCGTGCCGCGCGAAGACTTCGAGCACACCTGGATTTTTCCTGATGAGATGGTAGCGGTTGGCGGCTTTCCCGCGGCCCATACCCTGGTGGCGCGCTACCGCTCAAGCCCTGGGCGCGAACTGCCGTTTACCCTGGATGCCACGCAACGCGACATCTACCGCACTATGCTCTCGACCCGGGTGATCAGTGCTGTGCTGACCACTGCCCATGCCAGCTTGAGCCGTGAGTACCTGTTCGGCGCCGACGGCAGCATCATCAGTTACAGCCGCAGCAACTCGTTGCTGGAAGCGACGTTGAAAGACGATTTGGCGCCCCTGAATCTGGTGCGGGAGGACCGCCTGGAGAACACGCTTGAGCAACAGATCCGCGCAGGAGAGCTCACGCCAGAAGCGTTTGTCCAGCGCTTGAGCAAGGCGGGGCGCCTGCGCGTTGTGGAAGGCAGCGAGGTCTGGGGGCCGCCGCGTTTACTTCAGGGGTTTGTTCCCAAAGCGTTTCGCTTGCCTGGGGCTCAGATCGAAAACGCCCTGGCGGATCCTGCCTTCAGTCCGGTATTTGCCCAGGAGCGGGCGGCTGTGCGTTATGCCCATGAACGCTGTCAGTACGGGTCCGCGTTGCAGTTCGGCTACGTGTTCAAGGACGCGCGCAAAGAGCAGTACATGGTGACGATGCCGCTGGTGCGTAGCAGTTATTGGAAGTTCGAGCAGGTGTTTCCAAGCGGCCTGCTGCCCCAGGGTTATGTCTTGGAAGGTATCTATCTATGTGCGGCCCTTGAAACACTGACACCGGGGCACGACCCCCATGGGCAAATGATTCATTCGCCCATGGTCATCGACAATGGCATTCGCTTCGCCCGCCATGGTGTGAAGGGCAAGCAGCTATCGCTGTACCTGTCCTGCCCGGAGGGGGCGTTGCTCAGGTATCAATACCTGCAAACGGACGAGGCGCTGGACGATCGCAGCCATTTCCCGACGCTTCGCCAGCAACTGCACGAGGGCAAGATCACGCTGCTTGACTATGTGCATGAGCTGGCTGGACTCGGCAACCTTGATGTCCTGGTCGAGGGATCGGTCTGGGCGGGTACGCGACGAATCACGCCCGGCTGGCAGCCGGGAACGGGAGAAGGATTCTTCGATTACCCGATGGGTTGCGGTCCGTTGTTTTCCCACCCAGACGATGCCGCCCGCTACGTTCAACGTCGGCTGTCGGCAATCCAGGGCCATAACTATGTCGCCGCGGTCCTGGCCAACCCGAACGACTCATCGTTCATCACCACCTTGCCGCTGTGGCCGGGGCTGGATGCGACGCGCCTGTTCCGCCTGTTTTACACCGGGCCTTCGGGGCCTGTGCAGCCGATGTCGCCGCCAGCGAGCGGGCCGGTACCTTACCCGGATTTTCCGGACTTGTACCGGGTGGTGGGTGCGCAGTTGGCCTACCGGGACACGGCGCCCGTCGAGAGTGCGGCGTCCGAGGATGATTCGCTGAACAGCAACTTTATCGAACCGACATTCCTGGCTTATTGCATCCGCATTCTCAAGGCTCAGTCACGCTCTACGACGAACTTTTACCTGATGACTCGGGGGGGCGCGCTGTTGAAATACGTGTTGGGGCTTTCATCCCCGGAAAATGAGCTGATGACGTCTGCGGCCAGTCTCACGCCTGTTGAGTTTTTCAGGCGATTGGCTGGAGTCGGTCAACTGTCGGTACTCGATCGGGATGGCTACTGGCATAACGAGGGGCTGATTTCCGAGGTGCTAAAGGACCGTCGCAAAGAGGTGGGAACCGACGAACCCTTGGTCGACGAACCGCTTCAACTGCGTGACCGTGATGAGCTGTAACCCCGTGCTCAGCGCGTGTGCATCAGGCCGCTGGCAAGGTACTGGGTGATCGGTCGTTTGATCCGCTTGGAGGCTTGCTCGCCGCGATGAGCGGCGAGCAACGATGACGCAGAACGTGTGATGAGCTAGCGCTTATCCGCTGCGGGACAAGAGTCGCGCAAGGCTAAAGAAGGCCTCTGTCTTGGGTCCTCGCCGGGTTCATGCAGAACCTGGGGCGGACTCACGCGGGCCAAAAAAACGCGACAGCACCAGACGATCCAAGGCCCATACGATGATCAGCGAAGCGCCCACCAGCGGGAAAATGATCGCCAGGCCCAGCATGATCACCATCGCGGTTTTCCACTTCGGCAGGTCGTGGCGCAACGGTGGCACCCCCAGGCCGCCCTGGGGCCTGCGCTTCCACCAGATCACCACGCCACTGACGGCGCTCAGCAAAATCATCAGGCAGATCACTAGCACGATCAGTTGGTTGACCCAGCCGAACATCTTGCCTTCGTGCAGCATCACGCCGGTCTCGGTGGTCCGCGCTACCCAGTTGTAGTGCTCCCAGCGCACATCGGCGAGGACTTTGCCGGTGTATTGGTCCACATGCAGAGTGGCGTCGTTGCGCGGGTCGTTGGCGAACACCGCGACGGTGAACACGCCGGTGGCGGTGGTGGGGAAGGTGATGCTGTAGCCTGGCTCGACCTTGCGTGCGGAGGCCAAATCCACCACCTGTTGCAGGCGGATGGTCGGCGCGGCCGGGCCTGCGTGCATGGCGCCGTGGTTCATGTGTTCGGCGTGGTCGCCGGACATGGGCATCGGCGTATTTTCCATGGCCCAGGGCACGGTCTGTTGGGTCGCAGTGTTGAGCACTCGCGCCTGCTGGTCGGACTGCGGCACGTTGTTCCACATCGCCGCTGGGAAGGTATTCCACAGCCCCGCGTACTGCTTGCCCCAGAAGCCTGTCCACGTCATGCCGCTGAGCAGCATCACCAGCAAAAATGCCGCGCCCCAGAACCCGGCGACCGCATGCAGGTCGCGCCAGAACAACCGGCCGCGACTGCCCAGGCGTGGCCACAGCACCCCCGCTGAAGACTTGCCACGCGGCCACCACAGATACACACCGGACACGACCAACATCACGCCCCACCCGGCGGCGAGTTCTATGAGGCGGTCGCCGGTAGTGCCGATCATCAGTTCACCGTGCAGCGCACGAGCGATGGCTTGCAGGTTGTAGGTTGCGTCCTGCTCACCGAGTACGGTGCCGCGATAAGGGTCGACGAACACCGTCACTTCGCGACCCTCGTTGTGCATCACAAACTGCGCGCTGCTGGTGGCGTCGGCCGGCGGCAGGTATTTGCTGATCGCGCCTTTGGGGTAAGCGCGTTGGGCGCGCATCAATTGTTCGTCGGCGCTCAAGGCGTGTTCGGCTGCGGGTACGGTCAGCAGGTTGCCGTACATCAGCGGGTCGAGTTGGGGTTTGAACAGGTAGATGATGCCGGTCACGGCCAGCAGCGCCATGAAGGGCGCGACAAAGAGGCCAGCGTAGAAATGCCAGCGCCAGGCCAGGTTGTAGAAAGAGATTTTTTGAGTCTTCATCAGGTAGTGCTCCGCAAGGCTATGGATCTTAGGTGTGGGGCTGCCAGGCAACCCCGCTGTCGGTAAGGCCGACTCCTACTGCGGTGCTTTAGAAACTCATGTCGACTTTAGTCCAGAGGGTTCGCCCCGGCTCCTTGATGGCTTGCGGGTCGTTGGCCGGGTAGCCGAAGCCGGCATTGCCCGCGAGGTTCAAATGCTCGGCGTAGGCCTTGCCGAACAGGTTGTCGACGCCGGTGCTGACCTTGACGTTTTTTGTGATGCGATAGGCGCCGTTCAGCGAGAACACGCCAAAGCCGCTGCTCTTGTCGTAGTCCTTGCCGACCACGTTGCCCTTGTTCTGATCGATACGGTTCTGCGCGGCGACCACTCGCCACAGCGCGCCCGCACTCCAGTCGTCTTCGCTGTAGGTCAGGCCCACGCGTGCATCCAGGGGTGGCATTTGTGGCAGGGCCTTGCCGTCGCTGCTGTTCTTGCCCCAGGCGTAGGCGAGGGTCGCGTCGGCTTTCCAATGACGGGTCAGCTTGTACGCCGCGCCCACTTCACCGCCCATGATGCGAGCATCGACGTTGCGGGCCTGGGAGGTGGTGCCCATCATGCCCGGCCGGTAGTCGAACAGGATGAAGTCACGTACTTGCCCGATGTAGCCAGAAGCCCAGGCTTCGAGGTCGTCTGCTTTGTATTGCGCGCCGAAGTCGAGTTGGGTGGTCTTCTCCGGTTTCACGCCGTCGAAGGCATTCACCGAACCGACCGCGCCGGTGTTGGGAGAGAACAACTCCCAGTAATCCGGGAAGCGTTGCGAGTGGCCCAGGCCGGCGTAGAGGGTGGTGGGGCTGTCGGCCAGGTCGTGCTCGTAGCGCATAAAGCCCGAGGGCAGGGTATCGGCGCGGGTGTCGTCGGCGGTCGGGTTGGCGCGTGCACTCATCCCGGAGCCGGTGGTTTGCCGGAAGTCCTTGGCCGAGGCGCGGTCCAGACGTGCGCCGGTGATCAGTCGATCGCGGTCGGCGGCGTACCAGGTCAGTTCGCCGAACACGCCGTAGTTGTGGAAGTTGGCGTCCTTGACCTTGGGCAACTCTTTGTAGGTGTCGATGCCCATGCTGCTGCGTTGGCGGTGTTCATTGGTCTGCGCATCCAGGCCGCCGATCAACTGCAGATCGGCCCAGCGCCAAGTGGCCTTGATCCGCGCACCGAGGGTTCGACGATCAACGTTGGAGGCCATCGGCCCGGCCATCATCCCGGTGCCCGACGGCGTGCGTAGGCTGTAGTTGTCCATCACATGGTCGGCGTAGTTGTAGTAGACCTGTGCCTCGACCTTATCCAGCACCTCACCGATATTGGACTTCTCGAAACGCAGCCCGAGGCTTTCGCGCAGGAACTGTGAACCGTCCATGCCGCGTCCGGCGTAGCGCGCCTCGCCGTCGCCACGCCCTGCGGTGAGTTCCAGCAGGGTGTCGGCGTCGGGGGTGAAACCCACGGCCACGTCGCCGTTCCACTTGTCGTAGCGCGAAGCAACGGTGTCGTGGTTGCCGTCTTTGTAATCGTCGGCATGGGCCTGGTTGCCGATCACACGCACATAGCCCAGAGGCCCACCGGCAGCGGCATCGATGACCTTGTCGAAACGCCCATTGGAGCCTGCCAGCACACTCGCGTTGAGCCGTGTGCCCAATTCGCCGAAGTGCTCGGGCTCGCGGTCGAACAAGATGGTACCGGCCGAGGCGCCTGGCCCCCAGAGTACGGTTTGCGGGCCTTTGATCACCGTGAGGGTGTCGTAGGTTTCCGGGGAAATATACGAAGTGGGTGCGTCCATGCGGCCTGGGCAGGCGCCGAGCATCATGCTGCCGTTGGTGAGGATATTCAGGCGCGAGCCGAACATGCCACGCAGCACCGGGTCGCCATTGGTGCCGCCATTGCGCACCAGGGCGAAGCCGGGGATGGTCTTGAGGTAGTCGCCACCATCGCTGGCGGGCACCGGTTGGCGCGGGTCTTTCGGGTTCGTGACCACGGTCAGGGGGGAGCTGGGCGCAATCGCGGTGATCACAGTGGGGCTCAGTTCATGTTCATGCTCTTCGGCATGGGCCTGAGGCGTCAGCAGGGCGCCGCATAAAACGGCGAGCACAGGGGTACATCCCAAACGGGTGTCAGCAGAAAACCTGGACATGACAAATTCCATCAATCAATCGTAAACAACACGGCCAGCAGCCTGCGGCTGTCTGTCTAAAGTCGGCCGGGGTGAAGTAACGGTGCTTAGGGTTTACGAGGCGATGGGCGGCGCACGGCTGCGGGCGCCGGGGAAGATGCTCTGCCGGGCATGACCCAGGCGCGTAGCGGGGGTGAGCGCATTGGCCGGCGGCGGAGTGTTGAGGGTGACGTAGGAGACGCTGCCGGGCAGGGCGGGGCAACTGAACAGCAGGTCGCAGTAACCGCACTTGGCCCAGAGCGCGTGATGTTCGTCGGGGGCTTTAGGGTGATGGGATTCGCCATGCTCGCCCGGCATGTCCATGGACATGCTCATTGGCATCGACATCGACATACCGGCGTGATGATCCATCGGCATCGCTTGGGAAATCAGCGGACCGATAAAGATCATCAGCATGGCAAACAGGCTGATCCAACTGCCGCGCTTCACGCGGTGGTGTGGAGAGAGCCTGGCGCGAGGGGCGCCCATCGAGTGTTGGCCTATTGAGCGTGTTTATGCTCGTGGCCGGCCATCGGCGGTACTTTCTGTACGGACACTTCCACCTCGACCTTGCCGGCTTTTTCAAAGGTCAGGATCAGGGGGAATTGCTTGCCATCGGCCAACAGGCTGCGGTCTTTGAGACCCAGCAGCATCACGTGATAGGCCATGGGCGCGAAGGTCAGGTCACCTTTGGCTGGCACGGTGACGCTCGGTACTTGTTGCATCTTCATCAAGTCACCCTGCATCACATGCTCATGCAACTCGGCCTTCTCGGCCACCGGCGTGGCGACGCCGACCAGGCGATCCGGCTCAGCACCGGTGTTGTGAATCACGAAATACGCAGCGACGGTGGGTGCATTGGGTGGCAATTCCTGGGACCAGGGATCGCTGACCAGCAAGTCGCCGGCTTTGTAGTCCTCGGCATTGGCGGCACTGAACACCGGCAGCAACAACGCGGCCAGAAGCAGGGAAGATTTGAGCATGGCAGTTCTCCAGAACGGTTCTAAACGCAGTTCACTTGCGAAGACAATCAGACCGTTGGAGACGCGCGGGGGTTGAGGCTCGGCCATTGCTGGCGCGGAGTGGGTTGCTGGGGCGAAGACGACGGCAGATTCTGGAACGCATCGAACCGCGTGACATACAACTGCGGCACATGCCCTGGCAAGGCCACCAACGGCGCCGAACCTGAGCAACACCAGCAATGCTGCATGGTGGAATGATCATCCTGCTGCGGCGCCGGAATCTCCAGCTTGCCCAGGGCGATGGTCTTGAGGCTTGCACCATTGGAAGAACAGAAACTGCCCCAGAGCAATTGCTTGACCGGGTCATCCGCCTGCTGCATCGCACTGGCCATCGGCATGGCAAACGCATTGAACAGCACTGCAAGGCAGGCGATCCAGGCAATTGCAAAGCGTTGACGGGCCATGGCGGACAATCCGTAGGGTTAAACGATCAGGCGGGTATTTAGCCTGATCGGTGGGGATAAGTAAAAAGCGGTGGTGTGGTTTGGTGTCGCAGTGCTATCAGATCGCTGTGGCGTGAAGCTTGAGGCCCAAAGCCTTCATGACTTTCATGATAGTCGCGAACTCGGGATTGCCATTGCTGGAGAGGGCTTTGTATAGACTTTCTCTTCCGAGGCCGGCGTCGCGGGCTACTTGGGTCATGCCTTGGGCGCGGGCGATATCGTTAAGAGCGGTACGAATCAATAGACCATCACCAGCATCATCCTCAAAGCAGGTCTCTAAATATGCAGCCATCTCCAGAGGGGTTTTCAGATATTTTGCCGCATCGAAGCGGGTAAAGGACTCGCTCATAATTTATTCCTCGCTACCAAAATTTATTGCGATTTGCTTTGCACGTTTGATGTCTCTGCTCTGTGTTGATTTGTCACCGCCGATTAGCAACAGATAAACCACCTCGTCTCGGCGGGTGAAGTAAACGCGATACCCTGGGCCGTAATGGATCCGCATTTCAAACACGCTATCCCCCACTGACTCGCAGTCACCAAAATTTCCGGCTTCAGCCATTCGCACTCTCTTGATTACGCGAACTTTTACGAACGGGTCCCGAACTGCTTCCAACCATTTGACAAACTCAGTGGTTTCATTGAACTCAATTGTCACGGATCGTATTCCTCAGGATACAAAATGGCAAGCTGTGACACGTTGTCGAAACGGCGTGCCCCCTCGCGGGGAGTTAACCCAAAACCGCGAGGGTGGAGGTTAGGGCGGGGGCTTTTGGCTGAGCCAGCCAGCTGGTTCGGAAGTGTTTGTAGGGGGAATCGACTTTTTGGAGGGAGGCCAAATAGCTAGTCGTTTGGCTGGTTATTCGTACAAGCAGAAATTTCCGACAGGGATTTGAGGTTGTCCCTAGGACACTCGGTCTCTAGTCTCCGCGCACCGCTGCAAACGCAGCGGACGGGCGTCGCGGCCCGGGTTCCTATGGACGCTGAGCGTCATCGTCTGCTTTCAGTTGGCGCTTTTTTATCGTCTACTGTGCGGCGCAATGGTGGCTGTGCGCGGGATACCTTCGGGTATGCCGGGTTGCCTTAGGACCGGTCCGCGAACCTGCGTACAGCTGCCACCCTATCGCGTCGCGGCGAATCAGTGGCAGCTCCACTTTCCTAAGGAGCTTCACAATGATCAAGCCCACCCCAAATCCCCCCGTCCGGCTCTTCACCGTGGCCGATGGCATCAGCACCGAAGACCTGTTGGTCAACCTCAGCGAAACACTCGCCTCGGCTAACGCGCTGAGTTGTGACTTGGCGTTTGATCTGGAAGGTCGAAAACGAGAGGAGTTGCTGGGCGTTGCGCAGTTGATTGAGCTGGCGCAGTTGTTGGCTGATCGTGTACACAGCGGCGTTGGGCAGGTATCAGCCGCAAGCAGCTAACAATGCAGTTCAAAATGTGGGAGGGGGCTTGCTCCCGATTGCGGTGTGTCAGTCACTGATTTATTGGCTGATCTACTGCAATCGGGAGCAAGCCCCCTCCCACATTTGAACTTCGGTGTTCAAGGCGAGTGGATTGCCTGCAGTACCGCCGCCACCGTTGGGAACTCCCTGTCCACCGCCGCCAATACCGGCCGCTTCAACACCAACACCGGCACTCCACGCTCGCGCGCCACTTCCAGCTTGGGCTCGGTGGCTGTGCTGCCACTGTTCTTGCTGATCAGCACATCAATCCCACGCCGTTCAAACAAAACCCGCTCGTCTTCAATCAAAAACGGTCCACGGGCGCCGATCACTTCACACCGCTCATTGCCCGGATACACATCCAGCGCGCGCAGCGTCCAGAACTGGTCGGCGGGGATTTCATCAAGATGCTGCAATGGCTCGCGGCCTAAGGTGAACAGCGGGCGCTTGAAGGGTTTCAACGCCGTAATCAACTCGGCCCAGTCACTGACCTCACGCCAATCGTCACCGGCCTGCGGTTGCCACGCCGGGCGACGTACTGCCCAGCACGGCACACCGCACACCTTTGCCGCCTCGGCGGCATTGCGGCTGATCTGCGCCGCATACGGATGGGTCGCGTCGAGGATCAGGCTGATCTGTTCGTCGCGAACAAATTGCGCCAATCCTTCGGCGCCGCCATAACCGCCGACACGCACTTGGCAGGTGAGATCCGTTGGCACACGGCCCACGCCCGCCAGGCTGTAAATATGCTCCGGGCCCAACGTGCGAGCGATGGCGAGCGCTTCGGTCACGCCACCCAACAGCAGAATCCGTTTCATCGCGGCTTGACCACTTCCAGCAAGGTGATCGGAAGCGCCTGCCGCCACGTATCGAATTCACCCAGCGGCTGGGCCTGAGCGACGTGGATGCGCGTCAGTTCGCCGCCATGTTGACCGCGCCAGTTCATCAGTGTCATTTCACTTTGCAGGGTCACGGCGTTGGCGACGAGCCGACCGCCGGGGCGCAGGTGTTGCCAGCAGGTGTCGAGCACGCCGTCGCGGGTGACACCGCCGCCGATGAAGATGGCGTCCGGTGCCTCCAGACCATGCAAGGCGTCCGGCGCTTTGCCGCGAATCAGTTGCAGACCGGGCACGCCGAGGGCGTCGCGGTTGTGTTCTATCAGGCCCTGGCGGCCTGCGTCGGCTTCAATCGCCAATGCGCGGCAGCTCGGGTGAGCGCGCATCCATTCGATACCGATGGAGCCGCTGCCCGCGCCTACGTCCCACAGCAGTTCGCCGGGCATCGGGGCGAGGCGGGCGAGGGTCATGGCGCGCACATCGCGTTTGGTCAGTTGGCCGTCGTGGTGGAAGGCGGAATCGGGCAGGCCAGCGATGCGCGACAGGCGCGGTGTGTCGCTGCAGGCCAGGCAGTCGATGGCGATCAGGTTCAAATCAGCGACGCGCGCGTGTTGCCAATCATCAGCCAAGCCATCGATGCGCCGCTCGTCGACACCGCCCAGGTGTTCAAACACGCTCAACCGGCTGGGCCCAAACCCGGACTCAGCCAGCAACGAAGCAATCAACGCAGGACTGCTGCCGTCATTGCTCAACACCAGCAACCGCACCCCCGTGGCCAGATGCGCATTGATCGCCGCCAACGGTCGGGCCACCACGGATAACGTCACCACTTCCTGCAACGGCCAGCCCAGCCGCGCTGCCGCCAACGACACCGACGACGGCGCCGGTAAAATCAGCAGTTCTTCAGCCGCGACCTGCCGCGCCAGACTGGCCCCCACGCCATAGAACATCGGATCGCCGCTGGCCAGCACACACACAGGCGTACCGCGCTGCGTCAGCACCGGCTCAAGGGAAAACGGGCTCGGCCACACTTGGCGCTCGCCGCGAATACACACCGGCAACAGGTCCAACTGGCGCTGAGCACCTATAATCCGCGTGGCGCGCAGCAGGGCATGCCGGGCATTTCTGCCCAGACCCTTGAAGCCGTCTTCACCGATGCCTACAACCGTCAGCCAGGGCGACATATCCATTCCTTGAGCGACATCCGACGGGCAGGCTTTTCATGCCGCCGGACAAAGCAGGCATAATACCGCGCCTTTACCTGTGAACCGGTAGCCCCGTGAACCCAACGCCCGCTCTGAATACCTTGCGCCCCTCGGCTTGTCCGGGGTTGCTGCGTATCGTCCAGGCCTTGGATGGCGGTATCTGCCGGATCAAATTGGCCGGTGGTTCGATCACCTCAGCACAAGCCGACGCTGTGGCGGATGCCGCCCAGGCCTATGCCGGCGGGGTGATCGAGGCGACCAACCGCGCCAATCTGCAAATACGCGGGATCGGCGCCGAGCAGGATGCGCTGATTGCCATGCTGCTGGCCGCAGGCCTCGGCCCGAGCAACGCCGCCGGTGACGATGTGCGCAATCTGATGCTCAGCCCCAGCGCCGGCATCGACCCGCAGATGCTGTTCGACACCCGCCCGCTGGCCGAGCAGATCCTCGCCACCCTGCAAAACCACCCGCGTTTCCATGAGTTGTCGGCCAAGTTCGCCGTGCAGTTGGATGGCGGTGAGGATCTGGCGATGCTCGAACATCATCACGATCTGTGGCTGTCGGCGTTCCTACGCGATGGCGAGACGCTGCTCGCGTTCGGTCTGGCCGGCTGTCCGGGCCTGGATGCGCCATTGGCAGCTGTGCCATTGGATCAGGGCCACGCGCTGGTGGTGGCCGTGCTGGAAGCCTTTCTCGACCTGGCCACCCCAGAACAAACACGCATGCGCCATTTGCCTGTGGATAACTTACTGAGCCATCTGCGCCTGCCGCTGCTGCCGATCGATGGCTTCAAACGCCCGCCCAGTGGCGCTTTACTGCACCTTGGCACTTATCCACAGCCTCAAAAAAATCAGTTCTATGTCGCTGCTATCGCGCCCTTGGGTCGCCTGGATTCGACGATGCTCAAGGGCGCCGCACAACTCGCCCGCGACTATGGCGACGGCACCTTGCGCTTCACCCCCTGGCAAGGCGTGCTGTTGCCCAACGTCGAAAAACCTCACGCCGTGACCGAGCGCTTGGCGCAGTTGGGCTTTCTTTGCACCATCGACCAACCGCTGGCGCGCCTGACCGCCTGCACCGGTTCCAGCGGCTGCGCCAAGGCCCTGGCCGATACCAAGGCCGATGCCCTGCAACTGGCTGCGCAGCAACTCGACCATGACGTGCACCTGACCGGCTGCTCGCGCTCCTGCGCCGCCGCGCACACTGCGCCGGTCACCTTGCTGGCGGTGAGCCCTGGCCACTACGACCTCTATTTTCGCGATGCAGCCCACCCAGGTTTCGGCCGGCTGCACGCGCGCACTCTTTCCATTGAAGCGGCGAGCGCCCTGTTGCGCGCTCGTCCACGGAGCAACACCGATGATTGATTACATCCGCGACGGTCAGGAGATCTATCGCAACTCCTTCGCCATTATTCGCGCGGAAGCCAAGTTGGACCGTATCCCGGCTGATTTGGAAAAACTCGCGGTGCGGGTGATTCATGCCTGCGGCATGGTCGACGCCATCGACGGCCTGCAATTCTCCGAAGGCGCCGGCAAGGCCGGGCGCGATGCGCTGGCCGCTGGCGCGCCGATTCTGTGTGATGCGCGGATGGTCTCCGAAGGCGTGACCCGCGCGCGCCTGCCGGCCAACAACGAGGTGATCTGCACCCTACGCGATGACAGCGTGCCGCAACTGGCGCGCGAGCTGGGCAACACCCGTTCCGCCGCTGCCCTGGAGCTGTGGCGCCCGCACCTGGAAGGCAGCGTGGTGGTGATCGGCAACGCGCCGACCGCGTTGTTCTACCTGCTGGAAATGCTCGACGCCGGCGCACCGAAACCGGCGTTGATCCTCGGTTTCCCCGTGGGTTTTGTCGGTGCTGCCGAATCCAAGGCGATGCTGGCCGCTGACAGCCGTGGTGTGCCGTTCGTGATCATGCAAGGCCGCCTGGGCGGCAGCGCCATGGCCGCTGCGGCGGTCAATGCACTCGCCACGGAGGTCGAATAATGCAGGCACGCGGACGTTTGATCGGCCTGGGCGTCGGCCCCGGCGACCCGGAGTTGATCACCCTCAAGGCCCTGCGCCTGCTGCGTGAATCGCCAGTGGTGGCGTACTTCGTCGCCAAGGGCAAGAAGGGCAACGCGTTCGGCATCATCGAGGACCACTTGGTGCCGCAACAGACCCTGATGCCGCTGGTGTACCCGGTGACCACCGAGGCACTGCCGGCGCCGCTGTCCTACGAGCAAGTGATCAGCGATTTCTACGACACCGCCAGCATCGACGTGGCCGCGCACCTGGACGCCGGCCGCGATGTGGCGGTGATCTGCGAAGGTGATCCGTTCTTCTACGGCTCCTACATGTACCTGCACGACCGTTTGGCCGAGCGCTACGAAGCGCAGGTCATTCCGGGGGTGTGCTCGATGCTCGGTGGCGCGTCCGTGCTGGGCGCGCCGTTGGTGTACCGCAACCAGAGCCTGTCGGTGCTCTCGGGTGTGCTGCCCCATGAAGACCTCAAGCGCCGCCTGGCGGATGCCGACGCGGCGGTGATCATGAAACTGGGCCGCAACTTCCCCAAGGTGCGCCAAGTGTTGGAAGAACTCGGCCTGGCCGAGCGCGCGTTGTATGTGGAGCGCGCCACCATGGCCAACCAGAAGATCGTGCCACTGGATCAGGTTGACCCGTCGTCCTCACCGTACTTCTCGCTGATCATCGTGCCCGGTGAACGGTGGCAAGGGTGATAAATCCGGCAATTGTCATCCTCGGCCAGGGCAGCCTGGCGACCGCGCGCAAGATCCAGCAGGTGTACCCCGGCGCAGTGATCCACGGCTTGGCCGGACGGGTTGAAGGTGCGGACCAGGCTTACAGCGAATTCGGCGCCACCTTGCGTCAGTTGTATCAGCAAGGCACGCCGCTGATTGCCCTGTGCGCCGCCGGTATCGTGATCCGCACCCTGGCGCCGCTGCTGCTGGAAAAAGGCGAAGAACCTGCCGTGCTGGCCGTGGCGGAAGATGGCAGCGCGGTGGTGCCGTTGCTCGGTGGCCTGGGCGGTGTGAACGTAATGGCGCGGGACATCGCGGCCGTACTCAACGTGGCGGCTGCAATCACCACCAGTGGTGAGCTGCGTTTCGGCACTTGTTTGCTCAACCCGCCTGCGGGTTATGAACTGGCGGATCTGGAGCTGGGCAAGCGCTTCGTGTCCGACCTGCTGGCCGGCGAACGCGTGCGTATCGAAGGCGCGGCGCCGTGGCTGGATCAAGCGAATTTGCCGCAAGACCAGCAAGCCCGTTTGGCGATTCACGTGGGCACTGCCGAGCGCGTGCCGGCGGCCAATGAATTGCTGATCTATCCGAAGACGGTATCTGTCACCTGCAAGCCGGGTGCGGATTTGGCTGCGCGAGTGCGAGGGGCTTTGCATGATGCCGGCATCGCCGTGCAATCCCTGGCGTGCCTGCTGGCCAGCGACACGCAGATGGCCGAGGCGTCGCTGCATGAAGCCGCATCGGCATTGGGAGTGCCGTTGCGTTTCAGCAGCGTTATCCAGGATGCCGACATCGTGATTGACGTTGCCGAGCAGCCGTTGGACCTGTCGCGCGTTGGTCGCCCGCGTGGCCGCCTTGCCGTGATCGGCCTGGGCCCCGGCGCCGCCGAATTGATGGTGCCGGCGGTGAAAGCCGAACTGGCACGTTGCACCGATGTGCTGGGCTATGAAACCTACGTGCGCATGGCCGGGCCATTTCGCGCCGATCAGGTTCAGCACTGCTCCGACAATCGCGAAGAAATGCAGCGCGCGCGCCATGCCTTCGAGCTGGCCGCCCAAGGGCGTTCGGTGGTGGTGGTGTCGTCCGGTGACCCTGGCGTGTTCGCCATGGCGGCGGCGGTGATCGAGGCGTTGCACGAGTCCAGCGATCCGGCCTGGCATCAGGTCGACCTGGAGATCCTGCCCGGTGTCTCGGCCTCTCTGGCCACCGCAGCTCAGGCGGGTGCGCCGTTGGGCCATGATTTCTGCGTCATGTCGCTGTCGGACAACCTCAAGCCGTGGTCGATCATCGAGAAGCGCCTGGATCTGGCTTCCCAGGCCGACCTGGCCCTGGCGTTCTATAACCCGATCTCGCGGTCACGCCCGTGGCAGTTGGGCCGCGCCCTGGAAATCGTCGCGCTGCACCGTACGCCGCAAACACCGGTGGTGCTGGGCCGCGATATCGGCCGGCCGGGCCAGACATTGCGTGTCACCACCCTTGGGCAACTCACGCCTGACCAAGTGGACATGCGCACCATGGTGCTGATCGGCTCGTCCACCACCTGCACATTCCCCCGTGCCGGTGGTGGTGAGTGGGTATATACGCCTCGCTGGTACGGCGAAAAACCCGTCTCCTGAAACGGCCTGTTGGCTGCTGGAAAGCTCCGAATGACGCAGTGATTGTTCTGCTGTTGTTCGGGGCTTTTTCTTTTTTACACGAGGAAAAACCGAGCGCTCACGGGGCCCCCGCGTGATTGCTGGGGTGGGTTGGTTGGCGCGTCTGGCCAAGGGATGTTTGTCGTCTGGAAAGCCCATCGCCCCCTGGACTAGTGTTCAAGCAAGCCCCATGTGGGGTGCTTGTGGAGAACTGAAATGGAGCGACAACACAAAAGGATCAACAGTACGAAAAGGCGCAAGTTGATCGCCGCCTACAAACTGCCGGGTGCGCCGGGCAAGCAGCCGTCCCTGGCGATCAATGCCGAGGATGATTGCAACGCTGCCGTGGTGAACAACAGCGTCATGTCGTTTGCCGAGGGGCTGTCCGGCCTGAGCCGGGAATACATCCGCAAAAGCTATTTGTTGGCCAGCAGCTACGTCAGCGATGTATTGAAGATTCACCGAGGTACCGAGGCCTGGTACGACGAATTTATCAAGGTGATGATCAGCCTGGGTTGGCTGCCGGTGCGCAGCCGTTTCGAGCGGGTCTCACATTCGGGCAAGGGTTTGTCGGTGCAGTTGGCGGCCCTGAATATCATCGCCACGATGCTGGCATCGATGTCGGTTTCGGGGCCATTGATCACGGCGCTGCCTAAACTGGCGGCCGATGCGTTGGAGGCCATGAAGCAACAACCGGCGTCCTTTGAGCTGTTCAAACGCAACAGTACGGTGCACCAGGGCGGTGATTTCGGCCTGGCGTCCTGCGTAGAAGCGGACGGCGAATTGACAATGGTGCTGGTGACTTACAGCACTCAGAGCGTGAGTAAGCAGGTGGGGTTGCCGTTCCTTGAATGGGACAGCTCCTCGGTCGAGGCCTTCAGCGGGCAAACCTGCCTGGTGCTGAATACCTCGGTGGTCAACGAAAAAACCATCCAATTAATGCGCGAGAGTGCGGGCGACAAAGTGCAGTTGGCAATTGCCAAGTACCGGATTTAGGGCACCAGATAACCACGCACGCCGGTAAAGATAATTTGCGCGGCGAGGGCGCACACGAACAACCCCATCAACCGGCTGACAATCTGCAAGCCCTGGTCACCGAGAATGCGTTCAATACGGTTGGACAGGTACAGCACCACGCCAACGGTGAAGCTGGCCAGGGCGATGCTGAGGATGGCAGTGATCTTGTCATCCCAATGGGGCTGGCTGACGCCCATCACCAGCAACGCACCGATAGTGCCGGGGCCGACGGTGAGGGGAATGGTCAGCGGCACGATGGTCACGTCCTGCTGCACGTTGTCGGTCTGCACCGCTGACTTGCCTTGGGCCATGCCCAGGGCCGAAATAAACAACACACTGCCGGCACCGATGCGAAACGCATCCACGGTGATGCCGAACACACTGAAAATCACCCGGCCGAACAGATAGAGCAATACGCTCGACACCAGGGTCGCCAGCGCCACTTTCCAGGCCAGGCGTCGGCGTTCTTTGCTGGAGTAGCCACGGGTCAGGCTGATAAAGCAGGACAGCACGAAGAACGGGCTGTAGAGCACCAGCATTTTCAGGTAGACGCTGAATAACACGTGGAGCATGGGGAGTGGCTCGCGGCAGGAAAAGTGGGGGGAGAGTCTATCAGGCGATAGGCTTCAAATGTGGGAGGGGGCTTGCTCCCGATGGCGGTGTAACAGTCAGATTACCTGTCACTGAACCACCGCCATCGGGGGCAAGCCCCCACCTACATTGGCATTGCATTCCAGATCATGAAACCGTGCTGTGTTCCGCCCGCTGCTGACGCTGTGCCACCCAAAACTCCACCAGCTCACGCAGCTGCGACAATTCCACCGGCTTGGCCATATGCCCATCCATCCCTGCCTGGCGTGCGCGTTCTTTGTGTTCCGAGAGGATATGAGCCGTGAGCGCCACTACCGGTGTGCGAATGCGCTGGTGGCTGACTTCCCACGCACGCAGCTGCTGGGTGGCCGAGAAGCCATCGAGGACCGGCATTTCACAGTCCATCAACACCAGGTCGTAGCGCTGGGCCTTCATCGCTTCCAGCGCTTCTTCGCCGTTGCTGGCGGTGTCCGGGTTGAGGTTGAGTTTGCCGAGCATGCCGCGAATCACTTTGGTTGAAATGCTGTTGTCTTCGGCCACCAGGATTTTGAAATCGCTCGGTACGATCACCGCAGCCGGGGCATTCAACACTGGGCGAGGTTGCACGCCGCCTTTGCTGCGTTGAGTCAGTTCATCGGCCAGGGTGGTCTTGAGCGTGTAGCCGGCGACCGGCTTGGCGAGGATGCGTTTGATCCCACAGTTGCGCGCGATGACCTTGCTTGGCGCGTTGCTGATGCCGGTGAGCATAATCAGCAGAATGTCGTGATTCAGGCTCGGGTCTTCCTTGATCTTCGCCGCCAGTTGCATGCCGGTCATGCCGGGCATGTTCTGGTCCAGCAGCACCACGTCGAAGTAATCACGCAGGTGCGCCTTGGTGCGCAGCAATGCCAGGGCTTCCTTGCCCGATGGCACCGCGCTGACGTTCAGGCCCCAGGCCGTGCACTGCTGCACCAGCACTTTGCGGCAGGTGTCGTTGTCGTCCACCACCAACACGCGCGCGCCCTTGAGCGGGCCATCGAGGTCGGAGGTAGGGTGTTCCAGGCGTTCCGGGTCCAGCGGCAGGGTCAGCCACAACGTGCTGCCTTGATGGCTGCCACTCTTGATGCCGAATTCGCCGTTCATCAGCATGATCAGTTGGCGTGCGATCACCAGGCCCAAGTGGCCGCTCAGGCGAGTGGCCGAGAGGAAGTTCTTGCTGTGCAGTTCGCTGTGCAGCAGCGCGTCGCGCTCGGCGGCCTCCATCGGCAGGCCGCTGTCCTGCACGGCAATGCGCAGGCGTGGCTTGGTGCTGCGGTCGTCCAGGGCAACGACGATCAGCACTTCGCCTTCATCGGTCTTGTGCAGGGCGTTTTCCAGCAGGCTCAGCAGCGCCTGGCGCAGGCGTGTGGGGTCACCGCTGATGACGCGCGGCACTTGGGGCTGGATAAAGCTGATCAACTCGACATTCTGCTGCTCGGCCTTGGCGCGGAAGATGCTCAGGCAGTCATCAATCAGGGCATTGAGATCGAACTGCACGTCATCCAACTCGATCTGGCCGGATTCGAGCTTGGAGATATCGAGGATTTCGTTGATCAGTGTGAGCAACTCGTTGCCGGCGCTGTGGATGGTCTGCACGTAGTCGCGCTGCTTCACCGACAACGGCGTGCCCAGCAGCAACTCGGTCATGCCCAGCACGCCGTTCATGGGGGTACGGATTTCGTGGCTGATCTTGGCCAGGAACTCGGCCTTGGCGGCAATCTCGGCGTTGCTGGCGGCCAGGTCGCGACTGAGGCTGAAGCGAGCCTCAACAATCGCGCGCTGGCGCTCGCCCATGGCCAGGCTCATCAACAGGCCACTGAGGCAGATAAATGCCAGCAGCGTGATGATCAACCCCTGGGGCGACACCATCGTCAGACCCAGCAACGCGGGGAGGATGATCAGCGTGCCGATGTTGAACACCACCATGCCGGCTACGAACAAGCGTGCCGGGCGGTAGCCTTTCTGCCAGTGATATGACGAGACAAACAGCATGCTCAGGCCCGCCAACGCCACCAGCGCGTAGGTCATGATGTTCAGCGGCAGTGTGTTGACGAACAACAACAGCAGGCCACACAGCACGATAAACAGGATATCGGCCATCAACAATTTGTTTAGCGGGTGTGGACCCAGGGGCGTGAAGAAACGATAGGCGAACATCAGCCCGCACGGTGCGGTCAGCAGCAGGGCCAGGTAGGCGCCAGGGGTCTGAATCCCGTGCCAATTCGGCAGCCATGGGCCCACCAGGTTGAGCAGCAGCGCCAGGCTGAGCATCAACAACAGTTCGGATGCTGCCAGCCATAGACTGCTGCGCGAGCGGTGGTAAGCGAAGCGTGTGAGGTTGTGCAGGATCAGCATCAACAGACAGCCGAACAACAGGCCGTAGATCAGCGTCTGGGTCTGGTCGGCGGCGACCAGCACGGCCGGTTCCAGGGTGATATAGGGGCGAAGTTCGTGTTCCGACACCAGACGCAGGTAGACCTCAAGAGGTTTCTGGCTCTGGGGCATCGGTAGCATGAAGTCGCTGCTGGGTAACGGGCGTTCCGACTGGGGCTGGCGGGTGCCGGTGCTTTGTTGCTCGACCAGTGTGTCGCCGTCCAGCACGTAGAGGCTCAGGTGCGACAGGTCCGGAGCGAATATCCGCAGCACTTGTTCGTGCTTGCCGGGTTGCAGCTTGAACCGCACCCACAACGCACCGTCCGGCTGCGCAGCAGTAACGCGGTCCAGTTCGATGGGGCTGAATTGATTGGTGTAGCGGGGCGAACGGATGTCGCTCAGTTGCAGGTCGGCCTGTTCATCAAGCAATACTGCCCAGCCACTGCCTTGCGCGGCGGCCTGGGCCGGGAGCAAGCAGAGCAGCGTCAGCAGACTGACAGTGAAACCTATGGCGATCCTGAGCCAGCGCACGGCGAAATCCCTTCGTAGGTTGATGCACGGTTAACTATGCGCGGGGCAGCCTTATACGGCAAGGGCCTTGGGCCCTTGCCTAACCGAACGGATAGCTAGTGTTACTGGGTTTCGCCACGCTCGCGGGCAATGGCGCGGTAGCCGATGTCCGTGCGATAGAAGCAACCTTTCCAGTCGATCTTCTTGGCCAGTGCATAAGCCTGTTGCTGCGCAGCGTCGACACTGGCACCCATTGCCGTGGCGCACAGTACACGGCCACCGGCGGTCACTACCTTGCCATCCTTGAGCGCGGTGCCCGCATGGAACACCTTGCCTTCCAGCGTAGCGGCAGCGTCGAGGCCTTCAATCACATCGCCCTTGGCGTAGTCGGCAGGGTAACCGCCGGCCGCGAGCACAATGCCAACGCTCGGGCGTGGATCCCATTGTGCTTCAACCTTGTCCAGGGCTTGAGCCAGGGCGGCTTCCACCAGCAGCACCAGGCTCGATTGCAGGCGCAGCATCACCGGTTGGGTTTCCGGATCGCCGAAGCGGCAGTTGAACTCGATGACTTTCGGGTTACCGGCCTTGTCGATCATCAGACCGGCGTAGAGGAAACCGGTGTAGACATTGCCTTCATCGGCCATGCCACGCACGGTCGGCCAGATCACCAGGTCCATCACGCGTTGATGCACTTCGCTGGTGACCACTGGGGCAGGGGAGTAGGCGCCCATGCCGCCGGTGTTCGGACCGCTGTCGCCGTCGCCGACGCGCTTGTGATCCTGGCTGGTGGCCATCGGCAGTACGTTCTTGCCATCGACCATCACGATAAAGCTGGCTTCTTCGCCGTCGAGGAATTCCTCGATGACAACGCGCGAACCGGCGTCACCAAAGGCGTTACCGGCGAGCATGTCGCGCACGGCGTCTTCGGCTTCCTGCAGGGTCATGGCGACAATCACGCCTTTACCGGCGGCCAGGCCATCGGCCTTGATCACGATTGGCGCACCTTTTTCACGCAGGTAAGCCAGGGCCGGCTCGATCTCGGTGAAGTTCTGGTAGTCGGCGGTCGGGATTTTGTGGCGTGCCAGGAAATCCTTGGTGAAGGCTTTGGAACCTTCCAACTGGGCAGCGCCAGCGGTAGGGCCGAAGCAGTCCAGGCCACGGCTGCGGAACAGGTCCACAACACCGGCGACCAGAGGGACTTCCGGACCGACGATGGTCAGGGAGACGTTTTTCTCGGCGAAGTCGGCCAGTTGCTCAAGGGCTAGCACGTCGATGGCGACGTTTTCGCACTTGGCTTCAATGGCGGTACCGGCGTTGCCGGGTGCTACGAAAACTTTCTGGACACGTGGGTCCTGGGCAACTTTCCAGGCCAGGGCGTGTTCACGGCCACCGCTGCCAATGATCAAAACATTCATTTCAAAAACCTCTGTGAAACGCTGTGCTTTCTGTAGGAGCGAGGGTGACGCTTAGTTCTTGCTCGCGAAGATCGTCAACGATAACGGGGGGCATCTGACTCCCCGTGGCGTTCTCGGGCTTTTCGCGAGCAAGAACTAGGCGTCCCGCTCGCTCCTACAGTAGGAAAGCAGTGGTGTTTAGTGACGGAAGTGGCGCATGCCGGTGAAGACCATGGCGATGCCAGCTTCATCAGCAGCGGCGATAACCTCTGCGTCGCGCATCGAGCCGCCCGGTTGGATAACGGCGGTTACGCCGGCCTTGGCTGCATTGTCCAAGCCGTCACGGAACGGGAAGAACGCATCGGATGCCATCACCGAACCTACAACCTGCAAACCAGCGTGCTCAGCCTTGATCGCGGCGATACGCGCCGAGTTCACGCGGCTCATCTGGCCGGCGCCGACACCGATGGTCTGACGGTTCTTGGCGTAGACGATGGCGTTGGATTTAACGTATTTGGCGACTTTCCAGGCGAAGATCAGGTCGTTGATCTCTTGCTCGGTGGGGGCGCGCTTGGTCACCACTTTCAGGTCTTCGCTGCCGATCATGCCGATGTCGCGGCTCTGTACCAGCAAGCCGCCATTGACGCGCTTGTAGTCCCAGGCTGCGGCGCGGTCAGCCGACCACTCACCGCAGGCCAACAGACGCACGTTAGCTTTGGCAGCCACAATGGCGCGGGCTTCTTCGCTGACGGAAGGGGCGATGATGACTTCAACGAACTGACGCTCGACGATGGCCTTGGCGGTCTCGGCGTCCAGCTCACGGTTGAAGGCAATGATGCCGCCGAACGCCGACTCGGTGTCGGTGGCGTAGGCCAGTTCGTACGCCTGGCGGATGCCGCCTTCGGCGTCCGGGCTCACGGCCACGCCACATGGGTTGGCGTGCTTGACGATCACGCAGGCCGGCTTGACGAAGCTCTTCACGCATTCCAGCGCGGCGTCTGTGTCGGCCACGTTGTTGTAGGACAGTTCTTTGCCTTGCAGTTGGGTCGCAGTGGCGATACCCACTTCGGCAGGTTTGGCTTCCACGTAGAACGCCGCGCTCTGGTGCGGGTTCTCGCCGTAGCGCATTTCCTGGGCCTTGATGAACTGGCTGTTGAAGGTGCGCGGGAACTGGCTGCGGCCTTCTGTGCTCAAGGTCTCGGCGGCCTGGTTCACGGTGCCCATGTAGTTGGCGATCATGCCGTCGTAGGCGGCGGTGTGTTCGAACGCCTTGAGCATCAGGTCGAAGCGCTGGGCGTAGGTCAGGCCGCCGGCTTTCAGGCTTTCCAGTACTTGGGCGTAGTCACCGGCGTTCACCACGATGGCCACGTCTTTGTGGTTCTTGGCTGCCGAACGAACCATGGTTGGGCCGCCGATATCGATGTTCTCGATGGCGGTCGGCAGGTCGCAGCCTGGCTTGTTGATGGTGGCTTCGAACGGGTAGAGGTTAACCGCTACCAGGTCAATCGGCTTGATGCCGTGCTCGGTCATGATGGCGTCGTCGATGCCGCGACGGCCGAGGATGCCGCCGTGGATTTTCGGATGCAGGGTCTTGACCCGACCGTCCATCATTTCTGCGAAACCGGTGTAGTCCGCGACTTCTACTGCGGCCACGCCGTTGTCCTGCAGCAGTTTGAAGGTCCCGCCTGTGGAGAGGATTTCCACGCCCAGGGCTTCCAGCTCCCGGGCAAATTCGAGGATCCCGGTCTTGTCGGAGACACTGATCAAGGCGCGGCGGATCGGCAGGCGGGTAGTCTGGTCGGTCATTTCAATTTCCATCAAAAGCAAAGGAGTCAGCAAAAAAGGCGACCGGTTTTACGCGGGCGCCTTTCTGGTTGGATTGAATGCTTACAGCAAATCGTATTGTTTGAGCTTTTTACGCAGAGTGCCACGGTTGAGGCCCAGCAGCTCACTGGCTTTGGTCTGGTTGCCCTTGACGTAGTTCATCACGCATTCGAGCAAGGGCGCCTCGACTTCGGAGAGCACCAGGTTGTACACATCCGTGACGGAAGCGCCCTCAAGGTGGGCGAAATAATTATGCAGCGCCTTCTCGACACTCCCGCGAAGGGTCTGGCCTTCTTCGCTCGGCGTGTTGAGGTGCTGTTTCAAATTGACGTTGTCGCTCACGGGTGTTGTTCCACTCACTAAAGTCTCGGTCATCATCGTCATGCGGCCACCCCTTCTCCGTCCCCTGCTCTCAGGCTCTTGTCTCGCTCGGCAAAAAACTCACGAACGGCGGTGACCTGTGCTTGCGTTTCATCCAAACGATTGAACCCGGCGCGAAACTCCCTGGCGCCCGGCAGGGTTGCGAGATACCAACCCACATGCTTGCGAGCAATGCGCACGCCCATCACGTCTCCATAGAAGGTGTGAAGTGCAGCCAGATGCTCAAGCAGAATACGTTCCACCTCGACCAACTCCGGCGCAGGCAAGACTTCACCGGTACGCAGAAAATGTTCGATCTCACGAAAAATCCATGGACGCCCCTGGGCGGCCCGGCCAATCAACAAACCATCGGCACCGGTGGCGTGCAGCACGCGCCGGGCTTTTTCGGCTGAGTCGATGTCGCCATTGGCAAACACGGGCATCGACACTGCCTGCTTGATTGCGGCGATGGTGTCGTACTCGGCTTCACCGGTGTATAGATCGGCGCGTGTGCGGCCATGCACTGCCAGCGCTGTAATGCCTGCCTGTTCGGCGATCTTCGCCACCGTCAGGCCGTTTTTGTTGTCCCGGTCCCAGCCGGTACGAATCTTCAGGGTTACCGGCACATCCACTGCGGCGACAACGGCCTGCAGGATCTCGGCAACCAACTGCTCATCTTTCAATAGTGCGGAACCGGCGGCCTTGTTGCAGACCTTCTTGGCCGGGCAGCCCATGTTGATGTCGATAATCTGTGCGCCCAACTCCACATTGGCTCGGGCCGCATCCGCCAGCATCTGCGCATCACCGCCGGCGATCTGTACCGAGCGGGGCTCGGGATCACCTTCGTGGATCATGCGCATCCGCGATTTGCGGGTGTTCCACAAGCTCATGTCGCTGGTGACCATTTCCGAGACTACAAGACCCGCGCCCAAACGCTTGCACAGCTGACGAAAGGGCTGGTCGGTGACGCCCGCCATTGGGGCGAGGATCAAGCCGTTCTGCAATGTATATGGGCCGATGCGTACCGCCGACATAGGACTTCCCTGTTGTGGGGCCGGATCATTAGAGTTCGAAAAAGGGTTGGCATGATACCCGCTCTCGATGACTGGATAAAGGCTGGATTGGATAAAATCTGAACAGTTATTTCTTTATCGCCACCGGTTTGGATGCGCGGCGCCGAGTCAATAATCCACCGTCAAGCTTCGGCGCATGGGTCGCCTCACTCGGGCGAGTGGAAGCTCAGGCTGTAATTCACGGCTTTGTTGCCCGGATCAAGGATGTCCAAGGAGATATGGATCGGGGTCTGAGATGGCATTTCGCTAACACCGGCCAACTCGCCGCTGAGGTATTCGGCGGGTTTGAAGCGACGACTGGCAATCAGGCTGCCATTGAGGTCGGCAAAACGCAGCTCCAGCAGCGGAAAGGGCTGGGAGAACGTCGCGCGGTTATAGATGATCGCATCCACCACCAGCGCTCCCGCGAATTCCGGGTGGCTGCGCACCACCAGGTTGCTGCTCTTAATATGGGCGATATCGACCCGTGACGGCACCGTGCAGCCCAGTGTGGGGCACAGTTGCTGGAACCATGGGCGGTAAGCGTCCTGGCGGGCCAGGTCGTCGAATTGGTAGGCGATGTACTGGCCTGCCAGACCGGCCGCGGCGATCAGCACCAGCAGCATCCAGATCAGGCGGCGGCCCAAGCCCTGCGGGCGTTTTTGCGCATACAGGTGCAGCGGATCGTCTTCGAGGTCCTGAAGCAGGTTGTCGTGAACGCCGGCCTCGGGGCGTGGGCGTTTGCGGCGAAACTGGGGGCGCTCTTCGGGTTCCGGTTCGTCCGCTGACTGGGTGAGCGGGGTGAACGGTGGGTCGATGTCGTCATCATCAGGCGAAGCGCGCAACGGCGTTTCGTCGTCGATATTATCGATGTGATGCGACATGGACGGTTCGGTGCGCTGCTTGGTTGCTGGGACTTTGGTCGATTCCGGCTCGTCTTCCGAGACGTTGGTGCGCTCTTCAGGCGGCTCGCTGAACAGGCTGGCGGCCCATTTTTCTTCTTCGGCCTTGACGGTCTCGCGGCTGGCGCTGAGGGCGTCTTCTTTCTGCCTGCGCTCGGCACCCGGTTGGCGACGCTCCGCGCCCACGGGCAGCGTGTGCTGAATCTCGCGGCGCTCCAGCTTGGCCAGTTCTTCGTCCAGGTCCAGATTGTCGAGGTCCAGCTCTTCGGCGGTCCATTGCTTTTGGCTGATGGCGCGCGGTGCCTCAGGGGGCAGCGCGATCACCGGTTGTTCAGGCTCCGGCGCATGGGCGCGCTGCTCCAGCAACTGGCGAGCCGCGTTGAACACTTGCAGGCACGAGCCGCAGCGCACCACGCCACGGGCCACGCTCAATTGAGCGTGGTTGACGCGAAAGCGTGTTTGGCAATGCGGGCACTGGGTGACGAAACTGTCGGTCATGCGGCCATCCGATTCAGGCAAGCGCTCATTCTAGCGCCGACGCCCGCTGATGCGTACCCAGCCATCGCGGTTAGCGATCGGATCCAGCTCGAAATCCTGGGCATAGGCGGCAGCGACATCTTCGCCTTGCTCGGCAAGGATGCCCGACAGCGCCAGACGCCCACCCGGCTTAACCAGGCTCGACAGTTGCGGTGCCAGGGAAACCAGCGGCCCGGCGAGGATATTCGCCACCAGCACATCGGCCTGCACCTGGGGCAGGTCTTCAGGCAGGTAGAGCGGGAATTTGCCTTCAGGAATGTTGTTGCGCCCGGCGTTATCGCGGGAGGCTTCCAGAGCCTGCACGTCGATATCGGTGCCCACGGCTTCCTTGGCGCCCAGCAGCAGGGCGGCAATCGCCAGGATCCCCGAGCCGCAGCCGAAGTCCAGCACGTTGCTGTCGGTCAAGTCCTGGCCGTCGAGCCATTCCAGGCACAGTGCGGTGGTGGGGTGGGTGCCGGTGCCGAACGCTAGGCCGGGGTCGAGCAGCAGGTTGACCGCGTCAGGCACTGGGGCGGCATGCCAGCTCGGCACGATCCACAGACGCTGACCGAAACGCATCGGCTGGAAGTTATCCATCCAGCTGCGCTCCCAGTCCTGGTCTTCGATCACTTCGCTGTGATGCTCAGGCAGCGGGCCGCCGGTGAGCAGTTCCATATGGGCCAGCACGGCAGCGGCATCGGTGCCGTCTTCGAACAGGGCCAGCAGGTGAGTGTGGGACCACAGCGGGGTGGTGTTGAGTTCCGGTTCGAAGATCGGTTGGTCTTCGGCGTCCATGAAGGTCACCGAGACGGCGCCCACTTCGAGGAAAGCGTCTTCGTAGGTTTCGGCTTGTTCTGGGCTGATGGCGAGACGGACTTGCAGCCAAGGCATGGCGGGCACCTTTGAAAAAATGAGTGTGCGACGAGCGAGGTCGCGAAAGCGCGCAAGTTTACGCGAGCGAACAGCATAAGACGACATTACTGAGTGAATGCGGACCAAATGTGGGAGGGGGCTTGCTCCCGATTGCAGTGTGCCGGCCTCAGTATCTGTAACTGATCCACCGCTATCGGGAGCAAGCCCCCTCCCACATTTGGACTGTATGCATCCTGGAAAACAGGTGTGCAGAAACAACAAAACCGCCCGAAGGCGGTTTTGTTGGGTGGAGCACTTACTGGTTGGCCAGTTTGTGTTCCAGGTAGTGAATGTTCACACCACCTTCGCAGAAGCCTTCATCACGAACCAGGTCCCGATGCAGCGGGATGTTGGTCTTGATGCCGTCGACTACGATTTCGTCCAGGGCGTTACGCATACGGGCCATGGCCTCGTCGCGGGTGGCGCCCCAGGTGATCAGCTTGCCGATCAGCGAGTCGTAGTTGGACGGAACCTTGTAGCCGCTGTACAGGTGCGAAT
>NZ_FYDK01000006.1:388759-407673 GCF_900187495.1 Pseudomonas sp. Irchel 3H9 | reverse complement strand
TGTGCTTTGTGTTTTTCGGCTGGCTGCTGAACTACACCACCTACGGGCGCAACACCATGGCCATCGGCGGCAACCCGGAAGCGGCGTTGCTGGCAGGGGTGAACGTTGACCGCACCAAGATCCTGATCTTCGCCGTGCACGGCCTGATCGGCGCGTTGGCCGGGGTGATCCTCGCCTCGCGCATGACCTCGGGCCAGCCGATGATCGGGCAGGGTTTTGAGCTGACGGTGATCTCGGCCTGTGTACTGGGCGGGGTGTCGTTGAGTGGTGGGATTGGCATGATCCGCCATGTGATCGCGGGGGTGTTGATCCTGGCGATCATCGAGAACGCGATGAACCTGAAGAACATCGACACGTTTTATCAATACGTAATCCGCGGTTCGATCCTGCTACTGGCGGTGGTCATCGACCGCATGAAACAGCGCTGATCCAGACCCTATAAAGGCCAAATGTGGGAGGGGGCTTGCTCCCGATAGCAGTGGGTCAGGTAATGAATATGTAGCTGACCCACTGCAATCGGGAGCAAGCCCCCTCCCACAGTTTTAATCGGCGGAGAATTTAAATACGGTGTTCTGGTTGTAAGTTTGTCCTGGGTTCATCAATACGTAATCCGCGGTTCGATCCTGTTGTTGGCGGTGGTCATAGACCGCATGAAACAACGCTGATCCAGACCCTATGAAAGCCGAATGTGGGAGGGGGCTTGCTCCCGATAGCAGTGGGTCAGGTAATGAATATGTAGCTGACACACCGCCATCGGGAGCAAGCCCCCTCCCACAGTTTTAATCGGCGGAGAATTTGAACACGGTGTTCTGGTTGTAAGTTTGTCCTGGGTTCATCAATACGTAATCCGCGGTTCGATCCTGTTGTTGGCGGTGGTCATCGACCGCATGAAACAACGCTGTTCCAAACTCTATAAAGGCCAAATGTGGGAGGGGGCTTGCTCCCGATAGCAGTGGGTCAGGTAATGAATATGTAGCTGACACACCGCCATCGGGAGCAAGCCCCCTCCCACAGTTTTAATCGGTGGAAAATTTGAACACGGTGTTCTGGTTGTAAGTTTGTCCTGGGTTCATCAATACGTGATCTGCGGTTTGATCCTGTTGTTGGCGGTGGTCATCGACCGCATGAAACAACGCTAAACCCTCGCCATGTGAAGCCCAAAATGTGGGAGGGGGCTTGCTCCCGATAGCAGTGGGTCAGGTAATGAATATGTAGCTGACACACTGCAATCGGGAGCAAGCCCCCTCCCACAGTTTTAATCGGCGGAGAATTTGAATACGGTGTTTTGGCTGTAAGTTTGTCCTGGGTTCATCAATACGTGATCTGCGGTTTGATCCTGTTGTTGGCGGTGGTCATCGACCGTATGAAACAACGCTAAACCCTCGCCATGTGAAGCCCAAAATGTGGGAGGGGGCTTGCTCCCGATAGCAGTGGGCCAGGTAATGAATATGTAGCTGACACACCGCCATCGGGAGCAAGCCCCCTCCCACAGTTTTAATCGGCGGAGAATTTGAACACGATGTTCTGGCTGTAAGTTTGTCCTGGGTTCATCAATACGTGATCTGCGGTTTGATCCTGCTACTGGCGGGGGGCATCGACCGCATGAAACAACGCTGATCCAAACCCTATGAGGTTCAAATGTGGGAGGGGGCTTGCTCCCGATAGCAGTGGGTCAGGTAATGAATATGTAGCTGACACACTGCAATCGGGAGCAAGCCCCCTCCCACAGTTTTAATCGGCGGTGAATTTGAAGACGGTGTTCTGGGTGTAGGTCTGTCCTGGGTTCAGGCGAGTTGAGGCGAAGTTTGGTTGGTTAGGCGCATCCGGAAAGTGCTGGGTCTCCAAGGTGAAACCACTCCAGTGCAGGTAAGTCTTGCCGCCTTTACCCTTCACCGAACCATCAAGGAAGTTGCTGGTATAGAACTGCACGCCCGGTTCGCTGGTGTAGAGCTGCAAACGCCGGCCTGACTCTGGGTCATGCACCTCGGCGGCGAGTTGCTTCACGTCCCTCTTGGTGTCCAGCGCCCAGTTGAAGTCAAACCCACCTTGCTTTGGCTCGGCAAATTTGAGCTGCGGATGATCCTCCTTGATGTGTTGGCCGATCGGCGTCGGTTTCAGGAAGTCCATCGGCGTACCCTTGACGGGCGCCAGTTCGCCGGTAGGAATCAGGGTGGCATTCACTGGCGTGTAATGACTGGCGTGCAAGGTCGCGACTTGCTTGAGAATGTCGCCATTGCCTGCACCGGCGAGGTTGAAGTAGCTGTGATTGGTGAGGTTGAGCACCGTAGGTTTATCGGTGGTGGCGGTGTAGTCGATGTGCAGTTCGTTCTTGTCGTTGAGGCGGTATGTGACCTCGGTTTTCAGATTACCGGGGAAACCCATCTCGCCGTCCTTGGACAGGTAGCTCAGCTTCACGCCGACTGAGTCCTTGTCCTTGACCGTCTCGGCCTTCCACACCTGCTTGTCGAAGCCCTGGGCGCCGCCATGCAGCGAGTTGGGGCCATCGTTGAGCGGCACCTGGAAGCGCTTGCCGTCGAGTTCAAAGGCGCCACCGGCGAGGCGGTTGCCAAAGCGGCCGATGGTCGCGCCAAAGAATGCCGTACCGCTCTGATAGCCTTGCACGTCGTCAAAGCCCAGCACTACATCGTCGACCTTGCCGTGTTTGTCCGGCACTTTCAGCGACTGCAAGACGCCGCCGTAGGTAATCACCGTGGCTTGCATGCCGTGGCTGTTGCGCAAAATGTATTGTTCGACGGCGGTGCCGTCGTTGGTTTTACCGAAAGGTTTTTGCTCGCTGCTCAGGCCGGCCGCCTGGGCGCCGCCGCTGGCGATCATCATGGACAGCGCCAGGCCAGACAGCAGGTATCGAGGGTGCTTCATGGTCGAACTTCCTTTTGTTGTTTTGAGTGGAATAGTTCTACTAATAGCGATATTTTGTTGGTGTGACAGCGAATTTATAGCCTTTAACGCCAATTTCGTAAAATAAAATAAGACTAATTGATCGAGGCAACCGTTATATGAGTACTGCGCAGGCTGTTTATCCGGACCTTGAAGGCAAAACCGTGCTGGTGTCTGGTGGTGCTTCGGGCATCGGTGAGTTCATGGTGCGGGCCTTTGCCGCGCAAGGCGCCAAGGTCGGCTTTGTGGACCGCGCGCAAAGCCAGGGCGATCGGCTGGCCGCGTTGTTGAGCTCGAAGGGGCATACGGTGGAATTCGTGTGCTGCGACATCACCGATGAAATCGCCTACAAGGCCGCCATCGAGCGTTTCGAGCATTCGTTGGGGCCGATCACCGTGTTGGTGAACAACGCCGCCAACGACGTGCGTCACACCCTGGAAGAGGTCGACTCGGACACCTTCGACAAGCTGATCTCGGTCAACCTCAAGCACGCCTTCTTTGCGGCCAAGGCCGTGGTGCCGATGATGAAAGCTGCCGGCGGCGGCGCGATCATCAACCTCGGCTCGGTCGGCTGGATGATGGCTTCCGCCGGCTACCCGGTGTACGCCGCCAGCAAGGCCGCTGCCCACGGCATGACCCGGGGGTTGGCGCGGGAGTTGGGGCCTCACCATATCCGCGTCAACACGTTGGTGCCGGGGTGGGTCATGACCGAGAAGCAACTGGCGATGTGGGTGGACGATGCGGCCAAGGAACTGATCGCCCGCAGCCAGTGCCTGCCCGGCAGCGTCCTGCCGGAACACATCGCCAATATGGCGTTGTTTCTCGCCTCGGATGCCTCGGCGATGTGTTCGGCGCAGAATTTTATTGTGGATGGCGGTTGGGTCTGAGCCGAACACCCTCTCTCAGACAACACAGACCAATGTGGGAGGGGGCTTGCCCCCGATAGCGGTGGTTCAGGCAGTACTTCTATGACTGACCCACCCTTATCGGGGGCAAGCCCCCTCCCACATTTGAACTGCGGTGCTTAGGCGATGGGGTAACGCTTGAACGCCGCATGCTGCTCCAGTCGTTCGGTATGCCGGGCCAGGTTGGGGAATGCATCCGCCTTGACCACCGACGCCACTGTGAACTGGCTGAACGACCACGCCACCGCCGCCGTAATCGACGCCTGGGTCAGTGCTTCGCTGTCGCCCAGTTGCTTGTCCAGCAACGCATAAGCCGCGAGCAGTTGGCCGGTCACGCGCTCAAGCCACGGCGCATGCAGCTTCTCGGCCGGGCGCAGGTTGTGCTCATAGACGATCTGCACGCTCTTCTCACAGGCCGCCAGCGCCAGTCCCAGAACGTGCAAGTCTTTGGCAAGTGCCGCAGGTTGCAGGGGCAGCAGCTTTTTGTCCGACGGGGCCAAGGCTTCGAGGTAATCCAGGATCAGGCTGGAATCCATCAATACCGTGCCATCGTCCAGCACCAGGGTAGGGGCCTTGACCACCGGATTGATCTGCGCAAATTCGTTGAAGGTGCTGAACACGGACAAGGGTTCATGCACAAAACTCACCCCGTACAGATCCAGGGAAATTGCCACGCGGCGTACGTAAGGCGAGTCCAGCATGCCGACCAGTTTCATGAAGCCTCCATTGCTATCAGGGTGATGAGCTCAAGAGATTAAGGGCACTCGGTCGCCCGGCGCAATTGTTGATACGCCTGCACCAACTGCTCCAGGCTGAACGCCAGGTTGCGTCCGCTGGGGTTGGGCAGCACCCACACTGACGCACCGCCCAACACCGTTGGCTGCAAGCCCCAGGCGATCTCGCGCTGGCCGCTCAATGCGCTGTAGCCGGGCTTGCCCAGGAACGCTACAAAGCGCGGCGCGCAGTGGCGGATCTTCTGTTCGAAGCCCGTCGCGGCCTGGGTGAACTCATGGCGTGCCAATTCGTCCGCGCTGGCCGTGGGGCGTTCCACCAACGTGGTCAGGCCGCAGTGGTAGTGCAACAGCGTACGGCCGTGTTCCGGGCGGATTTCGTGGGGGGTGAACCCGGCCAGATGCAAGGTGCGCCAGAAGCGGTTGCTGCGGTTGGCGAAGTGCAGGCCGAGGGCGGCGGAACCCTTGCCGGGGTTGATGCCGCAGAACACCACGTTCAGGTGGTCGGCGAGGATGTCTTCCAGCCCGGCGTTCATGCCGGGCTCCTGAAGCCTTGGCGGCTGGCGCCCGGCGGTTGCCCGGTGATGCGTTTGTAGGCGCGACTGAAGGCCGCCTGGGAGGTATAGCCGAGGCGGTACGCCACTTCTTCGATGGGCAGCCGCTCCAGGGTCAGCCACTGGCTGGCGAGGCGCATGCGCAGCTCGGTCACGTAACGCAGCGGCGGTACCCCCAGGGTCGCCTGGAAACGATCCGCGAACACCGAGCGTGAGGTATGACAGTGCGCCGCCAGTTCGGCCACGCTCCAGTCGCGCCCCGGTTGCTGGTGCAGGGCGAGCAGGGCGCCGGCCAGGCGGGTGTCGCGCAACGCGGCCGCGAGGCCCGAAGCATTGGCGCAGGCGCACTCGACCCAGCCCCGCACGATCATCGCCGCCACCACATCGGCCAGGCGCGCAAGGATGCCGGCATAACCGACGCGGGCGCTGGAGACTTCGCGTTCCATCACCGCCAGGATCGGCATCAAGCCGGGGTAACGCTGGCCGCCGGCGTCGATCAGCATCAAGGCCGGCATCAGGTTGCCGAGGCCCTGGATGCTGTCGAGCTCGAACTCCATGCAGGCGCTGAACAGCAGGGTGCTGGAGGGAGCAAAGGGCGAGGCATTCACCGCGCACACGGTATCGCCCAGCGGTGCAGCGTCGAAGCTGGCGATGTCCTGCACGGGGTCATCCGGTTTGGATAACAGCGCATGGGCGCCACCGTGGGCGATAAACACCGCATTGCCGGCCGACAACTCAAAGAGGCTGCCGTCGTGCAGGCGCAGGGTCGCGCAGCCGGCGGCCAGGAAATGGAAATACGCGTGGCCGGGCTTGGCCGCAAAGCTGATACCGAACACCGGCCCGGCCTGGATGCGCCGGTACTGCACGCCGCGCAGGCGCATGCTGCGCAGCAGCTCATTGATCAGCTCGGAGGACAGGTTGAATGCGTTGTCGACTGGCATATTCGGGGTTTTGGTCAAGAACTCAAGGGTTTGAATCATAGATCATCCTGATGGGCATACCTAGACTGGCCATCACGTAAATGCCTGAGGATGTCCTGTGATGAATGATTGTGTGTCCCATGCCCCTGTCGATGGCAGGGCAGAACCGACCACGCCGGCCTGGATGGCGGTGTTTTCCCTGGCGATGGGCGTGTTCGGCCTGCTCACGGCGGAGTACCTGCCGGCCAGCCTGCTGACGCCGATGGCCTTGGACCTGGGCGTGTCGGAAGCGTTGGCCGGGCAAGCGGTCACGGTCACGGCGGTGGTGGCGTTGTTCGCCGGTTTGCTGGTGCCTGGCTTGACGCGCGGCATTGACCGGCGCCTGGTGCTGTTGGGGTTCTCCACGCTGATGATTGCGTCCAACCTGCTGGTGGCGTTCTCGTCCAGCCTCCTGGTGCTGTTGTTGATGCGCATCCTGCTGGGCATTGCCCTCGGCGGTTTCTGGAGCATGGCGGCGGCCGTTGCGATGCGCCTGGTACCGGCGGCGTTGCTGCCACGTGCCTTGTCGATCATCTTCAGCGGCATTGCGGTGGGTACCGTGGTCGCGGTGCCATTGGGCAGCTACCTGGGGGACCTGTATGGCTGGCGCAGTGCATTTGTGGCTGCGGCCGCCGTCGGCGTAGTGACCCTGGCCTTCCAGCTGTTCACGCTGCCGCGCCTGGCACCCAGCGGCACCGCGCGCCTGCGCACCGTGCTTGATGTATTACTGCGCCCCGGCATTGCCATCGGCATGTTCGGCTGCGTGCTGGTGCACACCGGGCACTTCGCGCTGTTTACCTACATTCGCCCGTTTCTGGAAAGCGCCACCGGGGTCGGCACCCAAGGGCTAGCGTTGATGCTGCTGGGGTTTGGCGCGGCGAATTTTGTCGGTACGCTGCTGGCCGGGTGGTTGCTGGTGCGCAACCCGCGGGGAACCCTGGTGTTGATGCCGGTCCTGGTGGGCGTCGCTGCGTTGGCCCTGGTGTTGCTGCCCGCGTCACTGCCGGGTCAGGCATTGCTCCTGGCGCTGTGGGGCATGGCCTTTGGCGGGGTGCCGGTGGCGTGGTCGAACTGGGTGGCGCGTGCGGTGCCGGATCAGGCCGAAAGTGCCGGTGGCATGGTGGTCGCTTCGGTGCAATCGGCCATCGCGGCGGGTGCGGCGGGCGGGGGCGCGATGTTCAGTGCCACCGGCATCGACGGGGTGTTTCTGGGCGCGGGTTGCTTGATGCTGCTGGCGGCCTTGTTGATCGCGCTGCGAGTGCAGGTGCCCCGGCACGCTGCGGCGGGGAGTGTGACGCACCACCCGTCTTTGGTTTAGTCTCAAGCGCTTCGCTGATCGCAAACGCTTCTGGAGCCGTAAGCATGACCGAATATGTACCCCCGAAAGTCTGGACCTGGGAAACCGAAAGCGGCGGCACCTTCGCCAGCATCAACCGGCCCATCGCCGGTGCGACCCACGACAAAGAACTGCCCATCGGCAAGCACCCGTTGCAGCTGTACTCCCTGGCCACGCCCAACGGGCAGAAGGTCACTATCCTGCTCGAAGAGTTGCTGGCCCTGGGGCGCAGCGGTGCGGAATACGACGCCTGGCTGATCAAGATCGGCGACGGCGATCAGTTTGGCAGCGGCTTTGTCGGCGTGAACCCGAACTCCAAGATCCCCGCCTTGATGGACCACAGCGGCCCCACGCCGATTCGTGTGTTCGAGTCCGGCGCGATCCTGCAATACCTGGCCGAGAAGTTCGGCGCGTTCTTCCCCACCGAGCCTGCGGCCCGTGCGGAGTGTTTGTCATGGTTGTTCTGGCAGATGGGCAGCGCGCCCTACCTGGGCGGTGGCTTCGGGCATTTCTACGCGTACGCGCCTAGCAAGATGGAATACCCGATCAACCGCTTCGCCATGGAGGCCAAGCGTCAGCTGGACGTGCTGGATAAGCGCCTGGCGGTGAGTGAGTACATTGCCGGTGATGAATACACCATTGCCGACATTGCGATCTGGCCGTGGTACGGCGGGTTGGTCAAAGGCCGCTTGTATGGAGCTGCGGAATTTTTGTCGGTGCATGAGTACAAGCATGTGCAGCGCTGGGCCGATGCGATTGATGCACGGCCGGCGGTGCAGCGTGGCCGGCGGGTGAATCGGGTGTCTGGCGAACCCCAGGAACAGTTGGCCGAGCGGCATGACGCGAGCGACCTGGACTGATTGAGATCCAAGTGTGGGAGGGGGCTTGCCCCCGATAGCGGTGGATCAGTCACGGATGTATCAACTGACCTAATGCTATCGGGGGCAAGCCCCCTCCCACACTTGGATGTCCTTATCTTCGATTTTATTTGTAGCGCTGTTCGAACACCGCCACCTGTTCAGGTTTGATGAGTTCGAACGGCACCCACACCTCCGACTCAATCGGCTCACCCTTGATCATCTTGATTGCCGACTCCACGGCCTTGCTCGCCTGGGCCTTGGGGTCCTGGAACACCGACGCCGCCAGCATCCCCCGCTTGACCGCCGCCAGCCCGTCCGGCAAACCGTCGATACCGACAATCGCCACTTCGCCCTTGGCCTTGCCCGATTGCTGCAACGCCATGGCCGCGCCAATCGCCATTTCATCGTTGTTGGCCACGATGGCATCGAACTGCGTGCCCGCCAGCAGCCAGTTGCTGGTTAGGTCCATGCTTTTGCTGCGTTGCCATTCGGCGCTTTGCTGCTCCACCACCTTCATGCCCGGAAACTCCTTGAGCACCTGCTTGGCGCCTTCAGTACGGTCGTGGGTGGCGTTCTGCGCAAGGTCGCCCATGATGATCGCCACGGTGCCCTTGCCGCCGAGTTTTTCCGCCAGGTAGCGCATCTGCAATTGCCCGGCCTCAATGTCGTTGGAGGCCACTGTTACCACGCCCTTGGGCAGCGTGCGTTCATCCGGGTGGCGGTTGACGTACACCAGAGGTGTCTTGGCCGCCACTGCCGCGCGCGTCATGTTGGCGGTGGCGGAGGTGTCCACCGGCAGTACGATGACCGCGTCGACTTTCTGATTGAGAAAACCTTCGACCTGATTGAGCTGGCGCACCACGTCGCCCTGGGCGTCTTCGAACTGGATCTGTACGCCGTGCTGTTTGGCGGCACTGTCCAAGCCGTTGCGCACGTAGGTCATGAAGTTATCGTCGACCCTGGCAATGCTCACGCCAATACGGTAATCGGCGAAGGACCATGGGCTAACCAACAGCAACAGCGTGGCAACGATCAATGAATAACGATGCATGAGAGGGGTCCTTTTATTGTTATAGGGTGAACGCTTGACGGAAGCGTTCCAGGGCTAACTCGCTGTCGCCGCTGGCCCAGCCTTCCAGGCCGACGACGCCACTGTAGCCTATGTCGTGCAAGGCCCTGGCGATGGCCGGGTAGTGGATTTCTCCCGTGCCAGGCTCTTTACGTCCGGGCACGTCGGCTACCTGGATTTCACCGATGGCGCTGCCTGCGCGCTGAATCAGTTCGATCAGGTTTCCTTCGCCGATTTGTGCGTGGTAGAGGTCCAGGTTCATCTTGACGTGCGGGCTGCCCACGGCTTCGATCAGCGCCAGCGTGTCCTCGGCCCGGGCGAACGGAACGCCAGGGTGGTCGACTTCGGTGTTGAGGTTTTCCAGCAGGAACACGCGGCCAGCGTCTTCACCCAGGCGTGCAATTTTCTCCAGGGTCTTGCAGGCGCTCAGCCACATGCGGCCGGTGGTCTGGCTCGCGGGCTGCACTGGCAGGCCGCCTTCGCCCAGGCCGGTACCGTGCAGGTTCAGACTGGGACAATTCAGGCGTTCGGCGATGCCCAAGGATTCCCGGGCGCTGTCGAGCAATTGGCGGATGCCATCGGGGTCGGTGAGGGTACCGCTGATGTAGCCAGTCATCGAGGTGAAATCGGCACCGGTGGCCACCAGGGCGTTGATGTCCTTGTTGGTCCAGTCCCAGATTTCGGCGCTGAAGCCCAGTGCATGAATGCGTTTGACGCGCTCGACGAAGGGCAGGTCGAGGAACACCATCTCAGCGCTGATCGCCAGCTTGAACGGGATCATAGGGCCACCGCCTTGCCTTGCTCGTACGACGTGATGCACGCACGAGCAATCGCCAGGGCCGCGCGCGCATCTTCGCCGCTGGCCAGGGGTTTGGCGCCAGTGCGCAGGCAGTCGACGAAGTGGTTGAGTTCGGCGACGTAAGCATCGCGCAGCAGGTCGGTGTCCAGGCGCTGGGTGTCGGCCTGAATGCCTTGGGCCAGATAGCGCACTAGGTCGGATTCCTGCACGCCGCCCATGGTCAGCATGCCGGCGCTGCCGAAGACTTCGCCGCGCACATCGTAGCCATACACGGCCTGGAAGTTGGCTTCGGCGGTGGCAATCGCACCGTTATCGAAGCGGATCGTGACCACTGCGGTGTCGAGAAAGCCTCTGCTTTTGAATTCCGGTGCGATCAGGGCGTCAGCCATCACCTGTACTGCTACCGCCTCGGCACCGGGGTTGAGGTAGCGCAGTGTGTCGAAGTCGTGGATCAGGGTTTCGAGGAAGATTACCCATTGTGGCGAGTTGGCTGGGTTGTTCAGCGCCGGGTCACGAGTCAGCGAGCGTAGCAGTTGTGGGGTGCCGATACGGCCGGCCAGCACGTCGAGGTGCGCGGTGCGAAAGCTCTTGGCGAAGCGGCGGTTGAAGCCGACCTGCAAGGGTACGTGGGCATCGGCGGCGGCAGCGATGGCGCGGTCGGCCTCATCCAGGGTGATGGCCATGGGTTTTTCGCAGAAGATCCCTTTGCCGGCACGGGCGGCGCTGATTACCAGGTCGGCGTGGCTGCGGGCAGGGGCGGCGATCAGCACGCCGTCGATGTTCGGGTCGTCAAGCAGCTGTTGCGGGTCGGTGTAGACCTTGTCCACACCCAGCTCCGCTGCCAGGCGTGCCGCTTGGCCTGGGGTTGGGTCGGCGATGGCGGCGAGGCTGGCACAGGGGATATGTCGCGCGGCAGTCAGGCCGTGGAAGCTGCCCATGCGACCAGCGCCGATCAAGCCCAGGCGAATGTTCTGTGTACTCATGTGGTGACCCCTTCTTATTGTTGGCCTCAGGACAGTCCTGATGGGCAAAGGGGTAGGAGCAAAGGCTGTGCCAATTTATAAGGTGTTGATAGTTAAGGGATTAAACGGACTCATTAAACGAAAAGTGTTCATTTTGATGACATGTCTATACTGGCATGTCAAAAACATGAACATGGATAAACGTGATGAGTATGGCGTTCAGCGTACAAGACCTCGACTACCTGACAGCGCTAGGGCCTGCTGCGCTGAATGACGGCCCGGTCGATGCATTGGAGCGGGCGTGGCGGGGTTGCCAGGAGCATTGGGTCGAACGCCCGGCCGACGTCCGCCAGATGATCTGGGATTCCTGGCGCCGCAGCGTCGAGGCAGGTATCGATCCTGCCGACAGCCAGTACCGTTTCGTCGACCCTCACATCCTGGCCGCCACCCTGGCCAGCCACCGCGTGTTGATCGCGGCCGCTGCCCAGGTCATGCATGGCCTGCTGGCCTACAACCCGCGCGGGCATATCAACCTCACCGATGCCGAAGGCACCACCCTGTATTTCTGCGGACTGGACATCACGCCCGTGGGCAGTCGGCTGTCGGAGTCGGTACAGGGCACCAACTGCACCGGCCTGGCCCTTGCCGAAGACCGCCTCGTGTACGTGCTGGCCGAAGAAAACTTCGCTGTCGGCCTGCGCCAGCGCCGCATGCACTGCGCCGCCGCGCCGATCAAGAATGCCCAGGGCCAGACCTTGGCGATGCTCACGCTGACCGCCGAACCCGGATGGTTTCATTTCCATACCCTGGGCACCGTGCAAGCCGCCGCTGAAGCGGTGTCACGGCAGATGGCCCTGCACGCATTGCTGCAAGAACAACAGGCCGTACTCGAAGTGCTTAACGAGGGCCTGGTGGTGCTGGACGAGCGCGGCTGCATCAAGGCGCTCAACCGCTACGCCCGGCAGTTGTTCCAGGTGGGACCGGAGTTGGTGGGCAGCCCCTTCCAGCGTCTGGGCCGCAGTGAGTTAAGCGACGCGCTGGGTGAGCCGGTGCGCGACCTTGATTGCACCTTCCACCTGCACGACCGCAGCCAACTGGCGTGCCTGGTCTCGGTGTGCCCGCTGGAGCAGGGCGGGGTGATCGTGTCGCTGCGCGAGAACCGGCGCATCCGCGAAATTACTCGGCGTCTTGTCGGCAGCCAGGCGCGCTACACGTTCGACACCATTCAGGGCACTTCGCGGGCCATCCAGGACGCGCTGCACTTGGCGCGCATCGCCAGTCGCAGTGATGCCACCACCCTGATCCTGGGGGAAAGCGGCACCGGCAAGGAGTTGTTCGCCCAGGCGATTCACAACGCCAGCGAGCGCTGCAATGGCCCGTTTGTGGCGGTCAACTGCGGCGCGATTCCACGGGATCTGGTGCAGAGTGAACTGTTCGGCCATGTCGAAGGCGCGTTCACCGGCTCGGCCCGTGGCGGCTCGGCGGGCAAGTTTGAATTGGCGGATGGCGGCACTATTTTCCTGGATGAGATCGGCGACATGTCCTTCGACGCCCAGGTCAGCTTGCTGCGGGTGTTGCAGGAAGGTGAAATTGCACGGGTCGGGGCAAAAAGCGCACGGCCAGTGGATGTGCGAATCATCGCCGCCACCCACCGCAACCTCAGCCAGGCGGTGGCCGAGGGCGCATTCCGCGAAGACCTCTACTACCGCCTCAATGTGCTGAACCTGACCGTGCCGCCGCTGCGCATGCGCCGTGAAGACATCCCGTTACTGGCGCGGCACTTCCTCACGCGCTGTGCGCGCTCGTTGCGTAAATCGGTGCAGGGTTTTTCGCCGGATGCGTTGGCGCTGCTCTCGGCCCACGGCTGGCCAGGCAATGTGCGGGAGTTGGAAAACGCCATCGAACGGGCGACCAACCTGGCCATGAGCGAGTGGATCCAGCCGGCCGATCTGCCCTTGGAAACCAGGCCTCGCCCGTTGGCCCGAACCTATGAACCGCAACCCGCCCAGGACCTGAGCAGCCACGAAATGCACGCCATCGTCACCGCACTCAAAAGCACCGGCGGCAACATCCGCCTGGCCGCGAAACAGCTGAACGTATCGCGGGGTGGGCTATACAACAAAATGAGCCGATTCGGGCTGAGCGCCGGGGATTTCCGAGGCATATGAGGACTAAGTGTGGGCGGGGGGGCGACGATTGCACTTGCGCTACACAACGCTTAACCGCTGACACCTAATGCTGTGGTGAGCGGGCTTGCCCCACTAAGGTCACCGCAGAGTGCCAGGAACAATCGAGGTGAAGGTTTTGGGGCCGCTTCGCAGCCCAGCGCGGGGCAAGCCCGCTCACCACAGAAGCAAACTCACCACAGAAGCAAACTCACCACAGAGGCAAGCTCACCACAGAGGCAAGCTCACCACAGAGGCAAGCTCACCACAGAGGCAAGCTCACCACAGAGGCAAGCTCACCACAGAGGCAAGCTCAGCACAGAGGCAAGTTCAGCACAGAGGCAAGCTCAGCGCAGAGGCAAGCTCACCACGGGGGCAAGCTCACCACAGAGGCAAGCTCACCACAGAGGCAAGCTCAGCGCAGAGGCAAGCTCACCACGGGGGCAAGCTCACCACAGAGGCAAGTTCAGCACAGAGGCAAGTTCACCACGGGGGCAAGTTCACCACAGAGGCAAGTTCACCACAGAAGCAAGCTCAAGCCGGGCCGAGGCGTTGAAGCTGCAGGGGTTGATTCGCCAGGTTTGGAACGATTGCCAAACCCGGGTCTGAAGGCTGCATTACGAGAGTGGGCACATTCCTTTGTGGTGAGCGGGCTTGCCCCGCGCTGGGCTGCGCAGCAGCCCCAAAACCTGCACCGGGATTTACTTGAAGAAATGCGGTGTTCTCAATGGGGGCCGCTTCGCAGCCCAGCGCGGGGCAAGCCCGCTCTCCACAACAGCGCGTTTGCCATAGACTCCGCATCCACTGGAAGGTGTGTAGAGACCTAGGCCTGTTCCGGGCAATCGCTTCAGTCACACATATTTTCGGAAGTCACAATCTGCGGCGCTATATGCACCCGATGCCGCGCCGGATCAAACCCCTCGGCACTCTGCAATTGCACCAACAACTCCACCAGTGCCACCGCCGTCTGCCGTGGCTGCGAGTCCATCACCACATCAACCAACCCCTGGCGCAGCGCCTGGCGAGACAGCTCCGTGGACTCCTGCAAAATGCAGCACAACGCCGGGCGCTTGGGCAACTGCGCCAGGGCGCTGATGATGCCGTCGCCGCCGCCGCCCACCACGCATAGGCCGCGCAGGTCGCTGTGGCGGGTGAGCAGATCGAGGGTGGCTTCTTCGGTGATGTCGCAGTTGTCCAGGTTGATCAGTGGTTCAAGTGGCTTGAGCCCAGGTGCGTGTTCGGCCAGGTAGCTGTGCAGGCCCTCGACCCGTGCCTGATGCCCCAGAAACCGGTGGCCGCCCAGTAAAATCCCGACGCTGCCTTTGCGTGCGCCACAGGTGCGGGCGAGCAACCAGCCCATGGTGCGTCCGACCACGTGGTTGTCCTGGCCGACATAAGGTTCCAAGGCGTGCTCGTGGATATCCGAGAGCAGGGCGACCACCGGCACGCCAGCTTCGCGGATCTGCGCCAGGCAAGCATTGATCAGCGGGTGGGCAAAGCTGACCACCGCCAGGGCATCACACTGCACGGCGAGTTGTTCGATCTGCGTGACGATGGCGCTGGGTGTGCGGTCGTTGATGTAGTCGAATTGGCAGGTCAGGTTGGCGGTGCCGTGATGCTCGGCGGCGTCGGCAATCGCCTGCGCCAAGTTGGCATAGAACGCCTGGGCTGTACCCAGCAACAGGATGCCGAAGCGATAGGTGGGCCGGCGTTCGCGGATGCGTTGGCCGATCAGCCGCGCAGCAAAGTAGCCCACGGCTTCGGCGGCCTGGAACACCTGTTCGGCGGTCTGCGGATTAACCGGCGCGCGTGCGTTCAATACCCGGTCGACCGTGGCCACACTCAGGCCCGCCTGGGCGGCGACGGTGGCGATGGTTGGGCGTTTATTGTTGTTCATGACAGCCCCCTTGAGCGTCTTGATAGAAAACTATCAAGCCCCGCTGGGCCTGGATGATAGCTTGATAGGGAATGGATTCAAGGCCTTGAGGGTGATTTAGCTGCGCTCTATCGTTGGTTTCGCAAAGCACCTGAAACCACCGCTTGCGGAGAACAATAACAATGCCCGAACACACCGTTCATAGCGCTCGGCGCGACTACAGCCTCACCGGCCCCGAAGCCGCCCGCGCCGCTGAAAAAGGCCTGGTCTCGGCCAGTTGGTACCAATCGCCGATTTCCCGTAAACGCATGAAAGAACTGATGCAGCGCCGCGACGGCCCGGCCTTGCGCGACACCGCCCTCTGGGTGAGCGCGCTGTTCGCCACCGGCTTCGGCGGCTACTGGTTCTGGGGCACTTGGGCCTGCGTGCCGTTTTTCCTCGCCTATGGGGTGCTCTACGGCACCGCGTCCAACCCGCGCTGGCATGAAACCGGCCACGGCACCGCGTTCAAGACCCGCTGGATGAACGACGTGCTGTACCAGGTCGCGAGTTTCATGTGCATCTTCGAACCCCACGTCTGGCGCTGGAGTCATGCCCGGCACCACACCGACACCATTGTGGTTGGCCGCGATCCGGAGATTGTCGAACCGCGCCCGCCGAGCTTCTTGATGATGTTTCTGAGCCTGTTCAATTTGCCGCTGGCCTGGAAGACCTTCAGCGGTGTGGCGCGCCATGCGGCCGGCCAGATGAGTGCCCAGGAAGCGGACTTTATCCCCGAGTCCGAATGGCCCAAGGTGTTCCGCGCCGCGCGGATCTGGGTCGGCATTTATGCGGTGGTCATCGGCACCGCGTTGTACCTGCACAGCTGGTTGCCGCTGATGCTGGTTGGGCTGCCGAGTATCTACGGCGCCTGGCTCGGCTACCTGTTTGGCCTCACCCAGCATGTGGGCCTGGCCGAAGACGTGCTCGACCACCGCAGCAACTGCCGCACCATCTACATGAACCGCGTGCTGCGCTTTCTCTACATGGACATGAACTACCACCTCGAACATCACATGTACCCGATGGTGCCGTACCACGCCCTTGCGCAGTTGCACGAGGAAATCCGCAATGACTGCCCACCGCCATACGCCACTATTTTCGAGGCGTACAGGGAGATCATTCCGACGATCCTGAAGCAGCGCAGCGACCCGACGTATTTCATCCAGAGGCCGATTGGCCCGAGTGCGGAACCGACTGCCCGCGCCCCAATGCATGCCGAAGCCGCCGCCAGCTGAACCTCATCTATAACAAGAGAAAACGCCATGAACGATCAATGGATCGACGTCTGCGCCGTGGGCGAAATAGACGAAGAAGATGTGCTGCGCTTCGATCACGGGCCGCACACCTACGCGGTTTACCGCTCGGCGGACAATGAGTTTTTCGCCACAGCAGGCCTGTGCACCCACGAGAAAATCCACCTCGCTGATGGCCTGGTGATGGACCACATCATCGAATGCCCCAAGCACAACGGACGCTTTGATTACCGCACCGGCAAGGCCATGGGCGCACCGGTGTGCGTCAATCTCAAGACCTACCCGGTGCGGGTCGAAGCGGGGCGGGTACTGCTCGCTGTCACGGCGTGATCATGAACGCACCCTTGATCATCGTCGGCGCCGGCCATGCTGGTGGCCGTGCGGCGCTGACCCTGCGCGAAGAGGGTTATACCGCACGCCTGATCCTGATCGGCGACGAGCCGCACTTGCCCTACGAGCGGCCGCCCCTGTCCAAGGGGGTGTTGCAGGGCAGCATGGACCTGGCGGGATGCAGCCTGTGCGACAGCGCCCGGCTGGCCGAGTTGGGCATCGAACATATCGCGGGTAACCCGGTCAGCCAATTGGACCCGCTTCAACAGCGTCTGCAATTGGCCGACGGCCAGTGGCTGTCCTACGCCGGCCTGTTGCTGGCTACCGGGGGCAGGGCGCGGCGTCTGCCCCAGGAACAGGCCAACGTGCTGTACCTGCGCACCCACGATGAAGCGCTGGCACTGAAATCCGCGTTGCAGCCCGGCGTGAAACTGGTGATTGTCGGCGGCGGCTTTATCGGCCTGGAAGTGGCCGCGACTGCCCGAGGCATGGACTGCGAAGTCACGGTGCTCGAAGCTGGGCCGCGCCTGGCCGGCCGCGTGTTGCCGCCGGTGATCAGCCAGGCGCTGCTGGATCTGCACCGCCAGCAAGGCGTGGACGTGCGCTTGAACGTGGCGCTGGAATCCATCCATGGCGATGCCGTGCAACTGGTCGACGGGCAGGTGCTGCCGTGTGACCTGGTGGTGGTCGGCATCGGCATGCAACCGAACATCGAGCTGGCCGTGGCGGCGGGGCTGGAGGTGGGGCAGGGCATTCGCGTTGACGCGCATTTACGCACCAGTGCGCCGGGCATCTACGCGGCAGGTGACGTTTGCGAGTTTCGCCTCGGCGGCGAGTACCAACGTCAGGAAACCTGGCGCAACGCCGAGGCTCAGGGGCGGCATGCCGCACTCAATATGCTGGGGCGCGAGGTCCCCTTTGAGGCGATCCCCGGCTTCTGGTCCGACCAGTACGACTGGGGCTTGCAGACCGTGGGCGTGATCACCCCGCACATGATCAGTCGCGTCTTGCCAGCCGGCGGCCTGTTGCTGTTCTACCTCGATGCGGACGCGCGGTTGCAAGGTGCGTGCGGCTGGGCGCCCGGCAACAGCGTCGCCAAGGACATCAAGCTGTGTGAGCGCCTGATCACCGCGCGCACTGTGCTCAACCCGTCCAGTCTGGCGGACCCTGAACTGTCCCTTAAACAATTGCTGCGGAGCTGATATGCGCCGATTCCTAGTGTTCCAATCCCTGTGGGCCATGCAAACCGAGCCCGGCCCGCTTGAAGCGCAGTTGGATCGAATCGCCGCTGCCGGCTTCGACGGCATCACCGATCACTACTGGAAGCCCGCCGCGGTGACACGCCTGCACGCCGCGGCCACGGCGCGGGGCTTACAGATCGAAGGCCAGCTTTTCCCTCAGTCGGTGGACGACCTGGCCGCCGCACTGGATGTGATCAGCCGCTACGGCTGCCACCACCTCACCCTGCAAGCCGACGTACGCCCGCGCACCCAGGCCGACGCGGCGCGGCTGGTCGAAGGTTGGCAGCGCCTGGCCGAGCAGGTGGATTTCCCGGTACTGCTGGAAACCCACCGTTATCGCCTGACCAACGACCTGCTGTTCACCCTCGACCTGCTGGCGCAAATGCCCGACTTGAAGTTGCTGGCCGACCTGTCCCACTACGTGGTCGGACGCGAATTGCCCGAACCGGGCGCGGTGGAGGACGATGAACAGATCCGCACGATCCTGCGTCACAGTTGGGGCTTTCATGGGCGCGTGGCGAGCAGCGAGCAGGTTCAGGTCTCAATGGAGTTCCCCCAGCATCACGCCTGGGTCGAACGGTTTACCGGCTGGTGGCGCTACGGTATTGAAGACTGGCTGGCTCGCCCGGACACAGGGCAGAGTCTGTCGTTCACCTGCGAACTGGGCCCCCCGCCGTATGCGATTACCGGTGCGGACGGGCGTGAAATCAGTGATCGCTGGGCCGAGGCGTTGAAGCTGCAGAGGATGATTCGCCAGGTTTGGAGCGATTGCCAAAGCCGGGTCTGAAGGCTGCAGTACGAGCGTGGGCATGTTCTTTGTAGTGAGCGGGCTTGCCCCGCGCTGGGCTGCGAAGCGGCCCCAAACCCTGCCCCCGGGATTTACCTGAAGAAACGCGGTGTTCTCAATGGGGCCGCTTCGCAGCCCAGCGCGGGT
>NZ_FYDK01000006.1:365283-388754 GCF_900187495.1 Pseudomonas sp. Irchel 3H9 | reverse complement strand
CGTGGGCATGTTCTTTGTAGTGAGCGGGCTTGCCCCGCGCTGGGCTGCGAAGCGGCCCCAAACCCTGCCCCCGGGATTTACCTGAAGAAACGCGGTGTTCTCAATGGGGCCGCTTCGCAGCCCAGCGCGGGGCAAGCCCGCTCACCACAGAAGCAACTCATCTCAGAAGCAAACTCACCACAGAGGCAACTCATCTCAGAAGCAAGCTCACACTGGGCCGAGGCGTTGAAGCTGCAGGGGTTGATTCGCCAGGTTTGGAGCGATTGCCAAAGCCGGGTCTGAAGGCTGTATTACGAAAGTAGGCATATTCTTTGTGGTGAGCGGGCTTGCCCCGCGCTGGGCTGCGAAGCGGCCCCAAACCCTGCCCCCGGGATTTATCTGAAGAAATGCGGTGGTCTCAATGGGGCCGCTTCGCAGCCCAGCGCGGGGCAAGCCCGCTCACCACAGAAGCAACAGCAACTCATCTCAGAAGCAAGCTCACCACAGAGGCACCCCATCTCAGAAGCAAACCCACCACAGAAGCAATCTCCCCACCGAAGCCCGCTCATTCCTTAAGCGCACACCGCCTTACCCGGCCAATAACCCGGTACTCACCGCCACAATCAGGAACACCCCCAGCAGCGCCCGGTAGATTACGAACGGCCAGGTGGAGAACCGCTCCAAAAACTTCATCAGGCCCCAGATTGCAAAAAACGCCGAGACGCTCGCCACCACCAGGCCAAACAACAGGTGTGGCCAGGCGTGGGCCGGCAGGTCGGCGCGCAGCAGCACCCACAGTTCTTTCAAACCGGCCAGGGCAATGGCCGGCAGGCCCAGCAGGAAGGAAAACCGCGCGGCTTCTTCACGTTTGAAGTTGAGGAACAGCGCCGCAGTGAGGGTCGAGCCGGAACGCGACACCCCAGGAATCAACGCGCCAATCTGTGCCACACCGACGATCAGCGCATCGCGCAGGCGCATCTCGCTCATCTCGCGGGTATGCCGGGCACGCAGCTCGGCCGCCGCCAGTAACGCCGCCATCACCAGGCAGGAAATGCCGATCACCATCAAACCGCGCAATGGCGAGTTGCAGGCGTTCAACGTCGACGACAACGCCAGGCCGGCGATGCCAATAGGGATCGTCGCCAGCACGATCGCCACCGCAAGCTTGAACCAACGGTCGTTGTAGTCGCCCCGGCGCACCGCCCCGATGCTGCCCGTGGTCACCTGGCGCACATCGCGCCAGAAATAACTGACCACCGCCGCCAGTGCGGCCAATTGCATGGCCGCCGAAAAGGCCGAACCGGGATCCTGCCAGCCGAGCAGGGCGGGCACTACGCGCATATGGGCGGTGGAGGAGACCGGCAGCAGTTCGGTAAAACCCTGGATCACACCGAGGATAAAAATCTGCAGGTAATCCAGGGACGCAAAGCCCACATCCAGGCCGGCGGAACAGACGTTCGTCAAAATACGTGTCCTTGAGAAAAAGGGAGATTTCGGCGAAGTCTATTCGAAATGTTTCAGCGCTTCGGCAGGGCCAACGGCTATTTGCAATCGGTTCAGCAAGTAGAAAGGTTCGCGGCGCTATTGGACTGCGCCGAGGTTTTGTGAACAATGGCGCCCTGCGTTTTTTGATCGAGAGCCTAATGCCTGAAACTACAGTGGAACTGATCCAGACCGGCCCTGAAGCATCCGAGTTGATCCGCAATCTTTACCAGTACTACGCCTATGAGTCGTCGGACTGGGAGCAGGAAGATGTCGAGGCGGACGGCCGTTTCTATATCCATGACGAACACCTGACGCGCTACTGGCAAGACCCGCAGTGGAGCGCCAACCTGTTGCTGGTCGACGGCTATATCGCCGGCTTTCTGCTGATCGAAGGCAGTGAGTTGCCTGGCATCGACGCCCTGGAACTGGCCGACCTGTTTATCCTCAAGCGCTATCGCCGCAAAGGCATCGGCCGCGCCATCGCCACCCAGGTGCTGTGCAGCGGCGTATCGGATTGGTTGGTGCGGTTTTATGACCAGGACGAAGTGTCCCAGGCGTTCTGGCGCGCGGTGTTGGACAACCTGCCGCGCCCGGTGCAGACCATCGAGCTGGACGATGAGCCGCAGTTGGTGAGCTATTTGATTACGCGTGCGGCGCTGCATTAAACGCCTGCTGCATCGCTTGGGGCGGTTGCCCGAACGCCCGTAGAAACGCCTGACGCATGCGCTCGCGATCACCGAAGCCGGTTTCGCGGGCCACCACTTCAACCGGGTGACGACTGGTTTCCATCATCGCCCGCGCCGCTTCCACGCGCAGGGCTTCGATGGCCTTGGCCGGGGTTTGTCCGGTTTCTTCGCGGAACACCCGGCTGAACTGGCGTGGACTCAAACGGGCAACATCCGCCAGCGCTTCCACGGACAGGTCATGGGTGAGGTTCTCGCGGGCGTAGGCCAGGGCCAGTTGCACGCGGTCGGACTTGGGGTCCAGTTCCAGCAACGCCGACAATTGCGACTGCTCACTGCCGCGGCGCTGGGCGATCACCAGTTTGCGTGCAATGCGCCGGGCGAGGTCGCTGCCCAGGTCGTTCTCCACCATGGCCAACGCCATGTCCACACCGGCGCTCATGCCGGCGCCGGTCCACACTTGGCCGTCCACCACAAACAGTTTGTCTTCCTCCAGATGGATATCCGGGTAGCGCTTGCGAAACGCCGGGGCGTGAATCCAATGAGTGGTGGTGCGCTTGCCCTCCAGCAATCCGGCTTCGGCCAGCACAAAGATGCCCATGCACAACGAGGCCACTCGGCGTGATTGCGCCGAAGCGGCCTTGACCAACTCCAGCAGGTTGGCCTCCGGCAGGCGGAATTCCAGGTAGCCGCTGACGATCAGGGTGTCATAGCCCTCGGGCCGAATCGGCGAGGTGTTCACCGAAAAACCCTGGGAGGTCATCACCGCGCCGCCACGCTCTGACACCAGGTGAAATTCATAGGCGGGCTCGCCCCGCAACAGGTTCGCGCACTCGAACACCGAGCCCAGGCTGAGGCTCAGGGATTGAAAGTTCGGGTAAACCATCAGCGCAACGCTGTGCATCTTCATTCTCCAAGGGGCGCGGGAGGGTGGATTGTCGGCGCGTGCCGGGTAAACGGCAACCCGCCTCGGGCGATGTCCGGAATCCTTGCGTATCTGACATTGTGAGGGTTCGACTCGGCCCCTAACATTGCCTCAACGAACTAGACGACTGGTCTAATCGGTTGGAGTCAAGCATGAGCAGCGAAACCAAAAATACACGACAGACCATTCTGGATGCGGCGCAAGTGCTTGTCGGCCGCAAGGGATTTTCTGCGGTGGGCCTGAACGAAATCCTTCAAGCGGCCGAGGTGCCCAAGGGGTCGTTCTATCACTACTTCACCTCTAAAGATGGCTTCGGTGTTGTGTTGCTCGACACCTACTTCGACCACTACGTGCACGGCATGCAGCAGCTGTTCGACCAACCGGGTTTATCCCAGCACGCCAAGTTGATGCGCTATTGGGACGCCTGGATCGACAATCAGACCGGCTGCACCGAAGCGGGCAAATGCCTTGCCGTCAAACTGGGTGCGGAGGTGTCTGACCTTTCAGAGCCGATGCGTTTGGCCCTGCAACGCGGCACTTCGCGCACCATTGCATTACTCGCCGTGGCGCTGCAGCGCGGCGTTGAAGACGGCTCATTGCGGCTTCAACACCGCCCACAGGACTTGGCCCAGCAGCTGTATGCGCTGTGGCTGGGAAGCAGTGTCATGAGCAAGATCACCCTTACATCCGCGCCGTTTGATGAGGCGTTGCTGCTGACCCGACAGTTGTTGGGTCACCCTGAACACACTGACATTCACTGATCGAGGCACTGGAAAATGAAAGTATTAATGGTACTGACCTCTCACGACCAGCTTGGCGACACCGGCCGCAAGACCGGCTTCTGGCTCGAAGAGTTTGCCGCTCCGTATTACGCGTTCAAGGACGCCGGCGCAGACGTGGTACTGGCATCCCCAGCCGGTGGCCAGCCGCCGTTGGACCCGGTCAGCGACGAGCCGGATGCGCAAACCGAGCAGACCCATCGCTTCGCGGCCGACTCGGCGGCGCAGCAGGCGCTGGCCAACACCGTCAAGCTGGACACGGTCAACGTGGACGCCTTCGACACGGTGTTTTACCCAGGCGGCCACGGCCCGCTGTGGGACTTGGCGGAATCGCCGGTGTCCATCGCGCTGATCGAATCCTTTGAGCGTGCCGGCAAGCCGATTGGTTTTGTCTGCCACGCACCGGGCGCGCTGCGTCACGTCAAGGCGGTCAACGGTGACCCGTTGATCAAAGGCCGTCGCGTGACCGGTTTCTCCAACTCTGAGGAAGACGCCGTAGGCCTGACAAAGGTGGTGCCTTTCCTGATTGAAGATGAATTCAAGAAATTGGGTGGCAAGTATGAGAAGGGCGCCGACTGGGCATCCTTCGTTATCGTTGATGGCTTGCTGGTCACCGGGCAGAACCCCGGCAGTTCCAGCGATGTCGCCAAGGCCCTGCTGAAACTCACCGCTTAACTTAATCAACCGCTCGATTCGTTGGCGACTCTTTAGAGTCGCCAATGCTTTCGTGCGCCCAAAATTTGGAAAAACCCATGACTGACAACGTTTTAAGTACCCCGGTAAAACTGGGCAATCACACCCTGACTAACCGTGTCGTGCTGCCGCCGCTGACCCGCCAACGCAGCGCCCAGCCCGGCGATATCGCCACCGATCTGATGGCTGAGTATTACCGTCAGCGTGCCAGCGCCGGATTCATGGTCAGCGAAGGCACGCAGATTGAACCCCGTGGCCAGGGCTATGCCTGGACGCCGGGCATCTACAGCCCGGCGCAAATCGACGGCTGGCGCAAAGTCACCGACGCGGTGCATGCCGACGGCGGGGTGATCTTCGCGCAACTGTGGCATGTGGGGCGCGTGTCCCATAACGCCTTGCAGCCCGACGGCGCAGCACCCGTGGCGCCATCTGCGCTGGCGGCCTTGCAAGCCAAAGCTTTTATCGCCACCGGGCCTGGCACCGGCGAACTGGTGCAACCACCCGTGCCGCGTGCGTTGAGCACCGCTGAGGTCAAGCAACTGGTCGGGCACTACGCCCAGGCTGCGCGCAATGCGCTGGACGCAGGGTTCGACGGGGTGGAAATCCATTCGGCCAATGGTTATCTGGTCAACCAGTTCATCTCGGCCCATTCCAACACCCGCGACGATGAGTACGGTGGCTCACTGGAAAACCGTCTGCGCTTTCTGCGTGAGATCGTCGAAGCGGTCAGCGCCGTGGTCGGCCCGGAACGCCTTGGCGTGCGTTTTTCACCGTTGTTCAGCGGCACCGACGAAGACCGTGTGTACATCGGCCTGGTGGAAGAAGACCCGCACCACACCTACATCGAAGCGATCAAAGTGCTGCAAGCGTCAGGCATTGCTTATGTCTCCATCGCCGAAGCCGACTGGGACAATGCGCCCATCCTGCCCGACAGCTTCCGTGAAGCCGTGCGCAGCACCTTCAGCGGCCGCATTATCTATGCCGGGCGCTACACCGCTGAACGCGGCGCGAAACTGGTGGAAGCAGGGCTGGCGGATTTGATCGCGTTTGGTCGGCCGTTTATCGCCAACCCGGATCTGCCGCAGCGGATATTCAACGGGTGGCCGCTGAATCCGCTGCGTGAAGAGGGGATGTATGGTGGGGGTGAGGAAGGGTATATCGACTACCCCACGTACCTCGGGTAGTCATGCAACCAATGTGGGAGGGGGCTTGCCCCCGATGGCGGCAGGACAGTCACAGCATCATTGACTGACCCACTGCAGTCGGGGGCAAGCCCCCTCCCACATTTGCTATCTAGTGCCTGCTGGTTACACGACCCGCAAGACAATCTTGCCAATATGATCCCCACCTTCCATCCGCGCATGGGCCTGGGCCGCGTCGGTGTATTCGTACACCTTGTCGATGATCGGCAAGCAGCGCCCGGCTTCCAGTACCGGCCAAATGTATTCACGCAACTGTTCGGCAATCGCGGCTTTTTCATCCTTGCTGCGCGCGCGCAACAGCGAACCGGTAATCACCGCGCGTTTGCCGAGGATGGTCAGCAGGTCGACGTCGTTGGCCTTGGCGCCGCCGAGGAAACCCAGCATTACCAAGTGGCCGTCCATGGCCAGGGCCTTGAGATTGTTGTTGAGATACGAGGCTCCCATGATGTCTAGGATCACATCCACACCCTGGCCGTCAGTCTGTTGGGCAATGACGTCGGCGAAGTCCTGCTCGCGGTAATTGATCGGCGTGGCGCCCAGCTTCGCAATGGCCGCGCATTTGTCGGCGCTGCCGGCGGTGGCGAAAGCCTGGATGCCGAATTCGCGGCACAGCATCAACGCGGTCGTACCGATGCCGCTGGTGCCGCCGTGGATCAGCACGCGTTGGCCGGTGTGCGCATCGCCGAGGCCGAACAGGTTGGCCCACACAGTGAAGAAGGTTTCCGGTACGGCGGCGGCTTGAATCCAGTCCATGCCCTCGGGGATCGGCAAAGCCTGGCCGGCGGGCACCGCGCAAAACTGCGCATAACCGCCGCCATTGGTCAGGGCACACACCTTGTCGCCCAGGCTGAACGCGGTCACGCCGTCGCCCAGCGCCACCACTTCACCGGCCACTTCCAAACCCGGAATCGGGCTCATGCCGGGCTTCATCGGGTATTTGCCCGCACGTTGCAGGGCGTCGGGGCGATTCACCCCGGCGGCGTGCACGCGGATCAGGATCTCGCCGGGACCGGCCACGGGCACTTGCGCCTGGCGCGGTTGGAGCACCTCTGGGCCACCGGGCGCGGTGATTTCGATCAGGGTCATGTCGTTAGGGAGCATCATTTGAAGTTACCTGCAGCGATGAGCGTATGGGGTGGGACCGCGTCGGGCGGCCGGCGGTTCAGCAAAAGCATGACCAGTTCCAGTGCAAGGGCGACCACTATCGCCCCGGCCGCGATCATGAACAACAGCGCATGCTGGCCGCCGCTCGCATTGAACAGGGCTGAGTAAGCAAAGCCCGCGACCGCCTGAAAGGTGGCAAAGGACACCGTGGCACGGCTCCAGGCGACCTGCTGTTGGTGATGATTGGGGATCAGTTCGTGCACCCGCGCCAGCGCCAGCGGCACGATGCCCGGCGGGAAGGAGCCGAGGATGACCGCCAGTACCGCCAGGGCCGTAAACGAGCCGGCGAACGGCAACAAACCAACGGCAATCGCCTGCACCAGCAACACCACGCGGATGCTCAAGCGTGCGCCGAGCTTGTCTGCCAGGAACCCATAAGTGACGGGCCCCACAATCGAACCCAGGCCGTACATCACCCAGATCATCGCGCCGATATGCGCCCCGGCACCCAGGCCGCGGGCCACGTAATCCACCAGGAACACCATCGCCGGCACCAGGCCCGCCGCCATAAAGGCGTATTGGGCAAACAGCAGGTACACGCCAGCAGGGGTCGGCAACGTGCTGCCCGCCGGTTGCGGTGCTTCATGCTGCGTGCCGTTGGGCCAGGCGAACCAACTGGCGGCCGTCAGCACCACCGCCAACAGACCGAGACCGAACCAGGTCTGCTGCAAACCCAGGCTCAGCAGCGGTGGGACCAGTGTGCCCGAACCGGCAATTCCCAAACCGATGCCCAGGAAGATCGCGCCACTGGCCAGGCCTCGGCGTGCGGCCGGTACATGGGGCAACACGGTCGCGGCCACCAGCACCATGATCGCGCCACCGGCAATGCCCGACAGCAGGCGCCAGCCGAAGAACCACGTCACCGACAACGGAAAACCACAGGCAAAGAACGCCAGGGTCACCGTCACCATCATCAGACGCAGGGCGCTTCTGTTGGAGCTGCGTTGGGCGAGGGGGCGGCCTATCAGCGCGCCGATCAGGTAACCCACCAGGTTGGCGGCGCCGAGGTACACCACGTCATTGGCGCTGAACCAGTGGGCCTGGATCAGCGATGGAATCAACGGCGTGTAGGCAAACCGCGCCAGGCCGATGCTGACCAGGCTGGCGCACAGGCCGGCGAAGATGGGCAGCCAGACGGCGCTGCGTGCTTGAGTGTCTTGCATGGTGGCGGTCCTGAGTATTTTTCTCTGGCGCCCAGCATATCGAGGAACGTCGGTGCAATAATGCAGCGATTACACGGCACGGTGATGCAGATATGCAGCATAAGGAGTACGCATGAATTGGGATGACGCACGGGTATTTCTGGCGGTATGCCGCGAGTCCACACTGCGCGGTGCCGCACGGGTGCTGGGGGTGGACCAGGCCACCGTTGGGCGGCGGGTCAACGCCCTGGAAAAGTCCTTGAGCGCGACGCTGTTCCTGCGCACCTCCGAGGGCTACGCCTTGACCGCCGTGGGCGAAGCCGCGTTGCACTCGGTGGAAAAAATGGAGCGTTCGGCCCTGGACCTGGAGCGGCAGATCCAAGGCCTGGATGACCGCCTGACCGGCACCGTACGGGTCAGCACCACCGATTCCCTGGCCATCGACTTTATGATCCCTGCGATTGCGCGCCTCCACGCCCAGCACCCGGATGTGCGCGTGCAGTTGGACGCATCGACCCAGTTCCTGAGCCTGGCCAAACGTGAAACCGACATTGCCGTGCGCAACACCCGTCCCGACAGCCCCGACCTGATAGCCCGTCGCATCGCTCGATGGCCGCTGGGGTTGTTTGCTTCCCAGGCTTACGTCGATCGCCACGGGATTCCCGAGCCCGGCAGCCTGTTTGAAGGCCACGACCTGGTGGTCTACCAACCCTATCTGCAAACCCACAAAGACCTGACCCTGGTGTCCGAACCCTTGGGCCGTGGGCGCATTGTCGCGGCGTTGAGTTCCAGCCTGCTGGTGCGCCGCTCCATTGCCGCCGGGCTCGGTATCGGCGAGATCCCGGTGTACACCGGCGAGCGTGACGGCCTGGTTCGCCTTTGGCCCGAGCGCACGCGGCCGGTGCCTTATGACGTGTGGCTGGTGACCCACGCCGACCTGCGCCACACCGCGCGGGTGCGGGTAGTCATCGATGAAATCGTCGCGGGGTTTGCGGGAACGGGGGAGTAAAGGTCAGCACAGGCTTGCAATCTTGGGGGGCGCTCTGTGGACACAATCGATGTGTCAACCAACAGGGAACACCTATGAACGAATCAAGACATCAGGATCTGGGGCTGTTGTTTCTGCGGGCGAGCGGGGCGTTGTTCCTGCTGTGGGTACACGGCTTGCCCAAATTGCTCAATTACAGCGAACAACTGAAGCTGATCGAAGACCCGTTTCACCTCGGCGCACACGTCACGCTGCTGCTGGCGATTTTTGCCGAAGTGCTGTGCCCGTTGCTGATCCTTGCCGGCGTGCTGGTGCGCCTGGCATGCCTGCCCATCCTGGCGGTGCTGTTGATCGCCATGGTGGTCGTGCATCCAGAGTGGACGTTGTTTGAAGGGCAGTTTGGGTGGTTGCTGCTGATCCTCTTTACCAGCGTGCTGATCGCCGGGCCGGGGCGTTTTGTGCTCGGTCAGCGTTTTGCCTGAATAAAAAAAGCCGGGCAAGCCCGGCTAAATAAGGAGAGCGGTTTCAGCGCTTCAGGAACGCCAGCAAGTCTTCGTTCAACGCCTGGGCGTGGGTCACGGCAAACCCGTGGGGCGCATCTTTGTAGACCTTCAATTCGGCGCCCTTGATCATCTCGGCGGCCACTTTACCGGTGGTTTCGAACGGCACGATCTGGTCGCCATCGCCATGGATCACCAGGGTCGGCACGTCGATCTTGGCCATGTCCGGGCGGAAGTCGGTTTCGGAGAAGGCCGTGACGCAATCCACGGTCGACTTGAGGGACGCCAGCATCGCGATTTGCAGGGTCTGGGTCAGCGTACCTTCGGAAACGGTCTGGCCCTTGTTGATGCCGAAGAACGGCGTGTTGAAATCAGCGATGAACTGCGCACGGTCTTTCAGCAAACCGGCCTTGATACCGTCGAACACATCGGTCGGCACGCCCTGTGGGTAATCGGGCTTCTGGCCGAAGATCGGCGTCACTGCGCCCAGCAGCACCAGGCCGGCTACCCGGGCACTGCCGTGGCGTGCGATGTAGCGCGCAACATCGCCACCGCCCATGGAGAAGCCCACCAGGGTCACCTCCTTGAGGTCCAGGTGTTCGATCAACTGCGCGATGTCATCGGCGAAGGTGTCGTAGTCGTTGCCGGTCCACGGCTGGTCCGAACGGCCAAAGCCACGGCGGTCGAACGCGATGGTGCGGTAACCACGGCTGCTCAGGTATTCCATCTGGTATTCCCACATGTCGGCATCCAGCGGCCAGCCGTGGCTGAACAGCACGGGCTTACCGCTGCCCCAGTCCTTGAAGTAGATCTGGGTACCGTCTTTGGCAACGAATGTGCTCATGGAAAACTCCTGATTGAGGGGGCGAGAAGACTCTAGCTCACTATTGCCGTAAACCTGACGAAGGGCTTGTATGGGTGTGCTTGGTTGAACGGTTCAGCGTCTATGCTGGTCCACTGACCTCTACCGTCAGATCACACAGGTGAACGAAATGGCCAAGACTTACAGCTACGCCGCCCAGAACGCCAAGGATGTCCTCAAGCCCTTTACCTTCGAGCGCCGCGCGCCAGGGGCTGACGATGTACAGATCGACATCCTGTATTGCGGCGTGTGCCACTCCGACCTGCACACCGCGCGCAACGAGTGGAACAACACCCTTTACCCGTCGGTCCCCGGCCATGAAATCGTCGGCCGTGTGACGGCAGTCGGCGCCAATGTCAGCAAATTCAAGGTCGGCGATCTCGCCGGTGTCGGCTGCATGGTCGACAGTTGCCAGCACTGCGCCTCCTGCGCCGAGGGCGAAGAGCAGTACTGCGAGAGCGGTTTTACCGGCACCTACAACGGCCCGGTGTTCGGCGGTGAAAATACCTTTGGCGGCTACTCGGACAGCATCGTGGTCAAGGAAAAGTTCGTGCTGCGCATCTCCCACGACGATTCCAACCTGGCCGCCGTGGCGCCGTTGTTGTGTGCGGGCATCACCACGTATTCGCCGCTGCATCACTGGAAGGTCGGGCCCGGCAAGAAGGTCGGTGTGGTCGGCCTCGGCGGCCTCGGCCACATGGCGGTGAAGATCGCCCACGCTATGGGCGCTGAGGTCACGCTGTTCACCACCTCACCCAACAAACGCGAAGACGGCCTGCGCCTGGGCGCCGACCACGTGGTGGTGTCGAAGAACCCAGACGAAATGGCCAAGGTCGCCAACAGCCTGGACTTCATCCTCAACACCGTCGCCGCGCCGCATAACCTCGATGCGTTCCTTAATCTGCTCAAGCGTGACGGCACCATGACCCTGGTCGGCGCCCCCGACAGCCCGCACCCATCGCCGACCGTGTTCAACCTGATCTTCAAGCGCCGCAGCTTGGCCGGTTCGCTGATCGGTGGGATCCAGGAGACCCAGGACATGCTCGACTTCTGCGCCAAGCACGGGATTGTCTCGGACGTGGAGATGATCGACATCCAAGGCATCAACGAAGCGTATGAGCGGATGCTCAAGGGCGATGTGAAGTATCGGTTCGTGATCGATATGGAGAGTTTGAAGAAGGAAAGCCACGCGGCCTGAAAACTCGACCTCCAAGCCACCGTAGAACCCCTGTGGGAGGGGGCTTGCCCCCGATAACGGTAGTACAGTCACAGCATCATTGACTGACCCACCGCCATCGGTGGCAAGCCACCTCCCACATTTGTTATGTGTGCACGTCAGACCGAGAGATGCTCGTAAAGAATCGTCGCACCCACCAGCATCAACACCACGCCGCCGACCATCTCGGCACGCTTGCCCACCACGGTGCCCAGCACCCGCCCGAGCATCATGCCGATGGTCACCATGGTCATGGTCGCCAGGCCAATCGCGGCGGAGGCCACCAGGATATTCACGTCGACGAACGCCAGGCCAACACCCACTGCCATCGCATCGATGCTGGTGGCAAACGCCGTGACGGCGAGGATCATGAACGAGTGCTGGGTCGGTTTCTCGGCTTCTTCGTCATCGGCCTTGAGCCCGTTCCAGATCATGTGCAGGCCCAAACCGACCAGCAGGGTGAAGGCGATCCAGTGGTCCCAGCTTTCCACCCAACGGGTGGCCACGTGGCCGATCGCCCAGCCGATCATCGGGGTGATGGCTTCGATCACACCAAAAATCACACCGGCACGCAGGGCTTCGGTCAAACGCGGTTTGTGCAGGCTGGAGCCTTTGCCGATGGCCGCCGCGAAGGCGTCCGTGGACATGGCCAGGGCGAGAAGAATCAGGGAAATGGGGTTCACGGTGAGGCTTCCAGTCGGGCTATAGGACACAACGACACAACCACGCGCCCGACTTTAGGCATGGATGTGTCGCTGGTCTCACCAACCGAAAAACGGTGTTCGCACCACGGCAGGTTGCCGAATATGTTGATACGAACGCTTCCAACGGGGTCAGAAGCCGGTTACTCCCCAACGAGGTGGCCGATCATAGGGGGGCAAAGATGAAAATTTCGTCAAAAGGCTCACGGCCGTTGCGGCTTGACCGACGTACCAAACGTATTGCCCATGCGCACGCTGGTTGCCGCCGGGGTGGATAAGCCCACGGCGTTCGGCGGCCGCTGCTCGATAGAAAGATGCTGTGCCTCACGGTTTTTCTTCGCCGCTTTGGTTGCATTCGTGTCATTGCCCATTTGTTGGCCCAGGCAGCCGTAATCCGGCGCCTTGTACCCATCCACCGTGACCTCGGTGCAACCGCTTGGCGCATTGTCGGCGTGGGCGAGTAAGGGCAGGGCGGCGCACAGCAACAGGCTGGCGAGGGTCGGGAGCAGCTTCATCATGGCCTCCTGGCAGGCCCGAAGGAGTGGGCCGGTATGGCTTGAGAGTCTAGTGCAGCGGGCTTCTCGTCACCGTGATGTTTTTTTTGCTATCACCGTAACATCAGGTTCATAAACGGGCCTCAGGATGACGGTTTTCTAGGGCGCGTCGGCCGTGCAGCGATGCTACGCAGGGGGTGAACAGGGAGCCTGGAGGCGCGCCGTATGCGCCCTGGTCTTGCTGTTGCTGCTGGCTGGCGGCGGGGTTGCGCGAGCGCAGTCGCCGCTGTTGCTGCTGAACCTGCCCGCGCAAGACCTTGAACACGCCCTGCAGGCCTATAGCCGCGCGACGGGGATAGCGGTGCTCGTGGACCGCGAGTTGACGCAGGGCCGACGCTCCCTCGCCGTGCGCGGTCGCTTCACGGCGCAGGAGGCTCTGGCGATGTTGCTGACAGGGAGCGGCCTGATGGCACGTTATGCACGCAGCGATGCGTTTACCTTGCAGTTGCCCGAGGTCAGCCAACCGCCCCCGGCGCATGGTGCGGCGGCCCGCAGTGCTGCGCGGATCAATAACAGCTACGCCACGGCCTTGCAGCAGGCCATCGAGACCAGCCTGTGCCGTTCGCCCCTGACTCGGCCCGGCAGTTTTCGTGCGCTGGTGCAGGTGTGGGTCAACCGCGACGGCATGATCGAACACAGCCGGCTGGTCAGCTCCACCGGCGATGAACAACGCGATGAAGCACTGGTCCGCAGCTTGGGCGCTGCACGGGTGGAACGCCCGGCGCCGAGTTCACTGCGTCAACCGGTGACTTTGCTCTTGATGCCCGACACCACAGGAACACGCATGGAATGCACAGCCGTAAAAGGAGCCTCGGGCGGATGAAAAATACCGGGCACAGCACGATGGTCAGCTTGTTCCTGGCCTCTTACGAAGATTTCAAGGTGCGTTTGCGCAAGCGTCTGGGCTCGGAGGACCTGGCCAATGACGTGTTGCACGAAACCTACCTGCGAGTCGACCGCATGGAGATGCCGCCGAACCTGGCGCAACCCAATGCCTACCTGTACCGCATGGCCCTGAACATCGCTGCCGACCGCCGCGAGGCCGACGCCCGTTTGCTGACCGGCAGCGAGGTGGAAGAACTGCTGCAAAGCGCCGACGAAGCCCAGGACCCGTCGCGGGTGGTGGGCGGTCAACGTGAAATCCAGTCCCTGGTCAAAGCCCTGTATGAACTGCCCTCGCGCCGACGCAAGATCCTGATCGCCGCCCGCCTGGAAGAGGCGCCGCACCTGGAAATCTCCCAGCGCTTCGGCATTTCCACGCGCATGGTCGAGAAGGAAATCAAGGCCGCACTGGGTCATTGCGCCAAACGACTGGAAAGAAAAGTGATCCAGCGGTTCGGTCCCGGCGCCGGAAAACCGTCTTAGTGTTGAGTCCCTGATAAAACCGTGAGTATGTGCGCGCTTGAACATTTTTAGCCTCTCCATCGCTCGGCAATCCGCCGCCAGCCCCTTGCACGATGAAGCCCGCGACTGGCTGCTCCTGCTGACCTCGGGCCGCGCCACCGTGGCCGATGCCAAGGCCCTCAAAGCCTGGTGCGCCCAGAGCGCGGAGCATGCCCAGGCGTTTGAGCAGGCGAAGGGGTTGTGGCAGCAGTTGGCACCGGCGCTTGAGCAACCGTCTGCGCCGCGTCAGTTCGGGCGTCGCGCATTTCTGGGGGCCGCGATTGCCGCGTCGGCGGCGGTGGTGATGGTGCGCGTCGGCGTGCCGGGCGGGTTTTCCGGGCTGACGGCGGACTATCGCACTGAGGTCGGCGAGCAGCGCCAGGTGCTGTTGAGTGATGGCGTGAGCCTGGAACTCAATACCCAGACGCGCATCAGCCGGGTGGGTCAGGGGATTGAATTGCTCGAAGGCGAGGTCGAGGTCGTCGCCCATATCGCGCAGCCGCTCAAGATCCAGGCCGGGGAGGGCTGGGTCAGTGCGGCGCAGGCGCGGTTCAATGTGCGTCATACCGATCACAGGGTGTGTGTCACCTGTATCGAAGGGTCGCTGTCGGTGGACGTGGGCGGCAACAGCGTGAGTTTGGGCCGTGGTCGGCAAATGAGCTACGGCGCTGCCGAGGTCAGTGACGTGATCACCGTGGATACGCAGTCGGTGGTGGCCTGGCGTGAGCAGGTGCTGGTGTTTGACAACGCGACGTTGGCGACGGTGGTGGATGAGATCAACCGCTATCGGCCGGGGATGTTGGTGTTGCTTAACAAGGAGCTGGGGCAGCGGCGGGTGCAGGCGCGGTTTAGTTTGCAGCAGTTGGCGGGCGTGGCGTTGTTGATACGGGATGCTTATGGGGCTAAGTGTACGGAGTTGCCTGGGGGGGTTGTTTTGTTGAGTTGAGGGTTGTGGGTGTACATATCCGTTATTTAGGTAACGGCTGCTTGTGGTTCCGCTCTTACAGCGGGTCACTTTTGTAAAGGCACAAAAGTAACCAAAAGGCCTTCGCCCCACCACTCGGTGCCTCGCCTAGGCTCGGCATGCCCGTAATCCGACATTGATTTGGGGGGCCGCCGCCACGCGCCATCCATGGCGCAGGGCGGCTAAACCGGCATCCCTGCCGGTTTACCCCCCAAATCAACGTCGGATTCCGGCCATCGTGGTTGACGGGGCGATTTCAGATCAAAAGCAAGAGCGCGGCGGCCTTAGAGCCGACCGGGTTCTCAGCTCCAACTCCGTCCAAATGTGGGAGGGGGCTTGCTCCCGATGAGGGTGTGTCAGTTGATGCAGTTGTGACTGACCCACTGCCATCGGGAGCAAGCCCCCTCCCACAGTTTGATCTCCATAGATCAGACAGATAGGTTCTAGCCTGCTGTTCTGCTGTCCCGCTTTTGCTCTGCTTTTGCTCTGCTTTTGCTCTGCTTTTGCTCTGCTTTTGCTCTGCTTTTGCTCTGCTTTTGATGTGCTTTTGATGTGCTTTTGATGTGCTTTTGATCTGGCTCTTACATCCTTTTCGCTGACGAAGTCAGCGGTCTTTTGATCTGCGCTTTTGATTGTGATCTTGATTTTGATCCTAGGCGCCCCGTCAAACACGCTGGCCGCACGCAGGCTTGAATCCGTGGGTAACCCGGCAGGACGCCGGGTTAGCCGCGCTGGGCCATGGATGGCCCATCGCGGCGGCCCACGGATTCAAGCCGGAGTGCGGGCACACCGAGCCTAGGCGAGGTGCCGAGTGTTGGGGCAAGAGCCCTTTGCTTACTTTGGGGCTTTTCCAAAGTGAGCCGCCGTAAGGGCGGAACCCTAAGCGGCCATCACCCAAATAACGGATATGCCCCCAATCACTCCCCCACCCGCAAAGGCCCCAAAACCTGCCGATACCGCTCAACCCCCTGAGCGGTCTGCCTGACCAGCCTAACCTCCAACCCCAAAGGATCCCCCCGCCGATTCCCACTCAACTGCCGCCAGCCCTTATCCGTCTCCCACCCCCGTACCTGCAAATCGCTCACCCCCGTCAACACCACCACGCCATCCTTGGCCGCCGGCAACGGAAACCGATCCCGCGCAGGCGCCGCCGCGCGATACAGGTTGTCGCCCTTGAGCCACCAACGCACCCGTTGCAATCCATCCCCAGCGACCGGTGCACGACGAATCACGTCCAACTCAAACCCCTTGCTGTCAGAGCTGCGCACCGTCACCGCGGCCAGTCCATCGGCGTCGTCTGTCGGTGCGGTCAGTTCGACGCTGGCCCTGAGGCTGATGTCCCGCTGCAGCTGGTTCAGCACTCGCAACAGCGCCTCAGTCTGTTCCGTGCTCGCCTGCAGGTGATGATCAGCGCGGGTCACGCTGTCGAGGCCGCGCCAGGCGATCAGGCTGACCACCGCCATCAACATGATCGCCACCATCACTTCGATCAGGGTGAAGCCTTTCTGCGATGAACTCATGGCTGGCTCACCACGCGCATCAAACCGGCGGCATCGCGTTGCAGGCTGAGGCTGTGTTGCCCGTCGGACAGCACCACACGCACGGGTGGGTTGATCCACTCGGCATCGAGCACCAGGGTTTGCCGGGGTTCGATGTTGATTTGCATCGGCGTGCTCTCCCATAAGCGTGGGCGCAATTGGGCATCGCTCTGGAACGCCTCCATGCCCATCCCGTCATCACGGCGACGGTTGAAGCGAAACCCCTTGGCATCGGCGCGCCAGGTAATCGGGCGGCCGTCGGCGCGGGCTTCGGCCTGGGCCACTTGCAGCAGTTGGCTCAGACGCTCGGCGTCTTTGCGCAGCAGGTGCAGCGGGTCAGGCTTGATGCTCAGGCTGATGGCCGCGCTGGCGATGCCGATGATTACCAGCACCACCATTAGCTCGATCAGGGTGAAGCCGTGCTGTTTCATCGTGGGCACCTGCTGAACTGGCGAGGTTGTGAAATAAAAACGTGCGAATTGGCCTGTACGCTGGAGACACGGACAAACAGGAGGTCCCACTCATGGCTTTTTCCCTGCGATTTTCACCCGCCCAGGGCGTGCAGATCGGCGCGTTGCTGGCGGCTTTGGCTGGCGGGGTGGTGTGGACGCCGCTGCTACTCACGTCCGCCGAATCCCACACGCCCCAGGCCACCCCGCAGGCTCTGGCGGCGCGCAGCGATAACCCGGCGCTGCAATGGTTTGCTAATGTGCCGACGGCGTTGCAGGTCAAGGTCACTGGCGTACTCGCTGGCGCGCGCGGTGCGGTGGCGATCCTCAGCCTCAACGACGGCCCGCCGCGCAGTTTTCTTTTGGGTGAACGCCTCAGCCCTGGCGTGCGGCTGACGGCTATCGAAGGCGATGGCGTGGAGATTGAGCGCGGTGGCGAGAAGCTGCGCGTCAACCTCGATAAGTTGCCGGATGCCCCTGCGTTGCCGCGCCTCACTCGGCCATGACCTGGGTGGCGAGCCGCGCCAGGGGCGGCGCCTCACGGCTGGCGTCGAGCACCAACACGCTGATTTGAAAGAGCGGGCCATCGGCGCTGACGGTCTGTTCGCACCGCAGCTTCAAGCGGCCCTGGTCGCACTCGAAGGTCTTCTTGCCGCTGCGCAGGCCGCCCTCCAGGCGCACCTCTGCCAGACGACTTTGGGCCGCCAGCAACGCCATCGACTTATCCCGCAGCAGCCCGTTGCTCTGGGTCATCAATCCGGCCACACGCACAGCGGCGGCCATGGCCATGGCAATGATCGCCAGCGCCACCAGCACTTCAATCAGGGTAAATCCTTGCTCGTTGCGATGGCCGTACATGGCGCTCTCAAAGCCCGTAAACAGGCCCGCAGACTAGCGCCGCGAGTTGACCGATTGGCGACCGAACCTCCCGAGGATTTTCAATACGACTGACATATGTTCTTGCAACACTGCGCCACGAAATGCACCCAACCCAAGGAATGTCGAGATGGATATCGCGCGCCTAACGTCCCCATTGCCAGGCCCTCGCGGCCAGCGTGGCTTTACCTTGATCGAGATCATGGTGGTGGTGGTCATCCTCGGGATTCTGGCGGCGATGGTGGTGCCCAAGGTGCTCGACCGGCCGGACCAGGCGCGGGCCACGGCGGCCAGGCAGGACATCGGCGGCTTGATGCAGGCGCTGAAACTCTACCGCCTCGACCACGGCACTTACCCGAACATGACCCAGGGCCTGAAAGTGCTGGTGGAACGCCCGGCGGATGCCAAGACCAACACCTGGCGCGCCTACCTTGACCGATTGCCGAATGACCCGTGGGGCCACCCGTATCACTACCTCAACCCGGGCGCCAATGGTGAAGTCGATGTGTTCTCCCTCGGCGCCGATGGCCAGCCGGATGGCGATGGCGTGAATGCCGATATTGGCTCCTGGCAGTTGTAAGGCGCGCCATGAAACAGTATTCGCCCCCAGTGGCGAAGCAGCGCGGCATGGCGATTATCAGCGCGTTGCTGATCGCCGCCGTGGTCGCGGTGATCGCCGGCGCCATGCTCACGCGCCAGACCGTGTTTACCCGCAGCCTGGAAGCCGAGCAGATGCGCACGCAGGGTCAGTGGCTGTTGCAGGGGGGGCTTGAACGCAGCCGACAGATGCTGTGGGAGGCGCGCCAGAAAGACGTGCTGACCCGCCTTGACCAACCTTGGGCCCGCGCTCAGGGCGGCACATTCGAAGGTCGGGTTGAAGACGAGCAGGGCAAGTTCAACCTGCGCAACCTGGTCAATCGCCAGCGGGTGGATGCCGAGCAACTGCAGAGTTTTGAACGCCTGTGCCGCCTGATCGGTGTTGACCCGGCGGTGAGCCGGCGTATCAGCCAGCGGGTCATCGCGTCCTATGCGCAACTCGATACGCCCGCCAAGTACCCGATGCTGCGCAGCCTGGACGACTTGAGCGGTGTCGAAGGCCTCGACGCCGTGGTGTTGCAGCGCATGCAGACCTATATCAGCGTGCTGCCCGACATGACTTGGGTCAACGGCAACACCGCCCGCGCCGAAGTGCTCAGCGCCGTGGTGCCCCAACTGAGTCTGTCCCAGGCCCAGGCGCTGGTGGCTGAACGTGACGGCGGGCATTGGTTTATCAACCGGGGGGATTTCGTCAATCGCCTGCACTTGCCCCAGGTGGCGGTGGACTCAGTGCAGGTCGGCATCACCAGCGAGTGGTTTCGCCTGCAAGGCCAGGCGCGGCAGGAGCAACGTCGGGTGACCCTCGATGCGCTGCTGCACCGTCCGGAAAATCGCCGGCCCCAGGTGATCTGGTCGCGGGTGGGCGTATGAAACGCTTGCGCATTGCCTTGCCGCCGCTGGCTGAATTGAGTGTGGATAGCCGGGTGAAATGGGCCTGGTGGGAGCGTGGCACGGTGGTCTCTGAAGGTCATGAGAGCCTGGCGCAATTGGGCAAGGGCCGCCACGCGGTGGACTGCTTTCTGCACCCCTGCGACAGCCTGCTGACAAGCCTCGAATTGCCGCCACTGCCTGCCGCCAAAACCCATGCCGCCGTGGCCTGCGCGGCCCAGGCGTTGATCCTCGGCCCAGTGGAACAGATGCAAGTGGCTCACGGCCCGCGCGAAAGCGATGGCCGCGTGCAGGTTGGTTGGGTGCCGAAGGCTGGGCTGGAACGACTCAGCCAGGTCCTGGCGCAGGCGCCACTCAAACTGCGCGGCCTGTATCCCGCGCCCTATGCCTTGCCGGTAGGGGCTGCGGCGTTGGATGAAGGCTATTTGTTGACGCGCGACAGCCTGCAACAAGCGGCGGTGCACCCGCTGGGTTTGCAGGCGCTCGATGTGCCGCTGGTGGACGCGGCGCAGCGTTGGGCCGGTGCCGTGCCGAGCTGGGGCCTGCACGCGCGTCTCAGCCAAGCGTCCAGCGGTGGCTGGGGCAGGGCGCTGGGCTGTGTCGCGTTGGCTGCCGTCGTGTGGACGGTCGGCCTCAACCTGTACGCCGCCCGCCAGGCGGATGAAGGCCAGCGGCTCAAGGCGTTGATGAGCCAGCAGGTGCGCCAGGCGTTTCCTGAATTGCCGGTGGTGCTCAACCCGTTGCAGCAGGCCCGTCAGCAAGTGACTGCACGCCAGACTGGCGCCGCCGCCGACCCCGGCCAGCGCTTTCCCAGCCTGCTGCAACTGGTGGGCAGCCATCTGCCGTTTATGGTGGGCAGCGTCGACACCCTGACCTTTGAGCAGGGCCGATTACACCTGGAACTGCTGGCTGACAGCCGCAGCCCGGCGGCCGAGGGCGAGTGGCAAGCCGCGTTGGCCCAGGCAGGTTTTACCGCCACACGGGACGACCATGGGTGGAGCATTGCGCCCGCGCAGGTCGCGGAAAAACCTGGAGCCGGCGATGAATAAATGGCACCGCGTACGCAGCCAGACCCATGTGTTCTGGAACGGCCTGGCCCTGCGTGAAAAACGCATGCTGGTGGGGGCCGGTCTGGTGCTGGCGAGCCTGTTGACCTGGCTGATTCTGGTCCAGCCCGCGTTTAAAAAGATCGACTATTGGCAAGCCGAAACCCCCAAGCTGCGCGCCCAGGCTGCCGCGTTGCAGGTGCTGTTGCAGGACGTCACAGCACCTCGGCCCGCCGACGAAGCTGCGCTGCGCCAGGCCTTGGACAGCGCCGGTCTGCGCGAGCATTACCAGTTGCAGGCGCTGGATGCTGGCGGTTGGCGCCTGACCTTCGACAACGCGCCGGCGGACGCTGTGATGGGCTGGTTGTTGGGCAATCCCCGAACCTTTTCTCTGGAAGTGTCCGAGGCACGTTTGCAGCGTGCCCCGGACACCGTCGACACCTCGGCCGGCACTGTGTCCGGGACCGTTCGCATGGATCAGGCGCTTGGCGCTAAGGAAGCTTCATGAAGTGGTCAGTCCCCCCGTTTCGTATGGCCGCGCCACTGCTGTTGCTGGCGCTCAGTGCGTGCAGCACCCAGCAGGCCACCAAGCCGTTGTTGGTGGACAGCGAACTCGGCCAGCCGTTGGCCGAGACCCGCCGCGGCGGCGATACCGTGCTGGATCGCCAGCGCGAACTTGTCCCCAAACCTGCCATACAGCACCGGGTGACCAACAGCGCCCGAGGCCAGGCCCCGACGACCGTCAAGGCACGTAATCCGCTGGGCGACCAACCGGTGCAGCTCAATTTTGTCGACGCCGATATTCAGGCCGTGTTGCGCGCACTGTCCCGTGCTACCGGTCAGCAGTTCCTGGTGGACCCACGTGTCAAAGGCAACCTGACCTTGGTCAGCGAAGGCCAGGTCCCCGCGCATCAGGCCTACGACATGCTGTTGGCGGCGCTGCGCATGCAGGGGTTCAGCGTGGTTGATGTCGGCGGCGTGGCCCAGGTGGTGCCGGAGGCCGATGCCAAGTTGCTCGGCGGGCCGATCTACAGCGCCGGCAGCAGCGGCATGCAGACCCGTACCTTCCGCCTGCAATACGAAAACGCGGTGAACCTGATCCCGGTGCTGCGCCCCATCGTGTCGCCAAACAACCCGATCAACGCCTATCCCGGTAACAACAGCATTGTCATCACCGACTACGCGGAAAACCTCGCGCGGGTCGCGCAGATCATCAGTGGCATCGACACGCCCAGCGCCATCGACACTGACGTGGTGCAAATCCAGAACGGCATTGCTGTCGATATCGCGGCCATGGTCGCCGAGCTCCTGGAAACCCAGGGGGCCGACCAGACCCAGAAGATCAATGTGATTGGCGATCCGCGTTCCAACTCCATCATCATTCGGTCCGGCAGCCCCGAGCGCACGGAGCTGGCGCGCAACTTGATCTACAAACTCGACAACGCCCAAAGCAACCCCAGCAACATGCACGTGGTGTACCTGCGTAACGCCCAGGCGGGCAAGCTGGCCCAGTCGCTGCGCGGGTTGCTGACCGGCGAGAGTGACGCCGGGGTCAGCGACGAGGCGCGCAGCAAACTCAGCGCCATGGGCGGCAATGGCCAGAACGCCACGCAAGCCAGCAATGCGCAGAACAGCAGTGGTACGCCCACCGGCAGTGGGGTGCAATCGAGCTATGGCCAGGATTCACCCTCCACCGCCAGCCCGTCCAAGGATCAGGACACTGCGTTCAGCGCCGGCGGCGTAACCATCCAGGCAGACGCCACCACCAACACCTTGCTGATCTCCGCGCCGGACCCGCTGTACCGCAACCTGCGGGAAGTGATCGACATGCTCGATCAACGCCGCGCCCAAGTGGTGATCGAAAGCCTGATCGTCGAAGTTGGCGAGGACGACGCCACGGAATTCGGCGTGCAATGGCAGGCCGGCAACCTGGCGGGCAAAGGCGGGTTTGGCGGCGTCAACCTCGGCGGCAGCGGTGTGAATGGCACGCCCGCCAGTCCTACCAGCATTGATGTGTTGCCCAAGGGCCTGAACATTGGCCTGGTCAACGGCACCGTGGATATTCCAGGGATCGGCAAGGTGCTCGACCTCAAGGTGCTGGCCCGCGCCTTGAAGAGCAAGGGCGGCACCAACGTGCTGTCCACGCCCAACCTGCTGACCCTGGATAACGAAGCGGCGAGCATTTTTGTGGGGCAGACGATTCCGTTTGTCACCGGCAGTTATGTGACCGGCGGCGGGGGCACCAGCAATAACCCGTTCCAGACCGTGCAGCGTGAAGAAGTGGGGCTCAAGCTGAACGTGCGCCCGCAGATCTCCGAGGGCGGCACGGTGAAGCTGGATATCTATCAGGAAGTCAGCAGTGTGGATTCCCGGGCCTCGGTGGCAGCGGGCACGGTGACCAACAAGCGCGCGATCGATACCAGCATCCTGCTGGATGACGGGCAGATCATGGTGCTGGGTGGGTTGCTGCAGGATGGCTATAGCCAGAGCAACGACGCGGTGCCGTGGCTCTCGGATATTCCGGGGTTGGGGGCGTTGTTTCGCAATGAGAAGCGCAGTGTGAGCAAGACCAACCTAATGGTGTTTTTGCGGCCTTACATCATTCGCGACAGTGGGGCGGGGCGCAGTATTACCTTGAACCGCTATGAGTTTATGCGTCGGGCACAGGGTGGGTTGCAGCCGGAACACAGTTGGGCGATGCCGGATGTGCAGGCGCCGCAGTTGCCTTCGGTGGAGAAGGCGATTCCGGGCGGGCAGCAGCCGGGTCCGAGGGCGGTGATTCGGGCTGTACCGGTAGGTGCACGGCCATGAATCCAAATGAAGATCTGAATGTGGGAGGGGGCTTGCTCCCGATGAG
>NZ_FYDK01000006.1:287026-365276 GCF_900187495.1 Pseudomonas sp. Irchel 3H9 | reverse complement strand
CGGGTGGAGAAGGCGATTCCGGGCGGGCAGCAGCCGGGTCCGAGGGCGGTGATTCGGGCTGTACCGGTAGGTGCACGGCCATGAATCCAAATGAAGATCTGAATGTGGGAGGGGGCTTGCTCCCGATGAGGGTGTGTCAGCCACAGATGTACACACTGACCCACCGCTATCGGGGGCAAGCCCCCTCCCACATTTGGACCGTGCTCGGTCAGGAAGATACCTTGTGAGCCTTCTCCCTTACGCCTGGGCCAAATCCCAACGCATCCTCCTGCGCCCCGGCGAGGACGGCATGTTGCTGACCGTCTGCCCCTCAACCCCCGGCTGGTCGATCAGCGTACTGCAGCGCCAGTTCGGCCAGTCGCGGATTGAACAGGTGGAGAAGGCGATTCCGGGCGGGCAGCAGCCGGGGCCGAGGGCGGTGATTCGGGCTGTACCTGTAGGTGCACGGCCATGAATCCAAATGAAGATTTGAATGTGGGAGGGGGCTTGCTCCCGATGAGGGTGTTTCAGCCACAGATGTACACACTGACCCACCGCTATCGGGGGCAAGCCCCCTCCCACATTTGGACCGTGCTCGGTCAGGAAGATACCTTGTGAGCCTTCTCCCCTACGCCTGGGCCAAATCCCAACGCATCCTCCTGCGCCCCGGCGAGGACGGCATGTTGCTGACCGTCTGCCCCTCAACCCCCGGCTGGTCGATCAGCGAAGTGCAGCGCCAGTTCGGCCAGTCGCGGATTGAGCAGGTGAAGAAGGCGATTCCGAGGGGGGCAGCAGCCGGGGCCGAGGGCGGTGATTCGGGCTGTACCGGTAGGTGCACGGCCATGAATCCAAATGAAGATTTGAATGTGGGAGGGGGCTTGCTCCCGATGAGGGTGTGTCAGCCACAGATGTACACACTGACCCACCGCTATCGGGGGCAAGCCCCCTCCCACATTTGGACCGTGCTCGGTCAGGAAGATACCTTGTGAGCCTTCTCCCTTACGCCTGGGCCAAATCCCAACGCATCCTCCTGCGCCCCGGCGAGGACGGTATGTTGCTGACCGTCTGCCCCTCAACCCCCGGCTGGTCGATCAGCGAAGTGCAGCGCCAGTTCGGCCAGTCGCGGATTGAGCAGATACGCGATGACGAACTCGACGGTCTCCTGGCCAGTGCCTACGCCGACACCGGCAGCGCCGCGGCCGTGGTGGGCGCGGCGGAAAACGAGGTCGACCTCGACCGCCTGATGCAGGACATGCCCGAGATCACCGACCTGCTCGACACCCAGGACGGTGCGCCGGTGATCCGCATGATCAACGCCTTGCTCACCCAGGCAGCGCGGGACGAGGCCAGTGATATTCATATCGAGCCCTATGAAACCCATTCCGTGGTGCGCTACCGCGTCGACGGCACGCTGCGCGATGTGGTGTCTCCACGCAAGGCGCTGCATGGCGCGTTGGTGTCGCGGATCAAGATCATGGCCCAGCTCGACATCGCCGAAAAACGCCTGCCCCAGGACGGGCGCATTGCGTTGCGTGTGGCCGGGCGGCCGATTGATATTCGAGTGTCGACGGTGCCCACCGGGCATGGCGAGCGGGTGGTGATGCGTTTGCTCGACAAGCAGGCCGGGCGTTTGCAGTTGGAGACTCTGGGCATGGAGCCGCAGTTGCTCGCGCGCCTCGATACCTTGATCCGCCAGCCCCACGGCATTGTGCTGGTCACCGGGCCCACCGGCAGTGGCAAGACCACCAGCCTGTACGCGGCGTTGGCGCGGTTGGACGCGAGCACCAGCAATATCCTCACCGTGGAAGACCCGGTGGAATACGACTTGCCGGGCATCAGCCAGATCCAGGTCAACGCCAAGATCGACATGACCTTCGGCCTGGCGCTGCGGGCCATTCTGCGTCAGGACCCGGACATCATCATGATTGGTGAAATCCGCGACTTGGAGACCGCGCAGATCGCCGTGCAGGCCTCGCTCACCGGTCACTTGGTACTCGCCACGTTGCACACCAACGATGCGGTGTCGGCGGTGAACCGCTTGATCGACATGGGCGTCGAGCCGTTCCTGTTGGCGTCGTCATTGCTGGGTGTGTTGGCCCAGCGGTTGGTGCGCCGCCTGTGCCCCCATTGCAAGCAGGAAGATCCTGCCGCGCCGGGCACCTGGCGTCCGGTGGGGTGCTCGCACTGCAACCAGGTCGGTTACAGCGGGCGTACCGGTATCCATGAATTGTTCTGTGTCGACGACGATGTACGCAGCCTGATTCATCAGGGCGCCGGCGAGCAGGATTTGCGCCTGGCCGCGCGGCGGGCCGGGATGTTCAGCATGCGTGAAGACGGTGAGCGCTGGGTGCGCAGCGGCGCCACGGCCCCCGAAGAAATCCTACGCGTGACACGGGACGCCTGATGAATCGCTATCGCTATGAAGCCGCGGATGCCAGCGGCAAAGTCGAGGTCGGGCATGTGGAGGCCGACAGCCAGAGCGCAGCGTTTGCCCACTTGCGCGGGCGGGGTTTGACGGCCTTATTGGTGCAGATCGAAGGCGGCCAGCCAGCGGCGGCGGGCAGTAGCCTGTTCACGCCCAAGCTCTCGGACAACGACTTGGCCTGGGCCACGCGGCAACTGGCGAGCCTGCTCGGCGCCAGCCTGCCGTTGGAGGCGGCGCTGAGTGCCACGGTGGAGCAGGCCGAGAAAAAGCACATCGCCCAGACGTTGGCGGCCGTGCGTGGAGATGTGCGCGGCGGCATGCGCCTGGCGGATGCGTTGGCGGCGCGGCCACGGGATTTTCCGTCGATTTACCGTGCGTTGATTGCGGCGGGGGAGGAGTCCGGTGACTTGGCCCAGGTGATGGAGCGCCTGGCGGACTACATCGAGGAACGCAACAACCTGCGCGGCAAGATTCTCACCGCGTTTATCTACCCCGGTGTGGTGGGGCTGGTGTCCATTGGCATTGTGATTTTTTTGCTCAGTTACGTGGTGCCCCAGGTGGTCAGTGCGTTTTCCCAGGCGCGTCAGGACCTGCCGGGGCTGACGCTGGCGATGCTCAACGCCAGCGACTTTATCCGCGCGTGGGGCTGGCTGTGTTTCGCCGGGATTGTCGGCGGTTTCTGGAGTTGGCGTTTGTACCTGCGCAACCCGGTGGCGCGCTTGAATTGGCACAGTCGTGTGCTGCGCCTGCCGCTGATAGGGCGCTTTGTGCTGGGTCTGAACACGGCGCGGTTTGCCTCGACCCTGGCGATCCTCGGCGGTGCTGGCGTGCCGCTGTTGCGGGCGCTGGAGGCGGCTCGCCAGACCTTGTCCAACGAGCGCCTGAGCCAGTGCGTCAACGACGCCACTGCCAAGGTACGCGAAGGGGTCAACCTGGCGCCGGCGCTGGCGGTGGAGAAAGTCTTTCCGCCGGTATTGATCCACCTGATCGCCAGCGGCGAAAAAACCGGCTCGCTGCCGCCGATGCTCGAACGTGCAGCGCAGACGCTGTCGCGGGATATCGAACGCCGGGCCATGGGCATGACCGCGCTGCTGGAGCCGCTGATGATCGTGGTGATGGGGGCGGTGGTGCTGGTGATTGTGATGGCGGTGCTGTTGCCGATCATCGAGATCAACCAACTCGTTACCTGATCAAACGGCGTGAGCGGGCTTACTGGGGTGAGCGGGCTTGCCCCGCGCTGGGTGGCGAAGCCCCCCCAAAACCTGACACGGCACCCTCTCTGAGACACCGCGTTTTGTCGGGGGGCAGATCCATTGCGTGGAAATCCAGTTCTATTGGGGGGCGAGCGTCCTCCACCACTCAACGCGTTTTTCAGTTGTTTTTTTGGTATCCCGATGTCCGGGTCCCAACCTCGGGTTCCTCATTCCGTCATCTGCCAACGGTTCCTGCCGCCTCCACGGCAGGGCCTCTGAAACCTCGCTGTCACCTGGGCTGAAATCGCTCAGAATCATGACCAAAACACCCGAGAATCTTTTTAAAAATCAAGTGTTTCCTCCCGAGGTTTTTTCCTACATCTGTCATCGGAAACTGCGACTTTCTCTTCCATGGTTTTCACCCCCGGCCACCCCTTTATCACGGCTTGGGACCGAAGCCATGGCGTCATGCAAGAGCCATCTACCCCAAACGTACAAACACGACGAAAGGAGATTCTTCATGTTTAAGCGCAACGTTCTCGCGGTATCCATGACCCTCGCTGCACTGTGCTCGGCCCAGGCTGCAATGGCTGACATCAACGGCGGCGGCGCAACCTTGCCACAGCCGCTGTACCAAACCTCCGGCGTCCTCACCACTGGCTTCGCCGCCTACATCGGCGTGGGCAGCGGCAACGGCAAGGCGGCTTTCCTGAACAACGATTACACCAAGTTCGTGGCGGGCGTGACTAACAAGAACGTGCACTGGGCAGGCAGCGATTCCAAGCTGACGGCTGCTGAGCTGCTGGCTTACCAAACCAACAAACAAGCGACTTGGGGCAAGTTGATCCAGGCGCCTTCGGTGGCCACTTCGGTCGCCATTCCATTCAACAAGGCTGGCGCCAACGCGGTTGATCTGAGCGTCAACCAACTGTGCGGCGTGTTTTCGGGCCGCTTGACCGACTGGAGCCAGATCACTGGTTCGGGTCGCACCGGCGCGATCAAAGTGATCTACCGCAGCGAGTCCAGCGGTACCACCGAACTGTTCACGCGCTTCCTCAACGCCAAGTGCGCTGAGACGCAACCGTTCGCCGTGACCACCACCTTTTCGTCCAGCTACGGTGCAGGCTTGCCTGCTGGCGCAGTGGCCGCTACCGGCAGCCAAGGCGTAATGACCGCGTTGAACGCTCAAGATGGCGCGATCACCTACATGAGCCCGGATTACGCGGCGACCACCTTGGCCGGTCTGGATGACGCCACCAAAGTGGCCAAGATTGGCGGTGTTTCGCCAGCGCCTGCCAACGTTTCCACCGCCATTGGCCAGATCCCTGCGCCAACCGAAGCCCGTGCCGATGGTTCGTTCATCGACGCCACTAACCCGGACAACTGGGTACCGGTATTCGCTGCCACTGCCAGCGGCCCGGCGACGTTCGCCTACCCATCCAGCGGCTACCCGATCCTGGGCTTCACTAACGTGATCTTCAGCCAGTGCTACGCCGACGCCACCCAGACCACCCAGGTCCGTGCGTTCTTCAACCGCCACTACGGCAACCTGATCAACAACGACACCGCCATCAACAACAACCGCTTCGTGCCGCTGCCAGCCAACTGGAAAAAAGCCGTGCGTGACACCTTTGCCACCGCTTCCAGCGCTCAAGGCATCGGTAACACCAGCGTCTGCAACGCCATCGGTCGTCCGCTGTAACCCAGGCTTTCAACGACCCGCAACCCCGATCAGCAACGGCCTGTGCCGTTGCTGATTTTTTTTGCGTTAGCAGCCCTTTATGAACTTTGCATGACAGAAGTTCAGTCCCGCCCCTCGCCAACCGCCTAACCCTCATACGTGAGCCTGTCTTGCTCCTGGCGATTACAAAGAAGGAAGATTCCCGATGGTCCGCTGCAAACCCACGCTCAAGCTGAATGCCCAGGGCTCGCACGCCCAGACTGTGTTGCGCCTCAAGCCTCTGGCTCAGGTCATTGCCTTGTTGGTGGTGGCGGGCAATGCCCATGCGGCGACTGCGTTCAGCCCAGCGTGGTTCGCGGCCAAGGGGGCGACCCAGGCGACGACGGCGGCGCGGATCAATGCGGGGCAGATGCCGTCGGTGCCGACGCTGAACCAGCAGGCGCGGGTCAACCAGCAGTTGGCGCGGTCCATCAGCACGCTCAACACCACGGTCGCGGCGATTGCGGCGCAGCAGGCGGCGCAGGCGGCCGGTCGGCAGGCGGCGTTCGGTCAGGTCTCGACGATTCCCGACGGCCTCGGCAAGGGCGGCTTGCAGGTGGACAACAGCCTGACCCAGGGCTGGACCAATGCCAAGGCGCCGACCCAGACCCAGGCGGGCGGCAAGACCACGGTGAGCATTGAGCAGACCGCCGACAAGGCGATCCTCAATTGGGAGACGTTCAACGTCGGTCGTAACACCACGGTGGATTTCCAGCAGCAGTCCACCTGGGCAGTGCTCAACCGCGTCAATGACCCTGAGGCACGCCCCAGCGAAATCCAGGGCAAGATTCAGGGCGCGGGCACGGTGATGATCATGAACCGTAACGGCGTGGTCTTCAGTGGCACCAGCCAGGTCAATGTGCGCAACCTGGTGGCGGCTGCCGCGACGATCACCGATGACCAGTTCATCCAGCGCGGCCTTTATGTCGACACCAATGGCACTCAACCGACGTTCACCGACGCGGCGGGCAAGGTCGAGGTGCAGCGCGGTGCGTTGATCCAGACCCACAACGCCGCCACCTCCACCGACGCGGGCGGCTATGCCTTGCTGCTCGGCACCGAAGTGGAAAACGCCGGCACGATCATCACCGCCAAGGGCCAGACCACCCTGGCGGCCGGTGACAGCTTTTATATTCGCAAAGGGGTGGGCACGGCGGGCAACGAGCGTTCCACCACCCGTGGCAATGAAGTCGCCGCCAGCCTCAAGCCGGGCAGCAGCGCAGGCAAGGTGATCAACAACGGCCTGATCATGGCCTCCACCGGCGACGTCACTCTGACCGGGCACCAGGTTCAGCAAAACGGCGTGGTCCTGGCCAGCACTTCGGTGGACACCCGCGGCTCCATTCACTTGCTCAACTCGGCCAGCGACACCGGCGGCAGCGTCACCCTGGGGGAGGGCAGCACCACTGCAATCCTGTTGGACGCCAGTGGCAGCACCGCCCTCAACAGCCAGAAAGACAACGGCCTGATCAAGCTCGACGGCACGCCGGCCAACCTGATCACGGCGCAGTTCAACCACCTCAGCGCCGTGGCCGACCGCACTGACCAGTCGCGTATCGAGATCGTCAGCGGTGGCACCGTGGACTTCCAGAAAGGCTCGATCACCCTCGCCACCGGCGGCCAGGTGGCGGTCAGCGCCGGTCAACGCAGCCTGGTGCGCGATGGGGCGATGATCGACGTGTCGGGCGCCGTGGGCGTCAAGGTGTCGATGGAAGCCAACAACATCAAGATCAACGTACAGGGCAACGAGCAGCGGGATGCGGCGATCAACCGCGACAATGGGCAACTGATCAATAACGACGTGTGGGTCGACTTACGCGACCTGGTGTTTGTCCCGGCCGGCACCAACGGCTACGCCACCGATCGCTGGTACACCGCCGGTGGTCTGCTGGAAGTCGGCGGTTACCTCGGCACCCAGGGCCATTCGGTGGGCGAATGGATGGCCCAGGGCGGCACCGTGACCTTTACCGGCAAAGATGTCGTGACCCAGCAAGGCGCGCAGATCAACTTGTCGGGCGGCACCGTGGATGTGCAAGGGGGCTATATCCGGCAAACCTGGCTCAAGGGCCCGGATCGACGGTTGTACGAGTTGTCCAAAGCACCCGGCGACATTCTTTATTCCGGTATCTACAAGGGCTATGAAGACACCAGTGTTCGCTGGGGCCAGACCGAGTACTACTACAACCCGATGATTGCTCCGCAGGGCCGTAACGAGGCCGGTTATACCGTGGGCCGTGACGCCGGCAAGCTGGTGGTCAGCACCGCCAGCGCAGTGCTGGAAGGCCAGATGATCAGCGCGGTGTTCCAGGGTGATCGCCAGACCCAGGCGCCGAACATCAACCTGGACGGTTACCAGCAATCCCAAAAAGCCATGGCCCAGCTCGCGCAGTTGATCATTGGCCAGTACATGCCGATCTACAACAAGACCACCGGCACCTTGCGCTACGCCTTGGGGGCGAACGCCGACGAGGTGTCGATCGAAGGCAGCCTGGAAAAAATCGCCGATGGCCTGGACCTCGCCACCGCGTTGCCCCAGGACCGCCAGGGCAAAATCCTGCTCGACAGCGAGCAGCTCAGTGGCAACCCGTTGGGCGCGATCAAGGTCGCGGCCAGGCAGCAGGTGACCGTCAATGGCGCGCTCAGCGTGGCCGACGGCGGCGACATCACCCTGTTCGGGCCGAGGGTTGATATCAACGCCAACCTGACAGCCCTGGGTGGCAGCATCAATGCGGGCAACATCCTCAGCCAGGTCAACCCGCTGAAAGCGGGCGAGGTCGAAGACACGACCCTGGCCGGTGGTTCGAGTGTGAGTGTCGCGGCCGGCGTCAAGCTCGATGCCCGTGGCCGCTGGAACAACCTACTGCTCGACCCGACCAACAGCACCGGCGTGGCGTATGTCAACGGCGGCAAGGTCTCGTTGCGCAGTTCGAACAACGTCAACCTGGCGGCCGGCAGTGTGGTGGATGTGTCCTCCGGTGCGACCCTCGGCGTCGACGGCAAGCTCACCGGCGGCAAGGGCGGCAGTGTGACCCTGGGCGCCCTCGGCGCCTTGGCGTTGGAGGGCGAGGTGCGCGGCTTTGGCGTGAGTGGCGGCGGCACCCTGGCCTTGCAGGCACGCAAGGTGCAGATCGGCAACAGCGCGGCTGCGGTGGACAGCGACACCCTGAAACTGGCTGGCGACTTCTTCAATAAGGGTTTTTCGGCCTACGACATCACCGGCAACGAAGGGCTGATCGTCACCGACGGTACGCAAGTGGATGTGAGCCTGCCGACCTATCGTTTGGGCGCCCAAGCGTCCACCACGCCAACGGGCAGCGATCCCGGCACGGCCTTGGAGCAATGGACGCCGCCGCTGTACCAGGAGGACGCGACCAAGGGCGTGCTGACCCAACGCCGTGGCGCCGGTTTGAGCCTCACCGCCGGTACGGTCTACGCCACGGCTGCGCAACTGGCGAGCACAGCCCTGACGGTGGGCCACGGCGCCGTGATCAACGTCGATCCCGGCCAGGCCATCAAGCTGCGCAGCATCGGCCAATTGACCCTGGACGGAACGCTCAATGCCTGGGGCGGCAGTGTCAGCCTGGGCGGTGTGACCACCGGCGCCTCGGAGGCGGTGAACGCCATCGGCCATGACCGCTCGATCTGGATTGGCGAACAGGCGTTGATCGACGTGGCGGCGCGGGCGGCCACGGCGGTGGACTACCGTGGCCGCACTTACGGCGTGGTGCGCGACGGCGGCACTATCAACATTGGCGGCTCGCTTGACCTGAACACCGGCCTTGCCACAGCCAGCGACGTGTTCGTGGTCGTGCGCGACGGTGCGCGCCTGGACGCGTCCGGCACCCAGGCTTTGCTGAATATTCCAGGGCAGGGCGCGGTGCAGGTCGCCAGTAACGGCGGCAGCATCAGCCTGGCCTCCAACAATGGCCTGTACCTGGATGGCAGCCTGGTCGCCAAGGCCGGTGGCGCCGGCGCGGCGGGCGGTAGCCTTAACCTGGCGCTGGAGAGCCCGTATTACCAGAAAGCCGGGGTCACCGATCGGGTGCTCAAGGTCCGTGACCTGGTGTTGAGCCAGGTGCACCAACCGACCGCGCTGGGCGAAAGCCTGGAGTACGGGCATGGCCGCCTGGGCGTGGATCAAGTCACTGCTGGCGGCTTCGATAACCTCGCGCTGTTGAGCAATGGCTTATTGAGCTTTGACGGTGATGTGAGCCTGGACATGGGCCAGAGCCTGCGTTTTTACAGCCGTGGTTATGGCCTCAGTGAAAACGCGGCAGGCAACTCACGTATCAACCTGACGGCGCCGCACCTGTTGCTGGCGGGCTACCTTGCGCCTCCCGAGACAGGCAAGGATTTATACGTGCGTCCGGTGCCGGTGTTGCCGGCGCCATCCCAGCGTGCAACCGAGGCGCAGTTCAATGCCGACGGCGACCTGGTGGAAGTGCGCGGTAATGTGATCTTCGGCAATCGCAGCAGCCTCTACGGCGCCGACAATAGCCTGGCGAGCCTTGAGCGCCGTGGCTTCGATCAGGTCAACCTGACCAGCCAGGGCGATTTGCGATTTCTGGTGGGCGCCTCCGCGAACGACATCATCACCGGTGTCAGTACCCAGTTACTGACCCAGGGCGACATGACCCTGCGGGCGGCGCAGGTGTACCCGAGCACGGAAGTCAGTGCCCGTGTCATCGCCGGTTACCTGGGCGAGTCATCGGCTGTGCAGGGCCTGACGTTTGACCCTTTACGCACGTTGACCATTGGCCGCGTCGGCAGCACGGACGCGCCCCTGCCGTATTCGGCGTTCGGACGCCTGCAACTGGGCGCTGCCACCGTCAAGCAAGGCGGTGTGGTGCGCGCGCCATTGGGCCTGATCGATATCGGCAGCATGGGTAGCAGCCAGGTGCAATTGCTGCCGGGCAGCGTCACCTCGGTGAGCGGCAAGGGCCTGGTGTTGCCCTATGGCGGCACGCTGGACGGGCAGGTTTACAAGTACAACGGCAAGACGGTGACATTCCTCGGCCAAGGCGGGCTGGCCAATACCAACAGCGACTTGAGCGTGGGCGTCATTCTGGGCGGCCAGTCGGTTGCGGTGCAGCCGGATGCCATCCTGGACCTGTCGGGCGGTGGCGAGTTACTCGGCGCCGGGTTTGTTTCCGGGCGCGGCGGCTCCACGGATGCGCGTTACAACCCGCTGGTGCAATTTGGTGCCAACGGCGGGTTTGTGTTGCCGGGGCTGTCCACCAACCCGATCTACGCCATCGTGCCGGGCGTGCAACCCGGCGTAGCGCCGGTGGCTGCGGAGGGCGGTGCCGTGGCGCCGCTGGTTGGCCAGCAGGTCACCATCGGCGCGGGTGTGCCAGGGTTGCCGGCGGGCACCTATACCTTGATGCCGTCGACGTATGCCTTGATGCCCGGCGCCTATCGCGTGGAGATCAATGGCCTGGCCGGAGTCGGCAGCGACGCCGCGACCACCTTGATGCGCAATGGCTCGTGGGCCACGGCCGGGCAGCTGTCGATTGCCCACACCGGGATCCGCAACAGCATTGCCAGCCAGTTGATCCTGACTTCGGCGGACACCCTGCGCCGTTATTCCCAATACAACGAAACCAGTTACGCCCAATTCGCCAAAGCCGATGCGGCCAGGTTAGGCGTACCGCGCCCCATGCTGGAAGCCGACGCCAAGACCCTGAAACTGGCACTGCGCCCCGGCCAGGGGGCCGACGCATTCTCCTTCGAGGGTATCGGACGTTTTGATGCCGCGACGGGAGGCTATGGCGGTACGGTAGCGGTACTGGACCCTGGCAAGCTCGGCATTGAAGTGATCGCGGCTGACGCTTCGGCTACCGCCGGTTTTTCCGGCATTACGCTTAAAGCCGACACCCTCAATGCCATCGGTGCTTCACGGCTGATGGTGGGGGGCATGACCATGGTGGAGTATGGCCAGTCGGGCAACTTCATAAGCCTGGCATCGGGTGTGAATGCCGCCGATAGCAACGTGACTTTACGTGCGGGCGCCACGCTTGCCGCGCCTGAAGTGTTCCTGGTGAGCAACACCGGCGCCATCGTGGTAGAGCAGGGCGCTTCGATCAACACTCTGGGGCGCGGTGCCGCCAGCTACGACGCCCGCGACGGTTTTATCTACCAAGTTGCCAATATGCTGGCGGTGTCCAACGGTTTGCTGAACGTGGTGAGTGCCCCTCAAGTCGGCGGTGTGACCAGCGGTGGTATCAACATCGGCGCATGCAGCACGAGCGTCTGCACCGGCCAGACCGGGTTGTATTCCGATGGCAGCATCGTGGCCCTGACCGACAGCACCTTCCAACTGGGCGACCAGGTGCGCTATGGCACTCGTCACCTCAACCTGGGCGTGAGCACCATCAACCTGGGCAGCGTCGAAGCCCTCGCCGCGGCGGCTGCCGCAAACCGCTTGCCAGCCGGCCTGACCCTGAACCAGGCGCTGCTCGACCGCCTGCTGCGCGGCGACACGCAATTAGGCGCACCGGTCCTGGAGACCCTGCAGTTGTCGGCGCGTGACGGTTTTAACTTCTACGGCAGCGCCAGCCTCGACACCTATGACCCGCTGACCGGCAAGTCGCTGCTGAGCAACCTGATGCTGTCCACCCCGTCCATCTATGGCGCCGGTGGTGCCAGTGATGTCGCGACCATTCACACCGCTAACCTGATTTGGCTGGGTGCTACCAACGCTCCCGGCGCGGTGGTGGCAGGCGGCGCAGGCACTGGCAGTGGGCGCCTGGATATCAATGCCGAGCGCATCGAGTTTGGCTATGGCGAATTTGGCCAGCCCAGCACTGTAAAAAGCTTCGACCGCCTGGCCCTGGGCTTTGCCAACGTTGCTCTCAACGCCAGCGAGCGCATCACCGCCAACCACAAGGGCAGCTTGTCGGTGTACCAGCGCCAGGGCGCCTATGACCCGGTCAGCGGCTTCCAGTACAGCGGCGGCAACTTGACCATTCGCACCCCGCTGATGACCGGTGAGGCCGGCTCGGTGAACACGATCAAAGCCGGCGGTGCGATCGATATCGGCGCCTCGGCAGGCCCTCGTGGCAACGCCAGCGGCCAGGGTGCCGCACTGTCCCTGCAAGGCGACAGCATCCGCGTGGCCAGTGCGGTGGTGTTGCCCAGCGGTAAAGTCAGCCTCAGTGCCCGTGGCGATGTGGTGTTGACCGACGACGCGCTGATTGACGTGGCCGGTCGTGGGATCACCTTCAACGATGTGACCCAGTACGGGTGGGGCGGCGATGTGCTGCTCGACAGCCGCAGCGGCAATATCCTGCAGGCGGCGGGCTCGACCATCGACCTGTCCGCCAAGCACAACCAAGCCGGCAAGTTGCGTGCGGTGGCCACGGATGCGGCGGGTGGAATCGTCGATCTGCAGGGCAAGATCCTCGGCAGCAGCAGTGGTTACTACAACGCCGGTGGCACCTCTATGCCGCAACCAGCCGGAACCGTGGAGATCCAGGCGCAGCGCCTGGGCAGCAGCGGCTCCCTGGACCAGCAGTTTGCCGACCTCAACCAACGCCTGAACCAGGGCGAAGTCTTCGGTGCGCGCAGCTTTCAGCTCAAGCAGGGCGACCTGACCATCGGCAATGGGCTCAAGGCCGGCACCGTCAGCGTGTCCGTGGACAACGGCAGCCTGCGCGTGACCGGCCTGGTGGACGCCAGCGGTGAGCGCGTCGGCAGTATCAACCTGGCCGGCAAGAACGGCCTGACCCTGGACAGCACAGCCGTTCTCGACGCTCACGGCAGCAAGCTGCGCGTGGACAGCTACGGCAAGATCATCGACTCGCCGAACCGCGCCACGGTGGTGCTGGGCTCCGGCAGCGGCCAACTGACCCTCGCCGATGGCGTACGCATCGACCTGCGCCACGGTACCGGCGCGGCTGCTGGTAATGACGGACGCAATCGCGGCACCCTGGAACTGAATGCACCACGGTTGGCAGGCAATGACGTGGCGATCGACGCCAGTGGACGCTTGATCATTCAGGGCGCGCGCTCGATCACCCTCAACGGCATGGCGACCTACGACGATGCACCCGAAAAAAGCGATCCGACCGCCAGTGGCAGGCCGTATCAGGAAATCACCCAAGGTTATCTGGATGCAAAACACGCCTTGAGCGAGGCCTTCATCAATGCCGCCCTGCTCAATACGAACTTGCTGGATAACAAGCTCGCCGGCTTGAATAACGCGACCTACGCCGACGCCTTCCACCTGCGCCCCGGTGTGGAAATCGTCAGCAAGACCCCGGACGGCGACCTGGTGGTGCAGGGCGACCTGGACTTGTCCGGTTATCGCTATGCCAGCCTCAACCCCAACAGCCAGAAGAACAATGCCGTCTACGGCTCCGGCGAGTCCGGCAGCCTGACGCTGCGCGCCGGTGGGGACTTGAATATCTACGGCAGCATCAACGATGGCTTCGCCAAACCGCCGGTGTCCGAGGATGACAAAGGCTGGGTGCTGCTGCCCGGTGTGGACTTCAGCGGCGGCACCATCGTGGTGCCGGGCAACGGTGTGACCCTGGCAGACGGTACGGCCTTCCCGGCGGGCAGCACGCTCAACTACGACCTGCCGATCAAAGGCCTGACGGTCGCCGCCGGCACCCGTTTGCCAGTGGCCGCGACCTTGGGCCAGGACCTGCTTCTGCCGGCGGGCAGCGTATTGGCGGCGGACGTGCGTGATGCCGGGGGCAACCTGTTGTTTGCCGCCGGTACGTTGCTCGCCGAGGCGCACACCCTGGTGGCGGGCACGCAATTGGGCGCCGGGACACTGTTGACCCAAGGCACCCGTCTGCAAGACATGATCTGGCCCAAAGGTGTACCGCTGCCGACGGTGCACGGGGCTAACCTGGCCAATAACATCGTGCAACTGAGTGGCAGCAAAGCCCTGCCGAAGGGCGCGCTGATCCCCGCCGGCACCGATGTGAAGTTGCCCAACGGGGCTGCCTCGGTGCAGTTGCGGGTTGGGGTGTCTGGCGACGCCGGTCAGGTGTGGGCCATCTCGCCGATGCTGGCCGAAGGCACCCAATCGTGGTCGTTGCGCCTGGTGGCGGGTGCCGACACCGAGGCCGCGGACAGCCGTCTGCTGCAAGCCCATCCGCGCAGCGGCGATATTCACCTGGCCGACAATCACTACGGTATGTATGCCAAGGAATTGCCGAGCAAAGGCGTTCAGACCTGGACGGCCGAAGCGGTGGCGGTGCTGACCGAGGCTGGGTTGGACATCAAAGAGGGCGACCCCATCGACCAGCAATTGCTCGATGACTTGAGCCTGGGGTCGATCGAGGATTTCTGCGCCGGCGCGCCGGAGTATTGCGCGATCAAAGTGACCTACGTGTGGACGCAGCAAGCGGCTGACGATCTGTTGAACCAGTCCGGTGTGATCATCCCCGTGGGCGCGGTGATCACCAATGAGTTCCTCGCCAGCCTGGAGCTGCCTACGGTGGATGAAGTCTGCGCCCTGGCTCCCGAATATTGCGCGGCCCAGAGCACGACTGAATACGGGGCGACGCCTTCGAGTACACGCTTCAGTGTGATCCGCACCGGCCGCGGCGACCTGGAGTTGTTGAGTGCGGGCAACCTGAGCATGGATTCGCTGTACGGCGTGTACACCGCCGGTACTTCATCGACCGGCACGTTTGCGGGTGACCCGTACAACCAGCCCAACGCTCAACCGTCCGGCGCTGTGCTGAACGATCCGGGAAGCTACTTTGAGCAATTCGTCAACGGCTCACCCACCAGCCGCTACCGGGCCTGGTACCCGGAGGCCGGGGGCAATCTGACCCTGAATGTCGGCGGTGACCTGACCGGTAATATCACCAGCACTGCGACCAGCAATGCGCGTCCCAACCCCAAGGACGCCGGGGTGGACTCGGCCGCAGTCGGCAACTGGCTGTGGCGCCAGGGCAGTGGTGACGTGGCCACGGGCGGGCAAGCTCAACCCACCGCCTGGTGGATCAATTTCGGCAGTTACACCGCGACCACGGCGGCGGACAAAATGCTTGGCTTCACCGGCTTCGGCACCTTGGGTGGCGGCAATCTGGACGTGAACGTGGTCGGTGATGCCGGGGTCTTGGATACCTTGGGCTATGGCTTCAACAACACCACTGTAAACCCCCACAGTCAGGGCCTGGCCCTGGCGGTCGGCAGCACGGGGCGGATCGCCAGCGATGGCACCCAGCAGTTGACCGGCGGCGGCGATTTGCGCGTGCGCATCGGTGGGGTGCTGAACCCGGCCAGCGTGGCCGCGACTGCGGACCATCGTGATGGTGTGCTGGTCAACCTGCGCGGCGATGTGCAACTGCGCAGCACCAGCGTGGGCAGCGTCGACATGCTCTACGGCAGCATTGCTCCCACCCAGAGCCCGGGCGAAACCCGCGCGTTCGACCCATTGGTCGCGACCCGTGGCGTTGCCCGTGGTGGCATGACCCTGGTGCCGGGTGATGCCACGTTCAACCTGCAGACCCTGGGCGACTTGGTGGTGCAAAACGTCGAAGACCCGGGCCGGGTACAGCTTTCGCACGTATCACCCTTTGCCCAAGGCGCGAAAGTCGGCAGCGGTTCAAGCTGGTTTACGTTGTGGACCAAAGACACCGCGATTGATCTGTTTTCACTGGGCGGCAACCTCACACCCTTCACCCGCTCCGAAGCGACGGCCGACCTGGCGGTGGTCTACCCGTCCATCCTTAACGCTACCGCAGCGGGCGGCAGCCTGTATTACGGTAAAGCCGCGCAGACGCAGACCAACGGTGACAGCGCCTACAGTTATCCCTTGCTGTTGGCGCCTGGGGAAAACGGCCAGTTGCAGTTCCTCGCCCAAGACTCGATCTACGCCGGCGGCATGCCGGTTAGCCAGTCCGGCACGGCGAACAGTGCTATGGCGACGCCGTGGAATCCTGCGTACCAAGGCCGGGTTGGCAACGCCGTGGTCGCCAGCAACCTGTCGGTCACGGGTAACGCGGGCAACCTCTCATTGTTCGCATTCGGGTCTGGCACCACAGCCGCTTCATCTGCGGGCAGTGCTGAACCGGCGCGGTTTTATGCGATGGACGGCGACCTTGTCGGGGTGAGCAGTGGTCGGATAATCACGTTCCAGAAGACACCCGGGTCAGTGCATGAAGGTGAGACCTGGTATGAAGGGAATGGCGCGGTCCGCATGATGGCCGGGCGGGATATCGTCAGCAGTGGTCGTACTTTTGGCACTGATGGTTTTACCGTCGCGTCGCCAAGCGACAATCTGTTCATTCATAAAAACACGCAGGACATCTCCATCGTGTCTGCCGGGCGCGACATTCTCTACAGCAACTTCCAGGTAGCCGGCCCCGGCCTGCTGGAAGTCTCGGCCGGGCGCAATATCCTGCTGACAGGCACGGGCGGCGAGCACAGCGTGACCAGCCTCGGCGCGGTGTTGCCGGGCGACAACCGCCCTGGCGCGAGCATCGTCATGCAGGCCGGTGTCGGCGCCACCGGACCGGATTACCAACGGTTCGTCGAGAGCTACCTGAACCCGCTCAACCAGGCACAAACGGGCGAGTCCTTGCAGGGCGGCAAAGTGGCCAAGACCTATGAGGACGAACTGGCCACCTGGCTGGCCGAGCGCTTCGGGTTTGCCGGCGACAGCGAGCAGGCCCGCGCTTACTACGCTGCATTACCCGCTGAGCAACAACGGGTGTTTGCCCGTGACGTGTATTTTGCCGAACTCAAGGCCGCTGGCCGCGAGTACAACCAGGACGGCGGCGTCCGCGAGGGCAGCTACCTGCGTGGCCGTGCGGCGATCGCGGCGTTGTTCCCGACCAGGGACGTGGCCGGCAACCCGATCACTTACCAGGGCGACATCACACTGTTCAACGGCTCGGGCGTGCACACCAATGCCGGTGGGTCGATCCAGATGCTCACCCCCGGCGGCGGCCAGACCTTCGGCATCGAAGGCGCGGCGCCACCGTCCACGGCGGGTGTGATCACCCAGGGTGCCGGTGACATTCAGCTGTATTCCATGGGCAGCATCCTATTGGGGCAGAGCCGCATCATGACCACCTTTGGCGGCTCGATCATGGGGTGGACCGCCGAGGGCGACATCAACGCCGGTCGCGGCTCCAAGACCACCGTGGTGTACACACCGCCCAAGCGTGTCTATGACAACTGGGGCAACGTGGGCCTGTCGCCGTCGGTGCCAAGTACGGGGGCGGGGATTGCCACGCTGAACCCGATCCCGGAAGTACCGGCGGGAGACATCGACCTGATCGCGCCGTTGGGCACCATCGACGCGGGCGAGGCGGGGATTCGGGTGTCGGGTAACGTCAACATCGCGGCTTTGCGGGTGGTGAACGCGGCGAATATCCAGTCCCAGGGCAAATCGTCTGGGGTGCCTGTAACGGCCTCTGTCAATACCGGCGCCATGAGCTCGGCCAGCGCGGCGGGGGCAGCGGCCTCCCAGGCGGCGGAAGATGCGGCGCGCAGTCAGCAGGCGGCTGCCAAGCAGGGCAGGGCTTCGATCGTGACGGTGGAAGTGCTCGGGTTTGGGACTGAGCCGGTGCAGCGTGGGGTTGAAGAGGGGCAGAAGACGTCGGGGTATAACCCCAACAGCCCGGTGCAGGTGCTGGGCGCGGGGCCGCTGAGTGAACAGGCGCGGGCGCGGTTGACGGACGAGGAGAGGAAGCAGATTTCGTTGTAGTTGGGTTGGTAGGGCCTCTCGTTGGACTTTTGGGGTGATCTTTGATTGCCCCGTTTTTTTTTGCTCGTGTACATATCCGTTATTTGGGTAACGGCGGCTTAGGGTTCCGCTCTTACAGCGGGTCACTTTTGTAAAGGCACAAAAGTAACCAAAAAGCCTTCGCCCCACCACTCGGTGCCTCGCCTAGGCTCGGCATGCCCGTAATCCGACATTGATTTGGGGGGCCGCCGCCACGCGCCATCCATGGCGCAGGGCGGCTAAACCGGCATCCCTGCCGGTTTACCCCCCAAATCAACATCGAATTCCGGCCATCGTGGTTGACGGGGCGATTTCAGATCAAAAGCAAGAGCGCGGCGGCCTTAGAGCCGACCGGGTTCTCAGGTCGACCTCATTTCAAATGTGGGAGGGGGCTTGCTCCCGATGAGGGTGTGTCAGTTGATGCAGTTGTGACTGACCCACCCTCATCGGGAGCAAGCCCCCTCCCACAGTTTGATCTCTATAGATCAGATAGATAGGTCCTAGCCTGCTGTCCTGCTTTTGCTCTGCTTTTGCTCTGCTTTTGCTCTGCTTTTGCTCTGCTTTTGCTCTGGCTCTTACATCCTTTTCGCTGACGAAGTCAGCGGTCTGTTGATCTGCGCTTTTGATTTTGATTTTGATCCTAGGCGCCCCGTCAAACACGCTGGCCGCACGCAGGCTTGAATCCGTGGGTAACCCGGCAGGACGCCGGGTTAGCCGCGCTGGGCCATGGATGGCCCATCGCGGCGGCCCACGGATTCAAGCCGGAGTGCGGGCACACCGAGCCTAGGCGAGGTGCCGAGTGTTGGGGCGAGAGCCTTTTGCTTACTTTTGGGCTCTTCCAAAAGTGAGTCGCTGTAAGAGCGAAACCCTAAGCGGCCGTTACCCAAATAACGGATATGTACTCACCCCACCACCCCCAAAAAAAACCCAAAAAATGAAGCTTTCATGACAAAAGTTCGGTAGCCAACCCTTGCCCCCGTCTCTCCTGTGTAACGCGCTCAAGAACACCACGAAGGTGTTCTTAAAGCCGCCAGCAGGACGCCAGGAGTGGGGCAATGGGATCTATGGAACGTTATTCAAAAGTCGGCATGCAGGAGCTCGACCAGCGCCTGTCAAAGATCGTCGAAGCCGCGCGCAAGAAGCCGGTGTCGGTCTATCGCTATGGCGCACCCTGGGTATGGATCGTCTCCCAGGACGATTGGCAGGGCGCCGTGAAGGAAGTCTCCAGCTACATCCCCGCAGGCCATTCCCTGGTGCTACTGCGCCCGCAGATCGACGACGTCCTCGACCAGCACCGCGACTGGCTGGTGGCCGAGCCCTCGATGTTGATCGCACCGCAGACCGTGCTGCAGATCCTGCTGCTGCAACTGCTGTACTCGGTGCCCAGCGAACAGCAACTGCACGAACAGCTCAACTACAACCTGCTGTTCCGCTGGTTCGTCGGCCTGGACCTGAACCAGAAGGTCTGGAGCATTCACGTACTCACCCGCGATATCGCCACGCTGCTCAACAACCCTCGTGCGGTACAGCTCATCCAGAAAATCATTGGTGACGTGTTTTGTGGCGCCTTGCTGCACATGCCGGAGTTCTCGCTGAACTTCGCCTTGCTGCACACCTGGCTGGCACGCCACGGCAACACCTCGATCGCCAGCAATTGAGCCGGCCGAACGCCGTGCCAGTGGCTGCGGCGAATACTTATAGAACGTCAGGGGGCGGTGTGGAGCATCTGTTCAAATCAACGCTGGTGCTGTGCTGCTTGGCGCTGGGGGCCATGGCCCAACCCGCGCTGGCGGAGGACGCAGCGCCGGCACGCAAAGTGGACGTCAACGAGTACTTCGTGCGTGGCAATACCGTGCTTGATGCGGCCACCATCGAGGAGGCGGTGTACCCGTTCCTGGGCCCGCAAAAGACCCTCGACGATATCGAAGGCGCCCGGGACGCCTTGCAGAAGATCTACCAGGCGCGCGGTTACCAGTCGGTGTTTGTCGAGTTGCCGGAGCAGAAGGTCGATGACGGCATCGTCTATCTGCAAGTCAGCGAAACCAAGGTCGGCCGGGTGCGTGTGGTCGGCGCCAAGCATTACTCGCCGGTGGAAATCCGCGAGCAAGTGCCGGGCCTGGAGGAGGGCGCGGTGCCGGATTTTTCCACGGTGCAAACCCAGTTGGCCGGGCTCAATCGCAGCGCCGGGCGCCAAGTTACGCCGCTGGTGCGCGAAGGCCAGCGGCCCGGCACCATGGATGTGGATTTGCAGGTGGAAGACCAGAACCCCTGGCACGCCAGTATCGGCCTGAACAACGATTACAGCGCCGACACCGAGAAGCTGCGTTCGGTCGCGACACTGGGTTACGACAACCTGTGGCAACTGGGCCACAGCATCTCTCTTACCTACTTCACCGCACCCCAGGACACCGACAACGCCAAGGTCTGGTCGGGCTCCTACAGCGCGCCGCTGGATGAGCGCTGGACTTTGCAGTTCTCCGGTTACCAGTCCGACAGCAATATCGCCACCATCGGCGGCAGCAACGTACTCGGTAAGGGCCATTCCTATGGGGTGTCGGCGATTTACAACCTGCCGGCCGCCGGCAATTGGGCCAATTCCTTCTCGTTCGGTATCGACTTCAAAGACTTCGACGAGCAGATGAGATTCGGTTCCAGCAGCGATCAGGTGCCGCTCAAGTACGCGCCGTTCACCCTCGGCTACAACGGCTATCGCTACACCGAACAGTCCCAGTTGGGGTTGGGCCTGAACCTGGTGGTTGGCACCCGTGCGTTCTTTGGCTACGGCAGCGACGCCGAAGAGTTCGATTACAAACGCTACAAGGCCAGCGCCAGTTTTGCCGTGCTCAAGGGCGACCTGAATTACAGCTACACCTTCGCCAACGATTGGCAGTCGGCGTCCAAGGCCGGCTTCCAATTGGCCTCGGGGCCGCTGGTGTCCAACGAGCAGTATTCCGCCGGCGGCGCCACTTCGGTGCGCGGCTACCTGGCGGCCGAACGCACCGGCGACGAAGGCTTGCTGCTGTCCCAGGAGCTGCGCACGCCGTCCCTGGCCAAGTTCCTCGGCAGTTATGTGCAGGAGTGGCGCTTTTATGCGTTCGCCGAAGGCGCGCGCCTGCGTCTGCACGACCCGCTGCCCGAGCAAGAAGACGAATACAGCCTGGCCAGTGTCGGCCTGGGCACCCGCGCCAGTTTGAGCAAATGGTTGTCCGGCAGTCTGGATTGGGGCTACCCGCTGCTCGATGGACCGAACACCCAGAAACAGGATTCGCGACTGCACTTCAGTGTGCAGGCGACGTTCTGACTTTTTCTTCCGGAGACTTCACCCATGCAACGCCTATTTCTGAGCCTGATGATCTGCCTGGGCTTCGCGCTCCCGGCCACCGCCCACGCCTGGTGGCAGGACGATTGGCACTACCGCAAACAGATTTCGGTAGACACCACCGCCCAAGGCGCCGCGATCAATCAGGCTTTGGGCCGTACCGCTCTGCTGGTGCGCTTGCACACCGGCAATTTCACCTTTGACGGGGTCAAGGACGACGGCGCCGACCTGCGCTTTGTGAGTGCCGATGACAAGACCGTGCTCAATCACCAGATCGAGAGCTTTGATCCGTTGATGGGCATGGCGCTCATTTGGGTCGACGTGCCCAAGGTCGAAGGCGGCCAGCGCCAGGACATCTGGATGTACTACGGCAACCAGAAGGCCCCGGCCACCGCCAACGGCCAGCTGACGTTTGACCCGAATTACACCGCGCTCTATCACTTTGACGGCGCCAATGCCACGCCGCCACGGGACACCACGGCCTATGCCAACACGGCGCTGAACGCCACCGGCGCGAGCATCGACGGCGTAATCGGCCGCGCCTTGCAGTTCGGCGGCCAGCCGCTGTTGCTGCCGGCCAGCCCGTCGCTGCAACACGCCGCCGGTGGGGCGTTCACCGTCAGCGCCTGGTTGCGTCTGGACCAGGCCAGTGGCGAACAAATCGTCCTGGCCCGTCGCGACGGTGCCCACAGCCTGTTGCTGGGCTTGAATCAAGGCATGCCGTTTGTGGAAATCGACGGCCAGCGCGCTGTCTCGACGCAGCCGTTGAACCCCGGCCAATGGCAGCACTTGGCGTTCACCGCCGAGGGTGAAAAAGTCGCGCTGTATGTGAATGGTCGCGAAACCGCGACGCTCGCCGTCGCATTGCCGGCCTTCAATTCCCAATTCGCCATCGGTGCCGACCTGCCGGAAGCAGGCAGTACGCACTTGCCGTTCGCTGGTGCGATGGATGAGCTGCGCTTGTCCAAAGTGGCGCGCCCGGCCGCGCTGTTGCTGGCTGATGCCAGTGCCCAGGGCGCCGAGTCGAAACTGGTGGCTTACGGGGTGGATGAAGAACAGTCGGGCATGGGCTTCGGCAGCCTGGGCTTTTTGCTCAACGCCGTGCCGGTGGATGCCTGGGTCATCATCCTGGTGCTGGTGGCGATGATGTTCCAATCGTGGGTGATCATGCTGCGCAAGAACCGTCAGGTCAGCCGTGTGAGCAGTGCCAACGAGGTGTTCCGCGAGCACTTCGCGCAGATCGGCACCCGTCTGGAAATGTACGCCGACGACGCACAACTGAGTGAGCGGCTGACCCATTCCTCGCTGTGGCGCCTGTACCTGGTGGCGGTCAAGGAGATCCGCACGCGACGTGCCCAGGGCGCTGACACCTCATCGGTGTCTGCGGCCACCATCGAAGCCATCCGCTGTTCCATGGACGGCGTGCGCACCCGTGAGAACCAGGCCCTCAGTTCCAAACTCTCGACCTTGTCCAACGCCATTGCCGGCGGCCCGTACATCGGCCTGCTCGGTACGGTGCTGGGGATCATGGTGGTGTTCCTCGGCACGGCCATGGCCGGTGACGTCAACATCAACGCCATCGCCCCCGGTATGGCGGCCGCCTTGCTGGCCACGGCCATGGGCCTGTTCGTCGCGATCCCCGCGCTGTTTGGCTACAACCGCCTGATCACGCGCAACAAGGAAGTCAGCGCCGACATGCGGGTGTTCGTCGACGAGTTCATCACCCGCCTGGCGGAGATGCACGGCGAGAGCCAGCACAGTGAAGCCGCGCACCGTCGCGAACATCACGCATCGGTTCCGGCCTGAGGAGAATCGCCATGGCTTCCGTAAATACCTCCCACGACGATGACGATGATGCCGCTGTCGACAGCATCAACATCACGCCGCTGGTGGACGTGCTGATGGTGGTGTTGGTGATGTTCATCCTCACCGCCACCGCCCAGGTGTCGGGTATCCAGATTCACCTGCCCAAGGCCAGCGCTTCGGTGTCGTTGTCGGAGGCAAAGACCAAGGCCATTTCCGTCAATGACGGCGGCCAGGTGTTCCTCGACGCTTACCCGGTGACCCTCGGCGAGCTGGAGGAGCGCCTGCGCATCGAGAAAGCATTGAACCCGGATTTCCCGGTGATCGTGCGCGGCGACGCCATGGTGCAGTACCAGAAAGTGATCGAAGTGCTCGACCTGCTGCGCCGATTGGAGCTGTCCCAGGTCGGGTTGGTCACCGGCAAACCGAGCCAGGGCTGAGTCATGACTGCACAGATCCCGATCACGCCGTTGCCGGTCAAGAAAACGCCGAAGCTGCGCCCGCTGAAGTGGGGCGCCGGCCTGCTGCTGGCGGCCGTGGCGGCCTGGTTTTTATGGCAATGGGCCAATGACATGAGTGGCGTACGTCGCGAAGCGCCGAAGGTGCCGACGATTATTCCGTTGCCGCCACCGCCGCCGCCACCGCCTGAAAAGCCCAAGGAACCAGAGCCGCAAGTGGAAGAAAAAATCCCTGAGCCAGTCCCTACTCCAGAACCGGAAGAGGTCAAGCCGGCCGAGGAAGCGCCGCCTTCACCGGCCGATGACTTGGCCAACCCGATGCAGATCGATGGCGACGCCCAGTCAGGCAACGACGGTTTCAACATTGGCGCGGGCAAGGGCGGCGGCATGGCGGGTTCCGGTGGTGGTGGACTCGGTGCCGGCACTTATAAGCAGTACTTGGCCGGGGTGTTTCAACGCCTGCTGCGCGAAGACCCGGAGTTACGCAAGAAGGCTTACACGGTGCAAGCGGACTTGTGGCTTGACGCCGAAGGCGCGGTCACCCGTGCGCAGTTGGCCAAGTCCAGTGGCGATGCCGACACCGATGCCCAGGTCCTCGCCGCCTTGCGTGCGCCCCATGCCACGCAACGGGTGCCGGCCTCGGTGACGATGCCGGTACGCCTGTCCCTCAAGGGTCGGCGTCCAGATTGATCGAATGCTTTTTCAATGGTTTTTTACAGGAGTTGCGTACACATGATTTCCCCCGTGAATCGACTGACCCTGGCGGTTGGCATGGTCATCGCGACCCTGGTCGGCCAGGCGGCGGCTGCTCCGGTTGCCCCTTCGGAAAACGTCACCATCAACCTGATCCGCCTGCTGGTGCAGCAGGGCGTGCTGACCCAGGACACCGCCAACGGCCTGATCGCCCAGGCCGAAAAAGAAGCCTTGCAGGCGCGCCAGGCCAATGCGGCGCCGGTGGTTGCCAGCGGCCCGGCCGCAGCGCCTGGGGATGTGCGGGTGCAGTATGTGCCGCAAGCGGTGCGTGATCAGATCCGTGACCAGGTGAAAGCTGAAGTCATGGCCACCGCCAAGCAGGAAAACTGGGCCCAACCCAACACCTTTCCGGATTGGATCTCACGGGTGAGCTTTGATGGCGATATCCGTTTACGCGACGAATCTCGGTATTTTTCGGGCAAGAACGACGACACCATCACCGACTACGCCAAGCTCAACGATTCGGGCCCGTATGACGTCAATCCTGGCACCAATACGCGTTTCCCGCCGTTGCTCAATACCCGCGAGGACCGTGAGAACCTGTTCCGCCTGCGCGCCCGCCTGGGCATGAAAGCGGTGATTTCGCCGGAATGGACCGCCGGCATTCGCCTGGGTACCGGTTCGGACAATAACCCGGTGTCCACCACCCAGACCCTGGGCGGTGGTTTCGGCAAGAAAGACATCTGGCTCGACCAGGGTTACCTGAGCTGGAAAGCCTCCGACGCGGTGACGCTGACCGGCGGGCGTATCGGCAACCCGTTCTATTCCACTGACATGATGTATTCCAACGACCTCAATTTCGACGGCGTGGCGGCGATTTTCAATCACAGCCTCAACAGCGAGTGGGGCCTGTTCGGCACCCTTGGTGCGTTCCCGGTCGAGTACACCTCCGACACCGCCAGCAGCAACGGCGTCGACAAGCAGGACAGCGAGACCAAATGGCTGTTTGGCGGGCAGATCGGCGCGGACTGGAAGATCAGCCGCAGCAACAAACTCAAGCTGGCCGCCGCGTACTACCAATTCCAGGACATCGAAGGCGAACGTTCCAGCCCGTGCTCACCGTGGGCAGGCCAACCCGGTTGCGACACTGATGGCTCGCGGGTGGCGTTTATGCAAAAGGGCAACAGCGTGTTCAACCTGCGCAACATCACGCCTAACCCGGCCACACCCGGCCTCACGCCGGAGCCGCAATACGTCGGCCTGGCGTCCAAGTTCAATGTGCTGGACCTCAACGCGGTCTGGGACAGCGAGTTGCCCAGCGACTTGAAGCTGCGCAGCCAGGGCAACTTCATTCACAACCTGGCCTACGACAAGGGCGAAATGCTCAAGCGCAGCGAAGGCCAGATCGTCAACAACCTCAACAGCGACGGCCAGTTTGAAAGTGGCGGCAATGCCTTGATGGTCTCGTTCACCCTCGGCAGCGCGCTGGAGATGCGCAAGCGTGGCGATTGGAACGTGCTGGCCGGCTACAAATACATCCAACCCGACGCCTTGCCCGACGGCTTCAATGACTCCTCGTTCCACCTGGGCGGCACCAATGCCAAGGGCTATTTCATTGGCGCCAACTACGGCATCGAAAAGAACATCTACGCCAGCGCACGTTGGTTGAGCGCCTCCGAAGTCTACGGCCAGCCGTTTGAAGTGGATGTGATGCAACTGGAACTCAACACGCGCTTTTGATGCGCAGGGAGATGCCACATGAACACGCGAATCTGCGGGCTGTTGTTGCTGTTCGTCGCCAGCGGCGCTTGCGCCGAAGGCATGGAGGAACGCCTGCGTACCCAACTGCGCAGCACTACCCAGCAATTGCAGGCGTTGCAAAGCGAGCAGGCCCAGGCCAGTGCCGCGCGCATCGCCGCCGAAACCCAGGCCAAGCAGGCCCAGGCCCAGATCAAGCAGTTGACGGCTGAGCTGGAAAAGACCCGTGGCCTGGCCGAGCAACTGGCCGGCCAGCAACAAAGCCTGCACAGCCAGGCGCAAGCCCAGGTGAATGCGAGCAACGAGCAGATTGGCAAGTTCAAGAAGGCCTATGACGAGTTGCTGGTGCTGGCCAAGGGCAAGGAAACCGAGCGTGCGCGGTTGCAAGCGCAATTGAGCGAACGTGACACACAAGTGCAGCAATGTTCAGTCAAGAATCAACAAATGTACGGCGTGGCCCAGCAGTTGCTCGCGGCCTACGAAAAAATCGATGTGGCTGAGGTGATGAGTATTCGCCAGCCGTTCGCCAGCAGCGCGCGGGTCAAGTTCGAGGAACTGGCCCAGGGTTTTGGCGACGATTTGTACAAGAGCCGTTTTGATGCGCCCCAGGCGGGCGTCACCCACTGATCGACAAGGAAGAACAGACCATGAGCGAATTGATCACCAGCGTTAGCGTCCAGAGCCTCACCGAGCTGTTGCAGGAAGCCGGCTACCGGGTCAACCAATCCGAACAGAACGGCATCGTGCAGTTGCTCAGCGCCAGCCAGGGCATCGGCTTTGCCGTGCGTTTCGGCAACCCGGCGGCCGAGCAGGGCAGCTATGTGGACTTCACCTACAGCTGCGCGCTGCGGGTCCAGGGCGAATTGCCCGAAGGCTTGGCCCAGGTGTGGAATGCCTCGCGCCGTTTTGCGCGGTTGTCGGTGCAGGGTGAATTCCTATTGATGGAAATGGACGTGGTGGTGGCCGGCGTTGGCGCCACGCACCTGCGCAGTCAGTTGGAATTGTGGGACCGTCTGTTGCAGGAATTCATTGTCTACCTGCGTGAATACAGCCAGCACGCGGCGCAGTTGCAGGTCGCCGCGGTTGGGGAAGAGGCGCCTGTCCTGTGAAAAAGCCGACACTGATGGTCGGCGCGGGCGCGTTGGCCCTGCTGGTGGTGGCAGTGGCGTTGAGCCTGCGACCGGGCAGCGACCCGGTGGCGGCGCAACAACCGGCGCCGGTGATCAGCCCTGCGTCAACCGGGCCGGCGGTTGCGCGCCTGGGCAACCAGCAGATCGACCTGCCGGAACTGAAAAACGTGCTCGCCAGCCTGCCGGCTGAATCCCGCGAACAATTGCGTGGCAACCGTGGCGCCCTGGAAACCTGGATCCGCTCGCGTCTGGCGCAAAAAGCCGTGCTGGAACAGGCCGACGCCCAAGGCTGGCGCCAGCGCCCGGAGGTGGAGCAACAGACCCGCGCCGCCACCGAGCAGATCGTGTTTCGCGACTACATGTTGTCGGTCAGTAAAGTCCCGGCCGATTACCCCAGCGCCGCCGAATTGCAACAGGCCTACGACAGCGGCAAGGCGCAATGGGTGACGCCGCCGTTGTACCGGGTGAGTCAGATTTTCCTCGCCGTGAACGACCCGCAAACCCTCGATGCCGTGCGGCGCCAGGCCCAGGAGTTGAGCCGCAAGGCCCAGGCCGCGCCAGCCGATTTTGCGGCCTTGGCCACGCAGTTTTCCCAGGACCCGGACAGCGCCGCGCGCGGAGGTGATTCGGGGATGCAGCCGTTGCAGCAACTGGTGCCGCAAGTACGCGAGGCGGTGTCGCGACTCAAGGTCGGCGCGGTGTCGGACGTGGTGCAGAGCCCGGCGGGGTTCCATGTACTGAAGTTGATCGGCCAACAACCGGCGCGCACCGCCAGCCTCGATGAGCTGCGTGAACGCCTGACCCAGGCCCTGCGTGCCCAGCGTCAAGAGCAGATCGCCAAGGCTTACCTTGAAGGCATGCTCAACACCGCGACCTTGAGCATCGACGGCGCCGAGTTGAATAAAGTATTGGAGTAATACCCGTCCACCCGCATTGGATGCCCAGACCAACAAGACAGGGAGTCTCAAATGGAATTACTGGAACCGTCCGGCCCTCAGGGCACCGCCGCCTATCCCGCGGCGGCCGAGCCGCGCAGCCATTGGCTGGCCCTGGCCCATGAGATTGACCCGGAGGTGGCGCGCTACTTTCTGGTGAGCGCGCGCTGCGGCTGCTTTATGCAGGCGGCGCGCAGCCTGAACATCAAGGCGACGCTGCTGCGCAAGCGCCTGGCGCAACTGGAAGAGCACTTGCGGCACGTGTTGTTCAGTTACCAGGGCAATGGGCTGGTGCTCAGTCGGGACGGCCAGCAATTGCAGGCGCAACTGATCGCTCTGGCCCATGAACGACGCCTGCCGGTGGTGGAACAGCCGCTGATCCGCGTGGCGGTGGCCGAACCGATCCTGCATGACATCCTCGGCCGCGATTTGATCGCCTTACTGCGGCGCAACGCCAGCGTGCGCCTGGAGATTATCTCCATCGACAGCCAACTGTCCCTGCAAGCGGTGGACGTGGATGTGGTGGTGTGGCTGTCGGACAGCGACAGCCCGATGCCCGGCCCGGGCTTTGTCACCGAACCGCCAAGGGCCCTGGCGCGCCTGCAGTACTTGCCGCACATTGCCAAGCGCTACTCGCGGCTGACCACGCGCCCGGACAGCGTGGAAGACCTCGCTGACTACATGCTGGTGCAATGGCAACCCGATGCGCAGGTCGAGGCCTTGCAGCCATGGAACCACGTGGTGGAGCAGCGCCTGGCCGCCGTGGTGCAGGTGCATGCGTATTCGCTGATGCTGGAGATGATCCGCTGCGGCGCCTGCATCGGGTTGCTGCCGCACTACATGAGCAGCTTCGACCGAGGTCTGGTGGCCTTGCCGGGGTTGTTGGCCGAGAGCATGCAGCGCCAGGTGTGGCTGGCGGTGAATGCACAGGTGCAGGATGCCGAGGCGGTGCAGATGATTGTGGCGTTGATCGTCAGCACCTTCGAAGGCCGCCGCGAGTGGTTTGATTGACTGCACATGTTCAATGAGATGGCCCGTAGCAGAGGAATTGCGGGGCTGGTTTCACCGTTGCAGCACACCACGAAAGGTTGCGCTCAGGGCGCGCAACGTTTCCCTGGAGCGTGCGTCACTGATACGGCTGTAAAGCACCACTTCACTGACGGGCAACGCCGGCAACCCATATTGCTCGCTCACCTCCACCGCGCCAGCGGGTGCCACGCGGTGGGCGAGGGCGGCGACGCCGAGGCCGGCGCTGACTGCCGCACCCACGGCCATCACACCGCCGCCGACGAATACTTCGGTCCAGTCGATGCACGCCGCATCCAGTGCGCGTGTGGCCAAGTGGCGAACGCCGCAGGGCGCGGCCATGGTCGCCATGCGCAGTGGCGTGCCGGCGCTGTGCTGCCAGGTGGGCGCGGCGAACCAGCCAAAGCGTTCCACCACCAAGACTTCGCCGTCCTGGCGGTCGCCCTCGTTGCGCACGATGACCGCGTCCAGCTCGTTGCGATCGAAGGCCGCGACCAGGTCGCGGGAGGAGGCGATGCGCACTTCGAGGATCACCAAAGGGTCATAGGCGGCCAGGCGGCTGAGCCAGGTCGGCAAGTCCGGGCCGGCGACATGGTCGCTGATGCCGATCACCAGGCGACGCGGTGCGTGGGTGCCCATGTCGCCCAGCGCGCGTTCATGGGCGTTGAGCAGCGCACGCGCGGCCACGATGAACTGCTCGCCCTGGGGCGACAGGCGCACATGCCGTGGCGTGCGCTCAAGCAGACGATAGCCGAGGCGCTCTTCAAGGCGCTTGAGCTTAAGGCTGATCGCGGCCTGGGAAGTGTCGAGGGCCTCGGCGGCACGGGTGAAACTGCCGAAATCGGCCACCAGTACGAAGGCGTGCACGGTGTCGATGTCCAGAGGTTTGAGCGCGTCAGTCATATCAAATCCTTATCGCACCTATATCCGGTCATATCTTGTTGAAATCATCGCGGATGCGCAAGCTGATACCTCATCTTGCCTGGGAGCTTACTGATGTTCGCCAAACAGTATTCACACCGCTTACCCGCCGATTACGACATGAACGTGATTCGCCGACGTGCCACGCAGTTGGGGCCGTTGTGGGATCACGCTGAAGGGTTGCTGTTCAAGGCGTTTATCGCCCAGGAGACTGGCGGCAATGTGTATTCCTCGGTGTACCTGTGGGCCGACCCGTTGCAGGCCGCTGACTTTTTGCTGGGGGAGCGTTTCCAGAAAGTGCTCGACAGCTTCGGTCGTCCGCATATCGAGAGTTGGCTGCCGCTGGATGTACAACGTGGCCCGGCGCAGAACGCGCTGAGTCTGTATCGGGAGGAACGGCCGCTGGCGCCTGGCGTGGACCGCGCGGGCATCTTGGCCGATGAGAAACGACGGAATCAGCAGTTGGCGGATAGCAACGACACGTTCGCGGTGTTCCTCGCGCTGGACGTACAAGCGTGGCGCTTGGTGCGGTTTACGCTGTCGGCCAAAACGTTGGATGCCGAGCACCCAGGCACTGGCTACCAGGTGCTCTATCTGGCACAAGGCGTTGCGCCCCAGTGATAACTGCGCCAGTCTTGGTGGCCTTAATCCTTGTCGTTGAAACAATCCGTGATCCAGGCCACCCGTTTGACACTCATCTGCCATGCCGCCACGCCTCTGCAAAAGCGCGGGCGTTTTCCGGACGACGAGGCGGTGGCGATGGATTGGCATGGCGCGGCGCTGTCCCTCGCCGGGCGTTATAAGAAACCCCGGCGTTTGTTGTGCGGGCCGGAAGTGCGTACACGGCAGACAGCCGGCTTGTTCGGCGATGACGCAGGAATCGAAGACGCCCTGCGTGACGCGGATTTCGGCCAGTGGAAAGGCCAGGCCATCAGCCAACTGAATGGCGATCAGTTAAACACCTGGCTCACTGACAGCACGTGCGCACCCCATGGCGGCGAGTCGGTGGATGACGTTTGCACACGTGTCGCGCAGTGGATGAAATCCCTCGAAACCCAACCCGGCCATGTGGTCGCCATTACGCACCCCTTTGTGATCCGCGCCGCACTGCTGTACGTCATGCAGTTCCCGCTGTCGATGTTCTACCTCATCGACGTCGAAGCGTTGTCGGCCACTGAACTTCGCTTCAACAAGGTCTGGCGCTTGCGCCTGGAAACTCACGCCCAGGCGCGTGAACATGGCAAAATCCACGCCCCGCAATGAGAGCAACCCATGAAACGCATCCTGATCATCGGCATTGGCGCCGGCAACCCTGACTACATCACGATGCAGGCCGTGAAGGCGCTCAACCGCACCGACGTGTTTTTCCTGATGGACAAGGGCCAGAGCAAAGACAAGTTGATCGACCTGCGCCGCGAGATTTGCGAGACCTACATCACCGAGCCCGGCTACCGTTTTGTCGAGGCCGACTGCCCCGAGCGTGTACGCGGCGATATCGACTACACCACCGCTGTGCAGGACCTCAACCGTGACAAGCAGGCCACCTTCGAGCGCATGATTAATGAGGAAATGGCCGACGGCGAAGTCGGCGCATTCCTGGCCTGGGGCGACCCGGCGCTATACGACAGCACCATTCGCATCTTGCAGGCGATCCTGGCCACTGGCCGGTGCACGTTCGAGTTTGAAGTGATCCCCGGCATCACCAGTGTGCAGGCCTTGGCGGCCCAGCATAAGGTGGCGCTCAACCGCATCGGCAAGTCCGTCGAAATCACCACGGGACGCCGGCTGGCGGCAGGGCAGGCCAGCGATGCCGACACCCTGGTGGTCATGCTCGACGCGGAAGATTCCTACCGCACGGTGGCGGATCAAGGCCTCGATATTTACTGGGGCGCCTACCTGGGCACGCCTGATGAAATCCTCATCAGCGGCAAAGTCAGCGAAGTGGCTGAAGAGATTGAGCGGGTGCGCAAGGCGGCGCGCCTTGAGAATGGCTGGATCATGGACACCTATTTATTGCGCAAACCCTGAGGTCATTTCCCATGCTCAAACTGTTTGCCTTGGCGCTGACCCTGATGGCTGGCGTTGCTCACGCCGATGCCGAGTTGCACACCGATTTGCCGCTGGCGTACCTGGAACAGACCCAGAGCGATGCGCGCAACGAGCCGCTGGTGATTTTCCTGCACGGGTTCGGCAGTAATGAGGAGGACCTGTTCGGGATCAAGGACGCGCTGCCGTCCACCTGGACCTACCTATCGGCCCGCGCGCCGATGCCGGTGGAGCCCAATGGCTTCCGCTGGTTTACCAAGACGCCGGGGGACGGCGATTACGATGGGGTGACGGCCGATTTGCAGAGCAGCGCTGCGCTGATCAGGGACTTTGTCGGCAAAGCCACCGTCAAGTATCACACCCAGCCTGACCGGGTGTTTTTGGTAGGTTTCAGCCAGGGCGCGATCATGACGTATGAGGTGGCTTTACGTGACCCGCAGTTGGTGCGCGGCATCGCGGCACTGAGTGGCAGCCTGCTGCCGGTGCTCAAGGCTGAGCTCAAGCCGGACGAACGTCTGGGCAAACTGGCGATCTTTATCGGTCATGGCACCCTGGACCAGGCGCTGCCTTATGCCTCGGCGACGCGGGCGAATGAGGTGTTGGTGGGGCTGGGGTTGAAGCCGGAGTTTCATGGCTATCCGGGGATGAACCACACCGTCAGTGAGACGGAAGTGCAGGACCTGAAGGCCTGGTTGGAAACGAATTTGAAGTGAACGCGTTGAACAAAGGTGGGAGGGGGCATGCCCCTTCCACATTTGATGGGTGTTGTCAGGACTGCTGGTTACTTGCCGCCAGTGATTTGTTTCACCAGTTCAGCATGTCCTTTTGCATCATCGGCCCGTGAAATCGCCTGGATCACCAGCAGGTGATTGCCTGAACCGCCGAGGAATGTGGAGTTCAAGGTTTTACCGCCGCCTTGGGTGGCGGTGCTGTCCACTTGGCGCAGTCCTAGGCCCTTGAAGGTCAGTTTTTTCTCACTTTGCTTTTTGAAGTCGGGCAGGGCGGCGCTCTGGTCCTTGACGAAGCCGGCCACGGCGCCGTCGAGGAATTGTGGGTCGTTGTCCTTGATGCTAACCCCGTCGTTACGCACGGTTTCGGCGACGATCACTACACTTTTCGTGGTCTTGTTAGCGTACATCGTGCCCTGGGTGTCGGCAGTGCCATCCTCGGTCTTGCCCGGCGGCAGGGTGTCGGCGGTGTAGGCCTTGGGCAGGCTGAAGGTGAACTTGCCGCCCAAGGTGGAGATGGTTTGCACGGTCGGCTTGGCAGCGGCGAATACGCTGCCGGCGGTAAGCGCGAGGGCCAGCAGGGCGGCGGTCTTGGTGAAAGTGGCCATGAAGCGCTCCAGGGATGAACGAAATTGCGCCGTATTCTGTCAGAAAATTCGCAAGATCGTTCATCGCTAGCCTCACACCTTGTCGGACTCTTCCTCAAGTCTGTCCATCTCAAACAGCCGCGCCAGTTCCGTACGGGCTTCCTGGGCGGTCTGCATCACTTTGGCTGCGTCGTCGTACACCGCGTGCTGGGCAGCGAGTACTTGCAGGTCGTGGTTCTTGAACCGGTTGATGCGCGCATCAGCTTGGGCTTGGGTCAGCCCCAGACCTACCAGGGTGCGGCGGCTCATTTCCAGGCTGGAGTAGAACGTCTCGCGAACGGGCGAGGCGTCCAGGTCCACTAGGCGGTGCACATGCTGGCGGTTACGTGCGCGGGCGATGATTTTCATGTGCGGGTAGAGGGTGCGCACCAGCTCGGCGGTCTTGATGTTGATCTCCGGGTCGTCCATGGCGATCACAAAGAACTCGGCCTGGTCGACCTTGGCCGCGTGCAGGATCTCGGGGCGCTGCGGGTCGCCGTAGAACACCGGCATGCCGCCGAAACTGCGGGTCAGTTCGATGGTTTCCACCGAGGTGTCGAGGGCGATGAACGAGATGTTCTGGGCGCGCAGGATCCGCGCCACAATCTGGCCCATACGGCCCATGCCGGCGATGACCACACGCGGCGCATCGCTTTCGATGGCGCGGTACTCCTCGGGCACTTCCACCGGCTTGACCTTGGGCCTGAACAGCTTCGGGCACACCAGCAACAGCAGCGGCGTTACGGCCATGGACAGGGTGATGGTCAGCACCAGGATGTCGTAGAGATGGGGTTCGAACAGGCCCTGGTCGCGGCCGATCTTGAACACCACGAAGGCGAATTCACCGCCGGCAGCCAGTACCACGCCCAGGCGCAGGGCGCTTTCGCGATTGAGGTCGCCCACCATTCGGCCCACGGCGTACAGCAGCGGTAGCTTGAGGCCAATCAGCAGCAGGGTCAGGCCGATCACTACCAGGGGCGAGCTGAGCAACAGGCTGAGGTTGGCGCCCATGCCCACGCTGATAAAGAACAGTCCCAGCAACAGGCCCTTGAACGGTTCGATCTGGGATTCCAGTTCGTGGCGGTACTCCGAATCCGCCAGCAGCAAGCCAGCGAGAAAGGCGCCGAGGGCCATGGACACGCCCACCAGTTCCATCAGCCAGGCTGTGCCGATCACTACCAGCAGCGCGGTGGCAGTGGACACTTCGCGCAGGCCAGTCTTGGCGACGATGCGAAACACCGGCCGCAGCAGGTAGCGCCCGCCAATGATCACCACAGCGATGCTGCCGAGGATCTGCAGGACGTGTTGTACGCCCTGGGCTTCGGTGGTCGGGTGGTCGCTGCCGGCCAGCAGCGGCACCATGGCGATCAGCGGGATCGCCGCGATGTCCTGGAACAGCAGGATGGCAAACGCCAGCCGGCCGTGGGGCTGGTTGAGCTCCTTGCGCTCGGCCAGGCTTTGCAGGCCAAACGCGGTGGACGACAGCGCCAGGCCCAGGCCCAGCACGATGGCGCTGTTCCAGGCCTGGCCAAATACCCAGAGCGCCACTGCGGCCATGACCAGCCCGGTCAACAGCACCTGGGCCAGGCCGACACCAAACACCGCCTTGCGCATCACCCACAGTCGCTTGGGCGACAGTTCCAGACCAATGATGAACAGCAGCAACACCACTCCCAGCTCCGAAAACTGCGCCACGCTTTGCGGGTTGCCTATCAGGCCCAGCACCGATGGACCAATGATCACACCAGCAAACAGATAGCCCAACACCGCGCCCAATTGCAGGCGCTTGGCCAGGGGCACGGTCAGCACGGCCGCGAGCAGGAACACCACGGCTGCTTGTAACAGGTTGCCTTCATGGGGCATTGCGAACTCCAGGATCTTCAAAACCAGTCATCAGGCGTGTATTAGAGCGCTTTTTACATTTTGAAAATTGTGTTTTTGCTGCGTATCAGGCCGATGTGTCGCGGTTTTTAACGGGCAATGCGCTTCTTGCTGAGGTTTCGCAAGGATAGCCCGGCAGGCGCGAGTGTCGATGGCCGGCGGCACAAGCCCACCGCCAACCCGACGATGATGATTGCAATCGAAATCAGGTTCGGCGTGGAAACGTGCTCACCGATGATCAACATCGAACTGCTGATCCCGAACACGGGAATCAGCAACGACAGCGGCGCCACTGTGGACACGGGGTACAGTTTTAGCAGCGAGTTCCAGCCCCAGTAGGCAAAGTGCGTGGCCAGGTACACCTGGAACAGGATGGACAGTATCGCTGCCAGGTCGAGGCTGGCGTTCAAGCCTTCGAACGGGCTACTGCCGTGCATCCACCAGGCCATGAGGAACAGTGGAATCGGCGGAAACAGGCTGGCCCATACCATGAACGAGAAGATCTCCTTGACCCCGGACTTCTTGATGATGACGTTGCCCACGCTCCAGGCCAGCGCACTCAATACGATCAACATCACCCCAAGGACGGCGTGGTTGCCTTCCTGAGTGGAAATGATGCCCGCCAGGCCGCTGAGCGCCAGCAAGGCGCCGACGATCTGCGCCTTGCGGATGTTCTCCTTGAACAGTAAAAACCCCCAACCCATGGTGAAGAACACGCTGAGTTGGATGATCAATGAAGCAATACCAGGGCTCACACCGATCTGGATCCCGTAGTTGATTACGCCCCACATGCCCAGCCCGAAGATAAAACCGTAGGCGGCTACGTAGCTGAACTTGACGGCGGGGCGCTTGATGAAGAACACCAGGGGCAGGGCTGCCAAGGCAAAGCGGATGCCGGTAAGCACAAAGGGGTCGACCGAGCGCAGGCCTAATTGGGTGATGGGGAAATTCACTCCCCACACCAGGGTGACGAGCACGGCTAGCGCCAAGTGTTTTTTCAGCATGGAATGTTCCCTAGGTCATGACGCTTCTTTAAGGGCGTTGATGTTAGGGGCAGTTGGATTGGCCCGCTTGCTATGTCAGGTCAACTTTTGACAAGATCGGGCCATGATTCCAGCCTTTGATGTTTCCAGCCCTGACGCCGTGGTGACGCTACGCGAATACCCCAATGGCACTGTTTTCGAGCGGCACACGCACGCGCGTGGGCAGTTCGCCTATGCCTCCACCGGTGCGTTGAAAATGTTCACCGACCTCGGCAATTGGGTGGTGCCGCCGCAGCGGGCGATTTGGGTGCCCGGTGGTGTGCCCCATGAAATGCATATGCGCGGGGAGGTGATGATGCTCAATACCTACCTGAACGCCGATGCCGTCCTGCGCGCGGGGTTGCAAGCGCGCTGTCAGGTGTTTGAAGTGTCGCCCTTGCTCAGGCATTTGCTGGAGGCGGCGCTGGCTATCGATCCCTCAATGCCACTCAATGTGAGGCATCGCTGCGTGTTGACGCTGTTGATTGATGAGATCGGCGCGATGCCTGAGGTGCCCCTCAGCGCACCATTGCCTGGCGAACCAAGGCTGGCGCGGGCCTGTCAGCGTTTCCTGGAGGCGCCCACGCAAAAAATCACCCTCGATGAGATGGCTGAGTGGTCGAACATGAGTCGACGCACGTTCACCCGCCATTTCCAGGAAAGCACGGGGATGACGTTTGTGTCGTGGCGCCAGCAGGTGTGCCTGCTGGAAGCCACTGCACGCCTAAGCCATGGCGCTTCCATCACCGAGGTGGCGCTCGGGTTGGGTTTCAGCAGTTCCAGTGCGTTCACGTCGGTGTTCCGGCGCAACCTGGGGGATTCTCCGGCGCGCTACCTGGCGAACTCAAAGGCTGGCGCGCAGTTCTGAGGCTTTTGCTGCTGCCACGTCGGTCAGGATTCACCTCCCTTGGGCCTTGCCTTTGTTACTATCGCCCACTCTTGTCACCCGGAGTCACCGCCCAATGCAACACCAGTGGGATGAAATGCACCGCACCCGCAAGCCCACATTCCTACTGTGTGGCGAGCCTCAGGGGGACGTGCTCAATCTCTATGTTCACGGTTATTCGGCGTTTTTCAACCGGCAACAACTGGGCAATTTCAAGGCGCAGTTGGCGGGCATCGAAGGCTCCACCAACCTGATGCTGTTCTGGCCCGCGGGGCACTTCCTGGAAAACCTGTTTGCGCCTTTCAAGGACGTGATCGGCGCGATGCTCGGCGGCGGCAGTGTCGGTGCAGCGACCGTCGGCGTGGGCAAGGCAATTGCCTATTTCCTCGACCACTACAAAAGTGTCGAGGCGCGGGTGGACGAAGTGGCCAAGAGTTTGCTGCCGGAGCTGGCGGGTTACCTGCACGGTGAGTCGCTGAACGTGCGGCGTATCAACCTGATCGGCCATTCCCTGGGCGCGCGGATTCTGGTCAAGAGCCTCCTGGCCAGCCCTGAAACCGCGCGGGAACTGCCGTTGGACAATCTACTGCTGATGGGCGGGGCGATCTGTACGTCGAGCCCGTGGGATGAGGTGTCGGCGCCACTCAAGGGCCGGCTGATCAACTGCCACTCCAGCAAGGATTGGGCGTTGGCCATTAAGCCGGACACCGAGCGCTGCATTGGTCGTTATGCAATTGAGGTGACGCCGGCACTCAAGGCCAAGATCACCAATGTGCACTTGGCTACCTTCGATCACGCCGCCTATTGGCCGCAATTGCAGACGGTGGTGCAGTACACCGACCTGTTGCACGAGCGGCGCGGCATGATCCGCTCCGACCAGCGCAGCAGCGAGGTGCGCTTTGCCGAGGAGGATGTGGAACTGTTCCCAGCCTTGGTGCAGGCGCGGCCGGATGAGTTGAAATTCCTCGCCGAACTGATGGCGCAAAAGCGCAGTGCATCGATTGATGCCAAGGTGCGCGAGCCGCTCAAACTGGCCATCGAGTTACAGCGCATGGGCGGCGATAGCTTTATGAATCTGGCTCGTGGGCATGGCGTAAGTTATCGCCAGATCGCCGAAGACGTGGCGCAGCGCCTGGGGATCAAGTTTGACGAGTCGCTCGAAACGGTTGCGCTGGCAGAGATCGAAACCCAGGTCGCGCAAAAGCTGATCGAGCAGTACAAGGACAAGCTCAGTAATGCCGACCGGCAGGTATTCGACGCCGAGCTCAAGGCGGCCGCGCAAAAAGAGCAGGGCCTGTTCAAGCGTTTCGATATTGGGCGCTCGGCCACCACGGCTTTGAGCGGCACGGCGCTGGCGGGGCTGACCGGGTTTATCCTGCGTCGTGGGGCGGCCTCAGCGATTCCGGTGGTGGGGCAGGCACTGGCGGCCGCGATGCTGCTGGTGAGTGGTGTTCGGGCGTTTTCCGGTCCGGCGTATTCGATTACGACGCTGGCGGTGTTGGTGATCGGTGTGATTCGCCAGCGCATGGAGCGTGAGGCGCTGAACCAGGAGATGGACCTCGTGGTGCAGGTGGTGGAAGCGTTTGACCTGCCACGGGACACGGTGATGCGCACGGTCGCGTCCGACTGATAAGCTGCGCGCTGTCGAGTGTGTTTGCCTGGGATACCGCGTGAAATTCAGCCTGCCTAAAATTGCTACCGCCCCGTTCTGCCCGCCGGAAGTGGCGGGCTCTGTCGCCGTTGATCCCAAGGCGTCGTTCTTCAAGCGTGCCCTCATGTTTGCCGGCCCCGGCCTGTTGATCTCCATTGGCTACATGGACCCGGGCAACTGGGCTACGGCCATCGAGGCCGGTTCGCGCTACGGCTACAGCCTGCTGTTTGTGGTGCTGCTGGCCAGCCTGGCGGGGATGGCGGTGCAGTGCCTGTGCTCGCGACTGGGCATCGCCACCGGCAAAGACCTGGCGCAGCTATGCCGCGAGCGCTACAGCAAGCGCTCCGCCCGCACCCAATGGGCGTTGGCGGAAATCTCCATCATTGCCACCGACCTGGCCGAAGTGCTCGGCTGCGCCTTGGCGTTTCACCTCCTGCTGGGCGTTTCCCTGACGACCGGTATTGTGATCACGGCCTTTGACACGCTGCTGATCCTTGCCCTGCAAAACCGAGGCTTTCGCCGCTTGGAAGCGATCATGCTGGCGTTGGTGGCGACCATCGGGGTGTGTTTCTTTATCGAGCTGGTGTTGATCAAACCGTATTGGCCGGACGTCTTCAGCGGCTTCACGCCGTCACTGTCGGCCATCAGCGATGCCGCGCCGCTGTACCTGGCCATCGGCATTCTGGGCGCTACGGTGATGCCCCATAATCTTTACCTGCACAGCTCAATCGTGCAGACCCGCCTGATCGGTAAAGACCTGGCCAGCAAACAGGACGCGGTCAAGCTGGCGCGCATCGATACCATCGGCTCCCTGGCTCTGGCCCTGCTGGTCAATGCCGCCATCCTGGTACTCGCCGCCGCCGCATTCCACAAGACCGGCCACACCGACGTGGTGGAAATCCAGGATGCTTACCACCTGCTCGATCCGTTGGTGGGTGGCGCCTTTGCCAGCATCCTGTTCGGCGTCGCCTTGCTGGCGTCCGGGCAAAGCTCGACGTTTACCGGCACCATCGCCGGACAAGTGATCATGGAAGGCTACCTGAACCTGCGCATTCCCTGCTGGCAGCGGCGCCTGATTACCCGGGGGCTGGCGCTGATCCCGGCGTTTCTCGGGGTGTGGCTGATGGGTGACGATGCCATCGGCAAATTGCTGATCCTGAGCCAGGTGGTGCTGAGCCTGCAGCTGCCGTTTGCGCTGTATCCGCTGATTCGCATGACTGGCGACAAGCAACTGATGGGACCGTTTGTGAATAGCCTGCCCACCAGGGTGTTGGTGTGGTTTCTATTTGTGGTGATCAGTGGGGCAAATGCATGGTTGATTGGGCAATGGGTGTTTTGAGTCAGCGATCCCAATAAGGCACCGCCCCAAAACACTCCACAAAGTAATCAATCACGGTCCTCACCTTCAGCGACAAGCGCCGGCTCCCTGGCCACAACGCCGCAATTTGCTGCGGCTCCAGGGTGGTCGCCACCTCGTACTCCGTCAGCACCGCGTGCAACGTGCCGGCGCGCAAGCTTTCGCCGATCAACCAGGATGGAAACACCACCAGCCCCAGGCCTTGTTCGGCGGCGTGGGTGAGGGTGTCGGCGTGGTTGCCAGTGATCGGGCCTTTGACGCTGTAGGGCGTCCAGTCGCCCTGGTCGCGGCGGAAAAACCAGCGTTGTTGGCCGGTGATGCCCTTGTACGCCAGGCATTGGTGGTTGATCAGTTCATCGGGGTGCGAGGGCGTGCCGTGCTTCGCCAGGTAAGCAGGGCTGGCGGCGATGCGAAAGCGCTGGGGCGCGAAGATACGGGCCTGCATGCCGGAGTCGTTGAGCACGCCGATGCGAAATAGCAGGTCGGTGCCATCTTGCAGAGGGTCGACGTAGGTGTCGGTTTGCTGGATATCCAGTTGCAGCTTGGGGTAGCGGCGGCACAACTCGCCCAGCCAGGGTGAGAGGTGACGCTGGCCGAACACCATCGGCGCATTGATACGCACCAGGCCGCTGGGCTCGCTTTCCTGTTCCTGCAGGGCCTGGCCGGCGGCTTCCAGTTGTTCGAGCATCAGGCGCGCGTGCCGCCCTAGCAGGCGCCCAGCCTCGGTGGGGCTGACGGCGCGGGTGTGTCGATACAACAACTGTTGCCCCAGGGCCTGCTCCATTAATTGGATCTGCCGCGAGATCGAGGAGGGCGCCAGGCTTTCGCGGCGCGCCACTTCGGAGAAACTGCCGTGGTCCAGCACTGCGACGAACAGGCGCAGCGCCTTGAAACTCAACTCGTTCAAACCCTGCATCATGGCTCCAAGCTGTGCGTTTTGCGCAAAGGTGTTGTTGGCATGCTCCCATTTATCGCACAGGACGGCCACTGGATAATGCGCGCCATTAATCCATTTGTTGATGCGCAGGTGATGTATGCAGGCCAGTTCTATCGAGGGTGTGGCGAACGCCACGCCGAAAAAAAACCTTCTGCGGTTGCTGTTGTTGCCGCTGGTGATCCTCGCCGGTATGGGCTTGTCGGTGGAGGCCGGCTTGCTCGGCCCATTGGGCGTGCAGGTGGGGCACCTGTGGGCGACGTTGAGCATCTTCGGCGTGGGCTCGGCGATTCTGTATTTGCTGCTGCTGTTCAGCGGTCCGCAAAAAGGCCCGGCTCTCACTGACTTGCCGCGCTGGCAGCTGATCGGCGGTTTTCTGGGGCCGATGTACGTGGTGGTACTGACCCTGGCCACGCCGCACATCGGTATTGCGATGACCATGATCGCGATACTGTCGGGACAGGTGGGCAAGAGCGTTCTGATCGACCATTTCGGCTGGTTCGGCACGACGCGCAAGCGAGTCAATGGAGAGCGCTGGATCGCGCTGGCGTTGATTGTGGTGGCACTTGTTCTGATCGCACGAGGGTAAGACGATGAATCTGATTCTGTTGTTGGTACTGGTCATCGCGGCCGGTGCGGTATTGAGTGTGCAGGCGGCGATCAACGGTCGCCTGGGCCAGACAGTGGGTGTGTTGCGCAGCAGTTTGCTGACCTTTGCCGTAGGCGCGCTCACCACCGCGCTGTTGATTTTCTTCTTTGAACCGGCACAGGCGTTGAGCCTCTTGGACGTGCCTAAATGGCAGCTGACCGGCGCGCTGTTCGGCGTGGTGTACATGATGGTGATGGTCGGTGCGGTGCCGGTGGTCGGCACAGCGGTGGCCACGGTGGCGGTGATCACCGGGCAGTTGGGCATGGGCATGCTGATCGATAACTTCGGCTGGCTGGGCAACCCTGCCATCGAATTGTCGGGCGGTCGCATGCTGGCGATGGTGTGCCTGGCGCTGGCGCTGGTGTTCATGTATCGCAGCAATACGCGCACCGACTGATGGTTTGAACGATCTGCGTGAGCCGGCAGTCATTGCTTAAGGTGCCGGCGCTCGCCGTACCGAGACGACCATGATGAAGGAGTCTGACCATGCCAGATCAAACCTGTGCCTGCCCACACTGCAAATGTGTATTGGGTGTCGAAGCGGTGATGAAAGACGGTAAGGGCTATTGCTGCCAGGGCTGTGCCGAACACCATGCCCATGGTGAACCCTGCGCTGCGGCTACGGGCTGCGAGTGTGCCAAGTCGGCCAACGGTTGAATGCGGTGGGAGCGGTCAAAACCGTTCCCACATTTGATCTATCTGTTAGCTGCTATTGGGTTTCCAACTCCAGCCGGAGGCTATGGTCGGACAGGCGCTGCCGACCTCTGACCACCCCGCTGGTCCGCCGTCCCTCCAGGGCAAACACCACCGTTTTCGCTGCATGCAGATCATCCGGGAGCGGCTGAAACACCTTCAGTACGAGTCTGTCGGGTTTGCGCTGCACGCTCACTTGGCATTCCACATGCCTGGCCAGTGGGCCAAACAGGGTGTCCTGGGTGTAATCAATCCGAGCCTTGCCATTGACCTGGCCACATACATTCATGGGTATCTCTCCTTGATCAAGCCTGGGCGCGCGCGTCCGAGCGGCGCCATTGCACGTTGGTGATGCCGAATTTCTCGGCCTGAACCTGGCTGGTCTTCTTGACCTGCTCCCGAGCGAAACGGCCAATACGACCGACGCCGGCATCGCAGCTTGCCCAATGCCAAGCTTCGGCGGCATCGAGTTTTTCCAGGCGGATAATGAATGACTTGGCCTCGCCATGGAGGGTGTAATCGATCACAAACAGTTTTGCGTTATTCATCGGCCCATCAACCCTGGTGGTGTAAGCAAGTGATCGCCACGAGCGCCAAAAATTCACTCGGATTGTCGGGCGGTGGTCATTACCATGGTGGCTCATCCTAGACTGACGTACGTCCCATGGCCCTGGCCGCGCCACCTGACCTCAGTGATCACGCTGTCCCCGTGCAACCTCTGGCGCGTACTTACCCGCGTGGGTGGTATGTGGAACCCCACAGGCACGAGTGGGGCCAATTGCTTTACGCCATGAGCGGCGTGATGTGGGTCGAGACCCCACGCGAGGCCCTGGTGGTGCCGCCCCAGCGCGCGGTATGGCTGCCGCCGGGTGTCGAGCACGGGATTCGCGTAGTGTCGGATTTGCAGATGCGCAATATCTACCTGCGTCCTGCCTTGGCGGCGACGCTGGACAGCCAGGTGCAGGTGATTGAGGTCGGTGGGTTGCTGCGCGAGTTGATCGTCACGCTGGTGGAGGAGGGCGATAGCGGCGACGGTGCGTATTACGACGCGGTGGTCGGCCTGGCCCTGCTGGAGTTGCAGCGGGCGCGTCGCTCCCGGATCCGCATCGCCATGCCGGTTGAAGCCGACCGTCGACTGATCAGCGCGTGCCAGGCGGTCATGGCTGCGCCTTCCCTGGTGATCCCCTTCGAGCAGCATGCCGAGGTGGCCGGTGCCAGCGTGCGTACCCTGGCGCGGCTGTTCCAGAACCACCTGGGCATGGGGTTCGCCGAATGGCGCCGGCAAGTGCAACTCGCCACGGCCGTGGCGGAGTTGATCCAGGGCCAGTCGGTCAGCGGGATTGCGCGGTCCCTGGGCTATTCGCCGAGCAGCTTCAGCGACATGTTCCGCCGCGAACTCGGTGTGGCCCCTTCGCACTACACCGGCTGAGGTTTGGCCGAAATCCTGAAGCAGTTGGCCGATGCCAGCGGGAGGGGCTCCCTACACTGAGCCCACCAATCCACACGGCGCTGCCCCCATGAATTACTTGATTTCCCTCGCCATTGGCCTGTTTGTCGGCGTGATTTATGGTGCGCTGGATTTTCGCTCACCCGCGCCGCCGGCCATCGCGCTTGTCGGCCTGATGGGCATGTTGATCGGCGAAAAACTGTGGCCCATGGGGCGACAGTTGGTCAGTGCCTGGTTGTCCTGAAGTCTTTTTCTTTTCGATGGATGTACTGCCCATGAAAGCCCTGCAATTTTCCGCCACAGGCGATCTCAATGCCCTCAGCTTTATCGACGTTCCCACTCCGGTGCCAGGCGCTGATGAAGTGTTGGTAAAAATCCAGGCTGCGGGCCTCAACCCCAGCGATGTAAAGAACGTGCTCGGTCGCTTCCCTTACACCACGCTGCCACGCATTCCTGGTCGCGATTTTGCTGGCGTGGTGGTTGAAGGCCCGCAGGCATTGGTGGGCCGGGAAGTCTGGGGCACCGGCCGCGATCTTGGTTTTTTTGCCGATGGCTCCCACGCTCAATACCTCACGGTGTCTGCCAAGGGCGTGGCCCATAAGCCTACGCATTTGAGCTTTGCCCAGGCGGCGAGCCTGGGTGTGCCGTACACCACCGCCTGGGATGCGCTGGAGCGCAGCGGTGTGGGCAAAGGCACGCGGTTGATGGTGATCGGCGCCAACGGTGCCGTGGGGAGTGCGGCGTTGGCCCTGGCGAAAATCCGTGGCGCCCGGGTGCTGGCGGCGGTGCGCAGGGTTGAGCAGGTCGAGGTTTTGCAAGCGCAAGGTTTCGAGGCGATTAGCCTCGCTAAACCGCAAGACTTGGGTACGCAAGTGAATGCCGTGTTCGCAGGCGGCGCCGACGTAATCTTCGACACCACCGGTTTCTGGCTGCCTGCCGCCGTGGCGGGTCTGGCGGCTTTTGGCCGTATCGCCATCATTGCTGCGCCCGTGGACGGTCATGTGCAATTGCCGGCTCTGGCGCTGTACCGCAAGGGAGGTTCGGTGGTGGGGATCAATTCATTGCTCTACAGCTGCGAGCAGTGCGCGGTGATGCTGGAGCAGTTCGGGCGCTTTTTTGATGAGGGCCTGCTGCCGCTGCCGGTCGGCCTGCGCGAAGTGGCGCTGGCCGAAGGGACGCAGTGCTACGAAGACGTGAACCAGGGCAGTGCAGACAAAATTATCTTCCTGCCCTGATACGGTCCCGTAGGCGCCGGCTTACCGGCGATTGGCCCTAAGCACGCCATCGCCGGCACAGGGATCGTCACGCGTCGGGAACACCTTTTTCCCAGGCTGACCAGTTGTTGAGGATTGCCTGCACCAGCGGATTGCCCGTGCGGTACAGGTTTTCCAGCGCCGGCACGAACCCGCCCTGGTCCGCATAGTTGAGCAGGTTATCCACCTCGCTGTAACCAGGGTAAGGCCGGTCGAAGTCGGAACCTGCTCGCACCACGGCCAGGCGCTGAATATCCACCAAGCCCTCGCGACTGGCGCGCAGCAGGGCCTCATAGGTGGAGTTATCTTCCTGCTGGGTGGTGCAGTATTCGCCTTTGTTATCCGTGAGCAGCTTGGTCCAGACCTCGGCGCGTTCGCTCAGGCGCGTGCCGGAGAACCACGTGTTGCCCGCCAGGGTGTCGCAGCGGGTGACTTGCGGCGGCTGGTTGGCCGGGGCGGCGGGGTAGTGCTTGCGCCAGGCCGTCGACTCTTTGCTTTCCGTCAGCTCGACTTTCTGCGACAGGGCAAACGCCTTGGCTTGCAGCTTGGGGTTGAGCTCAAACACTTCGGTCTTGTAGTCCAGCGGCGGTTTTTCGTTGGGGCCTTTGGTGTTGATGCCGATGTAGCCGGTCGGCCAGTCCTTGGGCGCATCGCGCGAATCCAGTTCCCACTGCGTACCAAACTCCACCAGGTAATGCGCCCAGGCAGCGGTCCCGATGGTGCCGTGCTTGGGGCTGATGCCGGCGATCCCGGCAATCAGGAAGTAGCTCTGGCGCAGGTCGAACTTGGGCGACAACGCCAGGGCCAGGGTGGAGGCGGCAGCGTTGGTCTGGCCCATGCCGGTGACGAGCAGGCACACGTCCTGGGTGTTGCAGCGGATCACCGGGTATTCGGCGGACAGGCCCGGCACGCGCACTTCTTGCTTGAGTTGCAGGCGGTCGATCCAGGTTTGTGCCTCGGGCGCGAACATGGTGATCAGCATCACTTTGGGTTTGATCGGTGGCGGGGTATCTGCCAGCACCAGGTTCGGCAACAGGGCCATGCCGATGGCCATCGATAGACGGGTAAACGTGTTCATCTCATGCTCCTTGATCAGAATTGGTAGCCGACACCGGCGTAGTAGCCCCAGCCATCGGAGCGGGCGCGGAAGTTGCCTTCGCCGAAATTCAACTCGCTGCCATCTTCCCAGTTGCCGCCGTTATGGAAGTAGCGCCCGACCAGCGTGAAGCGCAGGTGGGTGAACGAGTACAGCAGCACGTTGGTCGCCACCATGGAATTGGCGGTGCGCGCCGGGTTGTCCTTGTGCAGGTTGGAGCCGAAATCGTAGTTGGTGAAGCCGATGTAGGTCAGCGAAGCGCCGTTGTCGAACTTGCCGATGGGCACGATGTACTTCATCTGGGCGCGATAGCCGTCCCAGGAATACTCATTGCTGGCACCGTAGTTTTCCCACTGGTAGCGCCCATAGAAGTTAGCCGACAGGTTGACCCGCGAGTGGGTGTCGATGTCGGTGCCCAGGCCGCTGTACAGGGTGTTGGCGCGGTTTTCCTTGTTGCTGCCGTGGTCGTAGATCCAGTCGAACGCCACGTACCATTCCTTGAACGGCCCGATGGCCAGGCTGCGACCGGCCAGGTAGTCGATGGAGATGCGCGGCTCATGCTCCATGAACACCGGCGAGCCGTGGTCCCATGCGCCTTTGTCGTTGCTGTTACCAATGCCGAGGATCTTCGGCACGTCGATGTAGCCATACAGCTCGAAGGGCCCTTTGCGGCCGAAGTACTCGTATTCCAGGTAAATGTCATCGGACGGCTTGGGGCCGAAGCTGATGTCTTTGCTGCCGATCAGCGTCAGGTCCTGGTTGAACCATTGCGACAGGTAAGGGCCTTTATTCGACTGGGTGGCTTCAGGGCTGAGGGTTTCGCCCTGTGCTGAGTCATTGGCAGGTGTTTCCTGCGCCAAAATGGGTGTGCTGAGTACTCCCGTAACGGCGGCCAGTAGCAAGGAAACACCAAAGCAGGCGCGAGGCCTTGAGGTGAGGTGCATTGAAAGTCCCTATTCGTACGCGGTTTGAACCCGATTGCTCAGGTAAGGGGGAACTTGGCGGTCAAGTTCGTACCGCAAACGTTTGCACAGGCTGTACCAACTTTGCCCAATGGCTTGAATGGCCTAGAAAAAAGGCGAATTAGTCGACCTTTTGATCAGAAATGACTGGGTGTCATTTTTTCAATGGGATTGAACAGATGCATCGCGGTGTCGCGGCGATATTCGCTCGGCGTCTGGTTCATCTCGATCCGAAAGTGCCGGTTGAAATTGGACAGGTTGGCGTAGCCCACTTCAAAGCAGATATCCGCCACCGACCGCTCACTGTGCAGCAACAGCCGGCACGCGCGCTGCACGCGAAATTTGCGCATCAGGTCGATAAAACCGTGGCCGGTGTTGCGTTTGAAGAACCGCGAGAATCCCGGTTCGCTCATCTCCAGTTGTTGAGCGATGACCGACAGGCGCACGTCGCCAGTGAGTTCGCGCATCAGGTAGTCGAAGGCCTTGTTGATGCGTTCAGCGCTGCGGGCATCCAGCGTGGGCGCGTAGCAGGGGCTGGCCAGTGCCTTGACCTGGATGGGCGGCGCGTTTTTCAAGGTGTCTAGCAATTGCAGGAACAGGATCAGCCGTTGCAGGCCATGGGCACTACCGATGGCTTCCAGCAGGTGCGCAGCCTTTGCGGCGCTGTCACCGGTGAACTCCAGGCCGCGCCGGGCCTGTTCGAACAGCGGCTGCAAATCCCCGAGTTCCGGCAAGGTATTGCGCAGGGCGAGCAGGGCGGCGCCATCGAATTGCAGCACCACATCGCGCCCGCTCAAGTGTTCGCCGGGGGCCAGTTCGCCTATCCAGTCGTGGGGCAGGTCCGGGCCGATCAAAGCGACATGGCCGGCGCTGAATGCACCGATATAGTCGCCCGCCACCAGCTTGCCGGTGCCTTGGCGGATCAGGTGGATTTCAAATTCGGGATGGTGGTTCCAGCGCGCCAGATCATAGGGGTAATCGTGTTCGAACCAACGAAAGCAGTGGTCGGGTTCGGGCAAGATCACTTCGAGTTCGGCGGGGCGGTGCTCGAACAGTTCGGCGCGGCTGACGGGCATGGTGCTGCCTCTTGTGCGTTGGATTACACCAAAATACGCGGGTTTGCACGGGGCAGGCTACCCCCGCTTTCGCCCGGCACTGATACTTTTTTGATCCTGAGTGTGCGGTTAAAAAAGTATCAGCCGCGCATTCGCCAGGCGTTTGTGAGGGCTTGGCCAAGCTGCTGTAATCGGTGCTCAACAACAAAAACAACAGGTGGAAACCGCCATGTTAACGCTTCCCAAAGCACTGTTACTGCTGTCCGGCCTGGCTATGGCTATACCCGGCCATGCGGCCGACACCGTGACCATCGCCACGGTCAACAACAGCGACATGATCCGCATGCAGCGCCTGTCCAAGGTGTTCGAAGAGCAGCACCCGGGCATCAAACTTAACTGGGTTGTGCTTGAAGAAAACGTTCTGCGCCAACGCCTCACTACCGACATCGCCACCCAGGGCGGGCAGTTCGATGTGCTGACCATCGGCACCTACGAAACCCCGTTGTGGGGCGCCAAACAATGGCTGGAACCGTTGACCGAGCTGCCGGCCGATTACGACGCCGACGATATCTTCCCCTCAGTGCGCCAGGGCCTGTCGGTCAATAACACCCTCTACGCCTTGCCGTTCTACGGCGAAAGCACCGTCACCTACTACCGCACTGACCTGTTCAAGAGCGCCGGCCTGAGCATGCCCGCGCATCCCACCTGGACCCAACTCGGCGAGTTCGCCGCCAAACTCACCGCCAAGGACAAGGGTCAGTACGGCATGTGCCTGCGGGGCAAGGCCGGCTGGGGGGAGAACATCGCGCTGTTGAGTACCATGGCCAACGCCTTTGGTGCGCGCTGGTTCGACGAACAATGGAAGCCCGAGCTGACCAGCCCCGAATGGACCGCCGCCGCCAACTTCTACGTCAATACCCTCAAGCAATACGGCCCGCCAGGCGTGTCGAGCAACGGGTTCAACGAGACCTTGGCGCTGTTCAACAGTGGTAAGTGCGCGATCTGGGTCGACGCCAGCGTCGCCGGTTCCTTCACCACCGATACCAGCCAGAGCAAGGTTGCCGACAGCGTCGGTTTCGCCGCCGCGCCTACTGAGGTGACCGACAAAGGTTCATCCTGGCTCTACGCCTGGTCCCTGGCGATCCCGGCCACTTCCAAGCACAAGGACGCCGCCAAGGCCTTTATCACCTGGGCCACTTCCAAGGACTACATCCAACTGGTCGCCGATAAAGAGGGCATCACCAACGTACCGCCGGGCACGCGCCAATCCACTTACAACGAGGCTTACCTCAAGGCCGCGCCGTTTGCCCAGGTGACGCTGGAGATGATGAAACACGCCGACCCCGCCCATCCTTCAGCCAAACCGGTGCCGTACGTGGGCATCCAATACGTGACCATCCCCGAGTTCCAGGCCATCGGCACCTCGGTCGGCAAGCTGTTTTCAGCGGCGCTTACCGGCGGCATGACGGTTGATCAGGCCTTGTTGCAGGCGCAGTCCACTACCGAGCGCGAAATGAAACGCGCCGGCTATCCCAAGTAACCTTGACGGACAACACCCATGAAACGACTGGAAGGTAAAAGCGCGCTGATCACTGGATCGGCGCGCGGGATTGGCCGCGCGTTTGCCCTGGCCTACATCAATGAAGGCGCGACGGTTGCCATTGCCGACATCAACCTGCAACGCGCCCAGCAAACTGCCGCCGAGCTGGGCCCTCAGGCCTACGCGGTCGCGATGGATGTCACTGACCAAGCCTCCATCGATGGCGCGATTGCCGCCGTGGTGGCCCATGTCGGGAAGCTGGATATCCTGGTCAACAACGCAGCGCTGTTCGACCTGGCGCCCATCGTCGACATCACCCGCGATAGCTTCGAGCGGCTGTTCGCGATCAATGTCGCCGGCACGCTGTTCACCTTGCAGGCCGCGGCCCGGCAGATGATCAGCCAGGGCCACGGCGGCAAAATCATCAACATGGCCAGCCAGGCCGGGCGGCGCGGTGAGGCGTTGGTGGCGGTGTACTGCGCGACCAAGGCAGCGGTGATCAGCCTTACGCAATCGGCGGGGTTGAACCTGATCAAGCAAGGAATCAACGTCAACGCCATTGCCCCCGGTGTGGTGGATGGAGAGCATTGGGATGGGGTAGATGCGCTGTTCGCCAAGCATGAAGGGCTGGCGCCTGGCGAGAAGAAGCGGCGGGTGGGGGCAGAGGTGCCGTTTGGGCGGATGGGTACGGCTGAAGACCTCACCGGAATGGCAATCTTCCTGGCGTCGAAGGAGGCTGATTATGTGGTGGCCCAGACCTACAACGTCGACGGCGGCAATTGGATGAGCTAAAGCCATACCCCAATCAAAACTGGGGGAGGGGGCTTGCTCCCGATAGCGGAGGATCAGTCACTTTATTTGCGGACTGTCACACTGCTATCGGGAGCAAGCCCCCTCCCACATTTGAACCTCATCGCGCTTGAAAAGGGTGCTTAGTCGGCAAAACTGCGATCAAAGAAGTAAACCGCCCCAGGCCTCAAGTTCTCCACCGTCGCCTGGGGCCTGCCGCCCTCGCCATGCTTCTTGCGCCCCGTCTCGCGCAAATATCCCGCCTCCGTCAGCTTCAACAAACGCTGGCGAATACTGGTCTTGAGCACCGGCCGCTCCAGCACCAGGGAAAAGATCGTGGTCGCCTCCGGCGCGCTGAACTCATTGCCCAGGAACATCAGCGGCAAGCTGCTGTACAGCGACTTGGAGAACAACCGCTCCTGCACGGCCGCGACGATGCTGTTGTGATCGAACGGCAACTTGATGCTGCCGTCTGCCACCGCCCTCAACCCAAACCAGCCTTGATGCTCCCCCAGTTGCACCTCATCCGCGACGATCGCCAAGTAGTACGTTGATGACGACCAGCAACGCGGGTCGCGAAACGCATCGCCCACCGTACCGACTTGCTCGCTCCAGGCCAGCTCCAGACCGACCTTGTCGCTGGTTCGCAAGCGTTCCACGGCATCCTGGAGGCTCAGATCTTGCACGCCGCCATTCACCACCACGCCCGGCAACGCCCAATGCCCGGCGAAGGGCTCGGCGTCGCGCTTGTTCAGCAACAGTTTCAGTTCCCCGGTTGCGCGGCAGTAAAAAAGCACGCAGAGGTCGACGGTGTGGAGGTAGGCGCTAAGTGGCATATGAAATCCTTCTGAACGGCGAAGAGGGCTCAGTCTAACGGATCGAAAAGATATGTCATGTGCTTGAAGGCGAATAGATAAATAAATGTTTCTTGCAATGAAAGTACATGACGTGTACTTTTGTTTCCAGGCCACAGGAGAACAGCCATGACCCTTGCGAAAACTGCCCTTGCTTCTTTCGATGTCGATCCTCAGAAGAGCTTCACGCCGCTGTGCCCCAACGAATTGCCTGTGGCCGGTGGTGACCAGATCGGTGCCGAACTCAACTACATGGCCAGCCTCGCCGGCTATCGCGTCGGCAGCAAGGACGCCCACACCCCGCAAGCACCCTGGGTGGTCGCGCAGCCCAGCGAGATGCTGCAACCCACCGGCCTGACCCACGCCGACCTCACATGGGTCAGCCACTGCGTACCGGGCACTGAAGGTTTCACGTTGCTCGACGAACTGCCCACGCCCTATGACTACGACTACTTCATCTGGAAAGGCGTCGAGCCCGACCTGCACCCCTACGGTGCTTGCTACCACGACCTGCACGACAAGCTGTCCACCGGAGTCATCGAGTACCTCAAGGCTCAAGGTGTCACCCGTGTGATCGTTGGCGGCCTGGCCCTGGACTACTGCGTCAAAACCACCGCACTGCAATTGCTCAAGGCCGGCCTGGAAGTCGTGCTGCACCTGCCAGCGTGCCGCGGTATCAGCGAGGAGGGCGGCGTACAGGCTGTCAATGAGTTGCTCAAGGCCGGTGCCGGCATCAGCCGCACCCGCGAAGAACTGGCCGCGATGGCCACGCGTTAAGGAGACTTACCATGGAAAGTGCCTACGACTACGACGCCCCGGTGATCCAGGGCCTGCTCGACACCGACTACTACACCTTCACCATGATGCAGGCGGTGTTGCACCAGTACCCCAACGTCGATGTGGAATACAACTTCATCGTCCGCTCCAAGGAAAAACTCGGCCACTTGATCCCGCAGTTGCGCGTCGAGTTGGACAAACTCGCCAGCCTGCAGGTGCGTGAAGGCGAGCTGCGCTTTCTGTTCAACCCACGCTTTCGCGAGTACCTCACCCCGGACTACGAGCGCTTCCTGGGCCTGTTCCGCTTCAACCTGCGTTATATCCACGTCAGCGAAGTCGATGGCCAATTGAACATCCGCGTGGTCGGCCCGATGCTGCACTGCATCATGTTCGAACAGCCGGTGCTCGCGTTGGTCAGCGAACTGCGCAACCGCGACAAATACCCGGATGTGACCCTGGAAGACGTCACCCGCAAGCTGTACCAGAAGTTCGACTGGCTGGAGAAAAACCTCAGCCGCGACGAGTTGGCCGACCTGCGCGTCTCCGACTTCTCGACCCGTCGGCGTCTGTCCTTCAAGGCCCAGCGCGAAGTGGTGGACATCATGCGCCGCGACTTCCCCGGCCAGTTCGTTGGCACCAGCAACGCGCACCTGGCGTATGAATTCGACTTGCCGCTGATCGGCACCATGGCCCACCAATGGCTGATGGTGCACCAGCAATTGGGGCGCTTGCGCGAAAGCCAGAACGCCGCCCTGGAGAACTGGGTGCATGAATACCGTGGCCGTCTCGGCATCGCCTTGACCGACTGCATCAGCACCGACTTTTTCCTCAAGGACTTCGACCTGTACTTCGCCAAGCTCTACGACGGCCTGCGCCAGGACTCCGGTGACCCCATCGCCTGGGCCGACAAGGTGCTGGCTCGCTACAAACAACTGGGCATCGATCCGATGACCAAGGACCTGATGTTTTCCGACGGCCTGAACTTCGAAAAATGCCTGCCGATCCTGCGGCACATCCGTGGCAAGGCCAAGTTCGGTTTCGGCATGGGCACCAGCCTGGCTTGCGATGTGGACGGCGTCGAACCGCTGAGCATCGTTATGAAGCTGGTACGGGTGCACGGCGAACCGGTGGTGAAGTTCTCCGATGACCCGGTGAAGAACGTCTGCGAAGACCCCTCGTTTTTGCAGTACGCAGCGAAGGTATTCAATGTCGGCAACGTGGAGGTGTGACATGCAAGACCGTATCGCGCAGGAACTGAATATCAACCGGCAACTGGTGAAGGGCGGTGAGGCCAGGGAAATCCAACGGCGCATTGATTTCATCAAGACCACGTTGCGCCAGTCGGGCTGCAAAGCCCTGGTGCTGGGCATTAGCGGTGGCGTGGATTCCCTGACCGCCGGCCGCCTGTGCCAGTTGGCGGTTGAGCAACTGCGGGCTGAGGATTACGCCGCGCGCTTTATCGCCATGCGCCTGCCCTACAAGACCCAGGCCGATGAGCGCGACGCCCAGGCCTCGCTGGATTTCATCACTCCGGACCACATCGACACCCTTAACATCGCCGTCAGCGTCGACGGCCTGATGGCCAGCCTCACCGCCACCGACGCCAGCGCCGCACAAGTGGACTTCATCAAAGGCAACGTCAAGGCCCGCACCCGCATGATCGCGCAGTATGCCGTGGCCAACTTGCACAATGGCCTGGTGGTCGGCACCGACCATGGCGCCGAAGCTCTGATGGGGTTTTTCACCAAGTTCGGTGACGGCGCCTGCGACCTGGCGCCATTGTCCGGCCTGACCAAAACCCAGGTCCGCCTGTTGGCCAGTGCCCTTGGGGCACCGACGAACCTGGTGCACAAGCAGCCCACAGCCGACCTCGAAGAACTGGCACCGGGCAAGCTGGATGAACAGGCTTATGGCTGCACGTACGAAGAGATCGATGCGTACCTGATGGGCGAGCCGGTGAGTGAGCGGGTGCGGGACATCGTTGAATCGGCCTATCTCAAGACCGCACACAAGCGTGCGCTGCCGGTTGCGCCATAGCCTTTGTCGTGAGCGGGGCGAGCTTGCTCACGACAAAAAAACAGTTGCCCATTCAGGTTGCCCACTGTTCGACGCCATGCCTCGATAAACCGCAGGAACATTGGATCCACATGCGGTATAAACCTCGGACGCTTTAGTTCTTCGAGGCCCCGTTTCTCATGCAAAGCCCTTTGCAACGCCCGCTGTGGCAGGTCTATCTGATCTTTCTGGCACCGATGGTGCTGTCCAACTTCCTGCAGAGTTTTTCCGGCACGCTCAACGGCATTTATGTCGGGCAGATGCTCGGCACTCAGGCCCTGGCGGCGGTGTCGGGGATGTTTCCCATCGTGTTTTTCTTTATCGCACTGGTGATCGGCCTGGGGGCGGGTGCGTCGGTGTTGATCGGGCAGGCCTGGGGTGCCCAGGAAACCGCGATGGTCAAGTCGATTACCGGCGCGACGCTGACCCTTGGCGCGCTGGTGGGCTTGATCGCGGCGGTGTTGGGCAGTCTGTTTGCGCGCCCGGCGTTGCAGGCATTGGGCACGCCGGTTGACGTGCTCGACGACGCAGTCGGCTATGCCCAGATGATGATGCTGATCATGCCGCTGTTGCTGGTCTTCATCCTTTACACCCAATTGCTGCGGGGCGTCAGCGATACGATTTCGCCCTTGCTCGCGTTGATGGTCTCGACACTGGTCGGCCTGTTGCTGACCCCGGCGTTGATTCGCGGCTGGATCGGCCTGCCGCCCTTGGGCATCCAGAGCGCGGTGTACGCGGGCCTGGTGGGAAATGCCTCGGCGATGCTGTTTCTGGTCCTGCGCCTGCGCCATAAAAACCACGTGATGGCGCCGGATCGCGAACTGCTCGCGGCCTTGCGCCTGGACCGCGTCATCCTCGGTAAAGTCCTGCGTATCGGCCTGCCCACCGGCTTGCAGATGGTGGTGCTGTCGCTCTCGGAGCTGGTCATCCTGGCGTTGGTCAATAGCCATGGTTCCCAGGCCACGGCGGCCTATGGGGCGGTGACGCAGATCGTCAACTACGTGCAATTTCCGGCCCTGTCGATTGCCATCACCGCCTCGATCCTCGGCGCCCAGGCGATTGGCGCCGGGCGCCTGGAGCGCATCGGGCCGATCCTGCGCACGGGGTTGCTGATCAACACCTGCCTGACCGGTGGTCTGATCGTGCTGGGCTACTTGTTATCCCACTGGTTGCTCGGGCTGTTCATCACCGATGACGCCGCACGCGTGAATGCCGAGCACCTGCTGCACATCATGTTGTGGAGCATCCTCGTGTTCGGCTTCCAGGCCGTGATCGGCGGGATCATGCGTGCCAGCGGCGTGGTGCTGATGCCGGTGGCGATCTCGATCTTCTGCGTGCTGTGTGTGGAGCTGCCGATGGCGTACCTGCTGAATGCGCACTTCGGCCTGGAAGGCGTTTGGATGGCGTTTCCGGTGACGTACCTGGCGATGCTGGGGTTGCAGACCGCGTATTACCGGTTGGTGTGGCGGCATAAGCAGATCAAGCGGTTGGTGTGATAAAAGGATGCGCAATTTAAGGACAGAAGGCGTTTAAGTCATGGCAAACCCCTACGCCGAGTTATTTCAAGTCCCTGGCGCCCGGGCTTTTGTATTGGCCGGCATGCTGGCGCGTATGCCGGTGTCCATGACCGGTATCGGCATTATCACCATGCTTTCCCAGGTGCATGGCGGCTACGGCCTGGCAGGCTCGGTGGCGGCGGTATTCGCGTTGGCTACGGCGATTTGCGCGCCACAGGTATCACGGCTGGTGGACCGCTACAGCCAAGGCCGGGTGCTGCCGATTGCCGCGTTGATCGGTGGCGGGGCGCTGCTGATGCTGTTGCTGTGCACGCGGTTGCAGGCGCCGACCTGGACGCTGTTCCTGTCTGCCGCCTTGGCCGGTTGCATGCCGAACATGTCGGCGATGGTGCGGGCCCGTTGGACCGAGTTGTACCGAGGTCAGCCCAAGCTGCAAACCGCCTTTGCCCTGGAGTCGGTGCTGGATGAGGTGTGCTTTATCGTCGGCCCGCCGATTTCGGTGGGCTTGAGCGTGGTGTTGTTCCCCGAAGCCGGGCCGCTGGTGGCCGCGTTGTTGCTGGCGGTGGGCGTCACCACGTTCGTCCTGCAACGAGCGACCGAACCCCCGGTGCATGAGCACCACGATCACCATGCTGGCTGGCTGATCGCGTCGCCGTCGGTATTGATCCTGATGATCCTCTTGCTGGCCATGGGGGTGATCGTGGGTGTGGTGGATGTGGTCAGCGTGGCGTTTGCGCAACACCAGGGTCAGCCGGCGGCGGCGAGTATTGTGCTGTCGGTGTACGCCATCGGTTCATGCCTGGCGGGACTCGCCTTTGGCACTCTCAAGCTCAAGGCGCCGCTGCCGCGCCAGTTTCTGTTCTGCGGCGTGGCCACGGCGTTGACCACCTTGCCGTTGCTGCTGGTCACCAACATTCCAGGCCTGGCGGTGGCGATCTTTATCTCCGGCCTGTTCTTTGCCCCGACCCTGATCGTGTCCATGGCGCTGGTGGAGCGGATCGTCCCCGCCAGCCGCCTGACCGAAGGCATGACGTGGCTGATCACCGGCCTGAGCATCGGCGTGGCCATTGGTGCCGCCAGTTCCGGTTGGATGATCGACCACTTTGGCGCCGCCAGCGGGTTCTGGGTGGCGTTGGCGGCGGGTGCGGTGGTGTTGGGCTCGGCGGTGTTGGGGTATCGGCGGTTGGGTTGATCAACCCGTCGCTGGGCATGCCTCTGTGCTGTGATGTTGCAGGAATGCGTTCAGCGCCTTGATGGACAGGTTCTTGCCGAACAGGCAGTTGTCTTCAAGGCTGGCCTCTATGGAGCCGATGCAGGCTTTTCGTTTGAGTTGGTTGTTCACGTAATCAGTTCTCCTGAACGCAATGGTTCGATGATTCGGCGCCGAATGCAGTGCTTCAGTGCATTGCCGGGGCCGGGCCTGTGCAACGTGATCATTCTCGCTTTTGCACGGGTTTCCCGGGATTGACGTAACCCTTGATGACCCCTCGCTCCAACCCCTCCACCCGCCGCTAATTTTTCCCTCTCCGGTTCGTTTTATAGGGACGACGTGCCTTTGTGCTTCCTGCCTATTGCTCCGGACTCCAACAAATGAATGCTGAAGACTCCTTGAAACTTGCTCGCCGGTTTATCGGGTTGCCCCTGGAAAAACGCCAGCTGTTCCTGCAAGCACTGCAGAAAGAAGGGGTGGATTTCTCCCGGTTTCCGATTCCAGCCGGGGTGGAGGTGGAGGACCGTCAGGCACTGTCCTATGCACAGCAGCGCATGTGGTTCCTGTGGCAATTGGACCCGGCCAGCGGCGCTTACAACCTGCCGGGGGCGGTGAGACTCAAGGGAGCGCTGAGCTTAAGCGCGATGGAGCAGGCATTCGCCAGCCTGGTGGCGCGTCACGAGACCCTGCGTACGGTGTTCCAGCGCCAGGCCGATGAGCGCCTGTTGCAAGTCGCCGTTCAACCCTCATTGGCCGTTGAGCAACTCGACCTGACTGACCTGGCCCCGGCGGAACGCGAGCAGGCAGTGAATGACGCAGCCACCCGCCAGTCGCTGCTGCCATTCGACCTGGAGCACGGCCCGCTGCTGCGTGTGCAATTGCTCAAGCTTGGCGCCCAGGAGCATGTCCTGCTGCTGACCCTGCACCACATCGTCTCCGACGGTTGGTCGATGAACGTGCTGATCGACGAGTTCATCCGCTTTTACGACGCCCATGAGCGCAACGAGGCACCGCAATTGCCGGCGCTGCCGATCCAATACAGCGACTACGCCCTGTGGCAACGCCGCTGGTTGGAAGCGGGGGAGCAGGCCCGTCAATTGGAGTACTGGCAGGCGCGCCTGGGCGCTGAGCACCCGGTGCTGGAACTGCCGACGGACCGTCCGCGTCCGGCCATGCCCAGTTATCAGGGCACCCGCCATAACTTCGCGATTGAGCCGGCACTGGCGGCGCAACTGCGCGCCTGTGCGCAAAAGCACAACGTCACGCTGTTCATGCTGTTGCTCGGTGCCTTTAATGTGCTGCTGCACCGCTACACCGGCCAGAGCGATATCCGCGTCGGCGTGCCGATTGCCAACCGTAACCGCAGTGAAGTCGAAGGGCTGATCGGGTTTTTCGTCAACACCCAGGTGTTGCGTACCGAGCTGACCGGGCAAACCCGTGTTTCTGGGCTGCTGCAAGGCATCAAAGAGCACGCCCTCGGCGCCCAGGCCCATCAGGAACTGCCGTTCGAGCGTCTGGTGGAAGCCCTGAAAGTCGAGCGCAGCCTCAGCCATACGCCGCTGTTCCAAGTGATGTACAACCACCAGCCGGTGGTGGCCGATATTGCATCGGTCAGTACCGCCTCCGGCCTGGAGCTGGCGTTGGTGGAGTGGCAAGGCCGTACCACCCAGTTCGACCTGACCCTCGACACGTATGAAAAATCCGGCACCCTGCACGCCGCGCTGACGTACGCCAACGACCTGTTTGACGCGCCGTCCATCGCGCGTATGGCCCGGCACTGGATCAGCCTGTTGCAGGCCATGGTTGCCGATGGCGAGCAGCGCGTCGGCGAGTTGCCGATGCTGGCTACCCAGGAGGAGCAGGTGCTGGTTGAGGCCTGGAATCAAACCGCAGAGGCATATCCGACTGAGCGTGGCATTCATCAACTGATCGAAGACCAGGTCCAGGCCACACCCCACGCTCCGGCACTGGTGTTTGGTGCCCAAACGCTGACCTACGCCCAGCTCGATGCCCGTGCCAACCAGTTGGCTCACGCCTTACGCGAACAGGGCGTTGGTCCCGATGCATTTGTGGGGATCTGCGTCGAGCGCTCCGTGGAAATGGTCGTTGGCCTGCTGGCCATTCTCAAGGCTGGCGGCGCTTACGTCCCGCTTGACCCTGAATACCCCCAGGAACGCCTGGCCTACATGATCGAAGACAGCGGCATCCAACTGCTGCTCAGCCAGCACAGCCTGTTACCGTCGCTGCCCACCGAGGGCATCCAGGTGATCACCTTGGACCAGGCGCCTGGCTGGCTTGACGGATACAGCAGCGCATCGCCCGCCGTAGCCATCCACGGGCTGAACCTGGCCTATGTGATCTACACCTCCGGTTCCACCGGCAAGCCCAAGGGCGCCGGTAACAGCCACCGCGCGCTGGTCAACCGTTTGTGCTGGATGCAGCAAGCCTACGGCCTGGACGCCAGCGATGCGGTACTGCAAAAAACCCCGTTCAGCTTTGACGTGTCGGTGTGGGAATTCTTCTGGCCGCTGATGACCGGCGCGCGCCTGGTGGTCGCGGTCCCTGGCGAACACCGCGAGCCGGCGCGTCTGATCGAGACCATCGGCCAGCACGGCATCACCACCTTGCACTTCGTACCGTCCATGCTCCAGGCGTTTATCCATGAACCGGGCGTACAGGGCTGCAACAGCCTCAAGCGCATCGTGTGCAGCGGCGAAGCCTTGCCACTGGATGCGCAACTGCAAGTCTTCGCCAAGCTGCCCCAGGCAGGGTTGTTCAACCTCTATGGCCCGACCGAAGCGGCCATCGACGTGACCCACTGGACCTGCGTCGACGAAGGCCGTGACGCCGTGCCCATTGGCCGCCCCATCGCCAACCTTGGCACCTACGTGCTCGACGCGCAGCTCAATCCGGTGCCCGCCGGCGTGTCCGGCGAGCTGTACCTGGGCGGCACCGGCCTGGCCCGCAGTTACCACCGTCGTCCGGCGCTGACCGCCGAGCGTTTCGTGCCCAGCCCTTTCGGTGACGGTGCGCGTCTGTACCGTACCGGCGACCGCGTGCGCCAGCGTGAGGATGGCGTGATCGACTACCTTGGTCGCCTCGACCATCAGGTCAAGCTGCGCGGCCTGCGCATCGAGTTGGGAGAAATCGAGACGCGCCTGATGCAACACCCAGGCGTGCGTGAGGCGGTGGTGCTGGTGCAGGGCGGCAAGCAATTGGTGGCCTACCTGGTGCTGGAAGGTGAAGCGCCGACCGACCTCAAGGCCTGGCTGCTCAGCAGCCTGCCGGAATACATGGTGCCCACCCACATGGTGCACCTGGCCAAGCTGCCGGTGACCGCCAACGGCAAGCTCGACCGCAAAGCGCTGCCGCTGCCGGATGCCGCGCCGCAACAAGCCTACATCGCCCCGCAAAACCCACTGCAACAAGCCCTGGCAGCGATTTGGAGCGACGTACTTGGCGTCGAGCAGGTCGGCCTGGAAGACAACTTTTTCGAGCTGGGTGGAGATTCGATCATCTCCATCCAAGTGGTCAGCCGCGCGCGCCAGGCGGGGATTCGCCTCAGCCCGCGCGACCTGTTCCAGTACCAGAGCGTGCGCAGCCTGGCCCTCGTCGCCACCTTTGAGCAGGCCAGCGTTATCGACCAAGGCCCGGTCAGCGGCGAGGTGCTGCTGACGCCGGTACAGCAGAGCTTTTTCGCCCAGGCCATCCCGGCACGTCACCACTGGAACCAATCCTTGTTGCTGACCCCGCGCGAGGCCCTGGACCCGGTGCGCCTGGAAGCGGCGCTGACGCAGTTGATTAACCACCACGACGCCCTGCGCCTGCGTTTTGTGCAGCGTCCCGACGGCTGGCAGCAAACCCACGCTGCGCCCGTCGACGAGCCTGCGCTGTGGCACTCCCATGCCACCGACGATACGCAACTGGCCGCGCTATGCGACGAAGCCCAGCGCAGCCTCGACCTGACGCAAGGCCCGCTGCTGCGCGCCGCCCTCGTCTCCATGGCCGATGGCACCCAGCGCTTGTTGTTGGTGGTGCATCACCTGGTGGTGGATGGGGTTTCATGGCGCATCCTGCTGGAAGACCTGCAACAGGCTTACCGCCAGGCATCCTTGCCGGCCAAGACCAGTGCCTACCAAACCTGGGCGAACCAACTGCACACCCACGCGCAAACCCTCAGCGAACAGCTGCCTTACTGGCAGGCGCAGTCCGTCGACGCCGAGCTGCCGTGCGACAACCCCCACGGCGGGCTGCAAAACCGCTTGGGCTGTAAGCTTGAAACCCGCCTCAACGCCGAGCAAACCCGCCAGTTGCTGCAAGACGCGCCAGCGGCTTATCGCACTCAGGTCAACGACCTGTTGCTGACGGCGTTGGCGCGGGTAGTCAGCCGGTGGAGCGGGCAGGCTGCGGCGCTGATCCAACTGGAAGGCCACGGTCGCGAAGATCTGTTCGACGCCGTCGACCTCACCCGCACTGTTGGCTGGTTTACCAGCCTGTTCCCTGTACGTCTGCAGGCGGACGGCGAGCTGTCGACCGCGATCAAGTCGGTCAAGGAGCAACTGCGTGCCGTGCCCAACAAGGGGCTGGGCTACGGCCTGCTGCGCTACCTGGCGGCGCCTCAGGTGCGTGAAGCCCTTGCGGGCCTGGCCGCGCCGCGCATCACGTTCAACTACCTCGGCCAGTTCGATCGCCAGTTCGATGAGTCCGCATTGTTCGTGCCCGCCACCCAAGGCAGCGGCCAGGCCCAAGACCCCGAAGCGCCATTGGCCAACTGGCTGACGGTGGAAGGGCAGGTGTATGGCGGCGAATTGGCGCTGCAATGGGGGTTCAGCCGCGAGATGTTCCAGGCGTCGACCATCCAGCGCCTGGCGGATGATTACACCGCCGAACTCAACGCCTTGATCCAGCACTGCTGCGATACACCCGCCGGGCAGGTGACGCCGTCGGACTTTGCGCTGGCAACCCTGACCCAACAGCAATTGGATGATTTGCCCGTGGACGGCCCGGCCATCGCCGATATCTACCCGCTGTCGCCCATGCAGCAAGGCATGCTGTTCCACACCCTGTACGAGCCTGAAGCCCAGGCCTATATCAACCAGTTGCGCCTGGACATTGAAGGCCTCGATCTGCTGAGCTTTGGTCGTGCCTGGCAGGCGGCGCTGGATCGGCATGACATTTTGCGCAGCAGCTTCCACTGGCTCGGCCTGGACAGCGCCCATCAAGTGATCCAGCGCCAGGTCGATTTGCAGCTGCACGTGATCGAAGACCCGCATGCTGACCTCGACACCTTGGCCGACGCCGAGCGTCAGCGCGGTTTTGAGTTGAACGCGGCGCCCCTGTTTCGCCTGATGTTGGTGCGCGGTGCCGGTACGGGCTGGCACATGATTTTCACCAGCCATCACATCCTCATGGATGGCTGGAGCAATGCCCAGTTGCTCGGCGAAGTCATTGCCGACTACGCAGGCCACGTTTTGCCCGCACCGTTGGGGCAGTTCCGCGATTACTTGGGTTGGCTGCAGCAGCAAGCCTCGGGCGAAAAGTTCTGGCGCGAAGCCCTGGCACCGTTGCAAGCCCCAACCCTGCTGGCTGAAGCACTGCGCGTGCCGGTCGAAGGGGCGGGCATGGCCGACCATCACACCACCCTGGACAGCCAATTCACCCGCGCGCTCGGCGATTGCGCGCGCCAGCACAAAGTCACCCTCAACACCCTGCTGCAAGGCGCCTGGAGCCTCTTGCTGCAACGCTACACCGGCCAGGATTGCGTGGCTTTCGGTGCCACTGTTGCCGGGCGTTCGGCGCCGTTGCCGGGTATCGAGCAGCAACTGGGCCTGTTTATCAACACGTTGCCGATCATCAGCGCGGCCTCGCCGGCCCAGTCCGCCGCCACCTGGCTCGCGGAGCTGCAAGCGCTGAACCTCAGCCTGCGCGACCATGAACATGTACCGCTTTACGACATCCAGGGCTGGGCCGGACAACAAGGTGCCGCACTGTTCGACACCTTGCTGGTGTTTGAAAACTTCCCGGTAGCCGAAGCGCTCAAGCAAGGCGCGCCAGCGGGCCTTACCTTCGGCAAGATGCACAACCATGAGCGCACCCACTACCCGTTGACCCTGGGCATCGAGCTGGGGACCGGCTTGCGCCTGGAGTTCAGCTACGACCGGGCGCGGTTCACCGAGCAACACGTCGCGCAATTGAGCGCCAACTTGCGGCACCTGCTGGCGCAATGGGTGGCGGATATCCACGCGCCACTCGGCACCCTGCAACTGCTGGACAACAGCACGCAAGCCTCGCTGCTCGCCATCAGCCAATCCCCTGGTACTGCGCCGCGGCCAATGCGTGTGCATGAACGCATCGCCACCCAAGCCCAAGCCACCCCTGATGCGTTGGCGGTTCAGGCAGGCAGTGAACGCCTGAGTTACGCCCAGCTCAATCAGCGGGCTAACCGTCTGGCTCACCGCCTGCTGGAGCAGGGTGTCGGCCCGGGCCAACGGGTAGGCCTGGTTTCCCGGCGTGGCCCGCAGTTGATCGTCAGCCTGCTGGCCGTCCTCAAAAGTGGCGCGGCCTACGTACCGCTGGACCCCAACTACCCAGCCGAGCGCCTGAGCTACATGTTGGCAGACAGCCGTCTGAACCTGTTGCTCAGCGAGACCGGCTTGCTGGCTGATCTGCCGCTGCCCCATGGGCTCAAACGTGTGGAGTTCAGCGCACAGGGTGAAGAGCTGGCGGGCTACCCGTTGACCAATCCACCGAACCACGCCGCTGCCGCCGACCTCGCTTATGTGATCTACACCTCAGGCTCCACCGGCCAACCCAAGGGGGTGGCCATCGACCATGCTGCACTCGACCAGTTCTGCGACACAGCGGCCGATTACAGTGCGCTGACGCCTGCCGACCGCGTGCTGCAATTTGCGACGTTCAGCTTCGACGGGTTTGTCGAGCAATGCTACCCGCCGCTGTGCATCGGCGCGGCGCTGATCATGCGCGGCGATGAGCTGTGGGACGCCGGGTTGCTGGCGCAGCAAATCGTCGAGCAGGGCGTGACCCTGGCCGACTTGCCCGCGGCCTATTGGTACTTGCTGGCCAAGGAGTGCGCCGTCGATGGCCGCACCCTGGGCAACTTGCGCCAAGTGCATGTCGGCGGCGAAGCCATGGCCGTGGAGGGCGTACGTGCCTGGTACGAGGCTGGGTTGGGCAACGTTCGTCTGGTGAACACCTATGGCCCGACCGAAGCCACCGTGGTCTCCAGCGTGCATGACTGCCAGCTTGCAGATGCCAATGACGCCTTCGGCATGCCCATCGGGCGGGCGATCGACGGGCGCGCGCTGTACGTGCTGGACAGCGGGTTTGAATTGCTGCCGACCTGCGGCGTCGGCGAGCTGTGCATCGGTGCGGCGGCGGGCTTGGCCCAGGGCTACTTCGATCGCCCGGCGCTGACCGCCGAACGCTTCTTGCCGGACCCGTTCTCCGGCGTGCCGGGATCGCGGCTCTACCGCAGCGGAGACTTGGCTCGCTACAACGACAACGCGGCCCTGGAGTACGTGGGCCGTATTGACCATCAAGTGAAAATCCGTGGGTTCCGGATCGAGATGGGTGAAATCGAAGCCTGTCTGCAAGCCATGCCTCAGGTGCGCGAGGCGGCGGTGATTGCGCTGGACGGGCCGACCGGCGCGCAGTTGGTCGCCTATGTCGTGCCCCAGTCGGATGCCCTGGAGGCGCACACCTTGACGGCGGCGTTGCGTCAGTCGTTGCCGGACTACATGGTGCCGAGTTTCCTGATGCTGATCGACGTGTTGCCCCTGAGCCCCAACGGCAAACTGGACCGTAAAGCCTTGCCAAAGCCGGATGTCAGCCAACGGCAAAAACACTATGTGGCACCCCGAACGGCCCTGGACATTCAGGTCGCCGAGGTTTGGCAAAACGTGCTGGGGCTGGAACAGGTCGGGCTGGACGATCACTTCTTTGAGTTGGGTGGGCATTCGCTACTGGCCACCCAAGTGGTCGCACGCTTGAAGACGCTGTTGGCCTGCGACCTGACCCTGCGTGACCTGTTTGGCGCGCCGCGATTGGCAGACTTTATCGCGGCGATCTCCACCCGCACCGGGCAGGACACCGCGCCGGCGCGCAGCCCGTTAGTGGCCCACGGCGAAAAAACCAGCGCGGCACTGTCCCTGGTGCAACGCCGGCTATGGGTAGTGGAGCAGCTGTCGCAGGCCAGTGGCGCCTATGGCATGCCGCTGGCCGTGCGCTTGCGCGGCGAGTTGTCGGTGCCGCTGCTGGTCAGCAGCCTGGCACAGGTGATTGCCCGCCACGAAACCCTGCGCACGGCCTACATCACCGACGAGGAGGGTGACCCGCAGGCCGTCATCGCCGCGCACGTGGAGGTCGACTTGCCGTTACTGGACCTGTCGTCCCTGGATCCCGCTGAACAGCAGCGCCGGGTCGCGGTCGCCGTTGAGGCGAACACCCGCCAATCCATCAGCCTGCTGCAGGCGCCTTTGTTACGTGGACAGGTGCTCAAGCTGGGCCCCACCGAACATGTGTTGCTGTATTCGATGCACCACATCATCTCCGATGGCTGGTCGATGGCGGTGCTGGTCAATGAACTGGTGGGCTTCTATGGCCGGGCGAAGGCGGGGGGCGTTGAGCCGTTGCCGCCGCTGCCGATCCAGTATTCCGATTACGCCCTCTGGCAACAGCAACTGCAACGCACCGGCGTGCTGGCCGCGCAGGCGCGTTACTGGGAACAGGCACTGGCCGGTCACAGCGGCGTGTTGCAACTGCCCACCGACCAGCCGCGTCCCCAGGCACCGACCCATGAAGGTCGCGACCTCGGTTTCACGCTGCCCGTGGCCTTGCATGAAGGGCTCAAGGCGGTGTCGGCGCGTGCCGGTGTGACGCTTTACAGCACGATGCTGGCCGCGTTCCAGATCCTGCTGCATCGCCTCAGCGGCAGCGATGACGTGCTGGTCGGCGCCGACGTTGCCGGGCGCCAGCAGCCTGAGCTGGAAGGTCTGATCGGTTTCTTCGTGAACATTCTGCCGCTGCGCTCGACCTTCGTGGCGCAGCAACCGTTCAGCGCTTTCCTGGCCACCACCCAAGGCACCGCGCTGGACGCTTTCGATCATCAGGACCTGCCCTTCGACATGATTGTGGAGGCCTCGCCGCGCCCGCGCCAACGGGGTTTCAACCCACTGGTGCAGGTGTTGTTCGTGATGAACAACCTGCCGGTGCAGGGTGGCCAGATGGACGGGATCGAGGTTGAGGTACTGCCCACTCGTGGCGGTTACTCCAAGTTCGATATGGCCCTGTTCATCGATGAGGATGCAGGCGGCCTGCACGGTACCTGGCAGTACGCCAGCGACCTGTTTGAACAACAACGCATCGAGTCATTCGTCAACGCCTGGACGGGAATTCTTGAACAGATTGTGTGTGATCCGAACATTCAATTAGGGGATATCACCATGCCTACCAACACCTTGGAACAAACCACGACGCCCGTACCGCCTGCCATCAAGGCCGACAAGCTGGGCAAGTTCCTGAAAAAATCCCAGAGCCGCACCGACAGGCCTGCCGGTGCGTTGATGCGTGAATCGCTGCTGGTACCCGGACAGGATTTTCCATTGCTGATGGAACCCACTGATCCGGGCCTGGACCTGGTGGCCTGGATCAAGGACAACCGCGCCCTGGTGGAAGAAAAACTGGCTCGCCATGCGGGGATTCTGTTCCGTGGATTTGCCCTGCGCGATATTCATGACTTCGAAGCGTTTGCTGAAGCTGTACAGCCGGGCCTCTATGGCCAATATGGCGACTTGCCGAAAAAAGAGGGCGGTAAGAACACCTACCGGTCCACGCCGTACCCCGAAAAGAAAATGATCCTGTTCCATAACGAAAGCTCCCATCAGGACCGCTGGCCGCGCAAGCAGCTGTTCTTCTGCGAACAGCCATCCCCAATCGGCGGCGCCACACCGGTGGTGGACTGCCGGCAGATGTACCTCAAATTGCCGGCGGCGATCCGCGAGCGCTTCGAGGACAAGGGGTTGCTGTACGTGCGCACCTTTGCCGACAAGCTCGACGTTTCCTGGCAGCACTTCTTCAAGACCGACGTGCGTGCCGACGTCGAGGCGCGTTGCCGGGCTGCGGGCATCGCGTGGACCTGGCTGGACAACGATGAACTGCAAATCCGCACCCCGTGCCCGGCGATCATCCGTCACCCGGTGACGGGGGAAAAAACCTTCTTCAACCAGGTTCAGTTGCACCACATCTTCTGTCTGGACCCGGATGTGCGCGAAGACTTGCTGGCTCTGTTCGGCGAGCAGCGTATGCCTCGGCACGTGTACTACGGCGATGGCTCGCCGATTGAAGACGAAGTCATGGCCTTGGTGGGCGAGCTGTACGAAGCCTGCGCGGTGCGGTTCGACTGGCACAAGGGCGATGTCATCCTGCTGGACAACATGCTGGCTGCCCACGCACGTGATCCCTTCGAAGGACCGCGCAAGATCGTTGTGGCAATGGGCGAAATGATTGAACGCAGCGCGCTGCACCTAGCGCATAGCGAGACCGAAAAGGAAGAGGCCGGAGCATGAGTACTGCACAACAGGGAACCGTGGACGCGGGACTGGCGTTGCTGGTCGAGCAGCAACAGCATCTGGACGCACGGCAACAAGGGGCGAGCTGGGGGGATCTGACCCACTGCCTGAAACTGGATATTCGTGGCGAGCTGGACCCGGTGCGCCTGCAACACGCGTTGGATAGCCTGGCGGTGCGCCACGAAGCATTGAGTGCACAATTTGCGCCCGTGAGTGGTTATCACGGATTGCGCCAGCGGGTCGCGCCGGCTGAAGCGGTGAGCTTGACCCAGTGGCTCGACGTGGCGTCGCCCCAACAGGTGATTGCACGCCAACAGCAGTGGTTGCAGCAGCAACAGCCGCTGATCGGTGCGTTGTTGCAGCGCCTGGAAACGGACCACTGGCAACTGTTGATAGGCGTTTCGCGTTACGCCGCCGACGCCGGGACCTTGGCCCTGATCCAACAGGAGTTGTTGGCCGCTTATGGGCAGCAAGGGTTTGAAGAGGACGAGCCGGGGCAGTTTTCCCAGTACCTGGAATGGCGCAGCGAGGTGATCTTCGACGAAGACGCAGACACCGCCAAGGCTTACTGGCAGCAGTATCTGCAAGGGCACGAGGGGCTGCTCAGCGGGCCAGACTTGCCCTATCGCCTGACGTGCGCAGAAGTCCTGCCGGCAGAACGCTTGAGTGTGCCATTGGATCAATCGCTATTGGCTCGCCTGCGCACGACGGGGCTGCCGCTGGACGTGCTGATGCACGCCGCCTGGTGGGTACTGCTGGCACGCATCAGTGGTCGGGAGTCATTCCTGGCGGGATGGCGGCATGATGCGCGCCTGGATTATGAATTTTTCAGCCACAGCCTGGGCCTGTTCGAGAAAACCCTGCCGTTGGCGATTCGCATTGATCCGGCCAGCACCTTCCGTGAGCTGGTGACCACCTTGGCCGCGCAGTTGGATCAGCACCGCACCTGGCAGGAATACTGGACACCGTTGTCATTCCCACAACAGGCCGCGCCTGCGGTCGGTTTTGGCAATCGGTGGGTTTCGGAACCGCGTGAAGTGGCCGGGTTGGTTTGGGTGGGCAGCGACCTGCCGGCCCGTCTGCCTGAATTCGAGTTGGCCCTTCAGTTGGAAATCGCAGCGTCTGGCGAACCTCAAGGTTTATCACTGGACTTCAATCCCGCACGCTATACGGCGCCCGCCGTCGAGACGCTGTTGGGCCAGCTCCGCGAGTTGCTCCACAGCATCGCCGACAAACCGGATGAAACCCTTGCACGCCTGAACCTGTTGGGTGCCGACGAAAAGAGCCGATTGCTGGCACTGAATCCGCCGGCGCAAATCATGCAAACGCCGCAGTTGTTGCCGCAACGTATCGCTGCGTGGGCTGATCAGACGCCGGATGCCGTGGCGTTGGTCGCTGCGGGCCAGGCCCTTAGCTACGCAGAACTGGACGCCCGTACTGCGCGCTTGAGTGCCGAATTACTGCGCCAGGGTGTGGGCGCTGGGTCGATCGTGGGCCTGGCGCTGCCGCGCTCGGCGGAACTGGTCGTCGCCATTCTTGCCACCTGGCGTGCGGGCGCAGCCTATCTGCCGCTGGACCCGCAATGGCCAGTGGCGCGCCAGGCTGAAATCGCACGGCACGCCGCCGCGAGCTTGATCCTGGTGACTCACGCGCCAGGCCAGGACGACCCGCTGACCGCGTTCAAACTGCTCAATCCGGGCGCATCAACCCAGGATGCCACGGTGGCCCCGGCGGTGTCCGTGCAGGCCCGTGACGTCGCCTATGTGCTGTTCACCTCCGGCTCCACCGGCCAGCCCAAAGGCGTGGTGATCGAGCATGGCGCGTTACTCAACTACACCGCGAGCAGCAGCCAGCAACTGGGCCTGTCCGCCTGCCGCCACGTTGCCTTTAGTTCCACGGTAGCGGCGGACCTGGGCAACACCGCCTTGTTCGGCGCGCTCTACAACGGCGCGACCTTGCATATAGCTGACGATGCGACCCTGCAAGATCCCCAGGGCTTCGCCGGGTTCCTGCGGGAAAACAGCATCGATTGCCTAAAAATCGTGCCGTCGCACCTGGCCGCCTTGCTTGAGGCTGATACCGCCGTATTGCCTGACACGCTGGTGCTGGGCGGTGAAGCCATCGGCGCGAGCCTGGTGCAGCGCATTCGTCAGCTGCGGCCCGACTGTCGCGTGTTCAACCATTACGGCCCCACCGAAGCGACAGTGGGCGTGATGGTGCATCCGTTACTGCCTGCGGAAGACGTGTCCCATGGCGTGCCGCTGACCCACGTGCTTCCCGGAAACCAAGTCTTCGTACTGGGCGCCGACGCGCAATTGCTGGCAACGGGTGAACTCGGTGAGTTGTTCATCGGTGGCCATCAGTTGTGCCGAGGCTACTTGCAGGGCGAGGCGGATGCAGACGCGTTTATCCATAGCCCGCTGGTGGACGGCGCGCGCCTTTACCGCACGGGAGACCTGGCCCGTTATCGGGTGGAGGGGGGCGTGCAGCTGTATGGCCGTCGCGATCATCAGGTCAAGGTGCGTGGTTTCCGCATTGAGCTGGCGGAGATAGAGGCGCAGTTGCTGCGTTTGCCCGAGGTCAGTGAGGCCGTGGTGGTGCTGGTGCGAGAGGAGCCGCAAGCGTTTGTGGTAATGCGTGCGGCGACGGCAGAGGACGTAGGGCCTCAATTGAAAAACCAACTGGCCCAGCATCTGCCGGCGGCCATGGTGCCGCGCCAGATTGTGAGCCTTGAACGCATGCCGCGCCTGCCAAACGGCAAGGTTGACCGCAAGGCGCTGCAACACGCTCAACCTGTGGCTTCCCAGGCGGTGTACGTCGCGCCACGGGATGCGCTTGAAACCCTGTTGTCCACGCGCATGGCCCAATTGGTCGGGTTGGAACGGCTGAGCATCGAGGAGGACTTTTTCGCCGCAGGCGGGCATTCCTTGTTGGTGATCAAGCTGGTGGCAGGCATCCGCAAACTGCTGCAATGCGAGATTCATCCCGGCGTGGTGTTTGATCACCCAAGCGTGGCGGCATTGGCGCGGGAGCTGCGCGAGCGTGAAACTGTCGCTGGGCAGTTGGAGAGAATCGCCCAGGCACGTTTGCGCATGGATGCAATGACACCTGAAGAGAAAGCGGCGCTTATGGAAAAGGCCAGGCAGTTGCAGGCGAGCAAGGAGCAGGGGTAGGGATGTAAAACGGGGCTGGCAATCAGCCCCGTTGTTTAATGGCGGGAACGGTCAAGTGTTGCTTAGCGCTGTTCCCCCAACCAACTCAACACGCCTTCATAAATGCCTGCAACCGCGCTGGTAATGCCGTTCATGCGCAGGAAGTCATGGGTCAGCCCCGACTGCACGTGCAGGCTGACCGCTGTGCCGCTCGCGGCCAGCATCTGGGCGTACGCCTGCCCTTCGTCATACAGCGGATCGTACTGGGCCAGGCTGATATAGGCCGGTGCCAGTGCAGTCAGCCCTTCGGCCAGCAACGGCGAGACCCGCCAGTCCAGGCGCTGTTGGGCATCCGGGCAATAGTGTTGGTAGAACCATTCCAGCGTGGCCGTTTCCAGCAGGTAATCCTCGGCATAGTGGCGATGGGAATCACGCTGCCGCGAGGTATCAGTGACCGGGTAAAACAGCAACTGGGCCCAGGGTTTGAACGCCAGTTGCTGCGGCGCCTTCACTGCGGTGATCGCCAGGACGGTCGCCAGCGTTGCCCCCACACTGTCACCCGCCAGGGCAATTCGGCGGTTGTCCAGTTGCAGGTTGCCGGCCTGTTCGGCCAGCCAATTGGCGGCGTCGAGGCTGTCATTCACTGCGGTCGGGAAGCTCGCCTGTGGCGCCAGACGGTAGCTGGGCGCGAACACCGCGTACTGACCGCTGGCCGCGAGCCTGCGGCAGATGGAGTCGTGGGAGTCCAGGCTGCCCACCACATAACCGCCGCCGTGGAAGTACGCAATCACCGGCAATTGCGCAGTGCCGGGCGCCCGGTAAAGGCGGGCGGGCAGTGCATGGCCATCGCGGGCGGTGGCCGTCAGCTGGGTGACCACCACCGACCCCGGCGGGCTGGGGTCGAGAATGGCCGAAGTCTGTTCGAACTCCCGCCGTGCCTGTTCAACACTCAGTGCGTGCATGGGTTGGCTTTTACCGGTCAGGCGACCCATCTGCGCCAATTCCAGAAAACCTTCGAGATCAGGGTCCAGGGGCATTGCATGTTCCTTGTGAAATAGGCTGAAGCGCCGCCCCTGACCATCAGAGGCGGCGACGTTTCAACTGGCTACGGGTTGCAGCGCCAAGTGCTGCAACAGACCCTGAAGCAGGGTCGGGTGGTTAAGCATGTCGTAGTGGCCGGCGGCGATCTGTTCATTGCTCCGGGCGCTGGCCAGGTTCGATACCGGCTGGTCGGCAATCGCCTTGGCCCACCAGCAATGGGCTTGCGCCCGGGTGGGCGGCAAGCCGTCCAGTCCCGTGGACAACGCCTTGAGTTTCATCGCTACCTGGAACGTGTGAGCCAGCTCCTCGGTGCTGATTGCGGCATACACCGAACGCGCGGCAGCGCCTGACTGGACCTGTGCGATCAGTTGCTCCAGCACCGCGCTGTCCGTCGTCGCCCTGACGTCGAAGGTTGGCAAGGCCTCAGCCGACAGGCCGAACAGTACCGCGAGGAACCCGCGCAAGTCCTCGCTCCAGTCGTCGCTCAAGACGTCTTCGCCAGTGGGCACAAAACTGTCCACCAGGCCGAGAAACTCCACGCGTTGGCCCTGGCTTTCCAGCTCCTGGGCCACCAGCACCGCGAGGGTGCCGCCCAGCGACCAGCCCACCAGGTGGTACGGGCCGCTGGCTTGCTGCTGGCGGATGTACTGGCTGTAATCGATGGCCATGGACGCCAGGGAATCATCGTTCCACTGGCGGTCCAGCAGCATGCGACATTGCAGGCCGTAGACGCTGCGCTGTCCATCCAAGCGACGGGCCAGGGGCTCGTAGTCGAACACCGTGCCAAAACCGGCATGCAGGCAGAACAACGGCGAGCTGTGCGTCGTTTCACTGTTGAGCAGTAGCAGCGGATTCAGGCTGGCATCGTCCTCGGCAAACCCGGACAGCTCAGCGATGGTGGGTTTGCCGATCATGTCCCGCAGTTTCAGTTCGATGCCGATATCCGGCTGGCTGCGCACCTTCGACAGCACCTTGAGAATGCGCAGCGAGTCGCCGCCCAATTCAAAGAAGTTGTCGGTGACGCCTACGCTCTCCAACTCCAGCACCTCCTGCCAGATCGCTGCCAGTTGTGCCTCCAACGCATTGCGCGGTGCAACGAAGGCGCGGCCTTTGAAGTCCGGGTCAGGCAGGGCCAGGCGGTCCAACTTGCCGTTGGGGTTGAGCGGGAAGGCCGGGAGCGCGAGGATTTGCGCCGGCACCATGTAGTCGGGCAATTCCACCTGCAAAGCTGCACGCAGGCGTTCGCCCAGCCCGGCCGAAGCGTCGGCCACCACGTAACCGATCAGTTGCTTGCCGCCGGCCGTATCGCGGGCGACCACCACGGCGTCTTGCACGTCGGGGATCTCGCGCAGGCGTGACTCAATTTCTCCCAGTTCGATACGGAAACCGCGGATTTTCACCTGGTTGTCCAGGCGGCCAAGGTAGTCGATCACGCCGTCGGGGCGTTGGCGTACCAGATCCCCGGTGCGATACAGGCGTGTGCCGTCGGCAGCGAACGGGTCAACCACAAACCGTTCGGCGCTCAGGCCGGGCCGCTGGTGATACCCACGGGCAACGCCTTCGCCGCCGATGTACAACTCGCCCGCCACGCCATCGGGCACGGGGTTGAGGTGTTCGTCCAGCACATACAGGGTGCGTTCACCGACGCGGGTGCCGATCGGCGCGTACACCGCATCGCAGCGTTCATCGACACTCACTTTCCACAGCAGCGGGGTAACCACGGTTTCGGTGGGGCCGTATCCGTTGGTCAGGTACTGCGGCTTGAGCACGCGTTTGACCAGCTCAAAGTTTGCCTCGGCCACCGCGTCACCGCCGAAGCAGTAGATGCGCACGGGCGGTGGTGCATCGGTTTGGCTGTCGCCGTACTCGGCCAGCTGTTGCAGATACGCCGGAGGGAAGCAGGCGATGCTGATGCTGTGGGCGTGCAGCGCCTGCCAGGTTTCTTCCGGTGTCCACAGCTGGTTACCCCGCACCACCAGGCACCCGCCGCTTTGCAGTGTCGACAGCCAACGCTCCTGGGCACCGTCGAAGGCGAACGACATGAACAGCAATTCGCGGGTGCCGCTGTCCATCTCGTAACGCTCGGCAATCGCCTGGCAATGCATGCGAATTTGCCCATGGGTCACGGCGACGCCCTTGGGCTTGCCGGTGGAGCCCGAGGTGTAAATCAGATAAGCCAGGTTATCGTCGTGCACCAGCGGCGCCGGGCACGTCGCCGGCCAGTCCGACAGCGGCAGGCGATCCAGGTCGATAAGCGTCGCCTCGCCCAGGCCGTCGAAGCGCGACCGCAGCGAGTGCTGGCTGATCAGTACGCTCATGGCAGAGTCTTCGACGATCCACTGCACGCGGTCCTGCGGGTAGTCAATGTCCAGCGGCACGTAGGCGGCGCCGGTTTTCATGACGCCATAGAACGCGACAATGACGTCCACCGAACGCTCCAGGGCGACGCCAACGAACATCTCCGGCCCGATGCCCTGGGCCATGAGGCAGTGGGCCAGGCGGTTGGCCCGGGCATCCAGTTCGCCGTAGCTCAACTCGATCCCGTCGCACACCACCGCCACTGCGTCAGGGCGCTCCAGTGCGTGTTGACGGATCACCTGTGCCAGGTGGGCGCGTGGTGCCATGGCGGGGCTCAGCACGTTACGTTGCAGCAACAGTTGCTGTTCGGTGCCTGCCAGCATAGTGAGGCTGCCGACGTTGGCCTGGGCGTTGTTCAGCAGTTCCAGCAGCAGGGTTTCAAAGCTGCGCAGGATTTGTGCGGTGGCGGCCTCGGTAAAGCGGTTGCGCAGGTACAGGAACTCGATCTTCAGGGTGTCGCCGAGGTTGATCGCCAGGTCCATGGCAAAGTTGGTCACATCGCGGCTGCTGACGTCGCCAAAGCTCAGGCGTTCTTGCCCGGCTTCCTGCAGGCGTTCGTCCACCGGGTAGTTTTCAAACACCAGAATGCTGTCAAACAGCGGCTGGCCACCTTGGCCCGACCAGCGTTGTACGTCCGCCAGGGACGCGTGCTCGTGGTCGCGCACTTCCAGGTTATAGGCCTGCAACGCTTGCAGCCATTGGGCGACGGGCATGTGCGGTTGCGGGGTCTGGATAATGGGCAAGGTGTTGATAAACAGCCCGAGCATGTCCTCCGAGCCTGGCAGGCTGGCCGGACGACCCGCGACCGTCGCGCCGAAGCACACGGTGTCCTGGCCGGTATAGCGCTGCAACAGCAGTAACCACGTGGCCTGGATCAGCGTGTTCGGGGTGACGCGCAGACGTTGGGCCTGCTCACGCAAGTGTGCGGTTTGCAGCGCATCCCAATTCAGATACAGCGCCGCGTGGCCTTCCAATTCCATGGCCGGTTTGGGCGATAGGCTGTTGGCGAGGGACGAGGTGCCGTTCAAGTCCTGGAGCTTGGTTTTCCAGAACTGCTCCAGTACCGCCTGGGATTGATCTTGCAGCCAGCGGATGTAATCGCGGTAATGCCCGCGTTTGGCCGGTGCTGCCTGGCCGTTGTAGATCGCGAAGACTTCACCCAACAGCCGCGAGTTGGACCAGCCGTCCATGAGGATGTGGTGGCTGGTCCAGATCAGGTAGTGCGTTTGCGGGTCGAGCTGCACCAGGGTCAGGCGTGTGAGCGGCGCACGCAGAAGTTCGAAGCCACGGGCGCAATCCTGGCTCGCGAGTACCTCCAGGTCTTGGGCGGTGACGTCCCGTTGCTGCCAGTCGAGTACGTCGACAGGCATCGTCGCCGCGCGATAGACCACTTGCAGCGGTTCGGCCAGTTGGTTGTCGGCCCAGAACCCGGTACGCAGGATTTCATGGCGCTCAATCACGGCGTTCCAGGCTGCGGTGAACCGCGCAACGTCCAGGCCGGTGACCGAGACGGCCATCTGGTTCACGTACAGTGCGCTTTCCGGTGCCTCCAGTGTGTGGAACAGCATGCCCTGTTGCATCGCCGACAACGGGTAGACGTCTTCGACTTGTGGCAACGGCACCGGCAGGCGATCCAGTTGTGCCTGGCTGATCCGCGCCAGCGGGAAGTCGGACGGCGTGACCCCCACGTTGACGGTGTCGCAGCAATGCTCGATCAGCGCCAGCAGCTCGCGCTTGAGGTCATCGGCCAGGTGCGCAATGGTCGCTTCGTCGAACATCTCCCGGCTGAATTGCCAGCCTAGGGTCAGTTCATCACCGTATACCTGGCCATTGAGGCTCAGCCAGTTGCCCAGTGGCGCATTCAGCGCCTGCTCACGGCCGCTGCCTTCGGCGGCAGGGGCCAGCAACGAGCCCTGACTGGCATCGAAACTGCCGTCGAACTGGCCAAGGTAGTTGAACGTGATGCGTGGTGCCTGCAAGGCGCCGAGGCTGGCCCGTGCCTGCGGCGTGCCCAGGTAGCGCAGGGCGCCATAGCCAAGGCCTTTGTCGGGGATTGCTCGCAACTGTTCCTTGATCTGCTTGATGGAGTCGCCAAGGTTGGCGGCCGGCACGAGCTTGACCGGGAACAGGCTGGTGAACCAACCCACCGTGCGGGTCAGGTCGATGTCATCGAACAGGTCTTCGCGGCCATGGCCTTCCAGCTCGATCAGGCAGTGCGGGGCGCCGGTCCAGCGGCTGATGACACGTGCCAGGGCCGTCAGCAGCAAGTCGTTGATCTGCGTTCGATAGGCCTTGGGCGCCTGCTGCAGCAATTGCTTTGTCTGCCGGGCGTCGAGGTGGGTATGCAGCGTGTGGCTGTGGCGATTGTCCAGGCTGCCATGGGGACGTTCGCATGGCAGGTCGGGCGTGTTGGTGTCGAGTTGTGCCAGCCAGTAGTTCAGTTCGTCCTGGGACGTCTGGTTTTGCGCGCGGCGTTGCAGGCGCTCGGCCCAGGCCTTGACCGAACTGGTGCGGGCCGGCAACTGCACCGGCTGCTGGTCGCTGACCTGTTGATAGGCGTTTTGCAGGTCTTCAAAAAGAATCCGCCAGGACACGCCATCCACTGCCAGGTGGTGGATCACCAACAACAAGCGCTGGGTACCGTCGGCCAAGTGGATCAACAAGGCGCGGATCAGCGGGCCGTGTTGCAGGTCGAGGCTGCTTTGGGCTTGATCGCACAGGTCCGACAATTGCTCGGCGGTGGCGTCAATCTGTTGCAACTGCCAGTCGACCATTGGCCGGTACTGGGCGCTCCAGCCGCCGGGGTGTTGCGCAAAGCTCAAACGCAGGGCGTCGTGGTGCTCAATCACCGCGTGCAACGCCCTTTGCAGTGCCTCGGCCACCAGCGGTTGCGCAGGTTGGAGCAGTACCGACTGGTTCCAGTGATGGCGCTCAGGGATCGCCGTTTCAAAAAACACTTTGTGAATCGGCAGCAACGTGAGCGGGCCGGTGGCTGGGCCTTGATCGATCACCTGGGCACTTGCGCCGATACGGGCCACGCTGGCCAGGCCTTGCACGGTCTGGTGTTGGAACAGTTCCTTGGGTGTAAAGGCGATGCCTTGCTGGCGGGCGCGGCTGACCACCTGGATGGAGATGATGGAGTCACCGCCCAGTTCGAAGAAATTGTCGTTCAGGCCGACGCGTTCCAGTTTCAGCACGTCTTGCCAGATGGCAGCGATCTGCTGTTCCAGCGGGCTCTGCGGTGCCACGTAGGCTTTTTGCAGCAGGTTTGCATCGGGTTTCGGCAGAGCCTTGCGGTCCAGTTTGCCGTTGGGGCTCAGGGGCAGTTGGTCGAGGAAGATCAACTGGGCCGGCACCATGTAGTCGGGCAAGTGTTCGCTCAGGCGGTGTTTGATGTCGCTGCGCAATTCAGCGGCGTCACGGGCTTGAGTGGGCACGGCGTAGGCCACCAGTTGCCCGTCAGCCGCAATCACCACCGCTTCGCGCACGCAGTCCAATTCCATCAGGCGGGTTTCGATTTCCCCCAGCTCAATGCGCAGGCCACGGATTTTTACCTGGTGGTCGATACGGCCACGGTATTCGATCACGCCGTCGGGCCGGTAGCTGGCCAGGTCGCCGGTGCGGTACAGGCGTTGGCCATCGCCGAACGGGCTGGTCATGAAGCGTTCGGCGGTGAGGGCAGGGCGGCGGTGGTAACCGCGCGCCAGGCCTTCGCCGCCCAGGTACAACTCGCCGATGACACCGGCGGGCACCGGTTGCAGCTCGGCATCGAGGATGTAGGTGGTGAGGTTGGCGATCGGCTGGCCAATCGGCACGCTGGCCTTGCCTTCCTCGCGGCAGGTCCAGTGGGTTACGTCGATGGCGGCTTCGGTGGGGCCGTAGAGGTTGAACAATCCGGCGTTCGGCAGCTTGGCGAACACCTGTTGTTGGGCGTCCACCGGCAAGGCTTCGCCGCTGCAGATGATGCGTGTCAGGCGGGTGCACTGGGCGACCTGTTCGTCCAGCAGGAACACCTGCAGCATCGC
>NZ_FYDK01000006.1:0-286931 GCF_900187495.1 Pseudomonas sp. Irchel 3H9 | reverse complement strand
CCCGGCGTTCGGCAGCTTGGCGAACACCTGTTGTTGGGCGTCCACCGGCAAGGCTTCGCCGCTGCAGATGATGCGTGTCAGGCGGGTGCACTGGGCGACCTGTTCGTCCAGCAGGAACACCTGCAGCATCGACGGCACGAAGTGCAGGGTCGTGACCTGGTAACGCTGAATCAGGCTGATCAGGATGGCCGGGTCGCGATGATCGCCAGGCCCGGCAACGGCCAAACGGGCGCCAGTCATCAGCGGCCAGAAGAACTCCCACACCGACACGTCGAAGCTGAACGGGGTCTTTTGCAGCACCGTGTCGTCGGCGGTCAACCCATAGGCCTGTTGCATCCAGCACAGCCGGTTGGTCAGGGCCGAATGCCGGTTGCCGGCGCCTTTGGGCTTGCCGGTGGAACCTGAGGTGTAGATGACGTAGGCCAGGTTTTCGCCGTCAACGGCGACCTCCGGGTTGGTGTCGGCATAAGCGCTGACGTCCAGTTGATCGAGGGTCAGCACCGGCAGCGCAGTCGGAATCGGCAACTGCGTGAGCAGGTGCTGCTGGGTCAACAGCAGGCCAATGCCGCTGTCTTCGATCATGTAGCTGAGGCGGTCCTGCGGGTATTCCGGGTCCAGCGGCACATAGGCGCCGCCGGCCTTGAGCACGGCGAGCAGGCCGATGACCATCTCCAGGCTACGCTCGGTGGCGATACCCACCAGTGCATCGGGGCCGACGCCCAGTTCCATCAGCTTGTGGGCGAGCTGGTTGGCGCGCTGGTTGAGCTGGTGATAGCTCAGCTGTTGATCGCCGAACACCAGCGCCGTGGCATTGGGTGTGGCCGCCACTTGGGCTTCGATCAGTTGCTGGACGCTGTGGTGCAGCGGGTAGCGGGTGGCGGTGGCGTTCCATGCGCTGACAATGTGCTGCTGCTCGGCGTGGTCGAGCATCGCCAAATCTGCAACTCGCTGTTGTGGGTCGCCAATCAGGCTGTGCAGCAGCTGTTGCCAATGCCGCCCAAGGCGCTCGATGGTGGTGGCGTTGAACAGGTCGGTGGCGTAGGTCAGGGTCGCGCTCAAGCCTTCGGCCGATTCGCTGGTGCTGAGGGTCAGGTCAAATTGCGAGGTGCTGCCTTCCCAGTCCAATCCCTCGACCTGCAACGCCGAAGGCAGTGACGGACGTTCGGTGGCGCTGGGTTTGTCGGCACTCTGGTGGTTGAACATCACCTGGAAGAGCGGGTTGTGGCTGAGGCTGCGTTCCGGTTGCAAGGCCTCCACCAATTGTTCGAATGGCAGGTCCTGATGCGCCTGGGCATCCAGTGCATGTTGCTTGACCTGTTGCAGCAGAGCCTCGACCCGCAGGTGCGAGCTGAACTCGGCTTTCATGACTTGGGTGTTCACGAAGAAGCCAATCAGCCCCTCGGTTTCGACCCGGTTGCGGTTAGCAATCGGCACACCGACGCGGATATCGTTTTGGCCGCTGTAGCGGTGCAACAGGGTCTGGAAAGACGCCAGCAACAGCATGAACGGCGTCACGCCAACGCGATGGGCAAAGGCGTGCACGGCATCGCCCAGGCCAGGCGCCAGGGTGATTGACAGGTGGGCACCTCGGTAGCTTTGTTCCGCCGGGCGCGGGCGATCCGTCGGCAACTCCAATACGCTGTGTTCACCGGCCAACTGGCCGGTCCAGTACGCCAGTTGACGTTCGCGCTCGCCGGCTTGCATCCATTGCCGTTGCCAGGCGGCATAGTCGGCGTACTGGATGGGCAACGGCGCCAGTGCGTGAGGCTGTCCAGACTGGGCGGCGCCGTACAGGCTGATCAGTTCCTCCACCATCAACTGCACCGACCAGCCATCGGAAACGATGTGGTGCTGGGTCAGTACCAGTACATGTTCATCGTCCGCCAGGCGCAGGAGCCTGACCCGCAGCAGCGGGCCGTTTTGGAGGTCGAACAGTTGCCGGGTTTCGTGCTCCACAAAGGCCTTGATCGTGGCGTCGTCCGGCGTGCCGTTCAGCGTCTCGACCACCAACGCCAGCGGTGCCTGGTCGGCGATGATTTGGCGGGGGTGTTCGTTGTCCACCACGAAGGTGGTGCGCAGTGCTTCGTGACGCGCGATCAGTTGATTGAACGCGTGCTCCAGCGCCGCGACATCCAGCGTGCCCTTGAGGCGCAGGGCGGCCGGCAGGTGGTACGCGGCGCTGTGCGGGTCCAATTGCCAGAGGAACCACTGGCGCTCCTGTGCGTAGGACAGGGGCAGCGATTGAGTGCGTTCGACGGGCACCAATGGCAGCTCATGCTGCCGCGCGCGACCGTCCAGGCCGGCGACGAAATCCCCGAGCACGCTGCGTTCGAACAAGCTGCGCAGAGCGACATCCAGCCCCAGGGCCTGACGCACCCTGGAGATGATCTGGGTTGCCAGCAACGAATGGCCGCCCAGTGCGAAGAAGTCATCCGTGAGGCCCACCTGCTCAAGGTTGAGCACGCTTTGCCAGATTCCGGCGACCTGGATTTCCAGGGCCGTTCGCGGCGCCACATAGTGGTTTTGCTGTTGGCTGGCATCCGGCTTGGGCAGCGCTTTACGGTCCAGCTTGCCGTTCGGGCTCAGGGGCAATACATCAAGGAACATCAGGAAGCCCGGGACCATGTAGTCCGGCAGCACGGCTGCCAGCGCGGCTTTGATCGACTGACGCAGCTCTGCGTGCGGCACGGCCGTGGCCTCGGGCACCACATAACCCACCAACTGCAAACCGCTGGCGGCCGGTTGGGCGAGGACGATGGCGTCTCGCACCATGTCGTGCTCCAGCAGTCGGGCTTCGATTTCGCCCAACTCGATACGGAACCCGCGAATCTTCACCTGATGGTCGATCCGGCCGACGTACTCGATCACCCCGTCGGGGGTGTAGCGCGCAAGGTCGCCGGTGCGGTACAAGCGGCCGCCACTTTGGCTGAACGGGTCGGGCATGAAGCGCTCGGCCGTCAGGTCCGGGCGATTGAAATAACCCCGCGCCAGCAACTCGCCGCCGATCACCAGTTCGCCCACCACGCCAATCGGCGCCGGGGCACCGCTGTCGTCCAGCAGGTAAATGCTGCGTCCGGCCAGGACCTTGCCGATGGGCATGGTCAAGGGCGTGGGGCGTGCGCCGGTTACATAGTCGGTGCAATCAAGGGCCGTGACCGTCACCGTGGCTTCAGTCGGGCCGTAGGTGTTGAGTAATTTGACGTGGCCAAGGCCGGCCTGGCTCCACGCGGCGAGGCCTTCTGGCGGCATGGCTTCACCACCGGCGTGCACTTGCTTGAGGCGCCCGTAATCCCGTGGGCCAGCCGCGGCAAAATCCTTGGCCAGCAGGTTCCAGTAGGCCGTGGTGAGGTCGACCACGCTGATCTGGTGCTTGATCAGGGCGTGGTAGAAGGTCTCGGTGTCCCAGATTTCGGTGCCGCGCAGCACCACCGACGCGCCGCAGATCAGGGCCGGGTACAGCTGCTCGACGAAACCGTCGAAGTTGAAGGTGGAAAACTGCAGGATGCGGTCGCCGCCATTGAGATTGAAGAACCCCAACGACACGTAGGCATGGCGAGTCAGCGAGGACTGGTTGATGCCCACGCCTTTTGGCCGGCCCGTGGAGCCGGAGGTGAACATCACATACGCAAGGTTATCGGCATGGGCACGATTGACCAGGTTGCTGTCGTCCAGATCGACCCAGGCTTGGTTCTGGTCCAGGCACAGGTGCGCCACCTCGGCAGGAATCGTCAGGCGTTCGCGCAAGTGGCTCTGGGTCAGCATCAGTTGCGTGCCGCTGTCTTCGATCATGCACAGCAACCGATCCTGCGGGTATTCAGGGTCCAGGGGCACGTAGGCGCCACCGGCCTTGAGCACCGCCAGCAAGCCGATGATCATGTCCAGGCCGCGCTCCACGGCAATCCCCACCAGCACGTCGGGCCCGACGCCCAGGCTCACCAGATGGCGAGCCAGGCGATTGGCCTGGGCGTTGAGTTCGGCGTAACTCAACTGGCGGTCTTCGAAGAGCAAGGCCGGGGCTGATGGTTGCTTCGCCACTTGGGCTTCAAACAGCTGATGGACCCGTTGTTCACTTGGGTAATCGAGGGTGGCACTGCTCCAGTCATGGAGCATCAGGTGCCGTTCTTCACGCCCAAGCATGTCCAGTTCACCCAGGCGTTGCTGCGGGTTACGGACGATGGCCTGCAACAGGTTTTGCCAATGCCCGGCCAGGCGCTGGACGGTTGAGGCTTCAAACAGGTCGATCGCATAGGTGAGGGTGGCCAGCAGATCGTCGGCGGACTCGGTGGTGTCCAGCGAGAGGTCAAACTGGGTGCTGGGCAGCGTGCCTTCCAAGACTTCAAGGCTCAGGCCGGGCAGGCTGACGCTGTTTTGCGGCTGCACGCTGGCATGGTTGTACATCACCTGGAACAGCGGGCTGTGGCTGAGGCTGCGCTCCGGTTGCAGGGCTTCCACCAGTTGCTCAAAGGGCAGGTCCTGGTGAGCCTGGGCTTGCAAGGCGTGGTGTTTGACCTGTTGCAGCACGTCGACAAACCGCGCCTGGCCGTTGAGCTCTGCGCGCAGCACCTGGGTGTTGACGAAAAACCCGATCAGCCCTTCGGTTTCCACGCGGTTGCGGTTGGCAATCGGCACACCGACACGGATGTCGGTTTGCCCGCTGTAGCGATGCAACAGGGTTTGGAACGAGGCCAGCAACAGCATGAACAACGTCACGCCTTGCTGCTGGGCCAATTGCTTGAGCGACTGATTCAGCTCGTGGCCCAGCGCCAGTTCCAATTGGGCGCCGCGGTAGCTTTGCTCCGACGGCCGGGTGTGGTCGGCGGGCAGTTCCAATACCGTCTGCTCGCCACCCAACTGTTCGGTCCAGTAGGCCAGTTGGCGCTCGCGCTCTCCGGCCTCCATCCACTGGCGCTGCCACACGCCATAGTCGGCGTACTGGACGGGCAGGTCAGGCAGGCTGACCGGTTGCTGCTGGCTGAAACCGGCGTACAGGGCAATCAGCTCCTGGATCATCACGTTGATCGACCAGCCATCGGAGACAATATGGTGCTGGGTGAGGATCAGGACGTGATCGTCATCCGCCAGTTTCAGCAGTTTGACCCGCAGCAGCGGGCCATGCTGCAAGTCGAACAGCTGCTGGATTTCGTGTTCAACACACGCCTGGATCGCCTGCTCGTCTGCGCCCAGCCGTGACTCGACGGTGATCGCCAGCGGAGCGTGGGCGGCGATCCGTTGGACGGTACGCTCGCCGTCCTGGGTGAACGAGGTGCGCAGGCTTTCATGGCGCTCGATCAGGTGGTCAAAGCTGCGCTGCAGTGCCTGGGTGTCCAGATGGCCGCGCAGGCGCAGGGCCGCCGGGATGTGATACGCGGTGCTTTGAGGGTCCAGTTGCCAGAGGAACCACTGGCGTTCCTGGGCGTAAGACAGGCGCAGCGGCTGGTCGCGTGCGACCCGGACCAAGGGCGGCTCGTGGCGGACCGGTTCCTGCGCCAAGGTGGCGACGAACGCCTGCAAGGTGCTGCATTCGAACAGGCTGCGCAGGGGCACATCGGTGTTCAGGGCATGACGCACACGGGAGACGACCTGGGTAGCCAACAATGAATGTCCGCCCAGCTCAAAGAAATCATCGTGAAGGCCGACGGCTTCACGCTTGAGCACGTCTTGCCAGATGGCGGCAATCTGCTGTTCCAGCGGGCTCTGCGGCGCCACGTAGGCTTTTTGCAGCAGGTTTGCATCGGGTTTCGGCAGAGCCTTGCGGTCCAGTTTGCCGTTGGGGCTCAGGGGCAGTTGATCGAGGAAGATCAACTGGGCCGGCACCATGTAGTCGGGCAAGTGTTCGCTCAGGCGGTGTTTGATGTCGCTGCGCAGGTCAGCGGCGTCACGGGCTTGAGCGGGCACAGCGTAGGCGACTAACTGCCCGTCAGCCGCAATCACCACCGCTTCGCGCACGCAGTCCAATTCCATCAGGCGGGTTTCGATTTCCCCCAGTTCAATGCGCAGGCCACGGATTTTTACCTGGTGGTCGATACGGCCACGGTATTCGATCACGCCGTCGGGGCGGTAGCTGGCCAGGTCGCCGGTGCGGTACAGGCGTTGGCCATCACCGAACGGGCTGGTCATGAAGCGTTCGGCGGTGAGGGCAGGGCGGCGGTGGTAACCGCGCGCCAGGCCTTCGCCGCCCAGGTACAACTCGCCGATGACGCCGGCCGGCACCGGTTGCAGCTCGGCATCGAGGATGTAGGTGGTGAGGTTGGCGATCGGTTGGCCAATCGGCACGCTGGCCTTGCCTTCTTCGCGGCAGGTCCAGTGGGTTACGTCGATGGCGGCTTCGGTAGGGCCGTAGAGGTTGAACAACCCGGCGTTCGGCAGCTTGGCGAACACCTGTTGTTGGGCGTCCACCGGCAAGGCTTCGCCGCTGCAGATGATGCGTGTCAGGCGGGTGCACTGGGCGACCTGTTCGTCCAGCAGGAACACCTGCAGCATCGACGGCACAAAGTGCAGGGTCGTGACGTGGTAACGCTGAATCAGGCTGATCAGGATGGCCGGGTCGCGATGATCGCCAGGCCCGGCAACGGCCAAGCGGGCGCCGGTCATCAGCGGCCAGAAGAACTCCCACACCGACACGTCGAAGCTGAACGGGGTCTTTTGCAGCACGGTATCGTCGGCGGTCAACCCATAGGCCTGTTGCATCCAGCACAGCCGGTTGGTCAGGGCCGAATGCCGGTTGCCGGCGCCTTTGGGCTTGCCGGTGGAACCTGAGGTGTAGATGACGTAGGCCAGGTTTTCGCCGTCAACGGCGACTTCTGGGTTGGTGTCGGCATAAGCGCTGACGTCCAGTTGATCGAGGGTCAGCACCGGCAGCGCAGCCGGAATCGGCAACTGCGTGAGCAGATGCTGCTGTGTCAACAGCAGGCCAATGCCGCTGTCCTCGATCATGTAGCTGAGGCGGTCCTGCGGGTATTCCGGGTCCAGCGGCACATAGGCGCCGCCGGCCTTGAGCACGGCGAGCAGGCCGATGACCATCTCCAGGCTACGCTCGGTGGCGATACCCACCAGTGCATCGGGGCCGACGCCCAGTTCCATCAGCTTGTGGGCGAGTTGGTTGGCGCGCTGGTTGAGCTGGTGATAGCTCAGCTGCTGGTTGCCGAACACCAGCGCCGTGGCATTGGGTGTGGCCGCCACTTGGGCTTCGATCAGTTGCTGGACGCTGTGGTGCAGCGGGTAGTGGGTGGCGGTGGCGTTCCATGCGCTGACCATCTGATGTTGCTCGGCGTGGTCGAGCATCGGCAGTTCGGCCAGTCGCCGCTGCGGCCCGTCAACGAGGCTTTGCAGCAAGCGCAGCCAGTGCTGTCCCAGGCGCTCAATCGTCGCCGCGCCGAACAGTGCCGTGCTGTACTCGATACTCGCCGTGATCTGTTGTGGCGTGTAGTCCACGTCCATCGACAGGTCGAACTTGGCCTCATGTTGCGCCACCGGCAGGAACGCCAGGCTCAGCTCACCCAGCGTCAGAGCGGCCGGTTGATCCTGGCTCACCCGCCAGTTGAACAGGGTCTGGAACAACGGGTTGGCCTGAGTGCTGCGTTGCAGCTGCAAGCGCTCGATGATCAGTTCAATCGGGTAGTCGGCATGTTCCATCGCCGCCCGCGATTGCTGGCGCAGCGCTTGGAGAAACTCGCCTGTGGTCAGGTCGTCGGTGAGTTGCGTGCGATAGATCTGGCTGCTGACGAAGAACCCCACCAGGTCCTGGGTCTCGCTCTGATTACGGCTGGCATTCGGCACGCCAACGGTGAAATCCTGCTGGCCGCTGTAGCGACTGAGCAGCAGTTGCCAGGTGCCCAGCAGCACGATAAACGGCGTCAGGTCCTGTTGCTGGCAGAAGCTGTGCAACTGTTGGCTCAGGGCTGTGGGCACTGACAGTTGAAGATTGCCGGCACGGTGTTGTTGTTCGGCATTGCGGGGGAACTCGGTAGGCAGGTCCAGCGTGGGAATCTCCCGTCCCAGGTAACCCGCCCAATAGTCGGCGGCCCGCTGTTGTGCCGGCGTGTTCGGGTACTCCTCGCGCTGCCAGCGGGCGTAGTCGGCGTACTGGATCGCAGGTCGCGCCAGCGGCGTGGTGTCGCCCTGGCAGGCGCGTTGGTAAGCCTGGATCAGGTCGTGCATCAGGATCGGGTTGGACCAGGCGTCCGAGACGATGTGGTGCATGTTCAACAGCAGGATATGCTCGTCGCGCTCAAGGGTGATCAGGGTGGCGCGAATCAGTGGGGCGCGCCCCAGGTCAAACGGTGCACCGGCCTCGGCGGCCAGGCGCTCAGTCACGGCGGTGCTACGGGCGTGCGGTGCCAGGCCTGAGAGGTCCTCTTCGCGCACGTGGATGCGGGCTTGCGGGTCAAGCACTTGCCGGGGTTCATCATCGACGGTCTGGAACGCGGTTTTCAGCACGTCGTGCCGGTCGATGATCTGCTGCAAGGCCGCGGCGAGCGCCGATGTATCCAGCGGCCCGCGCAGGTGCAGCGCGTTAGGCAGGTTGTAGGCGCTGCTGTCGGGCGAGAGTTGTTGCAGGAACCACAGGCGTTGTTGGGCGAAGGACAGGGGAGTGGGGCCGCGATGGGTGGAAGCCTTGATGGAATGCTCTGAACCGACGTCGTCGGCCATCAACAAAGCCAGCAAGTCGTCGTCGGGGAGTTGATTCAGTGGGTTCATGTTTGGTCTCGTCGCCATCGGCTGCGTAAATATGCGTTGTCAGAAAGACGAAGCGTGGCCGACGAGATTTAGGTGTGACGTGGGACTTGGCAGGCAGCGGCGAGCGGCAGGGCGCTCGCCGGAGGGGGAGGTCAGGCGAAGGCTTTTTCGGTAATGACGCGCCCGGCTTCCATGCGCACCAGTTGGTCGGCGATATCGAAGTAACGATCATCGTGGGAGATCACGATGATGGTCTTGCCCAGGCGCTTGAGGTCCGGCAGCAGCTCTGTGTAGAACACGCGGCGGAAGGTCGGGTCCTGGTCGGCGGCCCACTCGTCGAAGACCAGCACCGGACGCTCGTCGAGCCAGGCGTTGATCAGCGCCAAGCGCTTGCGCTGCCCGGTGGAGAGGTCGGTGGTGGTGAAAGCGCCATCGCGGATGCTGACCTTGTGCGCGATTTCCATGCGCTCCAGGTATTGGTTGGCGTCGTCCGGCAGGGCTTTATCGCTTTGCACCAGTTCGTCGAACAGGTAGTAGTCGGCAAAAATGGTGGTGAACATCTGCCGGTAATCATCCAGGCCGAGGGCGTCCACCGTTGTGCCGTTGAGGCGGATCTCACCTTGCTGCGGGGTGTACAGGCCCAGCAGCAGTTTGATCAGGGTGGTCTTGCCGCAGCCGTTTTCGCCGACGATAAACAGGATTTCCCCAGGCTCGATGGTCAGGTTCACCGGGCCCAGCTTGAAGGGCGCGCTGCCTTCCACGGGCGGAAACGCGTATTGCACGTCGCGCAATTCCAGATGCTTCATGGTCGGCGTGCGGCTCTCATCGGCGTCAAGCAGCAAGTGCGGTTCCGGCGACGAGAAGCGTTCGGACAGGTCGGCAATGCGTCGAAAGGCGATCTGCGCGCGGCTGATGATCGGCAGGTTGGCGATCAGGTTTTCCAGCGGGCCTTTCATGTAGAGCAGCACCAGTACAAAGCCGCTCATCATGGCCGGGTTGTTGCTGGGCCAGAACGATTGCAGGGTCAGTGCCAGGCCGATGACCACAAAGAACAGCATCGAACCCAGGCTCTTGGCGATCACGAAAATATTGATCGAGCGCACGTGGGTGTCGCAGATGTGGTCGGCGGTGGCCTGGATGTTGCGGGTCAGCATCGCGTGACGGCGCTTGCGATGGATCCGCAGTTCCTTGGCGCCTTCGGCGATGGCCGAGTAATGCTTTTGCAGGTTGTCTTCCGCTTCCCGCGCGGCGTAGAAGCCTTTGATGCCTTTGCTTTGCGCGATGAACTGGATCGCCGAGCCGATGCCGATGGCCAGCAGGGTCATGATGAAGATCGGCAGCGAGAGGCTCGCCAGGTAGCCCAGGCAGCCGAGGATAACGGTGATGGAAATGGCCAGCGGAGCGAAGGCGAAGGCGAAGTCGCTGATGGTGTCGACGTCGTGGGTCAGCACCGGAATAAGGCGGTGACTGCGGTACCGTTCGATCTGTTCGATTGGCGCTGACAGCACCTTGGCGCCGAGGTCCTTGCGCAGCCTGGCGATGACTTTTTGGCCCACGAAGTTGCTGCCGATGTCGGCGGCAATGCTGCTGAGCAGGGCGAGTAGGCACAGCCCGGCAAAGGCCAGGACCACTGCGGTGGTGAGGCCGGACTCGCTGTGCAGGCCCTGGTTGACCGTGGCAAGCAGAGCCGTGACGCTCACCCCTCCAAGGATGCCGAACAGAATCGACAGAATGACGGTGTAGCGATAGGGCTTGAGCAGGCTCAAGAGTTCGCTGAGGGCGCTACGCGGTTTTGCAGTCATGAAACTACCTCGGTCGCGACGTGGCTACGTGCTAAGGGCGAGTGGAGGCCCGGCGATCCATTTGATCGCTCGCGGGCTTTTGTAGAAGACGTTTCGACTACGGCGCGATTTAGCCTCATTGCGTTGGGCACGGGCCCTAAATTTGTCCGCCAGCCCCACGTTATAGATTGGATGCGGCCATGTTCCATGACCGGCACCCGTAGGCCGGTGCGCCGTTCCCTTCCCATGGACGCTTTCATTTCTATGAGCAGGCGTGCTCGACCCTCAATGCCCCTGGCGGTTGAGGGTTGAGCGCGTTTAGAGGGGTGGTAAAAAAAAGCAGGTAAATGAGTCTGGTTTTCATTACCTGAACCGTCTTATTAACCAGAGGCGCTCAAAGACGCCACTAATTTCTGCCAAACACACGCCTCATTGTTCAAGGATTGCTGTCGATGCCTTATCTCCTTTGGTTGTCTACGCCCAAGCATTACGCGCTGAAGAAATTGCCGCAGACCGTGCGTCTGATGATGTTGGGCGCCGCGCTGGCTGTGCCGGCTGCCGCCACATTGATGCCGAGCGTCGCACTTGCCCAGAGTGAAGCCGGCAAGGTTGCCTTCGCGATTCCGGCCGGTAAATTATCGGATGCGCTGATGTCATTCGGCTCGGCGGCCGGTGTCTCGATTTCCTACGATCCAGCGATCGCCAGCCAGCGCTCCACTCCAGGGTTGAAAGGGCAGTTTGGCGTGGATGAAGGCCTGTCTCGACTGTTGTCGGGCAGTGGCTTGCAGGCCAGTCGCGAAGCCAGCGGCAGCTATATCGTGATGGCGCCATCCAGCGGTTCGGCGCTGAACCTGGGCGCGACCACGATCAGTGCCGAGGGTCTTGGGGAGACGACTGAAAACACCGGTTCGTACACCACGGGAGCAACCAGCACCGCCACCAAGCTTCCCTTATCCCTGCGCGAAACGCCGCAGTCGGTGAGCGTGATTACCCGTCAACTGATGGACGACCAGCATCTTTCGACGCTTAACGAAGTGATGGCGTTCACGCCGGGTATCAGCATCAACCACCGCGACAGTGAGCGTTACACGTTTTACTCCCGTGGCTTTGCGATCCAGAACTTCCAGTACGACGGCATCCCGTCCCAGGTGGCCAACGAGTCCCAGCAATACGTGGGCGCACTCTCGGACATGGCTATTTATGACCGTGTCGAAGTGGTGCGCGGCGCGACCGGCCTGATGAGCGGTGCGGGCACTCCATCGGCCACCATCAACCTGGTGCGCAAGCGTCCGACCAAGGACTTCCAGGCCTACGTTTCCGGAGAAGCGGGGGCGTGGGATCGCTACCGCTCCGAAGTTGACGTCTCGGGTCCGCTGACAGAAACCGGCAATGTGCGTGGACGTTTCGTCGCGGCTTATCAGAAGCAAAATTCGTTCATTGACTGGTACAGCCAGGAAAAGCGCGTGATGTACGGCGCGTTGGATATCGATCTGAACGACAGCACTACGCTGCGCACTAGCCTCGACTACCAGAACAACGACGCCGAAGGCACCAGCTACGGGCATATCCCGCTGTTCTTCAGCAATGGCAAGCAAACCAATTTCTCCCGTTCATTCAACCCGGCCTCGCGTTCGAGTTACATGGACAACACCAGCTATAACTTCACCGCCATGCTTGATCACAAGCTGGACAATGACTGGAGCCTGAAGACTGCCTACAGCCATCAATACTCCTACCGTAAAGGCCAGGGCGCATCGGCAAGTGGCGGCTACCCTGACCCTGTGACCGGTGAAGGCACGGGCGTATTTATTTACCGCCTGGACAGCTACCAGACCCAGGATACGCTCGATACCTATGCGTCCGGCCCGTTCAACCTGGGCGGTCGCGAGCATGAGTTGGTGGTGGGTGCCAGTGCTTCTCGCACTCACCTGAACTTCCCTAACTACGCCAGCCACAATGATGACGGCGACTACGGTTCGGCGAATATTTTCAACTGGGACGGCCGTGAGTACGGCAATCGTGAGTATCAAAAGGATGGCGGTACCGTCACCACCTTGCAGCAGACCGGCATGTACGGCGCCCTGCGTTTGAAACCGTTCGATCCGCTGACCATCATTCTGGGTACCCGGCTCAGCTGGTGGAATCAGGATGACGAGGTCAAGAACTATCTCGATGGCACCAAGACGACCGACAAGACCAAAAAGACCGGCGTTGTCACGCCGTATGCCGGTATCGTCTATGAGCTGAACGACACCTATTCGGCGTACGCCAGCTACACCAGCATCTTCTTGCCGCAGACGTTCTACAAAACAGCATCGGGCACTTCGCTGGCGCCGCTTGAAGGCGACAACTACGAGATCGGTCTCAAAGGTGAGTTCTTCGACGGTGCGCTGAACGCGAGCGTCGCGGTATTTGAGATTAATCAGAAGAACACGCCGGAACAGTCTGGCACGGATTCTTCGGGCCGCGCTGTGTACAAGGCCATCAGTGGTACCAACACCCGTGGTGTCGAGACCGAGATCTCGGGTGAAGTGGTCAGTGGCTGGAACGTGTTTGGTGGTTATACCTACCGCGAGTCCCATGACAAGGACGGGGGGCGGGTGCAGACCAATCAGCCGATCAACCAGTTCAAGTTCGGCACTACTTATCGCCTGCCGGGTGAGTGGAACAAGTTGACTGTCGGTGGCAACGTGACCTGGCAAAGCGAGATGTACGCTGCATCGCAAATCAACTACTCCGGCCCTTACTACAAGGCAACGCAGGATCCGTTCGCCGTGGTTGGCTTGTTGGCCAAATACCAAGTGGATGACCACCTGAGTGTGGGGCTGAACGTCAACAACCTGTTTGACCAGAAGTACTACGACGGCATGGGCACGTTCAATTCGGGCTCCTACGGCGAACCTCGCAACGCAATGATCAACGCCAAGTACGCGTTCTGATCACCGGGAGCCGGCACGTGTGCCGGCGCCCTCCAGACATAAAAAAACCGCCTGGCTCATGCCAGGCGGTTTTTTTTTGCCGGTTTCAGTGTGCGTAATCAGAGATCACGCACAACCCTGAAGCCGATCCAGTCGCCCCGCGTCTGCGGGTAGATAGTGTTGCGGTTGCCCGAGCGCGAAAATACTGGTGCTTCACCCCAGTCATTGCCGCGAATCTGATAGGACTCGCAGTTAGGTTCTACCCAGGCACTGCCGTCGGCAGGGGCGCCGATGTAGTTGGTATGTTCGCAGTCGGCGACGCGCTCGTAGACGTTGCCGTGCATGTCGTACATGCCGAACGCGTTCGGCGGGTAGCTGCCCACTGGCGACGAGTAGCTGTAGCCGTCCGCAGGCCCGTAGGTGTTGGCGTGTTCGGCGATGCTGTAGCCCTTGCCTTCATCGAAGGGGAACGGGAAAGGCCCGGTGGAACCGGCACGGGCGGCGTATTCACGCTGGGCTTCGCTGACCATTTGGTAGTGTTGGCCGGTCTTTTTCGACAGCCAGGCGACGTAGGCCTTGATGTCGTCCATGTCCATGCACACCGCCGGCTGACGTGGGCCTTGTGGATAGCGCGGCTTGCTGGCGATGCATTCGCGGCCGGGGCGGGTGTCGCCATTGGCGATCTTCACGCCGGTCTGGCGCACATAGCTGTCCCATTCACCGGCAGTGATGTGGAAGCGGCTCATGGCGAACGGTTTGGCGAAGGTCACGTCATGCATCGGGCCTTCATCCGGCTCGCGACCGACCTCGTCCTCAGGCGTCCCCATGGTGAAGGTGCCGGCGGGCAGCACGACCATTTCCGGGCAGTCCTTACAGTCCTTGAACACTTTGCCCGGCTGTGGCGCGGCGGCCTGGGCCACGCCTGGCAGCAGGGCGCTGCACAGGGCGGTGAGCGCCAGGGTGGTCAAGGGTTTGAGTCGGAATGGAATCATGTGGGCATCTCGTTCAAAGGGAAAAGTGAGCGTCACACCCGCTGGCGCAGCAGGGTCATGAACCGCTGGATTTCGTCGGCGTTGTTGAGCAGGCCAGGCGAGGTGCGAATCACGGGGCCGACATCACGGTCCACCGAATCGATCACCACACGGTGTTTCATCATGTGGGCCACCACTGCGTCACTGTCCTGGCCCTTGATTCGGAAGAAGGTGAAACCGGCGGACAGCGCGGGGTTGCGCGGGGTGACCAGCTCGACCTGTGGCTGCGCCAGCAATTGGTCTTTAAGCTCGGTATTCAGCCCATGGATGCGTGTCTGCACCTGGGCCTTGCCCAACTGCAAGTGCAGCTTGAAGGCTTCATCTGCGGCCCAGCGATGCTCGAAGGCGTGGTAGCCGCCAGGCGTCATGCTGGTGGCGAAGTCCTTGTCCTCGGAGAAGGTCGGCACCATCGGCGTGACGTATTTGTTCTCGGGGTCGCGGGCGCACACCAGACCGGTGCCGCGCGGGCCGAACATCCATTTATGGGTGCCGGCGATGAAGAAGTCGCAGTGCATGTCGGGGAAATCGAGGTTTTCCACGCCGAAGCCGTGCACGCCATCCACCACGTAGAGGATGCGGTCTTGCTCATCGCGGTTGCGGTTGTGCTCGTCCACCAGCTTGCCGATCTCGCCGATGGGCAGCTTCACGCCGCTACCGGACTGCACCCAGGTCATGCCCAACACACGGGTGTTGGGGCGGATGTTGCGCTGGATATTGCCCAGTACTTCATCGGCAGAGACTTGGTTGGCGTTGTCGAACAGTGCGATTCGGCGTACCTGTGTGGCTTGCTTGAGCACACGAAAGTCCAGCACGTTCTGGGTGGCGTAATGCTCGTGAACCGTGGTCAGGATTTCCTGGTCGGGCCGTACCTTGATCCCGCCATAGATCATCGCCAGCCCTTCGGAGGTGCTGCCGGTCAAGGCGATCTGCGGGGGAGAGGCCTTCAGGTAGCGGCCGGCCCATTCGCGCACCTGGCCTTCACGCTTCCAGGTTTCCTGCAAGTCCCAGTCCATGGCCAGCCCTGGATTGCGGTCGATCTGTGCGCGGTAACGCTCAATGGCTTCGCGTACCGGTTTGGGGTGCGAGGTCACCAGGAAGTTGGAGAAGTGCAGGTAGTCCGGGTCTTGGTTGAACAGTCGCTTGAACCCGGTCCATGGGTCTTGTGTTACGGCTGCTTGCGCCTGAGGCAGGATGGCAGCGCCCAGCGGCAGGCTGGCGGCAAGTACCCCTGCCTGCTTGAGAAACGTACGGCGGTCGGTCATGGACTGGCTTCTAGAGGGTTAACGGTTGGCCAATGGTTTGGCAGCTTTTTGTACTTGGTCCCAGACCCGCAGGAAGTTGCCTCCCCACAGCTTGGCGATGTCGGCTTCGGAGTAGCCGCGCTGGATCAGCTCGGCGGTGACGTTGCGGATTTCGCCGACGTTGTTCCAGCCGTCGATGCCACCCCCGTCGTTGAAGTCCGAAGACAGGCCGACGTGGTCGATGCCGATCTTGCGCACGGTGTAGTCGATCGCGTTGCCCAGGTCTTTGAGGGTGGCCTTGGGTTCCTCGTCGAGGATGCCGTACAGCGCGCTGGCGTACTCGCCGAACCGCTGCTCGGGCCAGGCAGCGATGATGGGATCGCCTGGCATCAGGGCCATGGCCAGGTTCGGCAGGGGCGGCAGGTCAAAACGGGCGCGCAGCGTGTTGAGCTTGTCCTGGGTTGGCTGGCTCAGCGGGCGCAGGTAGGCCGAGAAGGCCACGATCTGCACCACGCCGCCACTGTGCTTGATCAGCTGTAATTCCTTGTCGCTGAGGTTGCGCGGGATATCCACCGCCGCACGCGGCGCCGAGTGGGACGCCACCATTGGTGTGCGGCTCAGCTGCGCCACCTGTTCCAGGGCCTTGGTCGACATCTGCGACACATCGATGATCACACCCAGGTCATTGAGACGGTGCACGGCTTGTTTGCCGATGTCGGACAGCCCGTCGAGCGCATCCACCGAATCATTGAAGAATGGCAGCGGGCGCGATGAGTCCGACCAGGCGTTATTGCCCACATAGCTGAAGCCGAACATGCGCATGCCGCGCGCGGCCCACAGGTCCAACTGGTTCAGATCGTTGCCCAGCGGGTAGGCGTTGAGCATGCTCATAAAGATCGCGAACTTGCCCTCGCCATGCAGGCGCCGGAAGTCGTCCGGGGTGTAGGCGATGGCGACCTGATTGGGGAAGTCGCGCACCATGGCGCTGATGATCTTGTAGCGCACTTCCTGTTCATGGCGTGCCGCTTCGACAAACCCTTCGGTGGGTTTGTGCGGTGCGTTCGGGCCGTTCCAGATTTCCGGCCAGCCGAAGATGGTCAGGGCGGCGCCGGACAAGCGGCCCCGACTGGCCTTGACCAGGTCAAATTGATCGCTGCCGTCCTTGTCCGCTTCTTTGCCTGCGGTGCCGAAATCCACCGGCACAGTGATATGGCTGTCGAACGACAACAACCGATCCTGCATCTCGTTGGCCTGCTTGATCACCTCCAGCGAGTAGCCGGCGTTGCCCCTGAACCAGTGATCCCAGACCAGCAAGCCAGCGCCGACGGCCAGGGCCAGCGGCAGGCCGATATACAGCGCCTTTTTCGAACGTGATTTTGTCATTGCCATCTCAGTCAGTTGAGGCCTTTGCTATCTGGGAAGAACGAGCGATGAGCGGGGAAATTTAGGCGGGCGAGACGGCGGCGGTAAATTTCCCCTGCCAGCAAACGTTCTAGCTCTGATCAAGCCGTTTCCTAAGGTAAACAATGACCATCTCTCGACGTGGGTTCATCGCAGGCCTCGCGCTCACCGGCGCCGCTGTGCCGGCAGCTTTCTATGCCCATCGCGAGTGGACGCGTGAAGAATTCCCCATCACCCCCGGCGAAGCCACGGTCGATCTGGCCGACACCGCCGGCCAGCAACTGGCCAATACCTTGCGTGGCGTCTGGAGCCTGCGCCTGGAAGGCCGCGACGCTGGCCTCAAGGGCCTGCCGCTGCAAGGCTTGGAACTGCTGCTCGACATCGCCCCCCGTGGCCGAGGCCTGCGCGGCTACCTGGACACCGCCGCCAACCTGCGTGCCGAAGGCGAACCGCGTTACCGGGTATTGGGCGATTTGCTGACGGGCGAGGGCGCGTTGCTCTACTGGCGCTTGATCGACCGCGACTCGGCCGATGGCAGGCCCGCCTATGAATTCAAGATGACCCTTGATGAAGTCTGGGCCGACTTTGGCAACGCCGGCAGCGGCACCCTCAGCGGGCAGATCCTCGACTTGAATCGCCCCCTGGCCCTGACCGAACGCGACAACCGCTTTATCGCCCACAAACAGCTGTTTCCTGAAGCCCGCGAGCGCATCGGCCACAACCCGACCCTGCTCGCCTGGCTGATCGCCCCCGAACACCGCCTGTTCCACCAGCTGTGGCACGCCACTCGCGACCAATGGCACAAACTCTCCGAAGAAAAACGCGATGCCCTGCGCGGCATCGGCTGGCAGCCCGGCCCACGGGGCCAGGAGCGCGACGCCCGTGGCAAGCGCAAAGATCGCAACGGCTCGGGCATCGATTTCTTCTTTATGCATCGGCACATGCTCGGCACTGCACGCGCCATGCAGGACTTACCCTCTTGGCCGGCCTTCCCCGAACCGCAACCGGCGCTGGAGCGTGATCGCCTGGGCTTTGTGCGCTACTTCGACAACCACGATGGCTTCGCCTTGCCGCCCACCTGGTTGGCCCCCGACGACAGCGAATACACCCAGTGGGTCAGCGACATCAAGTCGCAAGAGACGTACCACAGCAACTTCCAGGTCTGGGAGTCCCAATACCGCGACCCGCGTTACCTGGCCAAATACACCTTGGGCCAACTGGGTTCCGAGATGGAACTGGGCCTGCACGACTGGCTGCACATGCGCTGGGCCTCGGTGCCCCGCGATCCCTCCAACGGCGCGCCAGTGCCCTTTGCCCGCGACCCGGCAGACTTTGCCGCGCGGTGGTACGCCGCCGAAAACGACTTCCTGGGCGACCCGTTTTCCTCCCACGTAAACCCGGTGTTCTGGCACTTCCACGGCTGGATCGACGACCGCATCGAAGACTGGTTCCGGGCCCATGAACGCTTCAATCCAGGCGAAGTCAGCCGGCTGGAAGTCAACGGCGTAGCCTGGTTCGCACCGGGCCGCTGGGTCGAAGTCGGCGACCCGTGGCTCGGCCCGGACACCCACGGCTGCAGCACCACGCCGGGGTTGCAAATGGGCAAGTCGATGGAAATGGACCCGGAGACCATGAAGCTCGCGTTGCGTATTACCTTTGGTGCTGACGACGATGCGCTCACAGGGTTGTTCAAGCGCGTGCCGAAGCGGCCGTGGTATGCGCGGCATTTGAAGGTGAAGGCGCGGGAAGCGTGACCGCTTGTCGATGAAACTACGATTTTTACGATGTAAAACGGTAGCTGCGGGGTATTAATCTGCGGTTTTCGTTTTCAGGTAAGCGCAAAAGCCTGATGGTTAAGCGTCCTGTCTTACCTCTCTGAGAGATTGATCTACCCATCGACTTTCCTTTTTCCACTGCGCTTGTAGGTTTGAAGATTTTGAGTGGGAGAAAAAACCACACTTTTATTTTTTTCATCTTTCTTCCCGCCAAGAGCCTCATCTTTTCCCACACTTTTAGGAAAAAACTGACGGTGTCCTGAGCGCTGTGCGACAGACGTAGGAATACCCTTCGCAATCCTGGGATTTTTGTAACCTTTCCGCTTTTCCTTAACCGATTCAGCCTCGGCAAGCTGCGTGCTCTTTCCATATGAGTACCAGTGAGGGTGAAAAGGATGTCAGCCGTTTTACGACCCGCGTTACTTGGCGTGGCGCTGCTCTGCGGTCCACTTCTTGCCGCGGCGCAAACCTTACCGGGCGACAGAGAGCTGGCCCGGGAAAGACAACAGCAAGTGCTGGAAGAGCAGCGTCGACGTCTGGAAGAACTGCAAAACCTTCCTGGAAAAGCCGCAGTACGCACCGCACCTGCTCTGGTTGAAGACGGCCAGTGCGTGACCCTCACGCGCATCACCGTTGAAGGTGCCACCTTGCTCTCCGAGGCAAAGCGCGAGGCCTTGCTTGCTCCCTGGTCGGGGCGCTGCCTTGGCGTTCCTCAGCTAAACGAGGTGCTCAAAAGCCTCACCGACCATTACCTGCGCCGTGGCTACGTCACCACCCGGGCGTACCTGCCGCAGCAAGACCTGAAAAACGGCGAGCTTAAAATCATCGTGGTGGAAGGGCGCCTCGAAGGCCTCGACAGCTCATCACTGGCCAGTCCCGCCGAGTCAGCCATGACCTTTCCTGGCAGCGTCGGTGACGTGCTGGATCTACGCGAGCTGGAGCAATGGGTCGATCAGCTGGGACGCTTGCCCTCGCGCCAGCCGCAGCTTGAGTTGATGCCGGGCCAAGCGGTGGGCGGTAGCCGTGTCGCACTCAAGGGCGAACGCTTCAAGCCCTGGCGCGTCTCGGCTAACCGCAACAACCACGGAGACGAAAGCACCGGCCGCCAGCAGGCCGGTCTTGGCCTTGAATGGGACAGCCCTTTGGGGCTGGCGGACCAACTGAGCCTGCGCGCCAACCGTGACACGGTCAGCGACCATTGGCGACATTCCGAAAGCCAAAGCCTGTTCTACAGCTTGCCGTATGGCTGGTGGACCTTCAATTTCAGCCACAGCCAAAGCTATTACCGCACCCGAAATGATGCGTCCGGCTTTGCCTTCGCGTTGTCCGGCGACACCTCCACCCAGCAACTTCGCGCCGAACGCGTGCTACACCGCGACAACCTCGGCAAGACCGCGCTCAACATCGGCCTGAGCCACCTGCGTACACGTAACTACCTGGAAGACGCGTTGTTGCGCACGTCCAGCCATCGCATCACTGAGCGCCAGTTGGGGTTCAACCATGGGCGTCGCATCGGCAATGCGTTTTTCAACCTTGATGCCGGTTGGCAGCAAGGCATCGGCGCGTTGGACGCCCAGCGCGACCTCTCCACACGCTCCGGTGCCCCCACCTCCCGCTATCAGAAATACAGCCTGACCCTCAGTTACCTGCAGTCCTTTCGCTGGCTGGACCAACACTGGAGCGTCGACAGCCTGGCCACCGGCCAACGTGCCGAAGACGAACTCTATGGGCCACAACGCCTCAGCGTCGGCGGCTTTGGCGCGGTGCGCGGGTTCAGCGAACAGAATCTCTCGGGCAACAGCGGCGGCTACTGGCGCAGCCAACTGCGCTGGCGCCACGCCGTGGGTTGGGACGCCTTGCGCCCGTGGGTGCACGAAGTGGGCGTCGGCTTCGGCTACGACGTTGGGGTTATCCGCCGTGGGCCGCACAACCCCGACGTGGCCGGGCGCCTCACTGGCAATGCCTGGGAACTCAGCGCGCGCGGCCGGCACCTTGCCGCATCGCTGGTATTCGCCCGTGCTCTGGAGCGCCCGGCCGTGATCGAGCACCGCGAGCACCCGATGTACGCCCGAATCGACCTGTTCTTCTAACAACAAGGAACCTTGCCTATGGACGCGCGCAGCCCCTTTAACCAGTGCCTGGCCCTGAGCCTCGCAGGTATTTTGTTTCTCAACCCGATCGTCTCGGCTGCCGCGCAACTGAGCGTCGACTCCGCCAGCCCCGGCACCAGCATCGATCAAGCGCCCAATGGCGTGCCGGTGGTCAATATCGCCGGTCCCAACGGCAGCGGCTTGTCCCATAACCTGTTCACCGACTACAACGTCGGCAGCAACGGGTTGATCCTAAACAACGCCACGAATGCCACGCAAAACACCCAGCTCGGTGGGGTGATCCTCGGCAACCCCGGCTTGCAGGGGCAGGCAGCCAGCGTGATTCTCAATGAAGTCACCGGTGGCAATCGCAGCCACCTGGGGGGCTACACCGAAGTGGCCGGACAGGCTGCGCGCGTGATTGTCGCCAACTCCCATGGCATCACCTGCAATGGCTGCGGTTTTATCAATACGCCACGGGCGACGCTGACCACTGGCAAACCAGTATTGGACGGCGGGCGTCTGGATCACTTTCGCGTGGACGGCGGTGATATCGCCCTGGAAGGCGCCGGACTCAATGCGCGCAATGTCGGTCAATTCGATCTGATCACTCGCACCGCCAAACTCAATGCGCAGTTGCACGCCGACCAGCTCAACATTATTACCGGCCGCAATGATGTCAGCGCCGACAGCCTGCAGACTCGTGCCCATGCCGATGATGGCCGCGAAAAGCCGCAACTGGCCATCGACGCCAGCGCCCTTGGCGGCATGTATGCCGGGGCGATTCGTCTGATTGGCACGGAACAAGGCGTGGGCGTAAGGCTGGCCGGGGATATGGCGAGTACCGCCGGGGACATAGTCATCAATGCCAACGGTGGCCTGAGCCTGGCCCACACGACCAGCGTCGGCGCGTTGAACGCCACGGCCGCGTCAATTGAGTTGCAAGGCCCAACCTTTGCGGCAGGAGATGTGGACCTGCAGGCGAAGGGCGATCTGGTGGTTCAGCACACCCTCGCCAGTGCAGGCAATGTGCACTTGCAAGCGGCAACCGTGAGCAATCAGGGCAAGGTGGTCAGTGGGATTCAGGAGGACCAGCGTATTGCCGGCAAGCAACTCAGGATCACCGCCGAACGCCTGGACAATCAAGGTGAGCTCAACGCAAGCGGCCATTTGGACATCAAGACCGCTGTTGTCGACAACAGCGGCAACATCGCTGCAGACAGCGCGAAGATCGAAGCCCACCAACAAATAAACAACAGCGGGCAGATCGTCACCGCCCGCGAACTGAGCCTATCGGCTCAACAGGTCAACAACCAGAGCGGCACGCTCCATACCGAAGGCCACCTGAATCTCATTGCCGATGCTGTCAGCAACAGCGGCAAGACCGTCGCGGCAGGCAACATTACCCTCGCCGCAAACACCTTCGACAACAGCGGCGAACTGCTCAGCGATGGTGACCTGCAACTTACCCTTGACGCAGATCTGCACAACAGTGGCCTGATCGCCGTGAAGGGCGATGCCACTCTCAGCGCCCGCAACCTCATCCAGAACCACGGCCAGATCCTCAGCGGCAACGACATCCAACTGCGCGTACGTGATGTGCTGCACAACCTCGGTGTGCTGAGTGCGGCCCGTCACCTGCAGCTCAACGCAACCCAACTGAATAACGACGGCTGCCTGGGCAGTCAAGGCAACCTGCTGATCAGCGCCAACGTGGCCAATACCGGACTGCTGTTCAGCGGCGGTGACTTGCACATACGCGGCGAGCATTTCAGCAACCTCGAAGGCGACGTCTACAGCGTTGGCGATTTCAGTTTCGCCGCCGCCGACGGCGGCCAGGCGACGAGCTTTCGCAACCTGTCCGGCACCGTGGAAAGCGAAGGCAACCTGCACATCAAGACGCTTGAATTCGAGAACGCCCGCACGGTGCTTGCCCTTGAGCGCGAACTGGTCGGCGGCAGCATTCAGTGGGTTTGTGGCCAGCACTGTGACGGGGATGACAGCTTCAAGCGCGGCACCATCTACATCACCGAAACCTGGCGCGAAACCGCCGCTCCCGGCTCCACCAAGGCTGCCCGCCTGGCGGCCGGTCAACAGTTGTATATCGACGCCGACACGTTGGAAAACCGCTACAGCCTGATGGCCACCAACGGCGACATGCACCTCAGCGCGCGTCGCTTGCTCAACCAGGGCGCCGCCTCACAAACCGGCCTGTCCAGCACGATCATCGGCACCCCTGGGCGCATCGACAAAGCCCTGTGGGACCAGATGGAGTTTCACGACCTGCCGGCCTTCAACAGCGCGCCTTTTGATCCGTTGCGCTTTGCCGAACTCAAGGCCCGTTCCGAAGGCCCCGGCTTCAGCAACCCCGGCACCCTCACTACCTGGCGTGAAGACGGCCGCGAAGTGTACGCCGCCACCCTGCAAGCGGGCGGCAGCCTCAACCTGAACGCCACGCAATACCTGCAAAATGGCACCCTGCGCGAAAACACCCTGGCGCAGCTGATTGGTGAGGTCGGCCACAACCCCAATGACCTTGAACTGAGCCCCGACCGACTCAGCGATGACCTGACCCGTCCGCCTGAGTTTCACTTGCCCAGCGGCGAGTACGGCCTGTTTATCCCGAGCAAGGATCCCGGCAGCCCGTACCTCATCGAGACCAACCCGCTGTTCACCCACCTGGGCAATTTCCTCAGTTCCCAGTACCTGCTCGATAAGATCGGCTACAACACCGACGAGGCGTGGCGCCGCCTCGGCGACGGCTACTACGAAAGTCGCCTGATCCGTGACGCCGTGCTGGCCAAGACCGGGCAACGCTTTCTCGATGGGCAGAACAGCGATGAAGCGCAGTTTCGCCACCTGATGGACAACGGCCTCAGCGCGCGCGACAGCTTGCAACTGAGCGTCGGCGTCGGCCTCACCGCGCAACAAGTCGCCGCGCTGACCCACGACATCGTATGGATGGAAAAACGCCAGGTACAAGGCGAAGACGTGCTGGTACCGGTGTTGTACCTGGCGACGGTTAACCACCAGAACCTGCGTGGCGCCAGCCTGGTGCAGGGCCAGGACATCAACCTGGTCAGCGGCGGCGATATCGTCAGTGTCGGCACGCTCAGGGCCACCCAGGACCTGACCGCCATGGCTGATGGCAGCCTGCTCAACGGTGGCTCGATGACTGCAGGCGAACGCCTCAGCCTGCTGGCCACCGACAGCATCCGCAACGCTATGGCCGGCGAAATCCGCGCCAGCCACGTTGACCTCACCAGCCTCACCGGCGACATCGTCAATGAGCGAACCGCCCACGCCCAATACCAGGGTGACGGCACGCTCATCACCCATCTCGATCACGCAAGCCAGATCAGCGCGGGCCAGCAACTGGCTCTCGATGCCGGGCGCGACATTAACAACCGAGGCGCCATCAGCAGCGGCGGCGACGCGAGCCTGACCGCCGCCCGCGATATCAACCTCATCGCTGTCACCGACACCCAGCAAGTGCGCACCACGCAAAACGGCGGGCACCTTGTCACCCAACACAGCCGTACCGAACACCTTGGCGCCAACGTCAACGCCGCCGGCAACCTGAGGCTGCAAGCCGGCGGCGACATCACGCTGTTGGCGAGCCAGGCCAATGCCGGCAAAGACCTCAGCGTGGCCGCCGGCGGAAACATCAACCTACTTGCCGCCGCCAACGAAACCGACCACGAGGTACACAGCAAACGCAACGGTGCCAAGACCCACGAACAAACCACCCAAGTGCGCCAAATCGGCAGCCAACTCAACGCGGCCGGCAACCTCACGGCAACGGCCGGGCAAGACATCCTGCTGCATGCCAGCCAAGTCACCAGCGGCAAGGATGCTTACCTGATCGCGGGCGGACAACTGGAGTTATTGAGCGCCAATGACAGCGACTACAGCCTGTACGACTACAAGAAAAAGGGCAGTTTTGGCGCGATCAAAACCCAGCGCGATGAAGTCACCGACGTACGCGCTGTCGGCAGCCAGATCAGCACCGGCGGCAGCCTCAACCTCGTCAGTGGCGGCGACCAGTTGTACCAGGGCGTGCGGCTGGAGAGTGGTGCGGATATCACCATTACCAGCGGTGGTGTAGTGACCTTTGAGGCGGTGAAGGATTTGCGCCAGGAGAGTCACGAGAAGAGCAAGAGTGATCTGGCGTGGATCAGCATGAAGGGGGAGGGGCGTACGGACGAGACGCTGCGTCAGAGCGAAATCCTCGCCCAAGGTCAACTGGCAATCAAAGCAGTGGAAGGCCTGCGGATCGATATCAAGGAAGTCAACCAGTCAACCATCGGCCAAACCATCGATGCGATGGTGCAGGCCGATCCGACGCTTGCGTGGATCAAGGCAGCGCAACAGCGCGGGGATGTTGATTGGCGGCAGGTCAAGGAATTGCACGACTCTTACAAGTACAGCCATTCCATGCTTGGGCAGGGAGCCATGCTGGCGATCATTATTTTGGTCTCCGCGCTCACTGCAGGTGCCGCGAGTGGCGCCGTTGGCGCGGTCGCAGGGGCAGGTGCCGGATCTGGCTCCGCAATGGCGGCGGCAGGCTCCGCCGCGATGGTGCAGGCGGGGACTGCTGTTGGTACAGCGACGGCGGGCTGGGCGAACGTCATGGCCACCGCAGCACTGACCTCTGCCGCCAGCGGCAGTGCTATCAGTTTTATCAACAATGGCGGCAACCTTGGCGCCACTTTGAAAGATGTTACGTCAAGCGCCGCTTTGAAAGGCTACGCCACCAACGCTCTGACCGCTGGATTCACTGCCGGCGTAATTGACCCCGCATTCGGTGTGACAGGCGATAAGGTCAACGGCATTACCCAAGGCTTGGATCTTGCCTCGGCTTCCGATATTGCCAAGTTTGCAGCGTACTCAGGAGCACAAGGGGCTACCCAGGCAGGCCTCAGTACCTTGCTGCAAGGTGGTGGCCTGAAAGAAAACCTTAATCAGGCCTTTGTTTCGCAACTCCAGAGTACCTTGCAGGCCATCGCTTTTAACGCAGTGGGGGACTTCTCTCAAAGTCAAAACTGGCCCGAGTCCGGCCCTGAAAAAGTAGCGCTCCATGCTTTGGTCGGTGGTTTGGTCAGCGAGGCCGGTGGCGGCAGTTTTGCTACAGGGGCGCTGGCAGCAGGTGCAAATGAAGCGTTGGTCACCAGTCTTGCGCACGCGGTGGAAGGTAACCCGGCGCTCTTGTTGGCAGCTTCGCAACTGGTAGGTATCGCGGCGGCTGGCGCTACGGAAGGCGATGTACAGAAAGGCGCCGAAATCGCCAAGAACGCCACGGCTTACAACTACCTCAATCACCACGAAGTGGATGACCTGGTAAAGGACTTGAAAGGGTGCAGAGGAGCAGAAAATCCTACTGCCTGTCGAGCAGACCTGACGCTCAAGTACGAAGGCATCAGCGACCAGAAGTCCGGGATGGACCTGATGCACTGCACCGATGTCGCCAGCTGCGACGCTCAACGGTCATTAATTGCCGTGGGAAATGCGGCACTTGATAAATACGAAAGTAGCGGCGCACTCAACTGGGAAGAGCGGCTAATCGTCCGAGGGTTTCTGGATAGCAACCAGGATGACATGCGATTGGCCGTGCAGAAGACCTTGCAGGGAACGCATGCCGAGATAGCTGGTATGCTTCCGGGGGTGGGGCTTGTTGTTGGGAAGGGCGGGACGAGTACGGTTGGGTCTGTTGGTGCAAAAGGCGTAGGCGAAGTTGCTGGTTCCGCAAAAAACTTCTCAATTGCTGATCGCGTATTTGGCCAGCTCAACGATCCTCGAATGGGTCAGCTTGCAGGAAAGCTTGATGCCGATGCTTTGCAGAAACTTGCCAATAATCCCAGCGCTACTCGGTTTATGGATGCAAGGACAGGGCATATCAATGTAATTCAAGAAGTTGAAGGGAAGCTGATTCGAATTACTGTGCCAAGAGACGAGATGAAAATTATTTCCGTTGGTCCAATTAGACCTAACCAAGTTAAAAACTTATTAGGCAAAGGCGATTTTGTCCCGTTACCTTGAGTTCGCGGAGGGCTTATGGCGTCAATTCATATTGAGGAAATTCAAAAAATCTTGTCTGAGCAAGGCAATAAAGATGCCTTGCCAAATCAAGCTAATGGGGAGGGCTATTTTCTAGAGATTAGATTTGACAGCCCTACTCGTAAGCCATCCGGAATGGTTGATGATGAGTACAAGGACAGGGTGATAACTCTAGATTGTCCGTACGGTACGGTCATTATTTTGTGCGATGGCGAGGGGCAGCTGAAATCAATTGAGTTAAGTTGACTGTATAGTGATAGCACTCTCCCAGCACCGGCCTTGCGCCGGTGCTTTTGCTTCCTTTTTGCTATCTATTTGCACCCTTTTTGCTCCCAAGTTGCAACCTTTCTGCACTCAATTTGCACCCACCCCTGACGACCTACGGTCTATCTGCTCAATACGCTTTTTTTGAGCATGATTTTTCGCTCCTTAACAGGAGCAAAATCTCAATACACATCACGCACCTCCCGCGAGGTGGGTATTTTCTATATGTATCAATTGGTTATCCGGTTTCTGTCTTCTGGGTGCTGCTATACATTTGTATTACAGAACGAGTGTTTCGCCCAGCAAGCACTGACGTGAGTTGTATAGCATTTGTTATACACAGCGGCAGCCCCACAGAACTGGTCTTTTTTTCAAGGTTGGCCCGTTTTATTGGCCCGGCAAGCTGTCTCTTTTAGTCGCAGCTTGTGTCCAGCGCTTGGCGTCGTGCATGTGCAATACGCTACTGATCACTGTCTCCAGGGCTTCGCGCTCTTTGTCATCCAGCTTGGAAATGGCCTCAAACTGAAGTTTCAGGAGGTCATCCGGCCCACGTTCTCCCTCATCAAATAGCAGCATATCGGCGCTGACACTCAGAGCCAGAACTGAATCGCCCCGGATTCTCCAGACACCTCGCAAACAGCTCGCCGGATAACGGCAGAAAATTACGGAACCATCTCGGCGTCCCCTTGTCCCCGCTTCCCATGTCACCCCCCACCCCCCAAATCCCTTAATTTCCTACCCCTACCGGAAGCCTCTCCAGGCCCCCGGCTGCGCCCGCTTTTTAACGTTGGGCGCACAGCGCATCCGATTCAAACGGCAGCTGAAAACGGACTTTCTCCTCCACCGTGACTTACCAGGCAGGTTACCCCCATGCAGTTCAGCGAATTATTGGCAGCGATTTCCACTCATGCGATCCGTCTGCAACTGGAAGAGGGCGATCTGATCATCCTCGGTGACGATGAGGCGTTGGATGACCGGCTGTGGGATCAGTTGATCGCTCACAAGCCCCGACTGCTGGCGCTGGTGGCTGAGCATGGCGGTGATTGGCTGAGCCCGGCTTACCGCATCACGCCTGAGATGTTGCCGTTGGTGAGCCTTGAGCAGACGGCCATCGACCGTATTGTCGCGGCCATCCCCGGTGGTGTGGCGAATGTGCAGGATATCTACCCGTTGGCACCGTTGCAGGAGGGCATGCTGTATCACCACCTCTCGGCCGGGCAAGGTGATCCTTACGTGCTGCATGCGCAGTTTGTGTTCGACAGCCGCGCGCGCCTGCACGCTTTTGCCGAGGCGCTGCAATGGGTGATCGACCGTCACGATATTTTGCGCACGTCCATGGTCTGGGAGCGCTTGGACGAGCCGCTGCAAGTGGTGTGGCGCAAGGCGACGCTGGCGTGTGAGGAAGCGCATTTCAGCGGTGGCGATGCCCTGGCTCAACTGATCGCCCGCTACGACGCCCGGACTTACCGGATGGACTTGGGTCAGGCGCCGCTGCTGCGCCTGGTGTTTGCCGACGACCCAGGCAATCAGCGGGTAGCCGCGATGTTGCTGTTCCACCACACCATTCTCGACCACACCGCGCTGGATGTGGTGCGCCACGAGATCCAGTTGTACCTGGCCGGCCAGCAAGCCCAGGCCGCTGAGCCGGTGGCGTTTCGCAGCTATATCGCCCAGGTGCGCCATGGCGTCAGCGAGCAGGCCCATGAAGGGTTTTTCCGCGAGATGCTGGGGGACATTGATGAGCCGACCCTGCCGTTTGGCTTGCAGGATGTGCAGGGCGATGGCCAGGGGATCGACGAGGCGCGCATGCCTGTCGACGCTGATCTGAGCCGCCGCCTGCGCAGCCTCGCGCGGCCCTTGGGCGTCAGCGTGGCAAGCATGATGCACGTGGCGCTGGCCCGGGTATTGGGCGTGGTCTCGGGCCGTGAAGCCGTGGTGTTCGGTACCGTGATGCTCGGCCGCATGGGGGCGGGCGAGGGCGGTGAGCGGGCGTTGGGGATGTTTATCAATACCTTGCCGTTGCGGGTGGATGTGGGCGAGCAGAGCGTGCGCGCCGGGGTCAAGGCCACCCATGAGAGGCTCACCACATTGCTCAATCACGAGCATGCATCCCTCGCGCTGGCCCAGCGTTGCAGCGGGGTCGCCGCGCCGACGCCGCTGTTCAGTGCGATGCTCAACTATCGCCACAGTGCCGCGACGGATATGGCCGAGGTGATCGAGGTGGCCGAGGGCATCCAGGTGCTGGGTGCCGAGGAGCGCACTAACTATCCGCTGACGGTGAATGTGGATGACCTGGGCGAAGGCTTTGCGCTGACGGTGATGGTGGACGCCTCCATTGGCGCAACCCGTGTGGCGAGCTACCTGCACACAGCGCTCCACAGCCTGGCCGACGCCCTTGAACAGCGACCGGAGATGCCGCTGAGCGGCCTGAACATCCTGCCTGAGACCGAGCGTCATCACCTGCTGCACCATCTCAATCACACCCCCCGCGCTTACGCCGACACCGCCCTGATCCACCAGCACGTCGAAGCCCACGCCGCGGCCCATCCCGACGCCATCGCACTGCGTTTCGAGCAGCAACGCCTCACCTATCGTCAACTCAACGAACGCGCTAACCAGATTGCCCATCGCCTGCTGGCCCAGGGCGTGCGCCCCGATGACCGCGTGGCGATCTGCGTGGAGCGCGGCCCGGAAATGGTCATCGGGCTGCTGGGCATCCTCAAGGCCGGCGCGGGGTATGTGCCGATCGACCCGGCGTATCCGCTGGAACGCATCGCCTACACCCTGCACGACAGCCAACCGCTGGCGGTGCTGGTGCAGGCCAACACCCGTCACTTGGTGGGCGAACTGGCGCAGATCGACCTCAATGGCCTGCGCGGTGAATCCCTGATCAACCCGCACGTTGCGGTCAGCCCGCAGCACCTGGCCTATGTGATCTACACCTCCGGCTCCACCGGCCAGCCCAAGGGCGTGATGATCGAACACCGCCAGGTGGCGCGACTGTTCAGCGCCACTGAGCAGTGGTTCGGCTTCGACCACACCGATGTGTGGGCACTGTTTCATTCCTTTGCGTTCGACTTCTCCGTGTGGGAAATCTGGGGCGCGTTGATGCACGGCGGCCAGTTGCTGATCGTGCCGCAATTGGTCAGCCGCTCGCCGGACGAGTGCTACACGCTGTTGTGCGAAGCGGGCGTGAGCATCCTCAACCAAACGCCAAGCGCCTTCCGTCAGTTGATTGCGGCCCAGGGCAACAGCCCCCAGGCCCACTCGCTGCGCCAAGTGATTTTCGGCGGCGAAGCCCTGGAGCCGGGCATGCTCAAGCCGTGGTACGCCCGGGCGATCAATGCCGGCACCCAACTGGTGAACATGTACGGCATCACCGAAACCACGGTGCACGTGACTTATCGAGCGCTGCACGCGGCGGATGCGCAGTTGGTGGGCGTGAGTCCGATTGGCGTGCGCATTCCCGACCTGCAACTGTATGTGCTGGACGCACAGCGCGAGCCGCTGCCATTGGGCGTGGTCGGCGAGTTGTACGTCGGTGGTGCCGGTGTGGCGCGGGGGTATCTGAACCGCGCCGAATTAACCGCCGAGCGCTTCCTGACGAACCCAACCACCGGCCAGCGCCTCTACAAAACCGGCGACCTCGGCCGCCTGTTGGCCGATGGCAGCGTGGAATACCTGGGACGTAACGACGACCAGGTAAAAATCCGTGGTTTCCGTATCGAGTTGGGCGAAATCCAGGCGCGCCTCGCCACCGCTCAAGGTGTGCGCGACGCCGTAGTCATCGCCCGTGAAGACACGCCCGGAGACCAGCGCCTGGTGGCCTATGTGATCGCCGAAGGCGACATCAACGTCGCGATGCTGCGTGATCATTTGCGGCTGAGCCTGGCTGACCATATGGTGCCCAGCGCCTTCGTGTTGCTGGACACCTTCCCGCTGACCCCCAACGGCAAGCTCGACCGCAAGGCCTTGCCCGCGCCGGATGCCGACGCGTTGGCCCGACGTGATTACGAGGCTCCACGCGGCACCGTTGAAGTAGCCATCGCGACCCTCTGGCAAGACCTGCTCAAACTTGAACGCATTGGGCGCGACGACAACTTCTTCGAACTGGGCGGTCATTCCCTGCTGGCAGTCAAGCTAATTGAGCGTATGCGCCAGGTCGACCTCAGCGCCGATGTGCGCGTGTTGTTCGGCCAACCCACTCTGGCCGCACTCGCCGCGGCGGTGGGCGGGCAACGGGAAGTGCGGGTGCCGGTCAACCAGATCCACGCAGACAGCCCCGTCATCACCCCGGACATGCTGCCGCTGATCGAACTCGAACAGGCCGCCATCGACCACATCCTGCAACAGGTGCCCGGCGGCATCGGCAATGTGCAGGACATCTACGGGCTCGCGCCGTTGCAGGCCGGCATCCTGTATCACCACCTGGCAACCACCGACGGAGATCCCTACGTGTTGCAGGTGCAGTTGGGCTTCAACGATCAAGCGGCGTTGGACGCGTTTATCCAGGCGCTGCACAGCGTGATCGAACGCAATGACATCCTGCGCACCGCGATCCTCTGGGAAGGCCTGGACGAACCGGTGCAAGTGGTCTGCCGCCAGGCGCCGTTGGCCGTTGAGCGGATCGAAACCCCAGGCGTGGATGCCCTGGCCCACCTGCAACAGCGTTTCGACCCACGCCACTACCGCCTCGATCTGTCCCGCGCCTCGTTGATGCGCCTGGCCTACGCCGAAGCGCCGGACGGCTTCGTCGGCATCCTGCTGCTGCACCATATCCTGCTCGACCACACCGCCCTGCACGTGCTGGTGCAGGAGATGAGCGCCAGCCTGTCCGGGCGCAGCGCGCAACTGCCTGACGCGGTGCAGTACCGCACCTACGTGGCCCAGGCGCGGCTGGGGGTGAGCCAGGCCCAGCATGAAGCGTTCTTCAGCGAGATGCTGGGTGATATCGACGAGCCGACCCTGGCCTTCGGTTTGCAGGATGTGCACGGCGACGGCAGCGGCATTGTCGAGGCGCACCTGCCGTTGGAACCGGCCCTGAGCCTGGGCCTGCGCGAACAGGCGCGGCAATTGGGCGTGAGCACCGCGAGCCTGGTGCACCTGGCCTGGGCGCATGTGCTGGGGCAAGTCTCCGGTCAGCAGGACGTGGTGTTCGGCACCGTGCTGTTGGGCCGTATGCAGGGCGGCGAGGGTGCCGACCGCGCCCTGGGGATGTTTATCAACACCTTGCCGCTGCGGGTCAGCGTCGGCGCAGTCGGCGTACAAGCCGCCGTGCGCGCCACCCACGCGCGCCTGGCGCAGTTGCTCGGGCATGAGCACGCGTCGCTGTCCCTGGCCCAGCGTTGCAGCGGGGTGCCGGGCTCATTGCCGTTGTTCAGCACGCTGCTCAACTACCGCCACAGCGCGCCGGATGAAGCGCCGGGAGACAGCCCGTTTGCGGCGTCCGGCATCCAGATCCTGAGCTCCGAGGAGCGCAGCAACTACCCGCTGGTGCTCAACGTCGATGACCTGGGCACAGGCTTCGCGCTGACCGTGCAAGGCGTAGCCACGCTGGACGTGCAGCGTGTCGGCGACTACATGCTCACGGCCTTGCGCCATCTGGTGACCGCGTTGCAACAAGCGCCGACCACGCCAGTGCAAGGCGTATCGATTGTGCCGCCTGCCGAGCGCAACCAACTGCTGGTGGAATTCAACGCCACTGCCCGCGATTACCCATCGCAACTGACCGTGCACCAACTGTTCGAAGCCCAGGCCCTGGCGCGTCCCGAAGCCGTGGCGGCGGTGCAAGGCCAGTTATCCTTGAGCTATCGCGATCTCAATCGCCGCGCCAACCGTCTGGCCCATCACCTGATCAACCAGGGCGTGCAACCGGGGGAAAGCGTGGCGATTGCGTTGCCGCGCTCCCTCGATCTGCTGATCTGCCAACTGGCGATCCTCAAGTGTGGCGCCGTGTACGTGCCCCTGGACGTGAATGCGCCGCTGGAACGCCAGGCGTTTATCGTGCAGGACAGTGGCGCGCAGCGGGTGCTCAACTCCCTTGCCGAGCTGAATCTGGACGCGCTGTCCCCGCGCAACCTCGACTTGGTACTTTCCTCCCACAGCGTGGCGTACATCCTCTACACCTCCGGTTCCACGGGTGCGCCCAAGGGCGTGCAGGTACCACACCGCGCGATCTCGCGCCTGGTGCTCAATAACGGCTACGCCGAGTTCAACCCTCAGGACCGCGTGGCCTTCGCTTCCAACCCGGCGTTCGACGCCAGCACCCTCGACGTGTGGGCGCCGTTGCTCAATGGCGGCTGCGTGGTGGTGGTCGAACAGGCAGTGCTGTTGTCCCAGGCCGCGTTTGCCGCGCTGTTGCAGGAGCAATCCGTCAGCGTGTTGTGGATGACCGCCGGGTTGTTCCACCAGTACGCCGATGCGCTGCTGCCGGTGTTCCCGCAGTTGCGTTATCTGATCGTCGGCGGCGATGTGCTCGACCCGCACGTGATCGGCCGCGTGCTCAAGCACGGCAAGCCCCGGCACTTGCTCAATGGCTATGGGCCGACGGAGGCCACTACGTTCTCCACCACCCATGAAATCACCCACCTGGGCGAGGGCAGTATTCCGATTGGCCGGCCGATGGCGAATGCCCAGGCCTATGTGCTGGATGTGCGCCAGCAACTGTTGCCATTGGGCGCGGTCGGCGAGCTGTATATCGGTGGCGCGGGCGTGGCCAAGGGGTACTTGAACCAGCCGCAACTGACCGCCGAAAAATTTATCCCGAACCCGTTTGGCGAGGGCGTGCTGTACCGCACGGGCGATTTGGCGTGCTGGCAGGCCGACGGCACCTTGCTGTACCAGGGACGCAATGACCTGCAAGTGAAGATTCGCGGGTTCCGCATCGAGCCGGGTGAAATCGAAGCCTGCCTGGGAGCCTTCGCTGGCGTGAACGACGCAGTGGTGCTGGTGCGCGAAGACGAACCCGGCGACAAGCGTCTGGTGGCGTACTACACCGCCGCCGCGCCGCTGCCAATCGAAGCGCTGCGCGCCCATCTGCAAGGCCAGTTGCCGGACTACATGGTGCCGTCGGCCTATGTCTGGCTGGCGCTGATGCCGCTTACCGCCAACGGCAAGCTGGACCGCAAAGGCCTGCCGGTGCCGGATGCAGGCGCGCTGCTCAGCCGTGGTTATGAAGCGCCGGAAGGCGAGGTGGAAAGCCTGCTGGCGCAGATCTGGCAGGACCTGCTCAAGCTCGACCGTGTGGGCCGGCATGACCATTTCTTTGAGCTGGGCGGGCACTCGCTGCTGGCGGTCAGCCTGATCGAACGCATGCGTCAGGCGGGCCTGAGCGCGGATGTGCGGGTGCTGTTCAACCAGCCGAGCCTGGCGGCGCTGGCGGCGGCGGTGGGCAGTGGTCGGGAGGTTGTGGTGCCGGCCAATGGCATTCCCTCGGGCTGCGCCCACATCACGCCATCGATGCTGACCCTGGTGCAACTCGACCAAAGCGCCATCGACCGCATCATCGCCAACGTCCCCGGCGGCGTGGCAAACGTGCAGGACATCTACCCGCTGGCGCCCTTGCAGGAAGGCATCCTGTACCACCACATCAGCGCCGAGCAGGGCGACCCGTACCTGCTGCAATCGCGCATGGCCTTCGACAGCCTTGAGCGGTTGCACGGTTTTATGGGCGCGCTGCAACAGGTCGCCGTCCGTCACGACATCCTGCGTACCGGCGTGGTCTGGGAAGGCCTGGACAGCCCGGTGCAGGTGGTCTGGCGTGAGGCGCAGCTGGTGGTGCAGGAGGTGAACCTTGATCCCGCCGAGGGCGACATCCTCGAACAGCTGCACGCCCGTTTCGATGCGCGGCATTACCGCCTGGATATCACCCAGGCGCCGCTGTTGCGCATGGTTTACGCCCAGGATCCAGTGAACGGGCATGTGGCAGCTATCCTGCTGTTCCACCACTTGGCGCTGGACCACACCGCCATGGACGTGGTCGGTCAGGAGATGGGTGCGTTCCTCTTCAACCACGGCCAGGACTTGCAGGCGGCCGCGCCATTTCGCAACTACGTGGCCCAGGCGCGCCTGGGTGTGAGCGTCGACGAGCATGAGCGGTTTTTCCGCGAAATGCTTGCCGACATCAATGAGCCCACCTTGCCCTTCGGCGTGCAGGACGTGCAGGGCGACGGCCGTGATATCGAAGAGGCCGAACAGGCCCTGACCATGGCGCTGGCCCAACGCGTACGTGAACAGGCGCGGCGCCTGGGCGTGAGCGCGGCAAGCCTGATGCACTTGGCTTGGGCCCAGGTGCTGGGACTGGTCTGTGGGCGTGACGACGTGGTGTTCGGCACCGTATTGATGGGCCGTATGCAGGCCGGCGACGGTGCGGATCGGGCCTTGGGGATGTTCATCAACACCTTGCCGCTGCGGGTGGACACCGCAGTCAGCGCGGTCGCTGCCGTCAAGGCCACCCATGCACGGTTGAGCGCGTTGCTCGGCCACGAACACGCTTCCCTTGCCTTGGCTCAGCGTTGCAGTGGGGTGGCGGCCTCTACGCCGCTGTTCAGCGCGTTGCTCAACTACCGTCACAGCCATCCCGGCGCCATGGCCCGCGACGGCCAAGGTATTTGGGAAGGCGTGCAGTTGCTGGGCGGTGAAGAGCGCAGCAACTACCCGCTGACCCTGAGCGTCGACGATCTGGGCGAAGGCTTCGGCCTGACCGTGCTGGCCTTGCCCCGCATCGGCGCCCAGCGCCTGTGCGAGTACATGGCCAATGCCGTTGAACACTTGGTCGATAGCCTGGAAAACACCGCGCAAACCCCGCTCAATCAGTTGCCTATTCTTCCCGCCAGCGAACGCGAAACCCTGCTGCGCGAGTTCAACGCCACGGCTGAGGATTTCCCGAGCGGCCACACCGTGCAGGGTGCCTTTGAAATCCAGGCCGACCGTCAACCTCACGCCATAGCCGTGGTACAGGACGGCGAGTCGCTGACGTATCAGCAGCTCAACCACCGTGCCAACCAGTTGGCCCATCACCTGATCGCACAGGGTGTGCAGCCGGACGACCGCGTCGCCCTGTGCTGCCGTCGAGGGCCGCAGATGCTGGTGGGGTTGCTGGGGATTCTCAAGGCCGGCGCCGGTTATGTGCCGATTGACCCGGCGTATCCCGCCGAGCGCATTGCTTACTTATTGCAGGACAGCGCACCGGTAGCGGTGCTGGCCGAAGCGAGCACCCGTGACTTGCTGGGCGCGGTCACCAGCATCGACGTGCACGCAACCTGGCACCACCCCGTCAGCAATCCGCAACTCGCCGCCCTGACACCGGCCCACCTGGCCTATGTGATCTACACCTCGGGCTCCACCGGCCAGCCCAAGGGCGTGATGGTGGAACACCGCACCGTGGAAAACCTGGTGCATTGGCACTGTGAAGCCTTTGGCCTGCACGCCGTCAGCCACACCAGCAGCGTGGCCGGCTTTGGCTTTGATGCGATGGCCTGGGAGGTATGGCCAGCGCTGTGCGTGGGCGCCACCCTGCACCTGCCACCGGAGGATGTGGGCAACGAAAACATCGACGAACTGCTCGCCTGGTGGCTGGCGCAGCCCTTGGACGTGAGCTTTCTGCCCACGCCGGTGGCCGAATACGCGTTCAGCCAGGACTTGCAGCACCCCACCTTGCGCATCCTGCTGATCGGCGGCGACCGCCTGCGCCAGTTCAGCCAGGAGCGACGCTTTGCGGTGATCAACAACTACGGCCCCACCGAAGCCACCGTAGTCGCCACCTCGGGCCGCGTACGTGCCGGGCAGGCGCTGCATATCGGCCGACCTATCGCCAATGCCAGCGTCTACGTGCTGGACGCGCAGTTGCGTCCGGTGCCGGTGGGGGTGGCCGGTGAACTCTATGTGGGCGGCAGCGGCGTGGCGCGGGGTTACCTCAATCGCCCGGACTTGAGCGCTGAACGCTTTCTGCAAGACCCGTTCAATGACGGGCGCATGTACCGCACCGGCGACCTGGTGCGCTGGTTGCCCGATGGCAATATCGAGTACCTGGGACGCAACGATGACCAGGTAAAAATCCGTGGCGTGCGCGTTGAACTGGGCGAAATCGAAAGCCGCCTGGCGGCACTGCAAGGCGTCGGCGACGCGGTGGTGCTGGTGCGCGAAGGCCGCTTGATCGCCTGGTTCACCGAGCAACAGCCGCTGCTGATTGAAAGCCTGCGCGAGCAACTGCAGGCGCAGTTACCGGAGGCTTTGGTGCCGGTGGCCTACGTCAAACTCGACGCGCTGCCCCTGACCGCTAACGGCAAACTCGACCGCGGTGCCTTGCCGGCACCGGATCAGGCCGCGTTGCTGACCCGTGACTACGAAGCGCCTCAGGGTGAAGTGGAAACCACCCTGGCCGCGATCTGGGCTGAGGTGTTGCAGGTTGAGCAGGTGGGTCGCCACGATCATTTCTTTGAGCTGGGCGGCCATTCGTTGCTGGCGGTCAGCCTGATCGAACGCATGCGCCAGGTCGGCCTCAGCGCCGATGTGCGCGTGTTATTCAGCCAGCCGACCCTGGCCGCGCTGGCGGCAGCGGTGGGCAGTGGGCGCGAAGTGCAGGTGCCCGCCAACCGCATCCCGGTCGACTGCCAGCGCCTGACCCCGGACCTGTTGTCGCTGGTGGAACTCGACCAATCCACCCTTGATCAAGTGGTGGCCCAGGTGCCCGGTGGCGCTGCCAATGTGCAGGACATCTACCCGTTGGCGCCGTTGCAGGAAGGCATTCTCTACCACTACCTCACCGCCGAGCAGGGCGACCCGTATCTGCTGCAATCGCACCTGGCGTTCGACAGTGTCGAGCGCCTGCACGCATTTGCCCAGGCGCTGCAACAGGTGATCGACCGCCACGACATCCTGCGTACCGGCGTGGTGTGGGAAGGGCTGGTGCAACCGCTGCAAGTGGTGTGGCGCAAGGCCCGGTTGCCCCTTGAACAGCTGCAGCTTGAAGGCGATGTACTGGCCGGCCTGCATCAACGTTTTGATGCACGCCGCTACCGCCTGGACATCAGCCAAGCGCCGTTGATTCGCCTGGCCTACGCCGACGATCCGGCCAACCAGCGTGTGGTTGTGGTGCTGCTCTATCACCATATCGCCCTCGACCACACCGCCTTTGACGTGGTGCTGCGGGAAATGCAGGGTTATCTGCTGGGCCATCCGGCGCCGACCGCTGCACCGATGCCGTACCGCAACTACGTGGCCCAGGCGCGCTTGGGTGTGAGTGAGCAGGAGCATGAAACGTTCTTCCGCACCCTGCTCGGCGATGTCGACGAGCCAACCCTGCCATTCGGCCTGCAAAACGTGCGCGGCGACGGTAACGCCATCGAAGAGCACCGCCTGCACCTGGACAGCGACCTCAACCGCCGCCTGCGTGCCCAGGCCCGTTTGCTGGGGGTGAGCACCGCGAGCCTGTTCCACCTGGCTTGGGGCCAAGTGCTGGCGGCCACGTCCGGGCGCCAGAGTGTGGTGTTCGGCACTGTGTTGGTGGGGCGTCTGCAAGGCGGTGAAGGGGCCGACCGTGCGCTGGGCGTGTTCATCAATACGTTGCCGCTGCGCCTGGATATCGACGGTCAGGGCGCACGCTCCGCCGTACGCGCCACGCATGCGCGGCTCACCGCTTTGCTCGGTCATGAGCACGCTTCCCTGGCCCTGGCCCAGCGTTGCAGCGGCGTGGCTGCACCTGCGCCGTTGTTCAGCTCAATGCTCAACTATCGCCATCGCGGCGGCGCCACCCGTTCCCAGGAGGCGCAACACGCCTGGGAGGGTATGCAGACCCTGGTCAACGACGGGCGCACCAACTACCCGCTGACCTTGAACGTGGATGACCTGGGTGATGGCTACGACGTGACTGCGTTGGCCCAGGTCGATGCGCAACGTGTCTGCGGGTACCTGCAAGTGGCCCTGTCCGGGCTGGTTGAGGCCCTGGAGCAGGCACCGAACCAGGCGCTCAATCGCCTGCCGATCTTGAGTTCCGAGGAGCGACACACACTGCTGGTGACGTTCAACGCCACGGAGGTGAACTACAACCTCGACCAGACCCTGCACGGGATGTTCGAAGCCCAAGTTCAGCGCACGCCGCACGCCATCGCGGTGAAGGCGGGCGAGCAGCAGCTTACCTACCAACAACTCAACGAGCGTGCCAACCGCCTGGCCCATCATCTGCGCGCGCTGGGTGTACAGCCGGATGCCCGGGTGGGGATTTGCCTGGAGCGCGGCCTGGACATGGTCGTCGGCCTGTTCGCCATCCTCAAGGCCGGTGGCGGTTATGTGCCGCTGGACCCGGCGTACCCGCTGGAGCGTATCGCCTACATGCTGCACGACAGCGCGCCGGTCGTGGTGCTGGCCCAGAACGCCACCGTAGGCTTGCTGGGCGACGTGCCGCTGCTCAATCTGGACCTGGACACCTGGCAGCATCAGCCGCTGAGCAACCCCGATGTACCGGGCCTGACCGCCCGGCATCAGGCCTACGTGATCTACACCTCAGGCTCCACTGGCCAGCCCAAAGGCGTGATCAACGAACACGCCGGGGTGGTCAACCGGCTGCTGTGGATGCAGGACGCTTATGGCCTCAAGGCCGATGACGCGGTGTTGCAGAAAACCCCGTTCAGTTTCGACGTGTCGGTATGGGAATTCTTCTGGCCGCTGTTCACCGGCGCACGCTTGGTGATGGCGCGCCCCGGCGGGCATAAAGACCCGGCGTACCTGTGTGAGGTGATCCAGGCGGAGCACATCACCACGCTGCACTTTGTGCCGTCGATGCTTGATGTGTTCCTGGCCCATGGCGATGTGAGCCAGGCGGCTGGGCTGGTACGGGTGATGTGCAGCGGCGAAGCGCTGCCGGGCAGCCTGGTGCGGCGTTTCAAGGCGCAGTTGCCGGGGATCGGCCTGTACAACCTGTACGGCCCGACTGAAGCGGCGGTGGACGTGACCGCCTGGAACTGCGCACGCCCTGACGTGCCGGACAACACCCCCATCGGCAAGCCCATCGCCAATACGCGCATGTATGTGCTGGATGCGCAGTTGCAGCCGTTGCCGCTGGGTGTGGTCGGCGAGCTGTTTATCGGCGGCGTGCAAGTGGCGCGGGGTTACCTGAACCGCCCTGAGCTGACTGCCGAGCGCTTCCTCGACGACCCGTTCCACGCGGGGCGGATGTACCGCACCGGCGACCTTGGCCGCTACTTGCCCGACGGCACTATCGAATACCTGGGCCGCAATGACGACCAGGTCAAGATCCGTGGCCTGCGTATCGAACTGGGGGAAATCCAGGCGCGTCTGCTTGAGCACCCACAGGTCAGCGAAGCGGCGGTGGTCGCCCGTGAAGATCGCCTCGTCGCCTACTACACCGGTACGCCAACCGAGATCGAGGCACTGCGCGCTCACCTGCTGCAACACCTGCCGGACTTTATGGTGCCCGCGCTGTTCGTGCACCTCGACGCGCTGCCCTTGAGCCCCAATGGCAAACTCGACCGCAAGGCTTTGCCAGCGCCCGGCCTGCACGCCTTGAACGTGCGTGAGTACGAAGCGCCGGAAGGCGACACCGAAATCCTGCTGGCGCAGCTGTGGGCCGAGTTGCTCAACGTGGAGCGGGTCGGGCGCCAGGATAATTTCTTTGAACTGGGCGGGCACTCGCTGCTTGCCGTGAGCTTGATCGGGCGCTTGCGCCAGGAAGGCATGGAAGCTGACGTCCGGGCGCTGTTCGAACAGCCGACCCTGGCCGGCTACGCCGCAATGACCGAACGAATGGAGATCGTCCTGTGAGCCTCTTAGAGCTGCTGGCAACCCTGAAAACCAAGGACATCCAACTGGCGCTCAAGGGCGAGCAGTTGTCGGTGCAAGGCAACAAGCAAGCGTTGAGTGACCCGGCGCTCCTTGCCGCCTTGCGCGAGCACAAACCGGCGCTGATCGAGCTGATTAAGGCCGGCGAGTATTCCGCCACCAAGGCCGGTGAAGTCGACGTGCCGGCCAATGGCATCCCGGCCGGCGCCCAGCACATCACACCGGACATGCTGACGTTGTCCAGCCTCAGCCAGGACGAGATCGACCGCATCGTCGCCACCGTCGACGGCGGCGTGGCGAATATCCAGGACATCTACCCGCTGGCACCGTTGCAGGAAGGCATCCTGTTCCACCATGTCAGCGCCGAGCAGGGCGACCCGTACGTCATGCAATCTCAGTTCGCGTTCGACAGTCTGGCGCGCTTCGAGGCGTTCGCCCAGGCGCTGCAAGCGGTGATGGACCGCCATGACATCCTGCGCACCGGCGTGGTCTGGGATGGCCTGCAACAGCCGTCGCAAGTGGTGTGGCGCACGGCGCGCCTGCCGGTGCAGGCCTTGCAACTCGACCCGGCGGATGGCGAGATCGCCGCCCAACTGCACGCCCTGTTCGATGCGCGCCACTATCGCCTCGACGTGACCCAGGCGCCGTTGCTGCGCTTGGTGCGTGCCGATGACCCGGCCAATGGGCGTATCGTCGCCACCTTGCTGTTCCACCACATGGCCCTGGACCATAGCGCCCTGGAAGTGGTGTGCCATGAAATGCAGGCGTGCCTGCTGGGGCAGGGCGCGGCGTTGGGCCAGGCGGTGCCGTTTCGCAACTATGTAGCCCAGGCACGGCTGGGCATCAGCGAGCAGGAACACGAAGGCTTCTTCCGTCAGATGCTTGGCGATATCAGCGAGCCGACCTTGCCGTTTGGCTTGCAGGATGTGCAGGGCGATGCGCGGGGCATCAGCGAGCTCAGCCTGCCCTTGGCGGCGCTATTGAGCCAGCGCTTGCGCACCCAGGCGCGGCAGTTGGGGGTAAGCGCGGCAAGCCTGTTTCACCTGGGCTGGGCGCAGGTGTTGGGAGCATTGGCCGGCAAGCAACAGGTGGTGTTCGGCACGGTGTTGATGGGCCGTATGCAAGGCAGTCATGACACGGACCGCGCCTTGGGCATCTTCATCAACACCTTGCCGTTTCGCGTGGACGTGGACGGCCAGGACGTGCGCGCCGGGGTCAAGGCCACCCATGGTCGGCTCACCACACTGCTGCGCCACGAGCATGCGGCACTGGCCCTGGCCCAGCGCTGCAGTGGGGTGATCGCGCCGACGCCGTTGTTCAGCGCGCTGCTCAACTATCGCCACAGCGCGCCCGCCGCCAGCGCCGAAGCCGTCTCGGCGTGGCAAGGCATCGCCGCCCTCAGTGCTGAAGAACGCACCAACTATCCACTGACCCTGAGCGTCGATGACCTGGGCGAAGGCTTTGGCCTGAGCCTGCTGGCCAGCACACAGGTGGACCCGCAGCGGGTCTGCGCCTACCTGCAAACTGCCCTGGAAAACCTGGTGACGGCCCTGGAGCAGGCGCCGGAAACCGCGCTCAATCAAGTGCCGGTGGTGCCCGCCGTCGAGCAGCGGTTGCTGTTGGAACAGTTCAACGCCACCCAGGCCGAGTTCCCCCAAGGCACCACCTTGCATGGGCGTATCGAAGCCCAGGCCGTTCTCACGCCACATGCCATCGCGGCGGTGCAGCTTGAACGCTCGCTGACCTACGCTGAGCTCAATGGGCAAGCCAACCTGCTGGCCCATCACTTACTGGCGCTGGGCGTCAAACCCGATGACCGCGTGGCCATCGTCGCCCGTCGTGGCCTGGACACCCTGGCCGGGTTGCTGGCGATCCTTAAAGCCGGCGCCTGCTACGTACCGGTGGACCCGTCCCACCCGGCCGAGCGCCTCGCCTACCTGCTCAGCGACAGCGCCCCGGTGGCGGTGCTGACCCAGCACGCGTTGCTCGAACGCCTGCCCGAGCTGGACGTGCCGGTGATCAACCTGGACCGCTACACCTGGCACCACCACGCGGCGAGCAATCCCAGCGTCGCCGTGACTCCCGCGAACCTCGCCTATGTGATCTACACCTCCGGCTCCACCGGCCTGCCCAAAGGCGTGATGGTGGAACACCACACCGTGACCAACCTGGTGGATTGGCATTGCCGCGCCTTCGACCTCTGCGCGGGGCGCCACACCGCCAGCGTCGCCGGGTTCGGCTTTGATGCCATGGCCTGGGAAGTGTGGCCGGCGCTGTGTGTCGGCGCGACCCTGCACCTGCCACCGGCCCACGACGGCCCCGAAGACATCGACGCGTTGCTGGCCTGGTGGTGCGCGCAACCGCTGGATGTGTGCTTCCTGCCGACGCCGGTGGCCGAGTACGCCTTCAGCCAGCACATCGAGCACCCGACGCTGCGCACCTTGTTGGTCGGCGGCGACCGCCTGCGGCAGTTCGGGCGGGCGCAGCGGTTTGAGCTGATCAACAACTACGGCCCTACCGAAGCCACGGTGGTCGCCACCTCCGGAAAGGTCGAGGCGGGGCAGGCGTTGCATATCGGCAAGCCCATCGCCAATGCCACGGTGTACGTGCTGGACGAGCAACAACGGCCGGTTCCGCTGGGCGTGGCGGGTGAGTTGTATGTGGGCGGCAAGGGCGTGGCGCGCGGCTACCTGAACCGTCCGCAACTGACCGCCGAACGCTTCCTGGACGACCCGTTCAACGTCGGACGCATGTACCGCACCGGTGACCTGGTGCGCTGGTTGCCCGACGGCAACCTCGATTACCTGGGCCGCAATGACGATCAGGTGAAAATCCGTGGTGTGCGCATCGAACTGGGGGAAATCGAAACCCAACTCAACCAACTGCCGAGCTTGCAGGAAGTGGTGGTGCTGGTGCGTGACGAGCGGCTGGTGGCGTACTACACCGAAAACCCGCAACTTGACTCATTGGCGGTGGGCGATATCCGCGCCCATCTGGTGGCGCACCTGCCGGACTACATGGTCCCGGTCGCCTTCATGAAGCTTGACGCGCTGCCCTTGACCGCCAACGGCAAACTCGACCGCAAGGCCCTGCCGGCGCCGGATAGGGCCGCGGTGTTTACCCGCCAATACGCGACGCCCGAGGGCGAGATTGAAAGCAGCCTGGCGCAGATCTGGGCCGATGTCTTGCAGGTAGAACGCGTCGGCCGTTACGACCACTTCTTTGAACTGGGCGGGCACTCGCTGCTCGCCATGCGCATGGTGTCCCAAGTGCGCCAACGACTGGGCGTGGAGCTGTTGCTCAGCGACCTGTTTGCCAATGCCGAACTGGCCGCCGTTGCCGACGTGCTGGCCCAGGCCGGTCGCAGCACCTTGCCGGCGATCCTGCCGGCCAACCGCGATGAGCCGGTGCCGCTGTCGTTCGCCCAGCAGCGCTTGTGGTTCCTGGCGTTGATGGAAGGCGCCAACACGGCCTACAACATTCCCATCGGCTTGCGCCTGCGCGGGCAACTGCATGTGCAAGCTTTGCAACGGGCGCTGGCGCGGATCGTTGCGCGGCACGAAACCCTGCGCAGCCGCTTCGCCCAGCAAGGTGACGACGCCCAGGTGCTGATCGTCGCGGCCGACGACGTGCTGCCGCTGCAAGTGCAGGACTTGCGCCGCCACCCGCAACCGCAACAGGCGCTGGATGCGTTGATCCACGGCGAAGCGTCGGCGCCGTTCGACCTCGAACGTGGCCCGCTGCTGCGCGGGCGCCTGGTGGTGATGGCCGACGAGCACCATGTGCTGTTGCTGACCCTGCACCATATCGTCTCCGATGGCTGGTCCATGGGCGTGCTCACCCGCGAACTGATGGCGCTGTACCAGGCCTTCAGCCATGGGCAGCCCGACCCGTTGCCGCCACTGCCGATCCAATACGGCGACTTTGCCGTGTGGCAACGCTTGTGGCTCAGCGGCGAAGTACTTCACCGACAGAGCCGCTATTGGCAACAGGCCCTGGCTGGTGCGCCGGCGTTGCTCAGCCTGCCCACCGACCGCCCGCGCCCGGCGCAGCAGGACTACGCCGGCAGCAGCGTGGAGATCCGTCTGGACGAGCGCCTCACCGCCGGGCTCAAGGCCTTGAGCCAACGCCATGGCAGCACGCTGTACATGACGGTAATGACCGCCTGGGCGTCCTTGCTCGCGCGGCTCTCGGGGCAGGCAGATGTGGTGATCGGCTCGCCGGTCGCCAACCGTACGCGCACTGAAGTCGAAGGCCTCATCGGCCTGTTCGTCAACACCCTGGCGGTGCGCATCGACACCTCGGGCGCGCCCACTACCGAAGCGCTGCTGGCGCGGGTCAAGGCGCTGACCTTGGCGGCCCAGGCCCATCAAGACCTGCCCTTCGAGCAAGTGGTCGAAATCACCCGGCCGGTACGCAGCCTGGCCCACAGCCCATTGTTCCAAACCCTGTTGGCCTGGCAGGACAGCAGCGCGCCGATCCTGGCCCTGGGCGACCTGGCCCTGGAAGGCATCCTGGAGAACAGCCACTTTGCCAAGTTCGACCTCTCGCTGAACCTCGGCGAAGTGCAGGGCACGATTATCGGCGCGCTGGAATACGCCGTGGCGCTGTTCGATGAAGCGACGATGCAGCGTTACGTCGGCTACTTCACCCGCGTGTTGCAGGCCATGGTCGATAACGACCAGGCGGTGCTGGAGCATGCGCCGCTGCTGGACGAGGGCGAACGCCGGCACGTGCTGTTCGATTTCAACGCCACCCAGGTGGATTACAACCTCGACCAGACTTTGCACGGCATGTTTGAAGCCCAGGTGGCCCGCACGCCCCATGCGATTGCGCTCAAGGCTGGCGAACAGCAACTGACGTACGCCGAGCTCAACGCGCGGGCCAACCAACTCGCCCATCACTTGCTGGCGCTGGGGGTCCAGCCGGATTCGCGGGTGGCGATCTGCGTGGAGCGCGGCCTGGAGATGGTCATCGGCCTGTACGCGATCCTCAAGGCCGGCGCCGCTTATGTGCCGCTGGACCCGGCTTACCCGCTGGAGCGCATCGCCTACATGCTCAGCGACAGCGCACCCGCTGTTGTACTGATCCAGGGCGCTACTCGTGCGCTGGTGGGCGCGGTGCCGGTGGTCGATCTGGACCAACCGAGCTGGCACGCGCAATCCATGGATAACCCCGCGGTGCAGGGCCTGAGCGCCTATGTGATCTACACCTCCGGCTCCACTGGCCAGCCCAAGGGCGTGATCAACGACCATGGCGGCGTGGTCAATCGCCTGCTGTGGATGCAGGACGAGTATGGGCTCACCGCCCAGGACCGGGTCTTGCAGAAAACCCCGTTCAGCTTTGATGTGTCGGTCTGGGAATTCTTCTGGCCGCTGTTCACCGGCGCCTGCCTGGTGATGGCCCGTCCTGGCGGGCATAAAGATCCGGCATACCTGTGCGAGGTGATCGAGGCCGAACACATCACCACGTTGCACTTTGTGCCGTCGATGCTCGACGTGTTCCTGGCCCATGGCGACGTCAGCCAGGCGGCCGGGCTGGTGCGGGTGATGTGCAGCGGCGAAGCCTTGCCGGGCAGCCTGGTGCGCCGGTTCAAGGCGCAGTTGCCGGGGATCGGCCTGTACAACCTGTATGGCCCGACCGAAGCGGCCGTCGACGTGACGGCATGGAACTGCGCGGGCCCGGTGACGCCGGACAACACGCCCATCGGTAAGCCCATTGCCAACACCCGCATGTACCTGCTGGACGCGCAGTTGCAGCCGGTGCCGCTGGGCGTGGTCGGCGAGCTGTTTATCGGCGGCGTGCAAGTGGCGCGTGGGTACCTGAACCGTGCGGAACTGACCGCCGAACGCTTTCTTCAAGATCCATTTACCAGCGGCCGCATGTACCGCACCGGCGACGTTGGCCGCTACTTGCCCGATGGGAATATTGAGTACCTGGGCCGCAACGACGACCAGGTGAAAATCCGTGGCCTGCGTATCGAACTGGGCGAGATCCAGGCGCGCCTGACCGAGTGCCCAGCAGTCAACGAGGCCGCCGTGATCGCCCGCGAAGACCGTCTGGTGGCGTACTACACCGGAGCCTTCACCGACATCGACGTGCTGCGCAGTCAGTTGCTGCATCACCTGCCTGAATTCATGGTGCCGGCGATCTTCGTTCATCTCGACGCATTGCCCCTGAGTCCCAACGGCAAACTCGACCGCAAGGCGCTGCCCGCGCCGGGCCAGGATTCGGTGGTGGTGCGCGAATACGAAGCGCCCCAGGGCGACACGGAAATCGCCCTGGCCAGCCTGTGGGCCGAGTTGCTCAAGGTGGAACGTGTGGGCCGTCACGATAACTTCTTCGAACTGGGCGGGCATTCGTTGCTGGCGGTGAGCCTGATGGGGCGCATGCGCGGCCTTGGCTTGTCGGCGGACGTAAAAGTGCTGTTTGGTCAGCCAACCTTGTCGGCACTGGCGGCGGCGTTGGGCACTGGTCGTGAAGTGGCGGTGCCGGTCAATGGCATCGTTGACGGTTGCACGTCGATCACGCCGGGCATGTTGCCGCTGATCGCGCTGGAGCAAGTCGCCATCGACCGCCTCGTCGCCTGCATCCCCGGCGGTGCGGCGAATGTGCAGGATATCTACCCCCTGACGCCGTTGCAGGCCGGTATGCTCTATCACCATCGCGCCGTGCAGGAAGGCGATGCCTATGTGTTGCAGGCGCAGTTTGCCTTTGACAGCCGCGAACGTCTGGATGCGTTTGCCCTGGCGTTGCAGGCGGTGATCGAGCGCCACGACATCCTGCGTTCGTCGTTCCACTGGGACGGCCTGGAAGAACCGGTGCAGGTGGTCTGGCGCAAGGCGTCGCTGCGGGTTGAAACCGCGCCGCTGCCGCAACGCCTCGACCTGTCCCAAGCGCCGTTGATGCGCCTGGTGTGCAGCGAAGAAACCCCGCGTGTGGTCGCCACCTTACTGTTCCATCACTTGGTCATGGACCACATCGCCCTGGAGATCCTGCAACACGAGATGCAAGCGTTTTTGTTGGGCACTCAACACCGCCTGGGAACGCCTGTGCCGTATCGCAACTACGTGGCGCAGATGCGCTTGGGCGCAGACGATCACGAAGGGTTTTTCCGCGAAATGCTCGGTCAGATCGACGAGCCCACGGAAGTGGCCAAGCTGGGCATTGATGAGCAGGCCCGTCTGACGATTGCTCCCGAATTAAGCCAGCGCCTGCGCACTCAGGCGCGCCAGTCCGGCGTCAGCGCCGCCAGCCTGATGCACTTGGGCTGGGCCCAGGTGCTGGGCAAGGTGTCCGGCCGTGAGCAGGTGGTGTTCGGCACCGTGATGCTTGGCCGCTTGCAAGGCGGTGAAGGCGCCGAACGGGCCATGGGCGTCTTTATCAATACGTTGCCGTTGCGGGTCGACCTGGGCGAGCACTCGGTACGCCACGCCGCGCGCGCCACCCATGCGCGGCTGAGCCAACTGCTCAGCCATGAACACGCGCCGCTGGCATTGGCCCAGCGTTGCAGCGGCGTGCCGGTGACCACGCCGCTGTTCAGTGTGCTATTCAACTATCGGCACAGCGCGCCGCAGGCCGGTGCAGTCGCCGAGGCATGGCAAGGTATTGAGCTGCTCAAGGCCGAGGAACACAGCAACTACGGCCTGTCGATGAGCGTGGATGACCTGGGCGATGGCTTCACGTTGAAAGCCTCGGGGCAGGGCGCCCGGCGCCTGTGTGAGTACCTGAATGTGGCCCTGGAGCAACTGGTGCAGGCGCTGGAACAGGGTAGCGATATCGCCATCAGCCGCTTGCCGATCCTGCCCGCCGCCGAACAGCACCAACTGCGGCTAGCGTTCAATGCCAGCACCCGCGACTTCCCCCGTGAACACACGGTGCAGCGTCTGTTCGAAGCCCAGGCCCAGGCGCGTCCGGACGCAGTGGCCGTGGTGCATGGCGAGCAGCGCCTGAGCTACGGCGAGCTCAATACCCGCGCCAATTGCCTGGCCCATTACCTGTTAGGACTGGGCGTAAAACCTGGCGACAACGTGGCGATCCTGCTGCCGCGTTCTGTCGCGCTGCTGGTCGGCCAACTTGCCGTGTTGAAGTGCGCGGCCGCCTATGTGCCGCTGGACATCAACGCGCCCGCCGAACGTCAGGCGTTCATGGTGCAGGACAGCGGTGCGCGCTGGTTGTTGACCCACAGCGACTCGGTGATCGAATACGCGGCGCAACGCCTGGACGTGGACACCCTGGCCCTCGATCCACAACCTAGCCATAACCCGGATTTGTCGCAGTCTTCGGACAGCGAGGCGTACATCATGTACACCTCCGGCTCCACCGGCGTTCCCAAGGGTGTGCTGGTGCCCCATCGGGGCATCACGCGGTTGGTACTCAACAACGGCTATGCCGATTTCAATGCCAGCGACCGCGTGGCCTTCGCCTCCAACCCGGCGTTCGACGCCAGCACCATGGATGTATGGGGGCCACTGCTTAATGGCGGGCAAGTGCAGGTGATCGATCACGCCACCTTGCTCGACCCTGTGGCATTCGGCATGGCGTTAAAGGGCGCGACGGTGTTGTTCGTCACCACGGCGCTGTTCAACCAGTACGTGCAACTGATTCCCGACGCGTTGGCGGGTTTGCGCATCCTGCTGTGCGGCGGCGAGCGTGCCGATCCAGCGGCGTTCCGCAGCCTGTTGGCCCAGGCGCCGACGTTGCGCCTGGTGCATTGCTACGGCCCAACGGAAACCACCACCTACGCCACCACCTATGAAGTGCGCGCACTTGCCGACGACGCCGACAGCGTGCCGGTGGGGCGACCGATCTCCAACACCCAGATTTATGTGCTGGATGCGCACTTGCAGCCAGTGCCCCAGGGCGTGGCCGGTGAAATCTGCATCGGTGGTGACGGCGTGGCCAAGGGGTACTTGAACCGTCCTGAACTGACCGCTGAAAAGTTTGTGCAGGATCCGTTCAACCCAGGCGCCTTGATGTACCGCACTGGCGACCTCGGCCGCTGGACGGCGCAGGGCCTGCTCGAATGCATCGGGCGCAATGACGATCAGGTGAAAATCCGTGGTTTCCGTATTGAGCTGGGAGAGATCGAAGCGCGCCTGATGACCTGCGTGGGTATTCAGGACGCGGTCGTGTTGGCCCGTGAAGACGCGCCGGGGGATAAGCGCTTGGTGGCGTATTTCACCTGGGCGGCCGAACCGGTCGGCATCGACAACGTACGTGCCCATCTTCAAGGGCAACTGCCGGACTACATGCTGCCATCGGCCTATGTGCCGCTGGACCGCTTGCCGTTGACTGCCAATGGCAAGGTCGACCGCAAAGCCTTGCCGGTGCCGGCTCTGGACGCGCTGGTCAGTCGTGATTTCGAAGCACCGACCGACGCCCTGGAACAGACCTTGGCGCAATTATGGGGCGAGGTGCTGAAGCTGGAGCAGGTGGGCCGGCATGACAGCTTCTTTGAACTGGGCGGGCATTCGCTGTTGGCGATTCGCCTGGTCAACCTGATGGACGAAGCGGGGCTGGCAGTGAGCCTGGCCGAGTTGTTCCAGCACGCCAGCGTGGCGTCGGTGGCGACCATGCTGCGCCAGCGCACCGCTGAGCCGGTGCGCGACAGCTCGGTGATTACGGTGCGCAGCAGCGGCTCGCAAGCGCCGTTGTTCCTGGTGCATGAGTTCAGCGGCATGGACGTGTATTTCCCGGCGCTGGGCCAGCATTTACCGGGTGATTACCCGATCTATGGCCTACCGGGTGTGGCGCTCGGCGAGGCGCACCTCAACACCCTGGAAGGCTTGGCGGCGCGCATGGTGGGCCTGATTCGCGGCTTGCAGCCCCATGGGCCGTATCGCATCGCCGGCTGGTCATTTGGCGGTGTGCTGGCCTATGAAGTGGCGATGCAACTACTGGGGCTGGATGAACCGGTGGCGTTCCTTGGTTTGATCGACAGCTACGTGCCGCGCCTGACCGACCAGGGCAAGGCGCGTTGGAGCGGGCCAGACGCGCTCAAGCGGCATTTGCTGTTGCAGTGCCGCGCCTATTGGAACGCACAGGGTGGTGTGGATGAGCTGGCAAGGATTGAACAGTTGGACGCGCAGATTGGACAGTTGGACTTTGCAGGTGTGCTGCAACGCTGTCGCGATCAAGGTTTGCTATACGCGCAAATGGCGGCGGCTGCGGATGCGGACCTCTTGAGCTTTATCGAGCGCGAAGTCGGGCATGGGCATGCGCTGGCGCACTACAGCTTGTTTCCGCTGCCGGTGCCTGTGCACCTGTTCAGCGCTATAGAGCGGCCGACCGAGTTGTCGCGGCGCAGTGTGTCGCTGGGTTGGGATGACGCCCTTGCGCCTGGGCAGTTGCGTCAGGTTGAAGTGCCGGGTGATCACCAGAGCATGATGCAGGCGCCGCATATCCGTGCGCTGGGTGCGGCGATGACAGAAGCATTGGCAGGGTGTTCACCGGTGAGGGAAACGGCGCATCAACCGTTGCTGCGGATCCAGAGCGGACGGGCCGGGTATGCGCCGGTGTTCTGCGTGCCGGGGGCAGGGGACAGCGTCACCGGGTTTGTGGGCCTGAGCGAAGCGCTTGGACGGGACTGGCCGTTGTTTGGCTTGCAGCCACGTGGGTTGGATGGCGAGGCGGTGCCCCACAGCCAGGTGGAAGCGGCAGCGCGCTGTTATCTGCACGCGCTGGAACATGAGTGCCCGCATGGGCCGGTGCATCTGGTCGGGCATTCGTTTGGCGGCTGGGTGGCACTGGAGATGGCGCTGCGGTTGCAGGCGGCTGGACGGGAAGTGGCGTCGTTGACGGTGATCGACAGCGAAGCGCCGGGTAGTGCGGGTCGGGCTTATACGACGACGGCGGCGTTGTTGAGGTTGATCGAGGCGATGCAGCTGGCGGCGGGGAAACCCTTGGGGATTGACCGTGAAACCTTCGCGGTTGGCGACGAAGTGGCGCAGCGCCAGAGCCTGCATGGGGGAATGGTTGGGGTGGGGTTGTTGCCGGCCCGTGCCAGTGTTGATGCGATGGCGGGACCGGCCCGGACTTATGCGGCGGCGTTGCGTACGGAGTATCGGCCGACTCAGCGATATCGCGGGGTGGTGCGGTTGGTGTTGGCGCAGGATCCGGCGTTGGATGCGGTGGGCAATCAGCGGGAGCAGGGGGGGATGATTGAGGGGTGGCGTAAGCAGGGCAGCTCTTTGGAGGTTTGGTATGGGGTGGGGAATCACTTCACATTGCTCAAAGCACCGAATGTTCACGGGCTGGCGCGGTGGTGGTTGGACACGGCGGTGATTGGGGAGGTGGTTTCGTGAAGAGGGTATACCGCTTTAAATGTGGGAGGGGGCTTGCCCCCGATAGCGATCTTTCGGTGTGCATATCCACTCCTGCAGAAACGGATATGTACCCAATCAAAAAAAGCCCAACCCAATAGGCCGGGCCAAACCACTTTCTATGGTCATCTATGCAAAACTCTAAATTCCGCAAAATCGGCATATTCACCGTACTGGCCGTAGCCATCAGCCTAATCATCTACACCTTCCAGGCCCCGGCCGACGGACCGCTGTACCTCACCGCCACCGCCGAACGCGGCGACATCGAAAACGCCGTCCTGGCCACCGGCCTACTCGAAGGCATCAAGCAAGTCGACGTCGGCGCCCAAGTCTCCGGCCAGTTAAAGTCACTCAAGGTCAAAGTGGGCGACAAGGTAAAAAAGGGCCAATGGCTCGCCGAAATCGACCCGTTGATCCTGCAAAACACCCTGCGCAAAGCCCAAGTGGATGAGGAAAATCTCCAGGCCCAGCGCCGGGCCACGGCGGCTCAGCTCAAGCAGGCCAAGTCGGTGTATGAACGCTACAAAGGTTTGCAGGATGACGAGTCGGTATCGCGCCAGGACTTTGAAGATGCCGAATCGACCTTCCAGGTGCAGCAGGCCAATCTGTTGGCCCTGGATGCGCAGATCAAAAGCGCACATATCCAGATCGACACCGCCAAGATCAACCTGGATTACACCCGTATCAATGCGCCCATCGACGGCGATGTGGTGGGCATCGTCACCCAGGAAGGCCAGACGGTGATTGCCAGCCAACTGGCGCCGGTGCTGCTCAAGTTGGCGGACCTGGACACCATGACGGTCAAGGCCCAGGTGTCGGAGGCGGATGTGATTCATATCAGCCCCGGCCAGCAGGTGTATTTCACCATCCTCGGTGAAGCCGACAAACGCTACTACGCCAAGCTGCGCGGCACCGAGCCGGCGCCGCAGAACTTCCTTGAAACCCAGACCGCCGGCACGCCCAAGCAGAACACGGCGGTGTTCTACAACGCGTTGTTCGATGTGCCCAACCCCGACCATCGCCTGCGCATCGCCATGACCGCCCAGGTGCGTATCGTCCTCGACACCGCCCAGGCCGCGTTGATGGTGCCGGTGGCGGCGCTCGGGGCGCGCAATAAGGACGGCAGTTACGCGCTGCGGGTGCTGGATGCCAAGGGCAAGGCGGTGTCCCGTGATGTAAAAACCGGCATCAACAACAACGTCAAGGTGCAGATCCTGGAGGGCCTGGTCGAGGGCGATAAAGTGGTGATCGGTGATGCGTCGCCTGCTGTGGCGGGGAACTGACGGATGAGCCAGCCACTGTTGGAACTCAAGGGCATCACCCGCAGTTTCATGGCCGGCGAGCGTGAATTCATTGCGCTCAAGGGTATCGACCTGACGATTCAGGCCGGGGAAATGATCGCGATTATCGGCGCGTCCGGTTCCGGTAAATCCACCTTAATGAATATCCTTGGCGGCCTGGATTACGCCACTGCCGGCAGTTACAAGATCAATGGCATCGAAACCCGCTCGTTGGGTGATGAACAACTGGCGGAACTGCGCCGCGATTATTTCGGGTTCATCTTCCAGCGCTACCACTTGCTGGCGCACCTCAGTGCTTTGCACAACGTGGAAATGCCGGCGATTTACGCGGGCACCCCACAGACTCAACGCCACAGTCGCGCACGGGAGTTGCTCGAACGCCTGGGGCTGGCCAGCCACACCACCCACCGTCCCAGCCAGTTGTCGGGCGGGCAGCAGCAACGGGTGAGTATCGCCCGAGCCTTGATGAATGGAGGTGAAGTGATCCTCGCCGACGAACCCACCGGCGCCCTCGACACCCACAGCGGCAAGGAGGTGATGCGTATCCTCGCCGAGCTGCACGCGGCCGGGCACACGGTGATTATCGTCACGCACGATCCCAAGGTGGCGGCGAATGCCCAGCGTATTGTCGAGGTCTGTGACGGCGAGATCATCAGTGACAAGGCCAACACCCGCAGTGGATTGGACGCGCCTGCCGAGGCGCCGATAGAGCCCCGGCGCAGCGGCGCACGGCGGTTGGTGGCGAGCCTTGGGTTGTTCAAGGAAGCGTTCAACATGGCCTGGGTCGCGCTGGTGTCCCATCGCATGCGCACCTTGCTGACCATGCTCGGCATTGTCATCGGCATCACCTCGGTGGTGTCGATCTCGGCCATCGGCGAAGGCGCCAAGCGCTATGTGCTCAAGGACATCCAGGCGATTGGCAGCAACACCATCGATATCTTTTCCGGCACCAGTTTCGGCGACAGCCGCGCCTCGGCCATCGAAACCCTGATGCCGTCGGATGTGGACGCGTTGAACCAGTTGTACTACGTGGACAGTGCCACGCCGGTGGTGGGCCGCAGCCTGTTGCTGCGCTACGGCAATATTGATCTGGATGCCCAAGTCAATGGCGTCAGCGACCGCTACTTCAAGGTCAAGGGGCTGAAGCTTGAAGCCGGTATTGCCTTCAGCGAAAGCGATGCACGGCGCCAGGCCCAGGTGGTGGTGATCGACCACAACACCCGGCACCGTCTGTTCGGGCCGAACGTGGACCCGTTGGGCCAGGTGATCCTGGTGGGCAACCTGCCGTGCACAGTGATTGGCGTGACGGCCGACAACAAAAACATGTTCGCCGCCAGCAAGGCGCTCAACGTGTGGGTGCCTTACGAAACAGCGGCGGGGCGTCTTTTAGGCCAGCGCCACTTGGACAGCATCACCGTGCGCATCAAGGACGGTCAGCCGAGCAAGGTGGTGGAAGACAACGTCAACAAGCTCATGCTGCAACGCCACGGCACCAAGGATTTTTTCACCAACAACCTCGATAGCATCATGCAGACGGTGCAGAAAACCAGCCGCTCCCTGGCGCTGCTGTTGTCGTTGATCGCAGTGATTTCATTGCTGGTGGGGGGGATTGGCGTGATGAATATCATGCTGGTGTCGGTCACCGAGCGTACTCGTGAGATCGGTATTCGCATGGCAGTGGGCGCGCGGCAGTCGGACATTCGTCAGCAGTTTTTAGTGGAAGCGGTTATGGTGTGCCTGATCGGCGGCTTGATTGGTATCTCGCTGTCCTACGCGCTGGGGTTTCTGTTTTCGCTGTTTGTGAAGGAATGGGAAATGGTGTTTTCGGTCGGCTCAATCGTCACAGCCTTCGCCTGTTCGACGCTGATCGGCATTGTGTTCGGCTTTGTGCCAGCGCGGAACGCGGCGCGGCTGGACCCGATTGAGGCATTGGCCAGGGACTGATTTCTGTTGGCCGGTGAAGATCAAGTGTGGGAGGGGGCTTGCCCCCGATGAGGGACTGTCAGTTGATGCATCTATGGCTGACACACCGCTATCGGGGGCAAGCCCCCTCCCACCGGTTTAACTGGTGATGTCGTCCGTGGAATACATCCAGCGCAACAACGAATGCCGTCCGCTGATCCCCAGTTTGATCGCCGCCCGCTTGAGGTAGCTTTCAATCGTGTTGACCTTCAATGCCAGTTGCTCCGCCAACTCCGGCGCCGTCCGCCCGGCCAGCAAGCCCACACACACTTCCAGCTCGCGGTTGGACAGGGTCAGGCCCGATTGCACCAGGCGTTCTTCAATGCGTCGGCGCAGGGTGTCGATGCCCTGGTTTTGCGGCTCCCTCGGATCGCTGTCCTGGCGGCAGGGCTGGATCGCGGCGATGTGTTTTTCCACCATCGGCAGCAGCAGGGTGGAGAAGTCCTGCAGCATGCTGCGCTCCTGAGGCGAAAAGCTTTCGGACTGGTGCGAGCGGTACACCGACAGCACGTAGCGCACGTCGTCTTTGCGGCGTGTGAGGTGCAGTTGTGCGGCGGGCTGTGCTTCGCCCAGGGCCGCCATCGAATCGGTGTAGACCGGGCTGATCTTGCGGCGGGTGTGCCCTTCGGGGCTCACGCGCATTTGGGTGATATGGGTGGCGTCCACTGCCAGTTGGGTGAGAATCAGGTCATGCAGCATGCGTGGGAAATGGCGACTGCCGGTGCTGGCGATGACCTTGCCTATATGTGGGAACAGGTTTGAGTTCATCAGTTCGTCCATGAATGTCGAGTGCAGGACGTATGCTAGTACAGCCTGGCGGCGGGATGGGGATCCAATTGGGAAAAAAACCAGATTAAGCGCGGCCAACGGCGGCCGGGCCTGTCCGACCGCCGCCAGGGCAAAACAAACTCATCTCACCGCATGCGCCGCCATCAGCGTTCGGCGCGGCAAGGCGCGCGTGCATGTGGCCAGTGCTTGCTGCACATCCGCCAGCAGGTCGGCAACGTCCTCAAGCCCGACCGATAAACGCACCAGGCCTTCGCTGATGCCGTGGTGCGCGCGCTGTTCCGGGGTGTAGGTGGAATGAGTCATGCTCGCCGGATGCTGGGCCAGGGATTCAGCGTCGCCGAGGCTGACCGCGCGGGTGAACAGCTTGAGGGCATTCATGAAGCGCCGACCGCTATCGATCCCGCCCTTGAGCTCGAAAGCAATCATGCCGCCCGACTGGCTCATTTGCCGCGCCGCCAGTTCGTATTGCGGGAAAGAGGGCAGCCCCGGATACGTGACCCACTCCACCGCCGGGTGCGCCTGCAACGCTTCGGCCACGGCCTGGGCGTTGCTGCAGTGGCGGTCCATGCGCAGGGCCAGGGTCTTGAGCCCGCGCATCAGCAGCGACGCGTCCTGGGGCGACATCACCGCGCCGGTCAGGTCCTTGAGGCCTTGCAGGCGAATGCGCTGGGCCGTGGCCAGGTTGCTGACGGCGATGCCGGCGGTGATGTCGCCGTGGCCGCTGAGGTACTTGGTGGCCGAATGCACCACCACATCGGCACCCAGTTCCAGCGGGCGTTGCAGGTACGGCGTGCAGTAGGTGTTGTCGATCACCACCGTCACATTTGGCTGTTGATGGGCGAGGGCGGCAACGGCCGCGATATCCACCAATTGCAGGGTGGGGTTGGCCGGGGTTTCACAGTAGATCATACGAGTGGCAGGGCTGAGCGCCGCTCGCAGGGCGGCCAGGTCGGTGAGGTCCACGTGGCGCACCTTGATGCCGAACTCGCCGATACCGTGATGCAGCAGGGCGAAGGTGCAGCCGTAGAGGGTCTGGCTGACAATAACCTCATCGCCTGGCCGCAGCAGGGTCCAGAACGTCGCGGCAATTGCGCCCATGCCGGAGCTGAACGCCACTGCCGCCTCGCCGTTTTCCAGGGTGGCCATGCGCGATTCCAGCAGCGCCAGAGTCGGGTTGGAAATGCGTGTATAGAAGTGGCCGTCGGCTTCGCCGGCAAAACAGGCGGCGCCGTATTCGGCAGTGGGAAACGCAAACGTGGCCGACAGGTAGGTCGGCGGCACGAGCGCGCCGTGGTGGTCCTTGGGGTCGTAGCCGTGGTGGATGGCGCGGGTAGAAAAGCCGAATGCATTATGTTTATTGTTCATGTCGGGCGCTCCTTATTTCCTACAATGCTATGCTCATAACCAAGGCTGAATTTTCCAAACTTTGCCGACAAATCCCGCGTTAAGGGATGAAAAAACCCTAAAAATAATGAACAGAGGCAAATCATGCCCGTCACCTTGGACCGCACCGACAAAGCGTTATTGAACGCCCTGCAAGGCAATGCCCGTTTAACCGTGGCCGAACTCGCCGAACGCGTGTCCCTGACCACGTCACCGTGCTGGCGTCGGGTCCGTCACCTGGAGGAGAGCGGGGTGATCAGCGGTTACCAGGCGATTCTTTCGCCCAAGGCGCTGGGGTATGGGGTGACGGCGTTTGTCAGCATCATGATGGAAAGCCACACCCAGGATATCGCCCGGGCGTTTGAGCAGCGGTTGTTGGAGATTCCGGAAATCGTGGCCTGTCATAACGTATCGGGGCGCTATGACTTTTTGCTCGAAGTGGTCGCCAAGGATTTGGAGTCGTTTGGCGAGTTTGCGCGGGAGGTGTTGCAGACGCTGCCGTGCGTCAAAGAGATCTATTCGAGTTTTTCTTATAAGTCGGTGCGGCCGTTGCGGGTGATTCCGTTGCCGGGCTGATGCATTGGCTACCTGATCTTCCCCGGAATTGGATATTCCTGACGGCCGCGACGGTGACTAACCTAGCCACCAATCCCACCGTTCTGGAGTTCCACCATGCAATCCCGTACCGACTTCTACACCGCTTCCCCGGACGCCATGAAAGCCATGCTTGCCCTTGAAGCGGCAGTCGGCAAACTCTCCATCGAGTTGCCGTTGCTGGAATTGATCCGCCTGCGTGTGTCGCAGATCAACGGCTGCGCCTTCTGCCTGGACATGCACACCGCCGATGCCCGCAAGGGCGGCGAAACCGAGCGTCGCCTGTACACCCTGTCAGCCTGGCGTGAAACGCCGTTCTTCACCCCCCGTGAACGTGCGGCGCTGGCCTGGGCTGAAAGCCTGACGCTGATCAGCCAGACCCACGCCCCGGACGAAGACTTCAACGCGCTGGCCGCTGAATTCAGCGCCCAAGAGCAGATCGACCTGAGCGTGGCGATCGCGACCATCAACAGCTGGAACCGTCTGGCGGTGGGTTTTCGCAAGATGCCCAAGTAAGCGTCAGAAGTTGACTGAGGCACTCAGGCGCGCCGTCAGTGGCGCGCCTTGGAACAGATAGTCATCGCCCATGTACTCACCCGCGTCGCGCCAGTAGCGCTTGTCGAACAGGTTGTCGACGCTCAGGCGGAACACCGTCTCGTAGCCGTCGACCTTGGTGGTGTAGCGGCTGCCGACGTTGACCACCGCATAATCTCCCACCTCCACATTGCCGCTGCGGTTGGCGTACTTCTTGGCGCTGTATTGCACGCCGCCGAGCACCGCCAAGCCATTCACCCACGGCAACGCATAGTCGGCGTAGACACTGGCGCGCAGCTTCGGCACGTTGATCGCCTGATGCGCTTCGTATTGCGGCGTGCCGCTGCCGGTCACCCGTGCGCGAATCGCCGCCACGCTGGTGGAGATTTGCAGGCGTTCAGTGGCCCAGCCGTTGGCCGAGAGTTCTAATCCGGTGTTTTTCTGCTCGCCCTGCTGCACATAGGTGAAGTCGCTGGCTGCACCGGGCTTGGCGTACTGGTAGGCCTGGCGGGTCTGGAACACGGCAGCGGCGAAGCTGATGCGGCGCCAGTCGTATTTCACCCCGGCTTCGATCTGGCGTGAGGTGGTGGGTGCCAGGGTTTCAGCAGCGTTGGTGGCGAACCACGGCGCGGTGCCGCCCAGGGACAGGCCTTTGCTGTAGCTGGTGTACAGCGAGAGGTTTTCAATGGGTGTGTAGATCAGCGAAGCCTGGGGCAGGAACACGTATTGCTGGGTATGGCGTGTCTGGTCGCCGCTGGCAGCGTCGAAGGCTTTTTCATCCAGGCGCACTTCGCGGCCACCGAGGATGGTTTGCCATTGCTCATTGAAACGGATGCGGTCGGTGACGAACACGCCGTATTGGCGGCTGTCGAGGTTGCGGTGGCTTGGATTCAGCGGTTTGTCGGTGGGGGTGAACGTCGGCGTGTCTTCGTCGATGTTGCTGGTGCCGATGTACTCGTTGACCGGGTTGCGCTTGTCGATCACCCGACGGAACGCGCTGGTGCCAAAGGTCAGCTCATGGCCGATGCCTGCGGTGTCGAACAACCCGGTCATGGCCGCCTGCACTTCGTCGTCGCGGCGGGTGTCGTCGGGGCTGCGGTAGTCGTAGACGTCGTAGTTTCCCTCGGGGCTGAAGGTGTTCCGCACGCTTGAGGTGCAACTGGTCGAGCCATAGCAACCCCAGGCGAACGAGCTGTAATCATCGATCACCACCTTGCTGCGCGCGGCGCTGACGCTGCCTTTCCACTGGTCGCTGAAGCGGTATTCAAACCTGCCGTTGAGGTTCAACGAGTCGATGCCGACTTGCTTGGAGCCGCTCTGGTGGCCCAGCAGTTTTTTCGGCGAGGCGTCGTGGGGCACCTCAGTGCCGCCCAGTAACTGGTAGCCCGGTACCGAGCGTTGTTGCTTGTTCTGGTATTCCGCGTCCAGTTGCAGCACCGCGTCGGGGCTGATGTTCCAGTCGAAGGCCAGGGACACGAAGTCGCGCTGGCCATTGGCATGCTCCACGTAGGAATTGAGGTCTTCATGGGCGACGTTGGCGCGCAGCCCGAATTGCTGCTCGCTGCCAAACCAGCCGCCGACGTCGGTGGCGATATAGCCGCTGCCGCGGTCATCGGTGGACACCGTGACCGAGCGCACATCCTCAGGGCGCTTGGTCACGTAGTTGATCACGCCGCTGGGCTCGGAAATCCCGCTTTGCAGGCCGGCCAGGCCCTTGAGCACTTCGACCTGTTGCTTGTTTTCCAGGGCCACGTTCTGTTCGCCGGTGATGGTGCGCCCGTTGATCTTGTAACTGCTTGCCGCATTCAGCGAGAAGCCGCGCACCACGAAGTTTTCGTAGTAGCCGATGGGCGCATAGCTGTCGCCTACCGAGGCGTCGTTGCGCAGCACCTCACTGAGCAGTCGCGCTTGCTGGTCCTTGATCAGGTCGGCGTTGAACACGCTGATCGAGGCCGGGGTTTCCAGCAGCGGTGCTTCAGTGAAGCCGCCGACCGAGGCGGTATCGGCGCGATAACCGGACTCATCCTGGCCCTGAACCTTCACGGCCGGCAGTTCGATCTCTGCCGCGAGGCTGTTGCCAATACCGCCGCTGAGCAACAGGCCGAGGGCGAAACGTGAACTAACGACGGGACGAAAACGCAAAACCATGGGGGCAGGGCCTTAAAGCGCAGGGCGGGGGGCGCATAAGCTAGGCATTACGGCGCGGTTTTACAAGTTATCGAGAATGGTTCTTTCACCTCACCCGTAACGGTGGAAGCCGGCTTAGGGATTAGATTTCAGCAAGAACGCCTAAAGGTGTTGTGTTCGCCGCTGCTTGAGGGAGTTGATGCATTGAGGCGCGTGGCGTGGCAGTCTGGACGACGTTTTCCTACGACTTGGAGATTTACCGTGGCAACAGCATCTGCAGTGATTGAAATCCCGGTATCGGCCGACACGGTCTGGCAATTGGTTGGCGGCTTCAACAGCCTGCCGGACTGGTTGCCGCTGATCGCCAAGAGCGAGCCAGGCGAAGGCGGCCGCTTGCGTCACCTGACCACTGGCGACGGTGGTGTGATCGTAGAACGTTTGCAGACCTTTGATAACGTGGCGCGCACCTACAGCTACACCATCGAGGAATCGTCATTTCCTGTGACTGCGTACCTGGCGACGTTGCAGGTTGAAGCGCTGAGCGAATCGTCGGCGAAGGTAACCTGGTCGGGCGTATTCACACCGGCGGCGGGCACCACGGATGCTGCGGTCGAAGAGTTATTTGCCGGGGTTTACAAGGGCGGGGTTGAGGCGCTGCGGGCGAATTTCTGACCTCATGAGCGCGCTTCTGTAGTGAGCGGGCTTGCCCCGCGCCGGGCTGCGAAGCGGCCCCAATAAGCGCACCGCGCAGTATCAGGCAGCGTCCGGGTCGCCTGGTTTGGGGCGGCTTCGCCACCCAGCGCGGGGCAAGCCCGCTCACCACAGATAGCTGTCACTACAGATAACTTTCACTACAGATAACTTTCACCACAGACAACGGGCATTCCAATTTACCGGGGTTTACAAGGTTGGGGTTGAGGAACTGCGGGCGAATTTCTGACCTCATGAGCGCGCTTCTGTAGTGAGCGGGCTTGCCCCGCGCCGGGCTGCGAAGCGGCCCCAATAAACGCACCGCGCAGTATCAGGCAGCGTCCGGGTCGCCTGGTTTGGGGCGGCTTCGCCACCCAGCGCGGGGCAAGCCCGCTCACCACAGATAACTGTCACTACAGACAACTGTCACCACAGACAACTGGCACTCCAATTTGCCGGGGTTTACAAGGGCGGGGTTGAGGCGCTGCGGGCGAATTTCTGACCTCATGAGCGCGCTTCTGTAGTGAGCGGGCTTGCCCCGCGCTGGGCTGCGAAGCGGCCCCCAATAAGCGCACCGCGCAGTGTCAAGCAGCAACGGGTCGCCTGGTTTGGGGCGGCTTCGCCACCCAGCGCGGGGCAAGCCCGCTCACCACGGATAACTGGCACTACAGACAACTGTCACCACAGATAACTGTCACTACAGGCAACTGGTACTACAGCAACTGTCACCACAGATAGCTGTTACTACAGATAGCTGTCACCGCAGACAACTGGCACCACGGGATAGCTGGTACAGCAAAATAACGGGTACAGCAGAATAATGAATGGCGCACCACAACACGCACATTCACTCGGTTAAGGCTATTCGGGCATAAGCTGTTGGCGGCACTCCAATACCAACCGCGCGCCCCCGCTTGCACTGCTGCCTACTTCCAACTTGAACCCGTGCAAGTTGATGATCGCCGCCACAATCGACAAGCCCAACCCGAACCCACCTTGTTGGTCGCTCTCATCCACGCGATAAAACCGTTGGAACACTGCTTTGCGTTCCGCCGCCGGTATGCCCGGCCCGGAGTCGTGCACTTCGATGCGGGTGCTGCCGCCATCGTTGACCGCGCGCAAAATCACTTCGCCTCCCGCAGGGGAGAATTTGATTGAGTTGCTCAGCAGGTTGGCCAGGGCTTCGAACAGCAGTGCGCGGTCGCCGGTGATCCACGGTAAGGATTCCGGGGTGTCGAGCACCAGATGCAGTTCGCCTTCTTCGGCCAGGGGCAGGTAGAAGTCGTGTAACTCGCGCAGCAGCGGCAGTGGGTCCATTACCAGAAAGCCTGAGCGGCGCTGGTGGTCTTCAAGCTCCGAGATACGCAATAGCCCGCGAAAGCGCGCCATCAGGGTGTCGGTTTCAGCGATGGCGTCGTCCAGTTGCAACGCATGCGCCGACTCGGCTTCGGCCTGCTGCTTGATGCGGTACAACTGCGCGCGCAGGCGAGTGAGCGGGGTGCGCAGGTCGTGGGCAATGTTGTCGCACACACCCTTGACCTCGTTCATCAGCTTCTCGATGCGGTCGAGCATGGCGTTGACGATGGCCGCGAGCATGTCCAGTTCGTCACGGCGGTTGGACAATGGCAAACGGTGGGTGAGGTCGCCGGCGACGATGGCTTCGGCGCTCGCCTGGATCCCGCGAATCCGCCGTAACGGACGGCGGCGCAGCAAATGCCAGCCGGCAGCGCCGGGGATGATCGTCAGGGACAATGCCCACAGCAATGCATGCCAGATGATCCGCGTCACACCAAACAGCGAACCGTTGGCGCGCACCAGCACCAGCCAGCGGCCTTCGTCGGTGTGGGTGGCGACGGCGTCGCAGCTGTCCTTGGGCAGTTTGGGATCGTCGGAGTCGACGCAATTGGTCAGGGTGTGGATCTTGCCGTCCAGGGGCAAGTCGGGTGGTATCGCGCGGATCGGCCCGCTCAAGGGTCGAAATTGTTCGTCGAACAGGCCGTAGGCGTCCACGCCCTTCATGTCGAAGGTCATGCTGGTGGTCAGCGCTTCCACCAGTTCTTCACCGTCGAAACGCTGGAACAGGTGCTGGCGCTGCATCAGCGAGTGGCGCGAGAGGTCGCTCAGGTAACCGGAGACTTCGTAATACAGCACCCCCATGAGGATGCAGCTCCAGGCCACGAACAGCGAACTGTACAGCGCCAGCAGACGGCTACTGGAAGAACGCCAGCCCTTAGAGGGGTTCAGCAATGACATAACCGGAACCTCGTACCGTGCGGATCAGCGGCGTGAGGCCCGGTGGATCGATTTTCTTGCGCAGGCGGCCGATGTGCACGTCGATCAGGTTGGTGCCTGGGTCAAAGTGATAGCCCCAGACTTCCTCGAAGATCATCATCCGCGACAGGATCTGCCCGGTGTTGCGCATCAAAAATTCCAGCAGTTTGTATTCGGTGGGCAACAGGCTCAGGGGCTGATCGGCGCGACTGGCTTCGCGGCTGATCAGGTTGAGTTCCAGGTCGGCCACGCGCAGGGCGGTTTCGAACTCCTTGACCGTGCTTTTGCGGCGCAGCAGCACTTCGACGCGGGCGGCCATTTCATCGGAGGCGAACGGCTTGGTCAGGTAGTCATCACCCCCGGCGCGCAGGCCGCGTACGCGTTCGTCGACATCGGAGAGGGCGCTGATCATCAGGATCGGCGTCGACACCCCAATGGTGCGCAGGGTGGTGACGATGGCCAGGCCATCGAGTTCGGGCAGCATGCGGTCGAGGGTGATCAGATCGTAATCACCACTCACGGCGCGGACCAGGCCTTCGCGGCCGTTGTCCACCCAATCTACGTCCAGTCCATGGCTACTCAGCTCGGCGACGATCTCGCGGGCCGTTACGGCGTCATCCTCGATGGTCAAAATGCGGGTCATAGGATTACCTGGTGAGCGATTCACACTAGAAGTGGGGGCATTTTGCCAAGAAATGGCTGAACGCTTCCTAAATAAAACTTCATGTTTCTGAAGCTCACCCTGTTTCCACTGTTGGCGCTCATAAAGTTGGGCAGGGCTTGCATAACGCCCGCTGGTGAAAGCCCTATCTTGCAACTTGCATGGTTCGGTTAAGTTCAATCGAGTTAACGTGTTGAATTTTAAGGATTTTAATTTTATTGCCGGCTGGCATGGTGCCTGCACTGTCCCTTTTGAGACTTGTAACACTATTTTTCCTGCCGGGAGCAAAACAACAATGATCACATCCTCATCCACGCTGCAAGAGTCGAGCACGCTCTCCGGGGTTTCCTGGGGGGCTATTTTTGCAGGGGCCGCGGCGGCAGCTGCGCTGTCGCTGATTTTGGTACTGCTGGGTTTCGGCCTGGGCTTTTCGGCGGTGTCGCCGTGGGCCGATAGCGGTATCAGTGCCAAGGGGCTTGGCATTTCCACCATTGTCTGGCTGGCGTTTACCCAGATCGTTGCGTCCGGCTTGGGTGGCTATATCGCCGGCCGGTTACGTGTGAAGTGGGCCGGGATGCATGGCGACGAGGTGTACTTTCGCGACACAGCCCATGGCTTCCTGGCCTGGGCGGTAGCCACGTTGGTTACCGCAGTGCTGGTGGTCGGTTCGGTCAGCAGTGTTGTCAGCGGTGGCGTCAAAGCCGGTGCCAGCGTGGCGGCGGGTGCTGCCAGCGGAATCACTCAAGCGGCGGGCAGTGCGGCTAAAGGCGTGAACGGCGGCGACTTCGACTATTACGTCGACAGCCTATTTCGCGATGACCGCCCGGTTGCCGTCAGCGATGACGCGGCCCACGGCGTAGTCGCCCGCATCTTCACTCGCACCCTGAGCAACGACGGCCAACTGGCCGCTGAAGACCGCGCCTACCTGGCCCAGTTGATCAGCCAGCGCACCAACCTCAGCCAGGCCGACGCCGAAGCGCGTATCGACAAGGTTTACGGCGATGCCCGTAAAGCCGTCGAAGACGCCAAGCTCAAAGCCAAACAGGCTGCTGATACCGCCGCCAAGGTCGCCGCTTACACCTCGCTTTGGACCTTTGTTGCCCTGTTGATCGGTGCGTTCTTTGCCAGCTTCGCTGCGACCTTTGGTGGTCGTCGTCGCGATGCCGTGGTGTACGTCGAAACCGAAAACTACGTTCGTTAATTCAAGGAGAACAACATGCGCTCATTACTGCTTTGGTTCCTCGGCGTGCCGATCCCGGTGATCATCCTGATCGCGATTTTCATGCACTGATCCGGACCCAGCTCGGTCCATTGTGGGAGGGGGCTTGCTCCCGATAGCGAAGTGTCAGTCGACAGCAACATCGACTGTTCCAACGCCATCGGGGGCAAGCCCCCTCCCACATTTGCTTTGCGGTGTTTGATAGTCAGTCGTCGAACCCGACTTGCTCGTGAATTTCGTCCACCTTCAACTCCAACCGATACGCCACCGCAATAAACAGCGCCTGGCACAGGCAGAGGGTCGCGCTCAATGAGCGGAAGGCAAACGACGAACCTTCATTCACCAACAACACTGCGTTCGCCCGCTTGGCCAGGGGCGACAGGTTGCTGTCGGTGATGATCAGGGTCTTTGCCTGGTGGTGTTGCGCAATCCGCAGGCAGTGCTGGGTCTCTTTGCCGTAGGGCGTGAAGCTGATGGCGATCACCAGATCATTGGCGCGCACGCTGCGCATCTGCTCGCGGTAGCTGCCGCCCAAACCCGAGATCAGATGGATGCGCTTGTTGGTGTGCTGCAGGTTGTAGACCAAGTAATCGGCCACCGCGAACGAACGGCGAACACCCACCACGTAGATATTGTCGGCATTGACCACCAGGTCCACGGCTTTGTCGAACGCGACGTCATCCAACTCCAGCCCCAGACGCTCAATACCCGACAGCGTGGCGTTGACGCATTCGCGCGCCAGGTCGCCGCCGCTGGCCTTCTGGGATTTGTTGGCAATCATGCTGCGAATGCGCTGCTGGTAGTTCTGTACCGGCGTGGTCTTGTGGGTGTAGGCCTCGCGAAACAGTGCCTGCATTTCACTGAACCCACTGAAGCCGAAACGCTGGGAAAACCGCACGATCGCCGAGGGATGCACTTCGCATTCGCGGGCGATGTCGCTGATGCGGTCGACCATGATGCGGTCGCTCTGTTGGCTCATGTAGCTGGCAATGCGCTTGAGTTGCCGAGGCAGGCTTTCATATTCGTCGGTGATCAGCTGCAACAGGCGTTCGGCATTGACCGGAGGGCTGGCGAGAGGGGCTTCCAGGGTGGTCTCGGGATCGGTGCGGGACATGGGCAATCCTTCTGGCGTGTTCGTCTGATGCGCTGATGGGTGGCGCAAGTCTACAGGGTAGGCGCAAAAAAATACCCCGGCATCACGGCCCCGGTGGGCTGCTGAAACGATGCACGCGGGCTAGGGTGCCATTATGCTGGCTTATTGGAAAAAATATTCCACTAAAAATAATTCTGGAATAAATATTGATTGAGCCCGCTGAACGTTCTAGTCTGCTCTCACCAAGAGCGTGAGCCGTCACCACGGCGGCACCACGCAGGCTGATAAAAATAACAGGAGCCAGCATGGGCCAGACTCGTTTTGCCAGTGGGCGTCAATTGGATCTGATTTGCCTCGGGCGCCTGGGCGTCGACCTCTACGCACAGCAAGTAGGTGCGCGGCTTGAGGACGTGTCCAGCTTCGCCAAATACCTCGGCGGTTCCTCCGCCAACATCGCCTTCGGCACTGCGCGGTTGGGCCTTAAGTCGGCGATGCTGAGCCGCGTGGGTGACGATCATATGGGTCGCTTCCTGGTGGAATCCCTGGCCCGCGAAGGCTGTGATGTCAGCGGCATCAAGGTCGACCCGGAACGGCTCACTGCCCTGGTGCTGCTGGGCCTCAAGGACCGCGAAACCTTCCCGTTGGTGTTCTACCGCGAAAACTGCGCCGACATGGCCCTGCGCGCCGAAGACATCAGCGAAGCCTTTATTGCCTCCAGCAAAGCGCTGTTGATTACCGGCACGCATTTCTCCACCGACGGTGTGTACAAGGCCAGCATCCAAGCGCTGGACTATGCGGCCAAGCACAACGTCAAGCGCGTGTTGGATATCGACTACCGCCCTGTGCTGTGGGGCCTGGCAGGCAAGGCAGATGGCGAGACGCGTTTTGTCGCGGACCAGAATGTCAGCCAGCATGTGCAGAAAATCCTGCCGCGTTTCGACCTGATCGTCGGCACCGAAGAAGAGTTCCTGATCGCCGGCGGCAGCGAAGACCTGCTCGCCGCGCTGCGCACCGTGCGCGAACTTACGCCTGCCACGCTGGTGGTCAAGCTCGGGCCGCAGGGGTGCACGGTCATCCACGGTGCGATTCCTGCGCGCTTGGAAGACGGCGCGATCTACCCTGGCGTGCGTGTGGAAGTGCTCAATGTGCTGGGCGCCGGCGATGCATTTATGTCGGGCTTTCTCAGCGGCTGGATCAATGACGCCAGCGACGAACGTTGCAGCCAACTGGCCAATGCCTGTGGCGGCCTGGTGGTCTCGCGCCACGCTTGCGCTCCGGCCATGCCGACGCCGGCCGAGCTCGATTACCTGTTCAACAGCCCGGAGCCGATCACCCGGCCGGACCAGGACGTGACCCTGCAACGTCTGCACCGTGTCAGCGTGCCGCGCAAGCAATGGAAACAACTGTTTATTTTCGCCTTCGACCACCGCTGGCAATTGGTCGACCTGGCGCAAAAAGGCGGCCAGGATCCGGCACGCATCAGCGATATCAAGCAGCTGTTTATCCAGGCCATCGAACGCGTGGAAAAAAAGCTCGCCGAGCAGGGCGTTGCCGCCGATGTGGGTTTGTTGGCCGACCAGCGTTTTGGTCAGGACGCGCTCAACGCCGCCAGCGGTCGTGGCTGGTGGATCGCCCGCCCGGTGGAAGTGCAGAACTCGCGGCCCTTGGCCTTCGAGCATGGCCGTTCGATTGGCAGCAACCTGATCGCCTGGCCTCAGGAACAGATCATCAAGTGCCTGGTGCAATTCCACCCCGATGACGAACCCTTGCTGCGCCTGGAACAGGAAGCCCAGCTCAAGGCGGTGTACGAGGCGTCCCTGGTCAGCGGCCATGAATTGCTGCTGGAAGTCATCCCGCCCAAGGATCACCCGTCCACCTACCCGGACGCGCTCTACCGCAGCCTCAAGCGCCTGTACAACCTGGGCATCTACCCGGCGTGGTGGAAAATCGAGGCGCAGTCGGCCGAGGACTGGAAAAAGCTCGACGAACTGATCCAGGAACGTGACCCGTACTGCCGTGGCGTGGTGTTGTTGGGCTTGAATGCCTCGGCTGAGTTTCTCGCTGACGGCTTCCAGCAAGCCAGCCAAAGCACCACCTGCCGTGGGTTTGCCGTGGGCCGTACGATCTTCCAGGAACCGAGCCGTTTGTGGATGGCGGGGGAGATTGATGATGAGACGTTGATTCAGCAGGTACAGGCGACCTTTGAGCAATTGATCAACGCCTGGCGCAGTGCGCGAGGCTAAACCCAGTTCCTAATTTGAAATGCAATCCAATGTGGGAGGGGCGGTGCGACGATTCGACTTGCCCCCGATGGCTGAGTGTCAGACAGCACTTCTGTAACTGAACTACCGCTATCGGGGGCAAGCCCCTCCCACATAAAGCAGAAAGCAGATCTCAGTGATACCTGAAAATAATAAAGGTGCAGCCATGCCCGCAATCCGAATTGGCATCAACCCGATCTCCTGGAGTAACGACGACCTTCCGGCCCTCGGCGGTGAAACTCCGCTGAGCACTGCCCTGAGCGAAGGTAAGGAAATCGGCTACGAAGGTTTCGAACTTAACGGCAAATTCCCCAAGGATGCCAAGGGCGTCGGCGACGTATTGCGCCCCTATGACTTGGCGCTGGTCTCCGGCTGGTATTCCAGCCGTCTGGCGCGCCGCTCGGTGGCTGAAGAAATCGAAGCCATTGCCGGCCACGTCGAACTGCTGAAACAAAACGGCGCCAAGGTGCTGGTGTACGGCGAGGTGGCCGATTCGATCCAGGGCTCGCGCATTCGCCTGATCGAACGCCCGCGCTTTCATAGCGAGCAGGCCTGGCAGGAATACGCCGACAAGCTCACTGAGTTAGCGCGTTTTACCTTGTCCCAAGGCGTGCGACTGGCGTACCACCACCACATGGGCGCGTACGTCGAATCCCCGCAAGACATCGACGAGTTGATGCGCCGCACCGGGCCGGAAGTCGGCCTGCTGTTCGATTCGGGCCACTGCTACATGGGCGGCGGCGAACCCCTCGACGCGCTGCGCAAACACATTGACCGCGTGTGCCACGTGCATTTCAAGGACGTGCGCAAACCGGTGGTGCAACTGGCGCGCAACCAGATGTGGAGCTTCCCCGACTGCATCGTCAACGGCACTTTCACCGTGCCCGGCGATGGCGATATCGATTTTGCCGAGTTGCTCGATGTGCTGCTGGCCGCCAAATACGAAGGTTGGCTGGTGGTGGAAGCCGAGCAGGATCCAGCGGTGGCGCCCAGCTATATCTACGCGAAAAAGGGCTATGACACCTTGCGTGCTCTTCTCACTGAGAGGGTTGGACAATGAGTCTGTTGGTCAAAAGCAACAAACGCGGACAAACCATCGTTGCCTTGGAAGAGGGGCGTCTGGAATACGTAGGGTTCAAAGCCTACCGCCTGAGCCTCGGTGAAACCCTGCCGGTCAGCGCCGGCGATAAAGAGCTGTGCCTGGTGCTGCTCAGCGGTCGGGTGAATATCGACGGCGAGGGCTTCAACTGGCAGAACCTTGGTGATCGCCAGTCAGTGTTCGAGGAAAAGTCCCCGTTCGCCGCCTACCTGCCGCCGGGCACCGATGCCCAGGTCACCGCCTTGAGCGACGTACAAATTGCCGTCTGCGCTGCTCCCGGTGCCGGCGGTTACGAACCGCGCCTGATCCGCCCGCAAGACTGCAAGCGCAGCGTACGTGGCAAAGGCGCCAACACCCGTTACGTGTGCGACATCCTGCCCGACACCTCACCGGCTCATTCGCTGCTGGTGGTGGAAGTACGCACGCCGTCGGGTCATTCGTCGAGCTACCCGCCGCACAAGCACGACACCGACGATCTGCCGCACCAAAGCTTTCTGGAAGAGACCTACTACCACCAGATCAACCCGCCCCAGGGTTTTGTGTTCCAGCGGGTCTACACCGACGACCGCAGCATCGACCAAGCCATGGCCGTGGAAAACAGTGACTTGGTGGTGGTGCCCAAGGGCTATCACCCGGTCAGTGTGCCGTACGGCTACGAGTCTTATTACCTGAACGTCATGGCCGGCCCCAAGCGCGCCTGGCATTTCCACAACGACCCGCAGCACAGTTGGCTGCTTGACCTTTAAAACGGTTCTAGACGGAGAACAACAATGAAGTCGCCTCTACGCTTTGCCCTGAACCGCATGGTCGCGCCCAACCTGTCCCTGCCGGATTTCATCCAATTGGCGGCCGCGCTCCAGTGCGATGCCATCGAAATTCGCAATGACCTCAAAAACCGTGAAATCGAATACGGCACCCCGGCCAGTCGCGTGCGTGAGTTATGCGCGGTGCAGGGCATTACGGTGCTGTCGATCAACGCGCTGTACCCCTTTGATGTGTGGAACGACGAGCGCCGCGCCCAGGCGATCAAACTCGCTACCTACGCCCGTGAATGTGGTGCCCAAGGCCTGGTGATGTGCCCGCTCAATGAACCGGGCGACACGCGCAACGATGCCCAGCGCGCCGCCGGTTTGCGCACTGCATTGAGCGAGCTGGCGCCGATCTTGCGCGAGTACGGGATTCTCGGTTTCGTCGAACCCCTGGGCTTCGAAGAGTCTGCCCTGCGCCGCAAGCGTGTGGCGGTGGACGCAATCAAGTCCATTGGCGGCCTGGATGTGTTCCGCGTGGTGCACGACACCTTCCACCACCACTTGGCCAATGAACATGAGTTCTTCCCGGAGTTGACCGGCCTGGTGCATATCTCCGGCGTGGAAGATGCCGAGGCGCCGCTCAACTCGATCCGCGACGGCCACCGTGTGCTGGTGGGCGAGGGCGACATCCTCGGTAATGCCGCACAGATCGACACGTTGCTCAGCACCGGTTACAGCGGCTACCTGTCGTTCGAGCCATTTGCCACAAGCGTGCATGAGTTGGCGGATATACAGCAGGCGTTGGGGGCAAGCATCGCCCACCTGCAAAATCGTTAAGGGGCGCGACATGACCACAACACGACTGACCATGGCCCAGGCCCTGGTGAAGTTCCTGGATAACCAATACATCGAAGTCGATGGCGTGCAGAGCAAGTTTGTCGCCGGCGTGTTTACCATTTTCGGCCACGGCAATGTGTTGGGCCTGGGCCAGGCGCTGGAGCAGGACAGCGGCGATCTGGTGGTGCACCAGGGCCGCAACGAGCAGGGCATGGCCCACGCCGCCATCGGTTTTGCCAAGCAGCACCTGCGCCGCAAGATCTACGCGTGCACCGCCTCTGTCGGCCCTGGCGCGGCGAATATGCTGACCGCTGCGGCGACCGCCACCGCCAACCGTATCCCGTTGCTGCTGTTGCCCGGTGATGTCTACGCCAGCCGCCAGCCCGACCCGGTGTTGCAACAGATCGAGCAGTTCCACGACCTGAGCATCAGCACCAACGACGCGTTCCGCTCGGTGAGCAAATACTGGGACCGTATCAACCGTCCTGAGCAACTGATGACCGCCGCAATTCATGCGATGCGCGTGCTCACCGACCCTGCCGAAACCGGCGCGGTAACCCTGGCGCTGCCCCAGGATGTGCAGGCCGAAGCCTGGGACTACCCTGATTATTTCTTGCAAAAACGTGTGCACCGTATCGACCGCCGTCCGGCCACCGCCGCGATGATTGGCGATGCGTTGGCGGCTTTCCGAGGCAAGCGCAAGCCGCTGATTATCTGTGGCGGCGGCGTGAAGTACTCCGGCGCGAATGCTGCGTTGCAGGCGTTTGCCGAGCGTTTTGATATTCCGTTCGCTGAAACCCAGGCGGGCAAAAGTGCAGTGGTCTCAAGCCATCCGCTGAACGTGGGCGGTATCGGTGAAACCGGCTGCCTGGCCGCCAACCTGCTGGCGCCAGAGGCCGACTTGATCATCGGTATCGGTACCCGCTATACCGACTTCACCACCTCATCCAAGTCACTGTTCAAACATGGCGAGGTGACGTTTCTCAACTTGAATATTAGCCCCGCCGACGCCTTGAAGCTGGACGGCGTGCAGGTGTTGGCCGATGCCAAATTGGCCCTGCAAGCGCTGGCCGATGCCCTCGGCGATTATCGTTCCGGATGGGGCTCGCAGATCAGTGAGGCGAAGGCGCAGTTGGACGCCGAAGTGGACCGTGTGCACCAGGTGGAATACCAGGGTGATGACTTTGTGCCTGAGGTCGACGACCACCTGGACCGCGCTGTACTGCGCGAATTTATCGAGCTGACTGGCTCGTGCCTGACCCAAAGTCGCGTACTCGGCGTGCTCAATCAAACCCTGGCCGATGACGCGATCATCGTGGCCGCCGCCGGCAGCTTGCCTGGCGACTTGCAGCGCGCCTGGCGCAGCAAGGGGGTCAACACCTACCACGTCGAATACGGCTACTCGTGCATGGGCTACGAGATCAATGCTGCCCTGGGCGTGAAGCTGGCCGAGCCGAACAAAGAGGTCTACGCGCTGGTCGGCGATGGCTCCTACATGATGCTGCACTCGGAGCTGGCCACCTCCATCCAGGAGCGACGCAAGATCAACGTAGTGCTGCTGGACAACATGGCCTTCGGCTGCATCAACAACCTGCAGATCGGCAATGGCATGGACAGCTTCGGTACCGAATTCCGCTACCGCAACCCCGAGAGCGGCAAGCTCGACGGCGCGCTGGTGCCGGTGGATTTCGCCATGAGTGCGGCGGCCTACGGCTGCAAGACCTACAAGGTCAGCACCGTGGAGCAGCTTGAAGCGGCCCTGGCCGATGCGCGCACGCAAACCGTCTCGACCCTGATCGACATCAAAGTGCTGCCCAAGACCATGATCCACGGCTACCTGTCGTGGTGGCGGGTAGGCGTCGCGCAGGTTTCCACCAGTGAGCGCACCAACGCAGCGGCGAAAAAACTCAATGAACACCTGGCGAAGGCCCGGCAGTACTAATAACAAGAGGAGTGTTTGTATGTCTTTGAAGCTTGGAGTGATCGGTACCGGCGCCATTGGCCGCGACCATATTCGTCGTTGCAGCCAGACCTTGCTCAACAGCCAGGTGGTGGCGGTGACCGATATCAACCTTGAGCAGGCCGCCAAGGTGGTTGCGGAGTTTAAGCTGGACGCCGAGGTGTATCCGGACGGCCACGCGCTGATCAACTCGCCGCAGGTGGAAGCGGTGCTGGTGACCTCGTGGGGCCCGAGCCATGAAGAATTCGTGCTCGCGGCCATCGCCGCCGGCAAGCCGGTGTTCTGTGAAAAGCCGCTGGCGGTGACTGCCGAAGGCTGCCGCAAGATCGTCGAGGCCGAAGTGGCCTACGGCAAGCGCCTGGTGCAGGTGGGCTTCATGCGCCCGTATGACGAAGGCTATCGCGCCCTCAAGGCCGTGATCGACAGCGGCCAGATCGGCGAGCCGTTGATGCTGCATTGCGCGCACCGCAACCCGACGGTGGGCGAGAACTACAAGACCGATATGGCGATCACCGACACCCTGATCCACGAGTTGGACGTGCTGCGCTGGTTGCTCAACGACGACTACGTATCAGTGCAAGTGGTGTTCCCGCGCAAGACCAGCAAGGCCTTGGCCCACCTGCGTGATCCGCAGATCGTGCTGCTGGAAACCGCCAAGGGCACCCGTATCGATGTGGAAGTGTTTGTGAACTGCCAGTACGGCTACGACATCCAGTGCGAAGTGGTAGGGGAGACCGGCATCGCCAAATTGCCGGAGCCTTCACAAGTGCAATTGCGCAGCGGTGCCAAACTGTCGAACGCAATTTTGATGGACTGGAAGGACCGTTTTATCGGTGCCTATGACGTGGAGTTGCAGGCCTTCATTGATAGCGTGCGCGCCGGGCAGGTGGGTGGGCCGTCGGCGTGGGATGGGTTTGCGGCGGCGGTGGCAGCGGATGCGTGTATTGAGGCGCAGGGCAGTGAGCAGATTGTGAAGGTGAGCTTGCCGGATCGTCCGCACTTCTACGGCTAACACTCGGTCAATGTGGGAGGGGGCTTGCCCCCCGATAGCGGTGGGTCAGCAATAAATTTGTTTCTGATCCACCGCTATCGGGGGCAAGCCCCCTCCCACAGTTGATTGGGTTTCCAATTCAACTCAGGAGTTGATCATGCGAATCGGACTAGTCGGCTACGGCCACGGAGGGCGCTTTTTTCATGCGCCGCTGATTGCGACTTTGCCGGGTGCGACGTTTGTCGGCGTGGTGACGCGCTCACCAGAGCGGCGCCAGCAATTAAGTACTGATCTTCCAGGTGTGAAGGCCTTTGACAGCATTGGCCAGATCGTCGAAGCCGGTGTCGATGCGCTGGTCATTTCCACCACCCTCAAGGGCCGCCCGGCGCTGGTGCTGGAAGCCATCGAACACGGTGTGGCGGTGGTCAGCGACAAACCCTTTGCCGCCAACGCCGAACAGGCCCAGGCGCTGATCACCGCTGCCGAACGCCATGAGGTGTTGCTCAGCGTCTATCAGAACCGGCGCTGGGACTCGGATTACCTGACCTTGCGCAAGCTCATCGACGCCGGTGCGCTGGGCACCATCACTCGTTTCGAATCCCGCGTGGAACGCTTCAGCCCTCAAGCGGTGGGCAATGCCAGTGGCGGGGGTTGGCTGCGTGATCTGGGCAGTCATCTGGTGGACCAGGCGCTGCAATTGTTTGGCCCGGTGGACCGGGTGTTCGCACAATTGCACTACACCGCCGAACACCCCAGCGTCGACCACGGTTTCTTCATCTCCCTGACCCATGCCAACGGAGTTATTTCCCATCTGTGGGGCAACGCCCTGCAAAACAGCCAGGCCCCGCGCTTTCGGGTGAGTGGCACCTTGGGTTGTTACACGGTGGACGGGCTGGATGGCCAGGAAGAAGCGTTGATGGCGGGCAAATCGCCGAAAACCGAAGGCGAGCACTGGGGCGCCGAGGAGCACCGCCGCTGGGGCTGGTTTGAGCAAGGTGATGAGCGTGAACGGGTGCCTTCAGAAAAGGGCTGCTGGACGCAGTTTTACCGGCAACTGCAAGCGGCCGTGCAAGGGCAGGGACCCTTGCCGGTAGACGCCTATGACGCGCTGGAAACCACCCGTATATTGGACGCCGCACGCCTGAGCGCCGAGCGTCAGCAGGTGGTTTCAACAAAAATAGAATAAAATTCTAAAACAGGTTGATATGGAAATTATTTTCCAATAAAGTCTTTTCCAGGTTGCATAAAGTACGTCTTGGGCTCGACCCCGGCGACTCAACAAAAACAAGATCAAAAACAACCAGGTACCGTCAGATGAAAATCTTCAACGCTGTACTGCGAGTTTTACGCCCTGCCCACACGCCCCGCGGTCTGCCCCGCGCCCGGCCGTTCTACTTCTCCTTCCTTAATGTGCTGTGCGTCGAAAACCAAGGCGCGCTGGTCTGCTGCATTCCTGGCGCCCCGGTCGTTCGACTGCCCGCCGAGCTCTGATAAACGCAACGTCCAAAAAACCAACAAGAAAGTGGAGACAGACCGTTCATGAAGACCCCGATCCGTTTTACCGCGCTGGCTTTATCCATGATGCTGGCCAGCGGTTTTGCCAGCGCCGCCGACATCAAGGTCGGCGTGAGCATGTCCGCGTTCGATGACACCTTCCTCACTTACCTGCGCGAAGACATGGATAAGCAAGCCAAGTCCTATCCCAAGGGCGACGGCGTGCAGTTGCAGTTCGAAGACGCCCGCGCCGATGTGGTCAAGCAACTGAGCCAGGTCGAGAACTTTATCAGTCAGAAAGTCGACGCCATCATCGTCAACCCGGTCGACACGGCTTCCACCAAAAACATCATCAACGCCGCGACCAAGGCGGGCATCCCGCTGGTGTTCGTCAACCGCCGTCCGGACCAGAAAGACCTGCCCAAGGACGTAGTGGCCGTGACCTCCGATGACGTCGAGGCCGGCAAGCTGCAAATGCAGTACATCGCTGAAAAACTCGGCGGCAAGGGCAAGATCGTGATCCTGCTGGGCGACCTGGCGAACAACTCCACCACCAATCGCACCAAGGGCGTGAAGGAAGTGTTGGCCAAGTACCCGGACATCAAGATCGAACAGGAACAGACCGGTATCTGGCTGCGGGACAAAGGCATGACCCTGGTCAACGACTGGCTGACCCAAGGCCGCGAGTTCAATGCGGTGTTGGCCAACAACGATGAGATGGCGATCGGCGCATCCATGGCCTTGAAATCGGCTGGCAAGGAAAAAGGCAGTGTGCTGATCGCGGGGGTCGACGGTACGCCGGACGGCTTGAATGCGATTACCAAGGGTGACATGGCCGCCTCCGCGTTCCAGGACGCCAAGGGCCAGGCGGTGGGCTCGGTGGAAGCGGCGCGCAAGATGGCCAAGAACGAGCCGGTCGAGCAGAACGTGATCATCCCGTTCCAACTGATCACTCCGGAAAACGTCGCCAAGTTCAAGTAGCCCAGACATAACAACAATGAACCGGCAGGGCGGTCGTGCCCGCCCTGCTGATGGAGTACCTCCCTATGCTCGCTCAAGCCGTTGTCTCGCAGCCTCCCGGTATCCAGCCGCTGGCGCAGGAAGAACCCTACCTGCTGGAAATCGTCAACATCAGCAAAGGCTTTCCCGGCGTCGTCGCCTTGGCCGACGTACAACTGCGTGTGCGCCCCGGCACGGTGCTGGCGCTGATGGGCGAGAACGGTGCGGGTAAATCGACCTTGATGAAAATCATCGCCGGTATCTATCAGCCGGATGCTGGCGAAATCCGTCTGCGCGGCAAGCCCATCGTCTTTGAAACACCCCTGGCGGCCCAGAAAGCCGGGATCGCGATGATCCACCAGGAACTCAACCTGATGCCCCATATGAGCATCGCCGAAAACATCTGGATCGGCCGCGAGCAGCTCAACAGCCTGCACATGGTCAACCACCGCGAAATGCACCGCTGCACTGCCGAGTTGCTGGCGCGCCTGCGCATCAACCTGGACCCCGAGGAACACGTGGGTAACCTGAGCATCGCCGAACGGCAGATGGTCGAGATTGCCAAGGCCGTGTCCTACGACTCCGACATCCTGATCATGGATGAACCGACTTCGGCCATTACCGAAAAGGAAGTGGCCCACCTGTTTTCGATCATTGCCGACCTCAAGTCGCAGGGCAAAGGCATCGTCTACATCACGCACAAAATGAACGAAGTGTTTGCCATCGCCGATGAAGTGGCGGTGTTCCGCGACGGCCATTACATCGGCCTGCAACGTGCTGACAGCATGAACAGCGACAGCTTGATCTCGATGATGGTGGGTCGCGAGCTGAGCCAGCTGTTCCCGGTGCGCGAGACGCCTATCGGCGAGTTGCTGATGTCGGTGCGCGACTTGACCCTGGATGGCGTGTTCAAGGACGTCTCCTTCGACCTGCATGCTGGCGAGATCCTCGGTATTGCCGGGTTGATGGGCTCGGGCCGTACCAACGTGGCGGAAACCATCTTTGGCATCACCCCAAGCAGCAGCGGGCAGATCACCCTGGATGGCGCGCCGGTACGCATTACCGACCCGCACATGGCCATCGAGAAAGGCTTTGCGCTGCTGACTGAGGACCGCAAGCTCAGCGGCCTGTTCCCGTGCCTGTCGGTGCTGGAAAACATGGAGATGGCGGTACTGCCGCACTATTCGGGTAACGGTTTTATCCAGCAGAAAGCCCTGCGTGCGCTGTGCGAAGACATGTGCAAGAAGCTGCGGGTGAAAACCCCGTCTCTTGAGCAGTGCATCGACACCTTATCCGGCGGCAATCAGCAGAAAGCCTTGCTCGCCCGGTGGTTGATGACCAATCCGCGGTTGCTGATCCTGGATGAGCCGACCCGAGGCATCGACGTCGGTGCCAAGGCCGAGATTTATCGCCTGATCTCCTTCCTCGCCAGCGAAGGCATGGCGGTGATCATGATTTCCTCGGAGCTGCCTGAAGTGCTGGGCATGAGCGACCGGGTGATGGTGATGCACGAGGGTGAACTGATGGGCACCCTGGACCGTGCGGATGCGACCCAGGAAAAAGTCATGCAGTTGGCCTCCGGTATGACCGTAGTCCACTGACGAACAGCCGTGCGGGCCTGCGGTTGGTCCGCACCATAGAATAAGAAGGTGATTGGCTATGAACGCGATAACAGACAACAAGCCTGCCACGGCACCGGTCAAGAACCGGCGGCGACTGCCCACCGAGCTGAGTATCTTCCTCGTGCTGATCGGCATCGGGCTGGTGTTTGAGTTGTTCGGCTGGATCGTGCGTGACCAGAGCTTTTTGATGAACTCCCAGCGGCTGGTGCTGATGATCCTGCAAGTATCGATCATCGGCCTGCTGGCCATCGGGGTGACGCAGGTAATCATCACCACGGGGATCGACCTGTCTTCGGGCTCGGTGCTGGCGCTGTCGGCGATGATTGCCGCCAGTTTGGCTCAGACTTCTGACTTTTCCCGGGCGGTGTTCCCGTCGCTGACCGATCTGCCCGTGTGGATTCCGGTGGCGATGGGGTTGGGTGTGGGGCTGCTGGCAGGGGCGATCAACGGCAGCATCATTGCTGTCACCGGTATCCCGCCGTTTATCGCGACCCTGGGCATGATGGTTTCGGCCCGTGGTCTGGCGCGTTATTACACGGAAGGCCAGCCGGTGAGCATGCTCTCGGACTCGTACACGGCTATTGGTCATGGCGCGATGCCGGTGATCATTTTCCTGGTGGTGGCGGTGATCTTCCATATTGCCCTGCGCTACACCAAGTACGGCAAGTACACCTACGCCATCGGCGGCAACATGCAGGCGGCGCGGACCTCGGGGATCAACGTCAAGCGTCACCTGATCATCGTCTACAGCATCGCCGGCCTCCTGGCAGGCCTGGCAGGTGTGGTGGCTTCGGCACGCGCCGCCACGGGTCAGGCGGGCATGGGCATGTCTTATGAGCTGGACGCGATTGCGGCAGCGGTCATCGGCGGCACCAGCCTGGCGGGCGGGGTAGGGCGTATTACCGGTACGGTGATCGGCGCGCTTATCCTTGGGGTGATGGCCAGCGGGTTTACCTTTGTGGGGGTGGATGCGTATATCCAGGACATCATCAAAGGCTTGATCATCGTGGTGGCGGTGGTGATCGACCAGTACCGCAACAAACGCAAACTCAAACGCTGACGCGGTACAAACTGTGGGAGGTGCGGTGCGACGATTCGACTGAGGGCAAGTCGAATCGTCGCACCGCACCTCCCACATTTAATCATCAACAGTCTGTTTCAACCGTTTGTCTTCTATATAGCTCCACAACACTGAATTTCTTGCTATAAACGCACTCCGATAACCATTCGCCAAGCCCGTCCTGGTGCCTTTTGGGGTTGTATCGGTAAAAATGCCTGTCTTTTCAGTTGCTGCGCCCTCAAGTCGGCCTTAGACTGCCGCCCCTCGTAAATTGAGTGCCGGGTGGCGCTTGGAATGGATGGCGCCCTTCCGAGACCTGCAGAGGTCGGCCGGAACGCTCCCTTATTCGCCTTAATGCACGTATTTTTTATAGAGAAATCAATGACAAAGGAAAAGTTGCTGGCCATGCCGGCGGATGACTACATGAATGCCGAACAGCACGCTTTTTTTGAGCAATTGCTGCAAGACATGAAAGTGGAGCACCACGAGCGCATTGAACAGAACCGTATCGCCATTGAAAGCCTGGACACTCCGGCTGACCCGGCCGACGCCGCTTCCGTTGAAGAAGAGCGCACCTGGCTGGTAAACGCCATCGACCGCGACCAGCGCATGCTGCCGCAGCTTGAGCGTGCACTGGAACGCATCAAGGAAGATTCCTTTGGCTGGTGCGATGACAGCGGTGAGCCTATCGGCCTCAAGCGTCTGTTGATCAGCCCGACCACCAAGTACTGCATCGAAGCGCAAGAGCGCCACGAGCAGATCGACAAGCATCAGCGCCAAGCCTGATGCGGTGAAGCTGGGGGCCGCCCGCGCGGTTCCCCAGAGAAAGACCCCCGTTACGCCCGTCTATTGATCTGCTGCAGCCCACCCCACTAAAGGCCCATGGATAATGGCCCGATAGTGGCGTTAAATGCAGACACAATAACGACAAGCAGTGGGGTAATGAAGATGGCTGGAGACGGAACTCTGATGGGCGCAGCAGTGCCACCCCAAGCGGTGGTGCGCGGGTTGCCCGGCTGGTTGATGCCGCTCTTGCAGAGCACTGCCCTGGTGCTGGGACTGCTGGGCCTTGCTTATGCCAGCCTGCCGTTGTACCTCTGCCTGCCACTGGCCTTGCTGGTCATCTGGTTGCCCCGCTTGAAAAGTCCCAAGCCTGTGATCGAGCAGTCTGCCGCCATCGATGCGATAGGCGAGCTGACCCGCGACCTGTCCTATACCACCAGCCATAACGCACTGTCCGCCGCCGGAGTGGCCTATTCGGTCAAGCAGCTGGCTGCGCGCGTGCAATCGCAATTGAGCGCCGCCAAGCAGATTGTCAGCAGTGCCGAAGTGATGATCGGCACCGAAAAAGTCACTTCCCAACTGAGCCGCGAGGCTTTGGATGCTGCCAGCCAAGCCCATCAGCGCAGCACTGAAGGTCGTGAAGTTCTGGCCCAGTCGATCATCCGCATGCACCAGCTCAGCCAACGTGCCAATGCCAGCCGCGAGTTGATCGAGGCGTTGAGCCAGCGCAGCGAAGAAATCCAGCGCGTCACTCTGGTGATCCAGTCCATCGCCAGCCAGACCAACCTGCTGGCGCTTAACGCCGCCATTGAAGCGGCGCGGGCGGGCGAGCATGGGCGCGGGTTTGCCGTGGTGGCGGACGAAGTGCGTGGCCTGGCCGGTCGTACGGCCACCGCCACCGATGAAGTTGGGTTGATGGTGGCGGACATCCAGCAGCGCACGGCTCAGGTGGTGGAGCAGATTCGCCAGTTGTCCGCGGACTTACACACCGGTGTCGAGCAGGTGGAGCAGGCTGGCGAACAACTGCACAGCATCGCCAGCCTGGCGGCGGATGTGGAAGGGCAGGTCAATGAGATCGCCCAGGGCGCCGACACCAACCGCGCCCAGCTCGACAGTTTGTTCCACGCCGTTGAACAGATGCGCAGCGACCTGGATATAAGCGACCAGCAAACCCGCCAATTGGCCGACGCCGCTGTGCAAATGGAAGGGCAGGCGGAAACCATCAGCGAACGCCTCGCCGAGGTCGGGCTCGATGACTATCACCAGCGTGTCTACGACCTGGCGCGGGAGGGGGCTGGCCGCATTGCCGAGCAGTTCGAGGCGGATGTGCAGCAAAACCGCATCAGCCTGGACGACCTGTTCGACCGCAGCTACACGCTGATCCCCAAAACCAGCCCGAGCAAGTACCACACGCGGTTCGACGGTTATACCGACCAGGTGTTGCCGGCGATTCAGGAAGCGCTGCTGCCACGTCACGAAGGGTTAGTGTTTGCGATTGCCTGCACGCCCCAAGGCTATGTGCCGACCCACAACAACGCGTTTTCCCAGGCGCTGACCGGTGATACCCAAGTAGACGCGGTGCAGAATCGGACCAAGCGCAAGTTCGACGACCGCACCGGGATTCGTTGCGGCAGCCATCAACAAGCGGTGTTGTTGCAGACCTACACCCGCGATACCGGCGAGTTGATGCACGATTTGTCGGTACCTATCATGGTCCGTGGGCGGCATTGGGGTGGCTTGCGTCTGGGCTATAAGCCGGAGGCGGCGAAGGCTGTGCGTTAGGCACAGTTACAGGTAGGGCAAGCGCCTGCGAGCCGCAGGCCGCCTGCGTCGAGTGGGTTACTGCGGTTGATGCAGGCGCTGGTTGAGCTCATCTACGGGGATGGCCCAGTCAGCGTCTTCACGCAGTTCTTCCTTCAGAAACTGAGCCTGTTGCGGCGTCCAGAACGGTGCGTCGATCAACTTCACGTCGTCACTCAGCGGGTGCGCGACAATGAAGGCGTCGATGGCTTGCGGCGACGAGTCCAGGCCCAGTTGTTCGAATAACGTTTCGAGTGTAGGTATTGGCGCGTCCATATCGGTCTCCCTGCAGGTTTCTAGATGGTTATGCATGGGAGGCTTGTGGCGCGGTAGAGTTCGATCGGATTGTCAGGAGGTCAGCGCGCCTGAATCCACCGCAGTCTTGAGCGCCTGGGCGGATTCTTTTCCAGCGATGGCGGCGGAATCCAGCGTCTTGAACCAACGGTCCTTTTCCACCTGATGCGTGGTGACAGTGGTCAACGGTGGCTTGGCGCGCATCACGATCACTGCTTGAAACTCACCGTCTACTTCCCTTGCGTCGCCGTGGATGAAAAATTCGCCAATATCAAATTCCGTCACGTATAGCCTTCCCTTCGAGGTAACCAACTGCACTGATGAAACCTGACCCGAACGGGGCCAATTTCAATGGACAGGCCAGTATGGCAGTTGTTGAGGGGTGGCGGCGCAGTAAAGTCATCCGGGTGACGAAACGATCCCCCCGAGCAGGGAGGCCTCCAGCCGCTTGGCCAGTTCACAGGCCTCGATGTGGTCGCTGCGAAAGCCTTTGATCCTGCCGCTGGTCACTTCGCGGATATGAAAGAAGTTTCTTCCGGCGGGTACTACTTGGTAAAGAACTGATTGAGGGTACCCGTTGGGACTGTGCAAGCAGTAGTATGGATGTTCGTCCTGCCATGATGAACGAGTGCTGGAAGGCATAGCGTTGTATTGGCGTCGTTGCATGGTCAGCTCCTGTCGATCGATCTTTGTTGACCCAGCAGCAGCGTTACAGGTGGTTTTAACCTGTGTTGCTGTTTTAGTATTGTCGTCGGCAGTTGGCGTCTGGTTCCACGCCGAGGCGTTTTTTGTTTGTATACGCTGTCGGAAACTGCGTTTTTAATAGTGTTATTTTCTGAAGCGGGTCGACCAGTATTCTCTGGTTATTGAACCTGTGATCTCCTGCGATTCGCGATGACCTTGCATGAGGCCCATCGTGTGCGTCTGCACTAGTCTCCTGGAGCGCAGCCGCGAGATCTTCTTCAGTTTTTTCTATGATTGTGTTGTGTGATCGAGCCGAGATGGCCGTTTTTTTGTGCTGCCCGCTCTGGCGGACAGCGCTCTTTTCGATGTGGGGGCGTTTCCTTGGCAGTCAGTAATCTGGATATGCACGCGTTGTTCGTGCTGGGTGATTTGCGCGCAAAGTTGGTCAAACAGTTTCAATCCCGTTTCGTTTACATCACTGAGCAGACGCCGGAAGGCATCTACATCGCCGAAATAGACACGGAAGCGGCGATGGTCGTAGATGACAAGCCGCGCTTGGAACTCAAGGTGGGTGACCATTTTCGTGCCGCGGTATTGCCCAGTCGCGAAGGTGGCAAGTTCGAACTCAAGTTCCGCGATATCAAGTTGACGGTGTATGGCCTGGGCGACTATGCCTTTGTGTCGACGGCCGAAGGTCACGGCATCGTCTTCAAGGAAGGCCATAGCGTGATGCTGGTGTTTGCGGCCAATGAACAACTGCAGGAAGGCCTGACCAAAACCCTCAAAGCCGTGACCGGCAAGGCCGCCAAATGGCGCAAGGGTGAGCTGGTAACGTTCAAGGCCAGCGAATAGCCAACTAATACTGCGAACATCTCCTATCTCCCGGAACCTCTACTACAGTTGAGTTGACTTAACTATTCAGAGGCTTCGCGCATAGCAGCAAAGCCGTCCGCTGTTTGCTGCGATATCGCGAGGTGCAAGGGCATGAAAGGATTGAGAACGCTGTTGGCTGCGTCGTTTACGGCCCTGAGTCTGTCTGTCTCGGCCGCGCAGGCGCCGGTACACTTTGCCGACCTGAACTGGGAAAGCGGCAGCCTGATCACCGAAATACTGCGGGTGATTGTCGAGAAGGGTTATGACCTGCCCACCGACACCTTGCCCGGTACCACTATTACGCTGGAAACCGCCCTGGCCAAGAACGACATTCAGGTTATCGGCGAAGAGTGGGCAGGGCGCAGCCCGGTGTGGGTCAAGGCCGAGGCCGAAGGCAAGGTTGTCGGCCTGGGCGATACGGTCAAAGGTGCCACCGAGGGTTGGTGGGTGCCGGAATACGTGGTCAAGGGCGATCCCGCCAAAGGCATCAAGCCTCTGGCACCGGACCTTAAAAGCGTAAAAGACCTGGCTCGTTACAAGGACGTGTTCAAAGACCCGGAATCCCCAGGCAAAGGACGCTTCCTTAACAGCCCCATCGGCTGGACCTCGGAAGTGGTCAACAAGCAGAAGCTCAAGGCCTATGGCCTTGACGACAGTTATGTGAACTTTCGCAGTGGTTCGGGGGCGGCACTGGATGCCGAAATTGCCTCGTCGATCCGCCGTGGCAAGCCGGTGCTGTTCTACTACTGGTCGCCGACGCCCTTGATGGGCCGCTATAAGTTGATCCAGCTGGAAGAACCACCGTTCGATGCCGAGGCCTGGAAAACGCTGACGGATGCGGATAATCCTGATCCGAAGCCTACGCGGTCTTTGGCGTCCAAGTTGAGCATCGGTGTGTCTACTCCGTTCCAGAAGGAACACCCGCAGATTGCGGCGTTTTTCGAGAAGGTCGAGTTTCCGATTCAGCCGCTGAACAAAGCCTTGGCGACCATGAGCGAGAACCACACACCGCCACGTGACGTGGCTCAGGCGTTTATGAAAGAACACCCTGAAGTGTGGAAGGCTTGGTTGACGGAGGATGTAGCGGGGAAAGTTGAAGCCAGCCTGAAATGATCCGTAATGTGGGAGGGAGCAAGCCGAATCGTCGCACCGCACCTCCCACATTGTGAACACGTTGCTGTTTAGAACTTGGTTTGCACCGCCACTTCAAAGGTCCTCGGCGAACCGAGGTAGTAAGCCGGCGATACATGCGCAAACTCGGCATACACCTCATTGGTCAAGTTGCGCACCCGCCCAGTCACCGACGTGTGCGCATCCACGTTGTAGCGCAGGAACGTCCCGAACAGGGTGTAGGCAGGGACGGTCATCGTGTTGGCATTATCTGCGTACACTTCGGCGACATACCGCGCATCCACGCCGCCTTGCCAGTCCTCGGCGAAATCATAAGTCATCCACACATTCCCCACGCGCTTGGGCACGTTGGTCGGCGTATTGCCTTTACGCGAAACCACTGCGCCGCTGGCGATTTTCTCGTTGAACTCGTCGTACTCCGCATCCACCCAGGCGAAGTTGCCCTCTGCCAGAAGCTTTGGTGTGATGCGCAGCGAACTCGCCAGCTCGATGCCCTTGGACGACTGCGCGCCGACCGGGATGCTGGTGGTCGGGTCCTGTGGGTCGGTGACGGCAAAATCCTTGCGCTCAATCCTGTAGGCGGCCACGGTCGCCGAGCCACGCCCATCCAAGTAGTCAAACTTGCTGCCCACTTCCCACTGCTTGCCGGTCGAGACGTCGAACACCTGAGTGGTGGTAGTGGGCTGCTCGGCGGCGGTGCTGTATTGCACGTAGACATTGGCTGAGGGGATGAACTGGTACGTCAGGCCCACGCGGCCTGTCACCGGCTCCCAACGGCGCTTGAAGTGCCGTGGGTTAATAGCCGTGACAACGCGGTGGTTGGTCACATCCAGATCGATGGCGTCGTAACGCAGGCCGCTGAGCAGCGAGAGTTTATCGGTTAGGCCCAGTCGGTTTTCCACGAACAGTGCTTTGGTGGTGACTTCATTAGTCTTGTCCTTACCGAACTTTTCCTGGGTTCGCGGGATGTCGTAGAAGTGCCCGGGATTGAAGTCGTTTGGATCCACCGTGCTGTTACCCGGCATATTCCAGGGCGTGCTGGTGGTGCTGTTGACCTTGTACTCAAAGCCGCCGGACCAAGTGGTCGACAGGCCGAACAAGCTGTCGTCATGGCGCAGCTCGAACTGGTTGCCGTTCTGTTCGCCTTGATGGCGCACTTGGTAGGCTGTGGACCGGTTCACAGCGCTGTTATTGGTGGTGTACTGGTAGGTCTCCAGGTTGCGGTAGTCGCGCTGGCTGTCGAGGTGGTAGAGGGTGTTTTTCAGCGTGGTGCTGTCGTTGATCCGGTAGTCGATAATCGAGCGTGCCCACAGCGTGCGCTGTTCATAACGACCGTCTGCCACGTTGTAGTTGTTGAAGCGGTTGTGTGTGTCGATCTTCAGCTCGCCGGCCTTGGGGTTGAGCACCGGTGTACCCCAATACGGGCTGTCTTCGTGTTCATCCTGATACTCCAGGGCCAGGGTGTGTGACAGGTCGGGAGTGAGGTCACTGAGCAGGGAAAACGCCAGGCTCCAGGCATCGCGCTGAGCGCGGTCAATGTAGCTGTGATTGGTATTGCGGCTGACATCCAGGCGCGCATAGTGCTGCACCTCGGCACCCGGTTCGGTCAACGCTTGGTTCACGCCAAAAGCCATGCCGGCCGTGTCGTAGCTGCCATAGGTCAGTTGGCCTTCGGCGGCTTGATCCTCACGGGTCGCCAACTTGGTGACGTAGTTCAGTGAGCCGCCCACGGAGCCAGCGCCGTTGATCAAGGAGGAGGGGCCGCCGACCAGTTCCACCCGGTCATAGATCCACGCATCCACGGGACGCGCCAGGCCGGTGGCGACGTTGATCCCATTGAACATTTGGGTGATCTGGCTGCTGGTAAATCCACGATAAGACACAAACCCACCGAAACCCGGCGGTGCGCTGGCGTTGACGCCGGGCAGGGTGTTGGCTGCATCGCGGAAGGTCTTGGCGCCATGACGCTCGATATCGTTGCGATTGGCTATGGCCACCGACGCCGGGGTTTCCCGCACGCTCAATCCCAAGCGCGAAGCCACGCCGCTGGACTGATCCAGGGACAGGCCAGGCTCGGCAGTTGATTCTCCATCAATGGTGGTCGGGGCCAGCTCAATGGCCCAGGCGCAGACAGGCAGGCAGCCGAACAGGCCCGCCAACAGGGGTAAATGTTTCATAGTTGAATCCTGAAAAACTTGGCTTGAAAGCAATGCACAGCCGTCCGTATCTCCTTGGAAAAACGGTGGCCGGTGCAGATCGGAAAGCGAAGGGATCAGGCGAAGGCAGGAGGCGCGCGCGGGTTAGCCGCGGGCCAGGTGAAGCGAGCAGGGATGTCGGCGGCCAGCACAATGGCCGGCGGTGGCGCATGGGGTTGCGGCAACACCGCCACATTCAGGCTGGAACTGAGCGCCGGTCCCATCCCGCCGGAGGAGCACAGCGGACAACCAAACGCCTTGGACAGCGTGGGCAGGTTCTCATCGGTGGAGTTGGACGGCTGGGGCGCCTGGGTACGCGGGTCCACGGTACAGAACTGACCGCCGATGCCATTGAGCTGCATCCCCACCATCTGCCCATGACCAATACTGCAGACGAACACATTGAACAGGACGCAGCAATACAGCATCCAGGCAATGAGCGAGCGGTCGGCACGGGCGAATTTCATGGGGCGGCACTTTAGCATCAGCTGCCGACGAAATGCCTGCAAAAAATCTCTGGGCGACTATCCTGTTTCGCACCTTTAAGGAGAGCCAGCCATGAGCTTTGTCATCGCGCGGTGGATTGTCGGCATTTTTACCTGCATCAGCATGGTCCACCTGTACTGGGCGGCGGGAGGCAAACTCGGCAGCCTCGCCGCCATCCCCCAACTCCCCGGCGAATTCGCCAGCGGGCCACGCCCGGCGTTTAAACCGTCGGCATTGGGCACTTTTCTGGTGGCGATGGGGTTGGTGGCGATTGCGCTGCTCGTGTGTCTTCGGGCTGGGCTTTATTTCTCGCCAGTGTCCCATGGGGCATTGCAGTGGGGGATCAGCGCGATTGCCTTGGTGATGTTTGCCAGGGCGATTGGGGACTCGGAGTTGGTCGGGTTTTTCAAGAAAGTCAGTGGGTCGCGGTTTGCGAGTATGGACACCTGGTTTTATTCGCCTTTGTGCCTGGCGTTGGGGGTAGGGTTGTTGGTGGTGGCGTGGGGGTGATGGACGGATCGCTTTTTTCAGATCCCTGGATCATGACTGGATGAAGTACCAGTTTTGAACCAGGGGAATTCGTGGGAGCCCACCCATGTCCTGGCAGAGGGCTACACAAAAAAGCGGTCCAACTGATTGCATCAGTACACGGGGAAAACTTTCTCAAATAAAAAACGATCTCATTCCTGCCCGATTTGCGGACATGGCCGTCATGGTTAATAGAACCTCTATTACGCAGGATTTCCCATGTCGCGCCTCGCTCGTCCCGTGCATCCACTGGCTCTGTCAGTGGCGATGGCTTTTGCCGCAGTGCCGTTGCTGAATGTCCAATCCGCCTTTGCCGAAGAAAGCAGCCGCGCTGTGCGTAGCTTCCAGATCCCGGCCGGTGACTTGAGCCAGGCCCTCAATAGCCTGGCCGAGCAGGCGGGGCTGGTGTTGGCCTTTGATGCAAGCTTGACTCGGGGCAAGCGTAGCAATGGCTTGAGTGGGCAATACGACACCGATGTGGCCCTGAACCAACTGCTGGCCGGCAACGGCCTGCAAGCCTTGAAGATTTCCGCCGACCGCTACCGCCTGGAAGCTATCCCGGATAACGGCGGCGCCATGGAGTTGCAGCCCACCACCATCAGCGCTGCCTACCAGGCTGAAAGCCCCACTGGGCCGGTGTCCGGCTATGTGGCCACGCGCAGCCTGTCGGGAACCAAGACCGACACCGCGCTGATTGAAACCCCGCAGTCGATCTCCATCGTGACCCGAGACCAGATGCGTGCGCAGAACGCCGAGAGCCTCAACCAGATCCTGCGCTACAGCGCCGCCGTGGTCCCGGAAACCCGTGGCGCTACCGCCTCGCGTCTGGACCAATTGACCATCCGCGGGTTCGCTCCGGCCACCTACCTTGATGGCCTGCGGATGCCATCGAGTCGTGATGCCTTGCCGCAAAAAGACGCCTTCGACCTGGAGCGTGTTGAAGTGCTGCGTGGTCCGGCGTCGGTGCTCTACGGTCAAGGGACACCGAGCGGGGTAATTAACATGGTCACCAAGCGCCCGCTGGACACGCCGTTTCATGAAGTGGGCGTCGAATACGGCACCTTCAACAAGAAGCGCACCACCTTCGATTTGAGCGGGCCGATAGACGATCAGGGCGTGTACTCGTACCGTGTTGCCGGACTTTTCGACGATGCCGATGGTCAGGTTGAACACACCGAGACCCGCCGCCAGTCGCTGTCGACCGCGTTCACCTGGCGCCCGGACGATGCCACGTCGCTGACGCTGCTCGGGCATTTTCAAAAGGACCCCAAGGGCGCGTCCTACGGATCAGTGCCCGCCTGGGGCTCGGTATTGCACAGTCCAACCGGGCGCAGCATTGATGTGGATTTCTACGACGGTGAAAAGAGCTTTGAGAAGAGCGACCGCGAGTATTACTCCATCGGTTACGCCTTCGAACATCACTTCGATGACGTGTGGACCGTACGCCAAAACGCGCGTTACCTGCGCAGTGAAGGCCAATACCGTAGCCTCTACAGCAACTACCTGCTGACGGATTATCGGACTATCCGCCGTTCGACTATCGCCACTGATGTGGACATGGACGCTCATACCCTCGACAACCAGGTCCAGGCCAAATTCGACACGGGCCCGTTGCAGCACACCTTGCTGATGGGGCTCGATTATCAGAACACCAGCACTGACACCCTGTCCGGCTCAGGCACCTACACTGCCGGGCCAACCCTGGATATTTTCAACCCGGTCTACGGCGCAGCCGTTGCGGTACCGGCGTACACCACCGACGGCACGTCGCGTAGCGAACAGACCGGCGTCTACCTGCAAGAGCAGATGAAGTGGGATAAGTGGGTGTTGCTGCTGGGTGGTCGTTATGACTGGGCCAGCACCGAGAGCAGCACCAAAACTCTTCGCACGGGCGTCAAGAGTCAATCCTCGCTGGACAGCAAGGCCTTCACCGGTCGTGTCGGCCTGGTCTATCTCTTCGATAATGGCTTGGCGCCGTATGCCAGCTATTCGGAATCCTTCAACCCGCAGTCGGGCACCGGGTATGGCGGCTCGGTGTTCAAGCCGACCGAAGGTAAACAGTATGAAATCGGCATCAAATACCAGCCGCCGGGCAGTAACAGCTTTATCACGGCGGCGATCTTTGACCTGCGCCAGAGCAACGTACTGACGACCGATCCGGACCCTACGCACCTGTGCGGTACCGGTCGTTGCCAGAGCCAGGACGGCGAAGTGCAATCCCGTGGTTTTGAGTTGGAAGGTAAGGCCAGCCTCAATGACAACTTGGACATCACTGCGGCGTACGCGTACCTGGATAACCGCATCAGCAAGTCCAACAATACCGTGCGCTATGCACCCATCAGCGACATCGGCGTAGGCCCGGCCATCAACGCAGAGGGCACCACCACTTACGCGGTTCCGCGTCACACCGCCTCGGCGTGGGCGGACTACACCTTCCATGACGGCAACCTCAAGGGTTTTGGTGCCGGCGCCGGTGCGCGTTATGTCGGCTCTTCGTGGGGCGATACGGCTAACACCCTGAAAGTACCGGGCTACACCTTGTTCGATGCGGCGGTGCACTACGACATCAAGAACATCGTCAACCTCAAGGACAACCTGCGCCTGGCGCTGAACGCTACCAACCTGGCGAATAAAGAGTATGTCGCGTCGTGCTATTCCTACTCGTGGTGCTGGTATGGCTCGCAGCGCACGGTGCAAGCGAGTGCGACTTATCAGTGGTGACTGCCTGCAACGTTGTAATGGGTGAACGCTGTGTGGCGAGCGTACTCGCCAACAACCCGTTCACTCGATAAGGCAATTTAATGGCCCCTTTGTAACAAAATTCTCGCCAGAATCGCTTTTATTTTCAGGTGGTTAGGCGGGGATGCAAATGCGCAATGTTGGAATCATGCTGATCGCCTGCTCCCTGGCAGGGGGCGCGGCTGTCGTGCAGGCACGGGAGCTGCGCGAGGGTGACAAGTACATGTGCAGTTGGGGCGCTGGCACCGCTGCCAGGGCCCAGGAACTCAAGCTGTCGGGGGTGTCGTTGTACGCCGCTCGGCAGAAGATCCAGACCCTCAAGTTCAACAAATCCTGGATGCGCATGATGGCCATGGGCATCACCGAACAGACCTACGACAACCGTTCACGCCTCAAGCCGGAGGCGATCCGCCAAAGCTTCTACCAGGATTGCGTACGCTACAAAGTGGCGCGTAAATAGGCCTCGGCCACCACCACTCGGCTTACAAAACCATCCCAACCCCTGGCTTCTCATTTGTCTACAATTGCGCCTTTATCCAAGGACAGGGAGCCAGTATGCAAACCACTATCCGGGTAGCGACGCAGGACGATGTCGCCACGCTCTTCGCCATCCGTACGTCTGTGGTGCAAAACCATTTGAGCGTTGCGCAGATGGCCGACCTGGGCATTACGCCCCAAGTTCTGGCCGAGAGCATTCGTGACGCGCCCTGTGCATGGATCGCTGAGGTAGACGGTCAACCTGCAGCCTTTGCGATGGTCGACCTGGCCGAAGGCGAAGTGTTTGCGATGTTCGTACTGCCGACTCACGAGCGTCTCGGCCTCGGTCGGAAACTGATGGCTGTTGCCGAAGCCGTGTTGTTTGAACACCACACCACACTGTTTCTGATCACCGACGGGCGTGACCACATTCGTGCAAACGGTTTTTACCAACGCCTGGGCTGGTCGAAAGTAGGGCAGGTTGAGTGTGACGACGTGCGCTACGAAAAAAACAGGGTGTAATCACGCGTGGACCCATCTAAGGATGCGTCGTTATTTTTATTAATAACCCTTTTTTATAAGTGGAAATATACCCGGTAGTTGCACCAAAAAGTGGCACTTGTATCCGTCACTACCCTAAAAAACATGTGGTTATTGAAGGACTTACAACAGTTCCAATCCGACGAAAGGATTGAAATAGTCTTGTTACACGTTTTTACAGTCGTTACTATAGCCGGGCGTTCACCTCCCACGGTTTATGCATTTTTAAATCCCAAGTTTCCATCAGCTACTTGGGATTTTTTTTGCCCGCGATTTGACCTCCGCGTCAAACTTCACCCTCGGCAAACTCCGCGCGCATCCGTCCATTGCGTTTGGCCTGGTAGAGCAATTTGTCGACACCCTCGACAAATTCCAGCATCGGACTATCTGGTGTGACGATACGTGTACCGACGCCCAGGCTCATGGTCAGCAGGTTCGACACCGCCGAAAAACCATGCTCGATCTGCTGCTGGCAGATCAGGTGCAGGCAACGTCGTGCTACCTGTTTGGCCGACGCCGCGTCGGTTTCCGGTAGTAGCCATACAAACTCTTCACCGCCGATCCGCGCGATGAAATCCCGTGGCCGGTTGGCTGCCAGCGACAGGGTACGTGCGACCTGGCGCAAGCATTCGTCGCCCTTGATATGGCCGTAGTGATCGTTGTACTGCTTGAAAAAATCGATATCCAGGATGATCAACGACAGCGGCAACTGGCTGCGCTGGGCGCTGGCCCATTCGCGCTCAAGCACGGTGTCGAACATGCGTCGGTTGGCGATCCCGGTCAGGCCGTCCTGGTAGGAATATTCCTCAAGTTGCTTTTGCAGGCGTACCAAGTGCTCTTCGGTTTTCTTGCGTTCGCTGATATCGAACATAAATCCGATCAGGGCTTCGACCTCGCCGTCCTTGCGCACCACGTGCACCACGTCACGAATCCACACGTAGTCGCCGTTGACCGTCAGTGCCCGGTAATCCGCCTCATGGTCCACGCCGGCGCGGGACTGCGACACACAGAAATTCACCACGTATTCACGGTCATCCGGGTGCATGCGCTCGACCCAGTCGTCCACGCTGACCCAGCTCTGCGGGGTCCAGCCCAGCAATGTTTCGATCTGCGGGCCGATGTAGCTGAACGTCATGGTTTGCCAATCGATACGCCAGGGGATGGCTTTGGTCGACTCCAACAGCGTTCGGTACACGTCACTGTCGGGCTGGCTTGGGTGATCGATGCTCATGGGAGTGCTCGGGGATGATGGCGAATAGCCAAGAGCCTCTTTTGATCGTCGCTTGGAGTCAAGCGTAAGCCGAGGCAGCAGACGAGAGGTCGTGAAGGAGGCTTTTTGGCGCGGGTGTTTCGGCGTTTTCGCTACAAATAGACGCTGGATTTTTGAACACTGACAGTACCGTTGGTGCAGGCAGCCGCTGCCGCGTTCGTCAAATCCTTTGTCGAACGGCAGAGAGCAAATGGCTTGGTGATACGAGGGGTGTTGACCAGCGACAAGAGCGCCGATTTACAGGCGGCGTAGAAAGGATTTGACGATGTGTTTGGTGGCGTCGGTGGTGTCCAACTGGTCGAGCGCGCCATAAGCGTGCCACTGGCAGTCGACAATCTCGTTACAGGGTCGCGCGTCCGCGATGTTCACCACTGACGCTTCGAACACATGATGCAGCGTGTCGCGGGCTTTGAGTTCCTGCAGATAGAGCAGGCCGTCCACGTTCAATCCGGTTTCTTCTTCCAGCTCGCGTTCGGCGGCGCCCACCGGGCGTTCGTCGCGTTCGACCTTGCCACCCGGCAACGCCCATTTTGATCTGGCCTTGCGCACGAAGAGGATATGCCCCTCGTGTTCGCATATGACCGTTGCCCTGATTTTCATCGTCTGTGTCCCGCAGCGGCATGAATGTCATAAAAGTGTAATGCAATTGTCATGCTAAGTGGTTATGGCGCGCAGGGATGGGTATGTGGATACTGCCCGACTGAACAAAACGCACGAGGAAAACAGATGAGCACCGTACGTTGGGGCATGATCGGCTGTGGCAGTGTCGCTGAATTGAAGAGTGGGCCCGCTTTCTACAAAGCGCCAGGTTCGGCCCTGGTAGCCGTGATGGGGCGTCGCGAGGCCGCCGTGCGCGATTATGCAACACGCCATGGCATTGCCCGTTCCTATACCGACGCCCAGGCGCTGATCAACGACCCTGAGGTGGACGCGGTCTACATCGCCACACCGCCCGACAGCCACTTGGAATACAGCCTGATGGTGGCCGCGGCCGGCAAGCATTGCTGCGTCGAGAAACCCATGGCGCTGAATGCCGAGCAAAGCGCATTGATGCAACGTACCTTCGAGCGTGCCGGGCTGCATTTGTTTGTCTCCTACTACCGCCGTTCGCTGCCGCGCTTTCAGCAAGTTCGCGATTGGCTGCGGGATGGGCGCATCGGCGAGCTGCGTCAGCTTACCTGGACCCTGTGCAAACCACCGGCTGCCGAGGACGCCAGCGCCGCCAACTGGCGCACCGACCCGCTGATCGCGGGTGGCGGCTACTTTGCCGACCTGGCCAGCCACGGTTTTGACCTGTTCCAGTACCTGGCCGGGGATATCGTCGAGGTGTCCGGTTTTACCGCACGCCAGGCAGGTCGCTATGTGGCCGAGGACGCGGTTACAGCTTGCTGGACCTTCAGCTCGGGCGCGCTGGGCATGGGTTGCTGGAACTTTGTTGCCGACCGACGGGAAGACAACGTCGAGCTGATCGGCAGTAAGGGGCGCATTACGTTTGCCGTTTTCGAAGACCAACCGCTGCGCCTTGAAGGCGAGACCAACGAAGTGCTGGACGTGCCGTGCCACGCGCATATCCAGTGGCACCACGTGTTGGCCATGAACGCGCATATCCGTGGTGAAGCCGAGCATCCTTCGCTGGCCATCGAGGCATTGAAAACCGACCGGATTCTGGACAAGGTGCTACAGCGCAACCCCCATCATCCCGGCTAGATGCGATATACGTGTTTTTTCTCAAGGAATAGACGGATGAGATACTGGATGGTGTCGTGCCTTGTGTTCGCTACAGGCGCAATGGCGGCCCCAAGAAGTCAGGGCACGCCTGGAGAGTTTGATTTCTACGTGTTGTCGCTGTCATGGTCGCCGACGTTTTGCCTGACGCACCCGGATAACGAACAGTGTTCAGGTAAAGGCTACGGTTTTGTGCTTCACGGTCTGTGGCCGCAATACGCGAAGGGCGGGTGGCCGGCGTCCTGTGATTCCCAGTCACGCTTGTCTCGCGAAGAGATGGACAAGGGCGCGGCGCTGTTTCCCACGCGTTCCCTGCTCAAGCACGAATGGGCCAAGCACGGTACTTGCAGTGGGCTGGATCCAATGGCGTATCTGGAAAAGACCGATGTGGCACTGGGCGTTGTCGCCATTCCGCCGCAACTGCAACCGTTCAATACACCGCCTTCGTTACCTGCCCGTGAGATCGAGGCGTTGTTTCGCGAGAGCAACCCGCGCATGGGCAATCATGGGTTGGCCGTGATCTGCAAAGGCAAGGTGCTGTCGGAAGTGCGCGTCTGCCTGACCAAGGAGCTGGCGTTCGCCGGCTGCCCGCGCAGTGTGAAAACCCAATGCCGGGAGGGCGATATCCGCATTCCTGCGCAGCGCTGAGGCAGCCTCGCCGCGGGACTGGGGGCCAGGGTGATTTTGTTCAATACCGTTTCGGCTCGGCCTTATACCGTGGATCCCTCTTCATGCATCACCATAAAAAGGGATCCGCAATGAGCTTGATTATTTCCATGGCCGCCTTCGCCCTGGCCACGTCCATCACACCTGGACCGGTCAATGTCGTGGCCCTGAGTTCCGGCGCTCGGTTCGGTTTTGCCGCCAGCCAGAAACACGTGTTCGGCGCTGCCGTCGGCTTCACCCTGCTGTTGGTGCTGATCGGCCTGGGCCTGCATGAAGTGTTGGTGCGCTGGCCAATCCTGACCCAATTGATTCAATGGGGCGGCGTGGCCTTTTTGCTGTACATGGCCTGGAAACTGGCCGTCGATGATGGCCGCCTGGACGCCGAGGGCACCGCCACTGCGCCATCAATGCTTTACGGCGCGATTATGCAATGGCTCAACCCCAAGGCTTGGCTGGCTTGCGTGGCGGGAATGGGTCTGTTCGTGGCTGATGGCGACGCCGGTCAGGTGTGGCTGTTTGCAAGCCTCTACCTGGTGATCTGTTACCTGTCGGTGGCGTGCTGGGCCTATGCGGGCACCTTCCTGCGCCGCTACTTGAGTAACCCTCAGGGCGTGCGCGTTTTCAACCGCTCAATGGCCGCGTTGCTGGTGGCCAGTGTGGGTTATTTGCTGATGGCTTGAGCCGGTCGCGGTACTGGCCGGGCGTGGCGGCGAAGTGCTGTTTGAAGGCACGCTGGAAATGCGCTTGGTCGGCAAAGCCTGCGGCCAGGGCCACATCGGCGATCAGTTCGCCCTGGCGTAGTTGGCTGCGGGCAAACTGGATACGCTCATTGACCACAAACGCATGGGGCGTCAGCCCGTAATACTGCTTGAACGCGCGGATCAGGTACGACGGCGACAGCTCGGCCGCCTGGCAAATATCTTCCAGTTTCAACGCAAGGGTGCAGTGCGCGCGGATGAATTCGGCGGCGCGTTCCAGCTTGTGGTTCACCTCCCGCACTGGCGTAAGCGATGGGTTCAGGCGCTGCTGAACTTCACTGAAATAACTGATCAGTGCACTTTGCTTTTGCAGAAGTTCGGCCTGTTCGTCCACCAATGTGCTGTACAGCGCCAACAGGCCGCTGAACAACACCGGGTCACGGGTATGGGGCGTATTGAATGGCCGGTAACCCTGTTCGGTACTGAAGCCCAGTTGGTATTGCAGGTTCGTGAGCCACGGGGTATCGAGATAGAGCATATGGTAGGACCAATGCTCGTTCTCAATAGGGTTGCAGGCATGCACGTCGCCAGGGTTCATCAATACCACCGTGCCGACGCTGATCTGGAAGGTCTCGGCGCCGTAGTGGTAATAGCTGCGTCCGGTGGTGATCGCGCCGATAGAAAAATGCTCATGGGCGTGACGGGTGTAAGTGACCTTGCGCCCGTCGGCGATGGTCCGCGCTTCTATGAACGGCAAGCGCTCGTCACGCCAGAAGCGGGGCGAGTGTGTCGCGCAAGTGTCCGGTGACATAGCGGTGGCTCCATCCCTTGGAAGAACGAGGGATGATCATTACACACGCCGCCAATGGCGTCAGCTTAGAAGTCCCACTTGGTCGCCAGCTGCAGGCTGCGCGGTTCGCCGTAGAAACCAGTGCCGAAGTTGCCGAGGCCCGTGTAGTACTTTTTGTCGAACAGGTTCTTCACGTTCAACGTGGTGCTCAGGTGCTCGTTGAAGCGGTAGCGCGCCATCAGGTCTACCAGGTAGTAGCTGTCCTGGGTGATGCGCGAGTTGTGGCCGAAGTTGACGGTATCGCTCGGATCGGGCTGGAACACGTTGCCGAAGAACGCGCTCTGCCAGTTCACGCCACCGCCCACGGTGACATTTTCCAGTGCGCCGGGCAGGCGATAGGAACTGAACAGGCGCACCACTTGCTGTGGCGTGGTGGTCTGCAGCACCGAGCTGTACACGTAGCCGTCATCGGCATCGCGGGTGTGCTGGTAGGTGTAGCCGGCGGCGATATTCCAGCCGTCCAGCACCTCGCCCGACAGTTCGGCTTCAAAGCCCTTGGTGGTCGCGCCGGCGATGGGGCGGTAAATCGAGTCGGTATCGAAGCCTGAGACAGGCTCGGCCACGTTGTCCTGTTCGATGCGGAACGCGGCGAAGCTGGCGTTCAAGCGACCGTCGTAGAACGCGGCCTTGAGCCCGGCTTCGTAGGTTTGGCCTTCCACTGGGTCGAGCAATTTGCGGTCAGCGTCTTTGCTGGTTTGTGGTCGGTAGATTTGGGTGTAGCTGGTGTACACCGACCAGGTGTCGTTGAGGTCATAGACGATCCCGGCGTACGGCGTGACCACGCCACTCTGGTGGTAGGTGGTGCGGTTGTCGGTCTGGGTCGGGTCGTAGAAGTCGGTGCTGTCGGTGCCGCTGAAATTGCTCACGCGGGTGCCGAGAATCACCGACAGGTCATCGGTGGGCTTCAGGCGAGTGGCCAGGTAGGCACCCGTCTGGCGTTGCACGATATCGTTCTGGCCACTGCGTGGGATGTTCGGTTTGGCGTATTCACCTTGCCAGTCGAAGATGCTGCCGCCCACGCCGGGGTAGATCGAGCCGTACACCGGCACGTCCTGTTTCGAGCGGGTGGCCATGAAGCCCATGATCAACTCATGCTCGCGGCCGAACAGGCTGAACGGTCCACTGAAATTGACGTCCAGGGTGTTCTGCACCTGGTCGCCCTTGTACTTGCCCATGAACATGTACATGCCGTCGCCGGTGACCGGGTCCGGGTTGCCGCCGCTGGCGGAGGCCAGCAGGGTGTCGTGCTGGCTGCGTTTGCGGTCGAGACTGACTTTGAGCGACCAGTCATTGGCCAAGTTGTGCTGTACCGAGGCGAAGAGCGTCTGGTTTTGGAAGTCACGGCGGCTCCAGTCGGCAGCCGGGTTGAACGAGCGCGAGAAATTCGTGCGCGAGCCGTCGCTGAAGTACATCGGGAAACCGGTCCAACTGGCGCCGCGCGAGCGAGTGTTCTGCTGGTCGATGCCAAAGGTCAGCAGGGTGTCGGGCGTCAGGTCCGCTTCCAGGATGCCGTAGGCGATGTCCTTGGTGTTCTGGTAATGGTCCAGGTAGGACTGGCGGTCCTGATACACGCCGACAAAGCGCCCGCGTACATTGCCAGACTCGGTCAAAGAGCCGGAGATATCGCCTTCGGTGCGGTAGTTGTCCCAAGAGCCGAACGTCTGGGTGACCGAGGCCTTGAAGTCCTTGGTGGGCTTTTTGCGGATCAGGTTGACGGTGGCGGACGGGTCGCCGGAGCCGCTTAACAGGCCAGCCGAACCTTTGATGATTTCCAGGTGGTCGTACACCGCCATGTCGGTGCTGGTGGTGCCGTAGTCGTACACGCCGTCGTAGGTGGAGTTGACGCCGTCGTACTGGAAATTGGTGATCGGCAGGCCACGGCTGGAGAACTCCCAGCGCTCGCTGTCGTAGTTCTGCACGCTCACGCCAGGGGCGCGGCGCAGGGTATCGGCAATGCTATTGGAACCCTGATCGTCCATCTGCTGGCGGGTGATCACGGTGACCGATTGCGGGGTTTCACGCATCGATAACGGTAGACCGGTGGCCGAGGCCATCGAGCCTGTGGTGTAGGAGTGGGTGTCTTCAGTGGTAGCGCCCAAGTCCTGGCCAGAAATGGTGGTAGCGCCCAGCTCCAGGGCCCCGGTGCTGGCCGGGACCAGTTCCAGTACGTAGCCATTGTTGCCCTGGGGCAGGGCCTGCAAGCCGCTGCCTTGCAGGACGTGTTGCAAGCCACTGGCGGCGGTGTAGTTGCCCGTCAGGCCAGGGCTGGTCTTGCCGGCGGCGAGGCTGTTGTGGCCGGCAATGAAAATGCCCGACTGCTCGGCAAAGCGGTTCAGCACACTGATCAGCGAACCAGCAGCGATGCGGTAGCTGCGCGTGGTCTCCTGGGTCGAAGGCGATTCGGCGGCATGCACCACCGGCACACCGAGGCAAAACAGCGAAGTGGCCAGCGCCAATGGGCGCAGCGCGAAGCGAGCAGGTTGCGACATGAATGTTTCCCTTTGGATCAAGTCGATCGGCGAATTGAAAGCGTCTACAGGGTTAACCGAACGAGTTTTGAAAAAGGGAACTGGCGGCGGGGAAAACTTACCGTGGGCCGACGGTGACCCACCATGGCATCAGCCGATCGACCCGAACCGGCAGCGCGGCTTGCAGCAGATGCAGGGCGTGGTCACTGTCCATCAGCGGGAATGAACCCATCACCGGCAAGTGCGCCACCGCCGGGTCACAGCCCAGGTGGCCGGGGCGATAGCGGTTGAGCTCGGCCACCAACTGGCCCAGGGGCAAATTGTCGGCCAGCAGCACGCCACGGCTCCAGGCTTCACGCGCGGGGGATACCGCGGTGGTTGGGTTGAAGCCATCGCGGTTGAACGCGATTTGCTGGCCGGCGTCGATGATGCGCACCTGCTGGCTGGCGGTGCGCACTTGCACCCGGCCCTCAAAGACGTTGAGCTCAGTGTGGTCTTCGCCTTGCAACACACTGAAGTGAGTGCCCAGGGCCTGCAGGCGGCCGTGTTCGGTGTCTACCAGGAAGGGTCGGCCGGCGTCCTTGGCCGTATCAATCAGCACTTCGCCAAAGCGCAGGTGCAACAGGCGTTGCAGGGGATCGAAGCGTACATCCAGTGCGCTCAGGGCGTTGAGCCATACATGACTGCCATCGGCCAGCACAGCATCGCGGGTCTCGCCGCTGCCGGTGGCGTAGTCGGCGCTCCAGCCGCCCACCAGCCGGGGCAGGGCGGTGTTGCGCCAAGTGCCCCACGCCAGGGTTGAACCGGCACACAACACCAGTAATGTTTTGAGTGTCTGGCGCCGCGAACTGCGCAAGGCGCGGCTGGCGCTCGGGGCTTGGTCCATCAGCGGCGCGAAACGCTGGCTGACGCGCTCCACATATTGCCAGGCCGCCAGATGCTCCGGGTTCTGCGCCATCCAGGCCTGCCAGCGTTGCTGCTCCTGGGCGCTGCCTTGGTCCTGCAGGCGCACGTACCAGTGCGCAGCCTGTTCCAGGCTGGCATGGCTGAGCTTGCCGGGGGTATTCATTGCACCAGCATCCCATCCAGCTCGGCTTCGAGGATCGCGCAATGCAGCAAGGCCTGGGCCATGTATTTCTTGACCATGCGTTCGCCCACGCCCAGTTGCTCGCCAATGGCTTTGTAGGGCAGGCCATGCAGTTGGGCCAGCAGGAATGCTTCGCGAACCTTGCTCGGCAGGCGGGCGAGCATGGCGTCCACTTCGTAGAGGGTTTCGACGATGATTGTCCGCTGTTCCGGCGACGGCTGGGTACTTTCGGGACGCAGGGCGAGGCTATCGAGCCAGGCTTTTTCCAGTTGGCGACGTCGCCAATGGTCGATGCACAAACCACGGGCGATGGTGGCCAGGTAGGAGCGCTGGCGCGCGTGATCGGTCTCGGTCGGTGGGCGGCTGAGTAGGCGGATAAAGGTGTCGTGGGCCAGGTCGGCGGCATCCCAGCGGTCGTTCAGGCGTCTGCGCAACAGACCGAGCAGCCAGCCGTGGTGGGTGCCGTAGAGGTGGGTGAAGGAGGTCGACACACTAGCCATCCAGCGCGAGAGAAACGGTGTAAATAAGAATTGGTCGCGATTAAAGCAAAAGGACGGGGTGAGCGCAAATGATATTGGTTCGCTACTAGGCAGGCTTAAAGGAGTAGGGCTGAAGGTGGGAGGGGGGGCTCTCGATTGTTGTGGGTCAGCCACAGCTGCATCAGCTGACAATCCCTCATCGGGGGCAAGCCCCCTCCCACATTAGGTCTGCGTGCATTCAGGCAGGAACGAGGAACGCCGCTTCCAGCAACTGCCGGGTATACGCGTGCTGCGGATCAGCAAAAATCGCCCGCGCATCGCCTTGTTCCACCACCTGGCCATGCTTGACCACCATCAATTGGTGACTCAATGCCTTCACGACCGCCAGGTCATGGCTGATGAACAGGTAGGTCAGGTTGTACTTGGCCTGCAGGCTGCGCAGCAATTCCACGACCTGGCGTTGCACCGTGCGGTCCAGCGCCGAGGTAGGTTCGTCCAGCAGGATCAGGCGCGGCTTGAGCACCAACGCGCGGGCGATGGCGATGCGTTGGCGTTGCCCGCCGGAAAATTCGTGGGGGTAGCGATGGCGGGACTCCGGGTCCAGGCCCACTTCCTTGAGCGCCGCGATAATCGCCGCTTCCTGCTCGGCCGGCGTGCCCATTTTGTGAATGCGCAGACCTTCGCCAACGATCTCACTGACGCTCATGCGCGGGCTCAGGCTGCCGAACGGGTCCTGGAACACCACCTGCATTTCTCGGCGCAGCGGGCGCACCTGCTGTTGCGTCAGGCGGTCAAGCTGCTGGCCTTCGAAGCGAATCCCACCTTTGCTTCCGATCAAGCGCAAAATCGCCAGGCCGAGGGTTGATTTGCCCGAACCACTTTCGCCGACGATGCCCAGGGTTTGCCCTTGGGGCAGGCTGAAGTTGATGCCATCGACCGCCTTGACGTAATCGACGGTGTTGCGCAAAAAGCCCTTCTTGATCGGGAACCACACCTTCAGGTCATCGACCTCCAGCAGCGGCGGCCCGACCACATTATTGGCCGGTCCACCGCTGGGTTCGGCCGCCAGCAATTCCTGGGTGTAAGGGTGTTGCGGCGACTGGAACAGCGTCTCGCATTCGGCCTGTTCTACGATGCAACCTTTCTGCATCACACAGACGCGATGGGCAATGCGCCGCACCAGGTTCAGGTCGTGGCTGATCAGCAGCAAGGCCATGCCCAGGCGTGCCTGCAACTCCTTGAGCAGCTCCAGAATTTTTAACTGCACGGTCACGTCGAGGGCCGTGGTCGGCTCGTCGGCGATCAACAGTTCCGGCTCGTTGGCCAATGCCATGGCAATCATTACCCGCTGGCGCTGACCGCCGGACAACTCGTGAGGCAGGGCCTTTAGGCGCTTGTGCGGTTCGGGAATGCCCACCAGTTCGAGCAATTCCAGGGTGCGCTGCGTGGCAACCTTGCCGGTGAGCCCTTTGTGCAGGCCGAGCACTTCGTTGATCTGCTTCTCGATGGAGTGCAGTGGGTTCAACGAGGTCATCGGCTCCTGGAAGATCATTGCGATGCGATTACCGCGAATGTGCCGCAGGGTCTTTTCCTTGAGGGTCAGCAGGTCTTGCCCGGCGTACTGGATGATGCCGCTCGGGTGCCGTGCCAACGGGTAGGGCAGCAGGCGCAGGATCGAGTGGGCGGTCACCGACTTGCCAGAGCCGCTTTCGCCAACCAGCGCGATGGTTTCGCCGCGTTTGATGTCGAAGCTGACGTTGTTGACCACCCTGTGGTGATGCTCGCCGGTGACAAACTCGACGCTGAGGTCGCGGATTTCGATCAGATTGTCCTGATTCATCTCATTTCCTCGGGTCGAAGGCATCGCGAGCGGACTCGCCGATAAACACCAGCAAGCTCAACATGATCGCCAGCACGGCAAACGCGCTCATGCCCAGCCACGGTGCTTGCAGGTTGGATTTGCCCTGGGCTACCAGTTCGCCCAGCGACGGCGAGCCGGCTGGCAGACCAAAGCCAAGGAAGTCCAGTGCGGTGAGGGTGCCGATAGCGCCGGTGAGGATGAACGGCATAAAGGTCATGGTCGAGACCATGGCGTTGGGCAGGATGTGGCGGAACATGATCGCGCCGTTCTGCATCCCCAGTGCCCGGGCCGCACGCACGTATTCAAGGTTGCGCCCACGCAGGAACTCGGCGCGCACCACATCCACCAGGCTCATCCAGGAAAACAGCAGCATGATGCCCAGCAGCCACCAGAAATTGGGCTGCACGAAGCTGGCGAGGATGATCAACAAATACAGCACCGGCAGCCCGGACCAGATTTCCAGGAAACGCTGCCCGGCCAGGTCGACCCAGCCGCCATAGAAACCCTGCAAGGCTCCGGCGATCACGCCAATGATCGAGCTTAGGATGGTCAGGGTCAGGGCAAACAGCACCGAAACCCGGAACCCGTAGATCACCCGCGCCAGTACATCGCGGCCCTGGTCATCGGTGCCCAGCAAGTTCACGGAAGAGGGCGGCGCGGGGGCCGGCACTTTCAGGTCGTAGTTGATGCTCTGATAGCTGAACGGGATCGGTGCCCACAGAGTCCAGGCGTCCTTGGCCTTGAGCAGCTCCTGGATATACGGGCTCTTGTAGTTGGCTTCCAGTGGGAATTCGCCGCCGAAGGTGGTTTCCGGGTAGCGCTTGAGCGCCGGGAAATACCAGTCGCCGTCGTAGTGCACGGCCAGCGGCTTGTCGTTGGCGATCAGCTCCGCGCCCAGGCTCAGCCCGAATAGGATCAGGAACAGCCACAGCGACCACCAGCCACGTTTGTTGGCCTTGAAACGCTCGAACCGGCGGCGATTGAGGGGGGATAGATTCATCTCAATGCTCCCGGCTGGCGAAGTCGATACGCGGATCGACCAGGGTGTAGGTGAGGTCGCCGATCAGTTTCACGATCAGCCCCAGCAGGGTGAAGATAAACAGCGTGCCAAACACCACCGGGTAGTCGCGGTTGATCGCCGCTTCAAAGCTCATCAGGCCCAGGCCGTCGAGGGAGAAGATCACTTCAACCAGCAACGAGCCGGTGAAGAAAATCCCGATGAACGCCGACGGAAACCCGGCGATCACCAGCAGCATCGCGTTACGGAACACATGGCCGTAGAGCACGCGGTGGTTGGTCAGGCCCTTGGCCTTGGCGGTGACCACGTACTGCTTGTTGATCTCGTCGAGAAAGCTGTTTTTGGTGAGCAGCGTCATGGTTGCGAAGTTGCCGATGACCAGCGCAGTGATGGGCAATGCCAGGTGCCAGAAGTAGTCAAGGATCTTGCCGCCCCAGCTCAACTCGTCGAAGTTGTTGGAGGTGAGCCCGCGCAACGGGAACCAGTCGAAGTAACTGCCGCCGGCAAATACCACGATCAGCAGGATGGCGAACAAAAACGCCGGGATCGCGTAGCCGACGATGATCGCCGAACTGGTCCACACGTCGAAATGGCTGCCATGCCGCGTGGCCTTGGCGATCCCCAGGGGGATCGACACCAGGTACATGATCAGCGTGCTCCATAACCCAAGGGAGATGGACACCGGCATCTTTTCCTTGATCAGGTCGATGACCTTGGCGTCACGGAAGAAGCTGTCGCCAAAATCCAGCTGGGCGTAGTTCTTGACCATGATCCACAAGCGTTCCGGCGCCGACTTGTCGAAGCCGTACATCTTTTCGATTTCCTTGATCAGCGCCGGGTCCAGCCCTTGGGCGCCGCGATAGCTGCTGGAACCGGCCACCGAGACTTCGGCGCCGCCGCCGGCAATGCGGCTGGTGGCGCCTTCAAATCCCTCAAGCTTGGCGATCATCTGTTCCACCGGACCACCGGGGGCGGCCTGGATAATGATGAAGTTGATCAGCAGGATCCCGAACAGCGTGGGGATGATCAGCAACAGGCGGCGAACAATATAGGCCAGCATTTAATCGCCTCCGCTCGCCGAATCGGCGTTCGTGTCGGTGTCCAAAGTGACGGCAGGTTTGACATTGGGTTTGCTCCACCAGGTGGCTGTGCCCACGTCGTAGCGCGGCGGGACTTTGGGGTGCCCCAGGTGGTCCCAATACGCCACGCGGAACGTCTTGATGTGCCAGTTGGGGATCACGTAGTAGCCAAACTGCAGCACGCGATCCAGTGCTTTGGCATGGGCTACCAGGCTTTTGCGCGAATCGGCGTCGATCAGTTCTTCCACCAACTGGTCCACCGCTGGGTCCTTGAGGCCCATGTAGTTGCGGCTGCCAGGCTTGTCGGCGCTGGAAGACTTCCAGAACTCCCGTTGTTCGTTACCTGGCGAAGTGGACTGCGGGAAGCTGCCCACCATCATGTCGAAGTCCCGAGAGCGGACACGGTTGACGAACTGCGAGACGTCCACCCGACGGATTACCAGGTCGATGCCCAGGTCCGCCAGGTTGCGCTTGAAGGGCAGCAGGATGCGTTCGAACTCGGTCTGTGCCAGCAGGAACTCGATGGTCACAGGTTTACCCGTGGTGTCGACCATCTTGTCATCAACGATGCGCCAGCCGGCCTCCTGCAGCAGTTGGTAGGCCTCGCGTTGCTGGGCGCGGATCATGCCGCTGCCGTCGGTTCTGGCCGGCTCGAAGGCCTGGGTGAAGACTTCGGCAGGGATTTTGTCGCGCAGGGGCTCGAGGATTTTCAGCTCATCCGGGCCGGGGAGGCCGGTGGCGGCCATTTCAGAATTTTCGAAGTAACTGCGGGTGCGGGTGTAGGCGCCGTTGAACAGCTGTTTGTTGCTCCACTCGAAGTCCAGCAACAGGCTGATGGCCTTGCGCACGCGCACGTCCTGGAACATCGCCTTGCGCGTATTGAACACAAAACCTTGCATGCCCGTGGGGTTGCCGTTGGGGATCTCTTCCTTGATCAACCGCCCCTGGGTCACTGCCGGAATGTTGTAGGCGTTGGCCCAGTTCTTGGCGCTGAATTCCAGCCAGTAGTCGAACTGCCCGGCCTTCAACGCTTCCAGGGACACGGTGCTGTCGCGGTAGTAGTCCGTGATGCGGTTATCGAAATTGTAGAAACCCTTGGTGATCGGCAGGTCCTTGGCCCAGTAGTCTTTGACCCGCTCGTAGCGGATCATGCGCCCGGCCTTGACCTCGGCCACCTTGTACGGCCCGCTGCCCAGCGGCACCTCCAGGTTGCCCTTGGCGAAGTCCCGCGTGGCCCACCAATGCTTGGGCAGTACCGGCAGTTGGCCGAGGATCAGTGGCAACTCGCGGTTGTTGGTGCGCTTGAATTTGAACAACACCCGCAGCGGGTCTTCGGCGACCACTTCATCGACATCGGCGTAGTAGGTGCGGTAGATCGGCGAGCCTTCCTTCATCAGTTCCTGGAACGTGAACACCACGTCTTCGGCGCGGATCGGGTGGCCGTCGTGGAACCGCGCTTCGGGGCGCAGGTAGAAACGCACCCAGCTGTTGTCCGGGGCTTTTTCGATCTTGCCGGCGACCAGGCCGTATTCGGTGATGGGTTCGTCCAGGCTCTGCATGGCCAGGGTGTCGTAGATCAGACTGATGTTGTCGGCCGGCACGCCCTTGCTGATAAACGGGTTGAGGCTGTCGAAGCCGCCCATGCTCGATTCGCGGAAGGTGCCGCCCTTGGGGGCATCCGGGTTCACATAGTCGAAGTGCTTGAAGTCGGCGGGGTATTTCGGCGGCTCGTTGTAGAGCGTCAGCGCATGTTGCGGCGCCGCGTGGGCTGCGGAGCACAGCAACAGGCCGGCAAACAGTGAAGTACGCAAAGACATCATTGGGCTTTCTCCGACGCTTTCAGCCACCACGCGCTCAGGCCCAGGCTGTAGGGCGGCGTGGTGACAAAGGCGAACCGGTTACGGTACGCCAGGCGATGATAGTTGAGGTACCAGTTGGGAATGCTGTAGTGCTGCCACAGGAGCACTCGGTCCAGGGCGCGGCCGGCGGCCAGTTGTTCTTCGCGGGTCTGGGCGGCCAGCAGTTGTTCCAGCAGGTGATCGACAATGGGGTTGGCGATGCCCGCGTAGTTCTTGCTGCCCTTGATTGCGGCCTGGCTGGAGTGGAAGTACTGCCACTGCTCAAGGCCGGGGCTCAGGGTCTGATTGAGGGTGATCAGGATCATGTCGAAGTCGAACTGATCCAGGCGCTGCTTGTACTGCGCGCGGTCAACGGTGCGCAGCCGCGCGTCGATGCCGATGCTGATCAGGTTCTCGACATAGGGCTGCAGGATGCGCTCCAGGTTCGGATTGACCAGCAGAATCTCGAAGCGCAGCGGTTGCCCGTCCTTGTTGAGCAGGCGTTGGCCCGACAGCTTCCACCCGGCTTCGCCCAGCAGCGACAGGGCGCGGCGCATGTTTTCACGGGGGATGCCGCGCCCGTCGGTCTGCGGCAGGCTGAAGGCTTGGGTAAACAGGTTCGCCGGCAATTGCTCGCGGTACGGCGAGAGCATCAGCCATTCGTGGCCCACGGGTACGCCGGTCGCCGCGAACTCGCTGTTGGGGTAGTAGCTCAAAGTGCGTTTGTAGGCGTTGCTGAACAGCGTGCGGTTGGTCCATTCGAAGTCGAACATCAGCCCCAGGGCTTCGCGCACCTTGGTCTGGCTGAAGGTCGGCCGGCGGGTGTTCATGAACAGGCCCTGGCTCTGGGTGGGGATCTGGTGAGCGATCTGCGCCTTGATCACGTCACCCCGGTTCACCGCCGGGAAGTTGTAACCATTCGCCCAATTCTTGGCCTGGTGCTCGATATAGATGTCGAACTCGCCGGCCTTGAAGGCTTCGAAGGCCACGTCGCTGTCGCGGTAGAACTCCACCTCGACCTTGTCGTAGTTATAGAAACCCTGGTTGACCGGCAGGTCCTTGCCCCAGTAATCCTTGACCCGTTCGAACACCAATTGGCGCCCAGGCGTGACCTTGCTGATACGGTAAGGCCCACTGCCCAGCGGCGCTTCGAAGGTGGTCGCCTTGAAATCGCGGTTTTTCCAATAGTGTTGGGGCAGCACCGGTAACTCGCCCAAGCGCAGGATCAGCAGTGGGTTGCCGGCGCGCTTGAACACAAAGCGAATGCGGTGACGGTTGAGGATGTCCACCCGAGCCACTTCCTGCAGGTTGGTGCGGTACTGCGGGTGGCCTTCGGTCAGCAGAGTGCGATAGGAAAACGCCACGTCATACGCGGTGATCGGCTTGCCATCGTGAAAACGTGCTTCCGGGCGCAGGTTGAACACTACCCAACTGCGGTCCTCGCTGTACTCCAACGATTGGGCAATCAATCCGTAACTTGAGGTGGGCTCATCGCCAGATGGCGCGTACTGGCCGGTGCCGACCATCAATGGTTCGTTGAGCTCATTGACGCCGTATTGCAGGAAGTTGGGGGTTGAAACCGGGCTTGAGCCTTTGAACGTGTAGGGGTTGAGCGTATCGAAGGTGCCAAACGCCATGACCCGCAAGGTCCCGCCTTTCGGCGCTGCAGGATTTACCCAATCGAAGTGGGTGAATTTGGCTGGGTATTTGAGCCTGCCGAACTGCGTATACCCGTGGCTCTCGGTAATCGTCGCGTTCGCACCAAAGCTCAAGGCCAGACTTATTAGTAGAAGGAGGGGACGCTTCAAGTCAGAGATCCGATCCAGGCGGCTTGGGCTTTATGGTCGGTACAGTAACAGCTTGTTCCGGTTGGAAAAAGCCGGTTGGGAACACTGGAGATTCAGTGTAGGAGGGGGCTTGCCCCCGATAGCAGTTTGTCAGCCACCAGATTCATTGGCTGATCCACCGATATCGGGGGCAAGCCCCCTCCTACATTGGTTCTACAGTGTTCTGAAAGCCTTAGCGCGGCCCGGAAACTACCAGCATCTGCCCCGGCTTCAACGCCTGGCCAGTACGCGGGTTCCAACGCTTGAGATGTTGCATCTCGACGTTGAAACGCTTGGCGACGATGTACAGCGAGTCGCCTTTCTTGACCTTGTACTGCACCGGCTTCTTGCTGCTGGCTACTGCGCGGCGGGTGTCCTGCATCACCAGGGTCTGACCAACCTTGAGGGCCTGGCCGTTAAGCTTGTTCCAGCGTTGCAGGTCATGCACATCGACCTTGTTGGCCTTGGCGATCAGCGTGAGGTTGTCGCCGCTGCGCACCTTGTAGCTTCGGCTGCGGCCGGCAACCCGTGCGGTCTCAACTTCGTCGAAGACCTGTTTCTTCGGGCGCATCGCCAGTAATTCTTCAGGCTTCATCGTCGAAAGGGTGCTGGTCAGCAACTGCGCCTTGGAACTCGGTACCAACAGATGCTGTGGGCCATCCAGGGTGGTGCGTTGTTTGAGGGCCGGGTTGAGCTGGAACAGCTCGTCTTCATCGATTTCAGCCAGCGCAGCGACCCGTGACAGGTCCATGCTCTGTTTGACTTCTACCACTTCGAAGTAAGGCGTGTTGGCAATCGGGTTCAGGTTTACGCCGTAGGCCTCAGGGGCCAGCACCACCTGGGACAGCGCCAGGAACTTGGGCACGTAATCCTTGGTTTCCTGGGGCAGGGGCAGGTTCCAGTAGTCGGTGGGCAGACCGAGCTTCTCGTTGCGCTCGATCGCCCGGCTCACCGTGCCTTCGCCGGCGTTATAGGCTGCCAGCGCCAGCAGCCAGTCGCCGTTGAACATGTCGTGCAGACGGGTCAGGTAGTCCAGGGCGGCAGTGGTGGAGGCGGTAATGTCGCGGCGGCCATCATAGGCGCGGGTCTGGCGCAGGTTGAAGTAGCGCCCGGTGGAGGGGATGAACTGCCACAAGCCGACGGCATCGCTGCGCGAATAGGCCATTGGGTTGTAGGCACTTTCGATCACTGGCAGCAGCGCCAGCTCCAGGGGCATGTTGCGTTCTTCAAGGCGTTCGACGATGTAATGAATGTAGAGACTGCCGCGTTCGCCGGCGTTCTCCAGGAAGGACGGGTTGCTGGCGAACCACAGGCGCTGTTGCTCGATGCGCGGGTTGACGCCAACGTTGTCCTGCAATTGAAAGCCCCGTCGCATGCGTTCCCAGACATCCTGCGGTACTTCGGGAGCAGGCTTTTCTGAAAGCCAGATGACGGGTTTCTGTTTGATTTTGGCGGTAAGGTTGGGCTTGGGTTGCACGGTGGATTGTGCAGTGAAATTGGTCGATTGGCAGCCCGCCAGCGTTGCGGACACAGCCACCGCCACAGCTTGAGCCAGGCGGGTCAATGCGTCTGAATGGTTGGATTTACGAATAGATGACGACATTGGCTGGAAGTAAGTTCCGGGCAAAAATGTCGGGCGATTCTAGAAAGCACTTTGGTTCCGGTCAACCATTCAGAAATTACGTATCAGATTGCATCGTCTTAGAACTTATCTTTCCAAGCCCTCAAGCTAGCAAACACCTCGGCCCCAGAGCGGTTGTCGCGGCCATTCCGTTCGTCCGCTTTTTGTTTAACGGATGTTTCAGAAGTACGCAGAAAAGGGTTGGTGCGTTTTTCCAATGCCAGGTTGGAGGGCAGTGTTATCTCACCACGGGCCCGGAGTTGGCGGACGATTTCCACCCGTTCGGCGATATCGGCGTTGTCCGGTTCCACTGCCTGGGCGAACTTGAGGTTACTTTGTGTGTATTCGTGGGTGCAGTACACCAGCGTGTCGGCGGGCAGTGCGGCCAGGCGCTCAAGGGAAGTGTGCATCTGCTCCGGCGTGCCTTCGAACAGGCGGCCGCAGCCAGCGGCGAACAGGGTGTCGCCACAGAACAGCGCGCCCTGGTGATAGAAGGCGATGTGGCCGAGGGTGTGGCCTGGCACGGTATAGATGTCAAAGTCCCAGCCGAGCACGTTGATGCGATCGTTATCCTGCAGGGCGACGTCCCGCGCCGGGATCTGCTCGTTGGCCGGTCCGTAGACCTTGGCATCGGTCACTCGCTTGAGTTGCTCGACGCCACCCACGTGATCATGGTGATGGTGGGTGATCAGGATGTCGCTCAGGGTCCACTCCGGATGTTGCGTAAGCCAGGCCAGTACCGGCGCGGCATCGCCGGGATCGACCACCGCGCAACGTTGGGTATGCGGGTCCTGTAGCAACCATATGTAGTTATCGGTGAAGGCGGGCAGAGCACTGATCTGTATCATTCTTCGATTCGCCAAGCTGAACACATTGGTGCATCTTAGAACGTCTAGGCGAGTTGGAGAATGCAATGACTGATAAAGCGTTCGCCCAGGCCGATCCTGAGTGGCTGGCCCTGATCGGCGCGGCCCGCGAATGGCTGTCCGGGCCCATCGGGCAATTTTTGCTGGATGAAGAACGGCGCATGCTCGAAGACGAGTTGGGTCGTTTCTTTGGTGGCTACCTCGTGCATTACGGTCCCTCGGCACAGACGCCGCCGTCTGCGCCGCAGGTGCAGCGCAATGTGCGCCTGGGTGCGCCGTTGCCGGGCGTGGAGATCGTTTGTGAGGAACAGGCCTGGCCGTTGAGCGAGCACGCTGCCGATGTGGTGGTGTTGCAGCATGGCCTGGATTTCTGCCTGTCGCCTCACGGGTTGCTGCGCGAGGCGGCGAGCAGCGTGCGCCCTGGTGGCCATTTGCTGATTGTTGGTATCAACCCCTGGAGCAGTTGGGGGCTGCGCCATGTGTTCGCTCATGATGGCCTTCGCCAGGCGCGCTGCATCTCGCCGTCGCGGGTGGCGGACTGGTTGAACCTGCTGGGCTTCGCGCTGGAGAAACGCCGCTTCGGGTGCTATCGTCCGCCGCTTGCCTCGACCAAGTGGCAGGCGCGCCTGGCCGGCTGGGAACGCCGCGCGGGTGCCTGGCAACTGTCGGGCGGCGGCTTCTATTTATTAGTAGCGCGCAAGATTGTGGTCGGGCTGCGGCCAGTGCGCCAGGTGCCCCGCCAGCCCATGGGCAAGCTGGTGCCGATGCCCATGGCCAAGGTCAATCGCAAGCAAAGCGAACCGTAAAACCTTTTTGATTTCAGATCCCGCCTGTTTTGATGGATGTAACCGATGACCGATACCGTAGAACTCTTCACCGATGGCGCCTGCAAGGGCAACCCAGGCCCCGGCGGCTGGGGCGCGTTGCTGGTGTGCAAGGGCGTCGAGAAGGAACTGTGGGGCGGCGAAGCCAACACCACCAACAACCGCATGGAATTGATGGGCGCGATTCGCGGCCTTGAAGAACTCAAGCGCCGTTGCAACGTACTGCTGGTGACCGACTCGCAGTACGTGATGAAGGGCATCAACGAGTGGATGGTCAACTGGAAAAAGCGCGGTTGGAAGACCGCCGCCAAAGAACCGGTCAAGAATGCCGACCTATGGCAACTGCTCGATGAGCAATGCAATCGCCATGACATCACTTGGAAGTGGGTACGTGGTCACATCGGCCACCCCGGCAACGAGCGTGCCGACCAGTTGGCCAACCGTGGCGTGGATGAAGTGCGGGGCTACAAGCAAAGCTGATGCCGTCTGACGTGTTAACATCCCGCCCTTTGACGCACACCACCACCCCGTTGAGAGCTGAACCCTGATGGCCATCCGATCTGTTGTACTCGATACCGAAACCACCGGCATGCCGGTGACTGACGGCCACCGGATCATTGAAATCGGCTGTGTCGAACTCATGGGTCGGCGCCTCACCGGGCGTCACTTCCACGTCTACCTGCAACCGGATCGCGACAGTGACGAAGGCGCCATCGGCGTCCACGGCATCACCGACGAGTTCCTCAAGGGCAAACCGCGTTTTGCCGAGGTGGCCGATGAGTTCTTCGAATTCATCAACGGCGCCCAGTTGATCATCCATAACGCGGCGTTCGACGTCGGCTTCATCAACAACGAATTTGCCCTCATGGGGCAGACGGATCGCGCGGATATTTCCCAGCACTGCTCGATCCTCGACACCTTGATGATGGCCAGGGAGCGTCACCCTGGCCAGCGCAACAGCCTGGATGCGTTGTGCAAGCGGTACGGCGTCGACAACTCCGGCCGAGAACTCCACGGCGCCTTGCTCGACTCCGAGATTCTCGCCGACGTCTACCTGACCATGACCGGCGGGCAGACCAGCCTGTCCCTGGCCGGCAATGCTTCCGATGGCAGCGGCTCTGCGGAAGGTTCGGGCAATCGTCCTTCGGAAATCCGGCGCCTGCCGGCAGATCGCAAGCCGACCACCATTCTCCGCGCCAGCGAGCAGGACATGGTCGAGCATGCGCAACGCCTGGAAGCGATTGCCAAGTCGGCGGGCGCGCCGGCGCTGTGGACCCAGTTGACACAACAATAGCCCTGCGTGGGTCCGATCAACCTGTGCGAGGGGGCTCGCCCCCGATAGCGGTGGATCAGCCAATCAACTATTAGCTGACACACCGTGATCGGGAGAAAGCCACCTCCCACAGTTGATCTGCATAGCTTTCAAAATCTTCATTCGCGTCATCGCTTCCCAGCTTCTACCCTGAGTGCATAGCCCTCAGGACTCCCACGCCCTCATGTACAAAGACCTGAAGTTCCCTATCCTTATCGTGCACCGCGACATCAAGGCCGACACCGTTGCCGGCGACCGGGTCCGCGGCATCGCCAGGGAGTTGGAACAAGAGGGCTTCAGTGTTTTTTCCGCCGTGGACTACGCCGAAGGTCGGCTAGTGGCGTCTACCCATCACGGCTTGGCCTGCATGTTGATCGCCGCCGAAGGCGCTGGCGAAAATACCCATCTGCTGCAAAACATGGTTGAGCTGATTCGCTTGGCGCGGGTACGGGCACCGAACCTGCCGATCTTTGCCTTGGGCGAGCAAGTCACCCTGGAAAACGCCCCGGCCGATGCCATGAGCGAGCTCAATCAACTGCGTGGCATCCTTTATCTATTCGAAGACACCGTGCCATTCCTGGCCCGGCAAGTGGCCCGCGCTGCGCGCACCTACCTGGATGGCCTTTTGCCGCCGTTCTTCAAGGCCTTGGTGCAGCACACCGCTGATTCAAATTATTCCTGGCACACCCCCGGCCATGGCGGTGGCGTGGCCTACCGCAAAAGCCCGGTGGGGCAGGCATTTCATCAGTTCTTTGGGGAAAACACCCTGCGTTCGGATTTGTCGGTCTCTGTCCCCGAATTGGGCTCGCTGCTGGACCACACTGGCCCCCTGGCCGAAGCAGAGGCTCGTGCTGCCCGTAATTTTGGCGCTGACCACACCTTCTTCGTGATCAACGGCACTTCCACCGCCAACAAGATTGTCTGGCACTCGATGGTCGCCCGCGATGATTTGGTGCTGGTGGACCGCAACTGCCACAAGTCGGTATTGCACTCGATCATCATGACTGGCGCGATCCCGCTGTACCTGTGCCCGGAGCGCAACGAGCTGGGCATTATCGGTCCGATCCCTCTGAGTGAATTCAGCCCCGAGTCGATCCGCGCCAAGATCGACGCCAGCCCGTTGACCCGTGGCCGGCCAGCGAAAGTGAAGTTGGCCGTGGTCACCAACTCCACCTATGACGGCCTGTGCTACAACGCCGAGCTGATCAAGCAGCAATTGGGCAACAGCGTCGAGGTGCTGCACTTTGACGAAGCCTGGTACGCCTACGCGGCGTTCCACGAATTCTTTGCCGGGCGCTATGGCATGGGCACCTCGCGCACTCCGGACAGCCCACTGGTGTTCACCACTCACTCCACTCACAAGTTGTTGGCCGCGTTCAGCCAGGCCTCGATGATCCATGTACAGGACGGCGGCGCCCGTCAGTTGGACCGTGACCGTTTCAACGAAGCGTTCATGATGCACATCTCCACCTCGCCTCAGTACAGCATCATCGCGTCGCTGGACGTGGCTTCGGCGATGATGGAAGGCCCTGCCGGGCGTTCGTTGCTCCAGGAAATGTTCGACGAAGCCCTGAGTTTTCGCCGCGCGCTGGCTAACCTCCGCCAGCATATCGCCGCTGAAGATTGGTGGTTCTCGATCTGGCAGCCGCCGTCGGTGGCGGGCATCGACCGCGTCGCGACGGAGGACTGGCTGTTGCAGCCGCAGGATGACTGGCATGGCTTTGGGGATGTGGCCGAAGATTATGTGTTGTTGGACCCGATCAAAGTGACGCTGGTCATGCCCGGTCTCAATGCCGGCGGCGCCTTGAGCGATTGTGGGATCCCTGCCGCTGTGGTCAGTAAGTTCCTCTGGGAGCGCGGGTTGGTGGTGGAGAAGACCGGGTTGTATTCCTTCCTCGTGTTGTTTTCCATGGGCATCACCAAAGGCAAATGGAGTACGTTGCTCACCGAGTTGTTGGAATTCAAACGCAGCTACGACGCGAATGTCAGCCTGGCCAGTTGTTTGCCCTCGGTGTTTGCCCAAGGGCCGGCGCGTTATCAGGGCCTGGGTTTGCGCGACCTGTGCGACCAATTGCACAGCTGTTACCGCAGCAACGCCACCGCCAAACACCTCAAGCGCATGTACACCGTACTGCCGGAGATTGCGATGAAACCGGCGCACGCCTACGACCAATTGGTAAGGGGTGAAGTGGAAGCAGTGTCTATTGATGCCTTGCCAGGACGCGTCGCAGCCGTGATGCTGGTGCCGTATCCGCCTGGCATTCCGTTGATCATGCCCGGCGAGCGCTTTACCGAGAGCACCCGCTCGATCATCGACTACCTGGCATTTGCCCGTACGTTCGATAGCAGTTTTCCCGGTTTTTTTGCCGATGTTCACGGGTTACAACACGAAGATGACGGCAGTGGTCGTTGTTACACCGTCGACTGCATCAAGGGTTAAGGATGTTTATGCAAGCTGTAATGAACCCGAAGTATCCAGGGCTCAGTGTGCGAGTCGCCGACGAAGGTTTTGATGCCTACGTGTGGGGCAATGACTTCAGTTTCGAGGTCAGCGCCTACAGCGTGCCGGAGATGGGCAAGCGCGTCGATCAATGGCCGCTGGAGCGTATCCTGCCGTACCGCAAATGTTATGGGATTGATCCTGAGGAGTTCGCCAGTTTCCGCGATGCCCCAGACAGTGCGATCTTCATGGCCTATCTGGACGATCGACCGGTGGGACATGTCGTGGTCAGCACCAACTGGAATGGCTTTGCCCATGTGGATGAACTGGCGGTGGTCTTGCCGGCGCGGCGGCACGGTGTAGCCAAGGCCTTGCTGGATGTAGCGCAGTTCTGGAGCCGCAAGAAAAACCTGCCGGGCATGATGCTCGAAACCCAAAACAACAACCTCGGCGCCTGCCGCCTCTATGAGCGATGCGGCTATGTGATGGGCGGGATCGACCACCTGCGCTATCGCGGCATTGACCCGCAAACTCGCGAAGTGGCGATTTTCTGGTATCGGCTGTTCAAGGCCGAAGTCGACAAGGCTTAACTCAGCAGCAGGCTTTCAGCCTTCTGCGTGACAATCTCCAGCAATGCATTCATCGCTGGAGAGCCCACGCCATCCTTGAGGGTCAGCGCGTACAGGCTGACCATCATCGGCGGCGACACCGGGCACGCATCCAGTCCGGCCTCTTGCGCGCCAAACGCAGTGAAGGGGTCGACAATCGCCAAGCCTTCTCCCGCTTCTACCATGCTGCGCATCATCTGGTAGGTCTGCACCCGCGTCTGCACCACCGGAAGCGGCCGTAGGGCTTGCAGCTTGGCGTCCAGCAGGCGGCTGAGCGGGTCTTGCCCCTCCAACCCGATCATCGACTGGCCGGCCAGGTCCTGTAGTGCAATGTACTTCTGCTTGGGCTTGAGCCAGCCGTGGGGCGCGAGCAACTGCAGTTTGCCTTGAGCCAGCACGGTGCTGACGATTTGCGGGTGTTCCGGGTCATGCAGGCTCAAGCCGACATCGGCCTCATGCAGCAACAGGCTCCTGACGATCTCCCTTGTGGGCTGGCTCGATAGGTTGCACGGGGTGTCCTGAAAGCGTCGACGCAGCACCGCGATACTTTGCGGCAGCAGTTGATTGGCCAGGGGCGGGGTACAGAGCGCACGCAAGGGCGGGGCGTGATGGTGTTTCAAACGGCTGGCCAGGCGTTGCACCGGTTCCAGCGCTTCGTATATATGGGCGATTTCTGCCTGCAGTTCGAGGGTTTCCCGTGTTGCCTGCAAGCGCCCGCGCACGCTGGCAAACAGCATAAAGCCCAGTTGCTGCTCGGCTTCCTTCAGCGCCGCGTCCACATCGCCCACAGGGAGTTGCAACCATTCGGCGGCCGTGCCGAGGTGTCCGGTCTGCAAGATGGCCTGAATCACTTCGATATGACGTAAACGCATGGCCGGAGTCTATGTGCAGTGTGGTGGGGTTTCAATGGTGCAAGCGGTCGTGCGCAAAAAAGACGGTGCAAGTCGCCTATGCCACTGGCGTTCAGCCACGACCTTACTAAAATGGCTCGTCTGATCATCAACGACCAAAGCCGGGTACCGGCACTACAACAAAAACAGGTCTGGTCTCGAATGCCTATTCCCTCGATGTTCTTCGGGGTAACGGCCAAGCAACTCATGGTTCTGGTGACCGTGGGGTGCGCGGCGGCTTATCTCTTCAATAATCACGACAACAACACACCGGAAAGCCCGGCGCTCGAAGCGTTTATCCGTGCCCAGGAGCAGGTCGGCGAACAAGTGGGGGCGGTGTTGGGGGTGACCTTGATCAGGCAGGTGGAGGCGTATCCCGCGTACAACACGTCGGGCTACACGCGCTCGATGTACGCCGTGGAAGGGGAGCGGGGGCACTTGCTGGTGACGCTCAAGCAAGGCGAGCAGGGCATCGAAGTGACGGAAATCCGCAGCCCCTGATCACCCCAGCCCAGTCAACGCCAGCAATGGCCAGGACTGAGCAGGTCATCAAGGCGAGATCTTATGAAGCGAGGGTGGTTTGCGATTCGCGGACAATAATGATGCCCGACTGGATCAGTTTGAACTCATCGCCTTCCAGTTTTTCTACACGGTCGCCAATGGCCAGCTTGTAGGTTGTGGTGGGCGCCGAGCCAGCCAGGTCGCCTTGCGCCGGGTTGGATTCCTGGAACTCATGCACGGAATAAACGCGGCCTTCCGCGTCTCTGGCATGGAACTGTCCGACAAGTACTGCTGCCATCTGTTTAGAACCTCTGGAGATAAACACTCGATTTGCGGTTCTGTAGACCGTAATAAAGAGGGGTAGTTTGCCTACGGAAAAAAAATACTATTCGCTGGGATTTTACGACGCCTCCTACGCAGAGAGGTGCGAGGCAAACGTCTGGAGGATTCTCAAAACCTTCTGGTGAACCTGTCGTGAAGCCTCTATAACTACAAGCTCCTTTAGTCAGACATCGGGAAAACCTCAATGAGCAAGGTCTACACGATTGCCGTCCTGGTTGGCAGCTTGAGAAAACAGTCGATCAACCGCAAGGTCGCGTTGGCATTGGCCGAACTGGCCCCAGCCAATCTGAAGTTGAACATCGTCGAAATTGGCGATTTGCCGCTCTACAACGAAGACATCGACGCTGATTCACCGCCGGCAGCCTACAGTACTTTCCGCAAACAGGTGAGTTCATCCGACGCGGTGCTGTTCGTGACCCCGGAATACAACCGCTCGGTGCCGGCCCCGTTGAAGAACGCGATTGATGTGGGTTCCCGTCCTTATGGGCAAAGCGCCTGGAGCGGCAAGCCGGGTGCGATCATCAGTGTGTCGCCTGGTGCTATCGGAGGCTTTGGCGCCAACCACCATCTGCGTCAGTCCCTGGTGTTCCTGGATGTATGGTGCATGCAGCAGCCCGAAGCCTACCTGGGTGGGGCGGGCAGTGTGTTTGATGAGTCGGGCAAAGTGTCGGAAAAGACCAAGCCGTTTTTGCAGGCGTTTATCGATGCCTACGGCCAGTGGGTAGAAAAACAAACGGCTTGAGTTGGCAATAGCGTAAAGCGTGGGAAGGGGGTTGCCCCCTCCCACATGCTTAGATCAGCGCAGCCAGTTGGTCCGCGCCAGCTCGATTACCTCATCGCCACGCCCACTCATCACCGCCTTGAGCATGTACAAGCTAAACCCCTTGGCCTGTTCCAGCTTGATGCTCGGTGGCATCACCAGTTCCTGGGTGGCAGTCACCACGTCCACCAGCACCGGGCCATCGTGGGCCAGGGCGCGGCGCAGGGCCGGCTCCAGGTCTTCGGACTGCTCCACACGAATGCCGAGGATACCCATGGCATTGGACATCGCCGCGAAATCCGGGTTTTTCAGTTCGGTGCCCGCGTCCAGATAACCCGCCGCCTTCATCTCCATGGCGACGAACCCCAGTGACGAGTTATCAAACACGATGACTTTCACCGGCAACTTCAGCTGCGCCAGCGAGATGAAATCCCCCATCAACATGGCGAACCCGCCATCGCCGGACATCGAAATCACTTGCCGCCCCGGGAATGCTGCCTGCGCGCCAATGGCCTGGGGCATGGCGTTGGCCATGGAGCCGTGGTTGAACGAGCCGATCAGGCGGCGTTTACCGTTCATCTTCAGGTAGCGCGCCGCCCAGACCGTGGGCGAACCGACATCGGCGGTAAAGATCGCATCATCGTCGGCCAGCTCACTGAGCAATCGCGCGACGTATTGCGGATGGATCGGCCGGTTGGCTTTTGAAGGTTGTGCAAGGTCATCGAGCCCCTGGCGGGCTTTCACGTAATGCTTCAATGAAGTCTCAAGGAAGCTGCGATCCGTCTTGCGGGTCAAGCGCGGAAGGAGGGCGTCGATGGTTTCGCCCACATCTGCGGCGATGCCCAAGTCCAAGGTAGCGCGACGACCCAATGCCTGTGGGTTGCGGTCGACCTGGATGATTTTTGCGTCCGTAGGGTAGAACTGGCGATATGGAAAGTCCGTGCCGAGCATGATCAGCGTGTCGCAGTCGAGCATGGCGTGGTAACCGGAGCTGAAGCCGATCAGGCCAGTCATGCCCACATCAAACGGGTTGTCCCATTCCACATGTTCTTTGCCGCGCAGGGCGTGCACCACCGGCGCACCCAGCGTATCGGCCAGGGCCACCACTTGCGCATGGGCGCCCGCACAGCCGCTGCCACACAGCAGCGTGACTTTTTCACTGTCCTTGAGGATCTCGCTCAAGTGCAGCAGATCGGCCTCCGCAGGCAGTGTGCGTGGCGCGTGCAGGGCCGGCCAGGGCTTGAGGGTGTCTTCGACTTCCAGCAGCGACACATCCCCCGGAATCACCACCACTGCTACGCCGCGATTGAGGATCGCCGAGCGCATGGCGCGGTGCAGCACTTGGGGCATCTGCGCGGGGTTGGTGACTAGCTCGATGAAGTGGCTGCATTCCTTGAACAGTTCCTGGGGATGGGTCTCCTGGAAGTAGTTCAAGCCAATTTCCGAAGACGGAATCTGCGCGGCAATCGCCAGCACTGGCACATGGTTGCGATGGCAGTCGAACAGACCATTGATCAAGTGCAGATTGCCCGGCCCGCAGCTGCCTGCGCACACCGTCAACTCGCCGGTGGCTGCTGCTTCGGCACCGGCGGCAAACGCGGCGACTTCTTCGTGGCGCACATGCATCCACTCAATGCTGTCCATGGTGCGTAAGGCGTCGGTGAGGCCGTTGAGGCTGTCGCCGGTCAGGCCCCAAATGCGCTTGATGCCCGCCTGTTCAAGGGTGGTCGCCAGTTGCTGGGCCAGGTTGATTTTCGCCATGAAGCACTCCAATCGTCAGTGAGGTTAAAAAACTGCTGATCAATAGGGGACAGCTCGATCACGGCGAATGCTCCGTCTTTAATGTGAAGATTGCGTCATGGCCGCACGGTACTGCCGAGTGCGCCGAGCGATAAACCATTGGTCACACGCCAGGGCCAGCCAGGGGATAACCTTGGGGTTGGGCAAACGACCACGACTGAGGCGGCGCATCTGTCCGCGCACCACGGCGAGCGTAGCGAGTGAGGCCAGGGGCTTGCGCTTCCAATCGATCGGTTTGAGTTGCGGGTTGAGGTCGCGTCCTTCGCGCCAATGCTTGATCAATTGTGGTTCCAGGGTCAGGGCGGTGGCGATACCGGCCATGGCGACGCCGCTGTCCAGTACCTGCTTCACGATAGGCAGTCGGCGAATGCCACCGGTGACCATCACGGGCATGGTGGCGACGCTGGCCATTTCTGCGGCAAATTCTAGGAAATACGCCTCACGGGCCAGGGTGCGACCATCCCGCGCTTCGCCTTGCATGGCGGGCGCCTCGTAGCTGCCACCGGACAATTCCAACAAGTCGATGGGCAACGGGTTGAGCATTTCGACCACCGCGCGCGCATCGGTTTCATCGAAGCCGCCACGCTGGAAATCCGCCGAGTTGAGTTTGACCGCCACGCAAAACGACGAGCTGACACTGGCGCGCACGGCGTGAATCACTTCCAGCAACAGGCGCGCGCGATTTTCCAGCGAGCCGCCCCAACGGTCGCTGCGGTGGTTGCTCAAGGGCGAGAGAAATTGACTCAGCAAATAGCCGTGGGCGCCGTGGATCTGCACCCCGGTAAAGCCAGCTTTCTCGGCCAGGCGTGCGCTGGTTGCGAAGCGCCGGATCACGTCCTGAATATCGTCTTCGGTCATCGCTTTTGGTGTGGCGAACATCTTGGAAAAGCTGCCCAGGTCCAGCGCAATGGCAGACGGTGCCAAGGCTTGTTGCCCGAGATTGGCCATGGTCTGGCGCCCTGGATGGCTGAGCTGCATCCAGAAGTGCACGCCCTTGTTACGGGCTACATCGGCCCATTCGCGAAAGCTGTCCAGGTGCTCTTCGTTTTCCAGGGCCACGCCGCCGGGGCCGGTCATGGCGTGGCGGTCGATCATCACATTGCCGGTCAGCAGCAGGCCGGGTTCGCCGTCTGCCCAGGCCTTGTACAACTGCTTCAATTCGCGGGACGGCGCTTGGTTGATATCGGCCATGTTCTCTTCCATCGCAGCCTTGGCGATGCGATTGGCGATGATTTGGCCGTTGGGCAGTTGCAGGGCTTCAAAAGGTGACATGAGTTGACTCCTGAGCGGGGGAGGGCTCAGGCTAAGCTTAAAGTTAACTTTAATGTCAAGCAGGCGTTGTGATGAATATTGGTGAGCTGGCAAAACAGAGCGGTCTGTCCGCTTCACGCATTCGTTTTTACGAGAGCGAAGGGTTGATCAGTCAGGTCGGACGCCAGTCCAACGGATACCGGCGTTATGCACCTGAGGCCTTGCAGACCCTGCAATTGATTCAGAGTGCGCAGCAGGCCGGGTTTACCTTGCAGGAACTCAAGGCGCTGATGCCTGCGCCTGGAGAGCACAAGCGCGACGAGTTGATCGAGGCCCTGGAGCGCAAAGTGGCACAGATCGAAGTGATGCAAGCGCAATTGGCCCACAGCAAAGCGCAGTTGCTGGGCGTGATCGAGGCCGTGCGGGCGCAGCCGGAAGGCGTGCCATGCTCCATGGGGCAGAAGCAGGTGCTGGCGTCGATAAAACTTCAACCATAAAAAAAGCCCTGGCATGCCAGGGCTTTTTCATGTCCGCAGACTTAACGCCGGCGAAACAGCGGCAACGGCTCATCGGTTGCAGCCTGGTACGTCACCGAGAAGTCCTTGAGGCTTTCCAATGCTTCGTACGGGTCTTTGTCTGCGCGCAGCGCGAAGGCATCGAACCCGCAACGGCGCAGGTAGAACAACTGGTCGCGCAGCACATCGCCGATCGCCCGCAGCTCACCTTTGTAACCATAACGGTCACGCAGCAAGCGTGCGTTGGAGTAGTTGCGACCGTCGGTGAAGGCCGGGAAATTCAGGGCGATGACCTGGAAGTGTTCCACGTCAGGACCGATCTCTTCGGCTTCTTCATCGGCGTCCAGCCACACACCCAGGCCGCCGTCGCGGGCCTTGAGCGCGTGGCCATGCTCGCGCCACAGGGCCAGCGGCACGATCAGGTCGTCGCAGTTGGAAATGCCGTCGAAGCTCGCGTCCTTGGGCAGCAGGTGCCAGGTTTCGTCGAGGACTTCGTTGTTCTTAATGATTCGCTGCATAGACGCGCTCCTTGAACAGGTCAATGCCGATGCGCTGGTAGGTGTCGATGAAACGCTCATCTTCGGTGCGCTGTTCGATGTACACATCGATCAGTTTGCCGATCACCTCGGGCATGGCTTCCTGGGCGAAGGACGGGCCGAGGATCTTGCCCAGGCTCGCATCGCGGCTGGCGCTGCCACCCAGGGACACTTGGTAGAATTCTTCGCCTTTCTTGTCCACGCCCAGGATGCCGATGTGGCCGACGTGGTGGTGACCACAGGCGTTCATGCAACCGGAAATGTTCAGGTCCAGCTCGCCGATGTCGAACAGGTAGTCCAGGTCGTCGAAACGGCGCTGGATCGATTCGGCAATCGGGATCGACTTGGCGTTGGCCAGGGAGCAGAAATCACCGCCTGGGCAGCAGATGATGTCGGTCAGCAGGCCAATGTTCGGCGTGGCGAAACCGCCTTCGCGCAGTTCGCCCCACAGGGTGAACAGTTGGCTTTGCTCCACATCCGCGAGAATGATGTTCTGCTCGTGGGAGGTGCGCAGTTGACCGAAGCTGTAACGGTCGGCCAGGTCGGCAACGGCGTCCAGCTGCTTGTCGGTGATATCACCTGGGGCAACACCGGTAGGCTTGAGCGACAGGGTTACGGCCACATAGCCCGGCTTTTTGTGCGCCAGGGTGTTGCGCGTACGCCAGCGGGCGAAGCCCGGGTGCTGCTGGTCGAGTGCGGCGAGTTCGGTGTCCTGATTGCTCAGGGCCTTGTACTCGGGGTCGACGAAGTGCTTGGCGACGCGGTGCACTTCGGCTTCGGTCAGGGTGGTCTGGCCGCCGCGCAGGTGTTCCATCTCGGCATCGACTTTCTGGGCGAATACCTCAGGGGTCAGCGCCTTGACCAGGATCTTGATCCGGGCCTTGTACTTGTTGTCACGACGGCCATAGCGGTTGTAGACACGCAGGATGGCGTCGAGGTAGCTCAACAAGTCTTGCCACGGCAGGAACTCGTTGATAAACGCGCCAACTACCGGGGTACGGCCCAGGCCGCCACCCACCAGCACACGGAAGCCCAGCTCGCCAGCGGCGTTGTAGACCGGCTCCAGGCCGATGTCGTGGACTTCGATGGCCGCGCGGTCCGAGGTCGAGCCGTTGACGGCGATCTTGAACTTGCGCGGCAGGTAGGCGAACTCTGGGTGGAAGGTAGTCCATTGACGGACGATTTCGCACCATGGGCGTGGGTCAATCAACTCATCGGCGGCAACACCGGCGAATTGGTCGGTGGTCACGTTGCGCAGGCAGTTACCGCTGGTCTGAATGGCGTGCATCTGCACGGTGGCCAGCTCGGCGAGGATGTCCGGCACATCTTCCAGCGCCGGCCAGTTGAACTGTACGTTCTGGCGGGTACTGATGTGGGCATAGCCTTTGTCGAAGTCGCGGGCAATCTTGGCCATCATGCGCATCTGGCGCGAAGTCAGTTGGCCATAGGGCACGGCCACCCGCAGCATCGGCGCAAAGCGCTGAACATAAAGGCCATTTTGCAGGCGCAGAGGGCGGAACTCTTCTTCGCTCAGTTCACCTGCTAAGTAGCGTCGGGTCTGATCACGGAACTGCTTGACGCGGTCCTCGATGATGCGCTGATCGTATTCGTCGTATACGTACATATAGGTCCTGTTCTCGGCAAATCTGCGCGCACGGCCGCGCACTCCCAACGGAGCCGGCGCACGATACCAGTTTGCGTTTATGCGCAAAAGTGATGTTTGAGTATATGCAAATAACCAAAATGACTAATGAGAACAGTTATCGCGATATCCACATTTGTCATGCGGGCAATCATCAACTTTACTGTGAGCGAGTCTTAGTGCAATCACCTATAAAACCGACAAGAGGCGATGCGATGAGCAATCCGACAAAAGCCCGTAAACCCGACAGTACCGTGGATGCGTGGGCCATTCTGTTCTTGATTATTCTGGTGGTGGGAACTGCCGTGTTTTGGGTAAGCCACCAATAAAGGTGGTTGATCGAACCTCGATTGGTTTGGGCATTGCTACTATCATGGCGGCCTATTTTCGAGGCTCAGGCATCTATGTTGAAGGTGTTGATTACGTGTGTCTGGTTGCTGGGATCGACGTATGGAGTGATGGCTCATGCAACGTCGGTGGTCTTTCTCAATCCGGGCGTGTCGACGGAAACCTTCTGGGTCAGCTACACGCAATTCATGCAGGCCGCCGCCAAGGACCTCGGCCTGGAATTGCGTGTGCGTTATGGCGAGCGTAATCCCGACAATACGCTGCTTCAGGCGCGTGAGGTGCTGCAAGGTAACCAGCGACCTGATTACCTGGTGCTGGTGAATGAGCAATACGTTGCACCGCAGATCCTGCGCATGGCCGAGGGCAGTGGCGTCAAGCTGCTGTTGGTGAACAGCGCGCTGACCCCCGACCAAATGCATTTGCTGGGAACCCGCAGTGGCATCCGTTTGATCGGCAGCCTGGTCGCTGACGATGAAGAGGCTGGCTACCTGATGCTCCGCGACTTGCTGCGCCAGCACGGACCGGTTGCGCCCGGTCAATCCCTCGACCTGTTGGCCTTTTCCGGCGTCAAGACCACGCCGGGCGCGCAATTGCGTGAGCGGGGCATGCGTCGGGCGCTGGCCGAACATCCCGAGGTGCGCCTGCGTCAGTTGGTCTACGGTGAATGGAGCCGCGAGCGCGCCTTCGAGCAAGCGACGCAACTGTTCAAGCGCTACCCGCATACGGCGCTGGTGTGGTCGGCCAACGATCAGATGGCGCTGGGCGCCATGCAGGCGCTGCAGGCCAGCGGGCGATTACCGGGTAAGGACGTGCTGTTCAGCGCGGTCAACAGCTCGCCGGAGATTTTGCAGGCTCGACTGGACGGACGCTTGTCGTCCCTGGTCGCCGGGCATTTCACTGTCGGCGGCTGGGCCATGGTGTTGGTTCATGATGATGCCAAGGGCCTGGACATTGGCGCATACGGCGGGCGCGACCGGCAGTTGACGTTGTTCCAATTGATCGATGCCGGCCAGGCGCTGCGTTTGTTGGGGCCGACACCGTCGGTGAATTTTCGCGTGCTGTCGGCCCAGGGCAAGCCCGAGTCCTATCGCTACCCATTCAGCCTACGTCTGTTGCTGCGCTAGACGCCGGCCAGGTGCAGCACCAGCTTGACGATTCCAAACAAGGTCAAGGCAAACACCGCCGTAAACAGGATGCCCAGGATCACAAAGTGGCTGGGCTTGCCATGGGTGAAGTCGCGGGCCCGATTCTTGCCGCTCTGCACGCCAAACGCAGCGGCCACCACACTGTGGAGCATCTGCCAGAAGGTAGGGGGCTTGTAGTTGGCTGGATCGTCCATACGTCCCTCGACACAAGGTGTGTGAGGGATAGCATAGACGATTGCCCGAGGCGGGTTCGGGGAGGCGACGCGCAGTGTCACGGGCTGCATGCCCGCGTTGAGTGTGGGCATGTTCCTCCGTCAGGGCTTAGTTGTCGTAACCCAGGTTCGGCGCCAGCCAGCGCTCGGTCACGGCCAGGTCCTGGCCCTTGCGGGCGGTGTAACTGGCGACCTGATCCTTGTCGACCTTGCCCACGGCAAAGTACTGCGCTTGCGGGTGGGCGAAGTACCAGCCGCTGACCGCCGCCGCCGGGAACATCGCGTAGTGTTCGGTAAGGAATACACCGCTGCGCCCGGCGTGCATTTCGCGGGCCTCGGGGTCGAGCAGTTGGAACAACTGGGCTTTCTCGGTGTGATCCGGGCACGCCGGGTAGCCGGGAGCAGGGCGGATACCGCTGTATTGCTCTTTGATCAGCGCCTCGTTGTCCAGTTGCTCGTCCTTGGCGTAGCCCCAGTGCTCTTTACGCACTTGCTGGTGCAGCCACTCGGCGCAGGCTTCGGCCAGACGGTCGGCCAGGGCCTTGACCATGATCGAGTTGTAATCGTCGCCGGCATCCTGGTAGGCCTTGGCCACTTCTTCGGCGCCGATGCCGGCGGTGGTGATAAAGCCACCGATGTAGTCGGTCACGCCGCTGTCCTTAGGCGCGACGAAGTCGGCCAGGGAGAAGTTCGGCTTGCCGTCGGTCTTGATGATCTGTTGGCGCAGGTGGTGCAGTTTGGCAATTGGCTGGCCGTCGTCGCCGTACACTTCAAGGTCATCGTCCTGCACCTGGTTGGTCGGCCAGAAACCAAACACCGCACGGGCGCTGATCAGCTTTTCATCAATCAGCTTCTTGAGCATTTCCTGGGCATCCGCGTACAGCGCGGTGGCGGCTTCGCCCACCACTTCATCGGTGAGGATGCGTGGGAATTTGCCGGCCAGGTCCCAGGAGATAAAGAACGGAGTCCAGTCGATGTACTCGGCCAGGACGTTGAGGTCGATATTGTCCAGCACCTTGGCACCGGTAAACGTCGGCACCACCGGTGTGTAGTTGCTCCAGTCGAACTGCGGCTTCTTGGCGATGGCCGCCGGGTAGCTCAGGCGTTCGGTGCGCGCACTGCGGTTGGAGGTGCGCTCACGCACATCGATGTATTCCAGGCGGGTCTTCTCGACGAAGCCGGCTTTCAACTCCTTGGACAGCAACTGCGTGGCCACGCCCACCGCGCGTGAGGCGTCGGTGACGTAGATCACCGCGTCGTTGCTGTACTTAGGCTCGATCTTCACCGCCGTGTGCGCCTTGGAGGTGGTCGCGCCGCCGATCATCAGGGGCAGGTGGAAGTCCTGACGCTGCATCTCGCGGGCCACATGCACCATCTCGTCCAGGGACGGCGTGATCAGGCCGGACAGCCCGATAATGTCGCACTTCTGCTCCTTGGCCACCTGCAGGATCTTCTCCGCCGGCACCATCACACCCAGGTCGACGATGTCATAACCGTTGCAACCGAGCACTACGCCGACGATGTTTTTGCCGATGTCATGCACGTCGCCCTTCACCGTGGCCATCAGGATCTTGCCCTTGGCTTCCGGCTTGTCACCTTTTTCCAGCTCAATGAACGGGATCAAGTGAGCCACGGCCTGCTTCATCACACGGGCGGATTTCACCACCTGGGGCAGGAACATTTTGCCCGCGCCGAACAGGTCGCCGACGATGTTCATGCCGGACATCAGCGGGCCTTCGATCACTTCGATCGGGCGCGCGAACGACTGCCGGGATTCCTCGGTGTCTTCAACAATGTGGGTGGTGATGCCCTTGACCAGCGCGTGTTCCAGGCGCTTGTTCACCGGCCAACCGCGCCATTCCTCGGTCTCAGCCTCTTTTACGCTGCCGTCGCCCTTGTATTTGTCGGCGATGGCGAGGAGTGCGTCGGTGCCTTCCGGGGTGCGGTTGAGGACTACATCTTCAACGGCTTCGCGCAGCTCGGCCGGGATCTGGTCGTAGATCTCCAACTGGCCGGCGTTGACGATACCCATGGTCAGGCCGTTGCGGATCGCATACAGCAGGAACACCGAGTGGATCGCTTCGCGCACCGGGTTGTTGCCACGGAACGAGAACGACACGTTGGACACGCCGCCGGAGGTCAGCGCATACGGCAGCTCGTCGCGGATGTAGGCACAGGCGTTGATGAAATCGACGGCATAGTTGTTGTGCTCTTCGATACCGGTGGCGACCGCAAAAATGTTCGGGTCGAAGATGATGTCTTCCGGCGGGAAACCGACTTCATTCACCAGGATGTCGTAGGAGCGTTTGCAGATTTCTTTCTTGCGCGCTTCGGTGTCGGCCTGGCCGGCTTCGTCGAACGCCATCACCACCACGGCGGCGCCGTAGCGCTTGCACAGCTTGGCGTGATGAATGAACTGCTCGACGCCTTCCTTCATGCTGATGGAGTTGACGATGCCCTTGCCCTGGATGCACTTGAGGCCGGCTTCGATCACTTCCCACTTGGAGGAGTCGATCATGATCGGTACGCGGGAGATGTCAGGCTCGCCGGCGATCAGGTTGAGGAAGGTCACCATGGCCTTCTTCGAATCCAGCATGCCTTCGTCCATATTGATGTCGATCACCTGGGCGCCGGCTTCCACCTGCTGCAGGGCGACTTCCAGGGCTTCGGTGTAGTTGTCTTCGCGGATCAAGCGGGCAAAGCGTGCGGAGCCGGTGATGTTGGTGCGTTCGCCGACGTTGACGAACAGCGAGCTGCGATCAATGGTGAACGGCTCCAGGCCCGACAAGCGGCAGGCCTTGGGAATATCCGGGATCGGGCGCGGCGCATAACCGGCCACGGCTTTGGCGATGGCTTCAATATGACCAGGCGTAGTGCCGCAGCAGCCGCCGACGATATTGAGGAAGCCGCTCTGGGCAAACTCTTCGATGACTTTGGCGGTTTCCGAAGGCAGTTCGTCGTACTCGCCGAATTCGTTTGGCAGGCCGGCGTTCGGGTGCGCCGACACATGGGTGTTGGCCTTGTTGGACAACTCTTCCAGGTACGGGCGCAGCTCGCTGGCACCCAGGGCGCAGTTCAGGCCCACGGAAATCGGCTTGGCGTGGGCGACCGAGTTCCAGAATGCTTCGGTGGTCTGGCCCGAGAGGGTACGGCCGGAGGCGTCGGTGATGGTGCCCGAGATCATGATCGGCAATTCGATACCGAGCTCTTCGAACACTCCCTGCACGGCGAAGATCGCGGCCTTGGCGTTGAGGGTGTCAAAGATAGTTTCGATCAGGATCAGGTCCGCACCGCCTTCGATCAGGCCTTTGGTGGCCTCGGTGTAGTTTTCCACCAGTTCATCGAAGGTCACGTTGCGGTAGCCGGGGTTGTTCACGTCGGGCGACAGCGAGCAGGTACGGCTGGTCGGGCCCAGGACGCCGGCAACGAAGCGTGGCTTGTCCGGGTTCTCGGCGGTCTTGGCGTCCGCGATCTTGCGCGCCAGGCGTGCGCCTTCGACGTTCAGTTCATAGGCCAGCTCTTCCATGCCGTAATCGGCCATGGAAATGCGCGTGGCGTTGAAGGTGTTGGTTTCGAGGATGTCGGCGCCGGCATCCAGGTAGGCCTTCTCGATGCCGCCGATCACGTCCGGGCGGGTAATCACCAACAGGTCGTTGTTACCCTTGACGTCGCTCGGCCAGTCGGCAAAGCGTTTGCCACGGTAGTCGTGCTCTTCCAGTTTATAGCTCTGGATCATCGTGCCCATGCCGCCGTCGAGGATCAGGATGCGTTCCTTGAGGGCGTGGTGGAGGGCTTGCAGACGAGCGCTACGATCGGACATGGGACTACTCTGGTCAGGCATTACGGAGGGCGTGGATCATAGCAAACCTGTGCGGATTTGCGGCATGTCCGGCTTTTGCATGAATATCGCTCACGTTGTGAGGTGCGATGGCCCGGTAGAATCACCGGCAATTTTTCAGCGCACGCATTGAATCGGGACCGGATACATGTCACTTCGTCTTATCGTCAGCGCCGTCCTGGCATTGATTGCCAGTACTGCCCAGGCAGAAGGTCTCGCCCCGGCGATCTCCTACACCCGCGACATCCAACCGATTTTCACCGAGAAGTGCGTGGCCTGCCATGCCTGCTATGACTCCGCCTGCCAGCTCAACCTGGGCAGTGCCGAGGGCGCCGCCCGAGGCGCGAGCAAAGTGCCGGTGTACGACGGCGAGCGCAGCCAGGCTGCGCCGACTACGCGCTTGTTCTATGACGCATTCGGCAAGCAAGCCTGGCAGCAGAAGGGCTTCTATTCGGTGCTGGACGCCCAAGGCAGCCAGGCCGCGTTGATGGCACGCATGCTGGAACTGGGGCATAACGCGCCGCTGCAGCCCAACGCCAAGCTGCCGGACGACATTGTGCTGGGCCTGAACCGCGAAAACATGTGCGCCACCCCCGGCGAATTCAACGCCTACGCAGGCAGTCATCCTAAGGAAGGCATGCCACTGGCGGTCACCGGCCTGACCGACCAGCAATACCAGACGCTGCAGCGCTGGCTGGCGTCCGGCGCGCCGATCGATGAGCAGGGCCTGGCACCGAGTGCCAAGGAAGCCTTGCAGGTGCAGCAGTGGGAAAACCTGCTCAACCAGCCCGGCGCCCGAGAAAGCCTGGTGGCCCGCTGGTTGTTCGAGCACTTGTTCCTGGCCCACATCTATTTCGAGAACGGCGAGCCGGGGCATTTCTTCCAGTGGGTGCGCTCGCGCACACCGAGTGGGCAGCCCATCGACCTGATCAGCACCCGTCGCCCCAATGACGATCCGGGCACGCGGGTGTACTACCGTCTGTGGCCGGTGCAGGGCGTGATCGTGCACAAGACTCACATTACCTATCCGTTCAGCGCTGCCAAAATGGCGCGGATCAAAGCGCTGTTTTACACCGGCGATTGGCAGGTCAGCGCCTTGCCGGGTTACGGTCCTGGACGTCGCGCCAATCCGTTCGACACCTTCGAGGCAATCCCCGCCAAGGCGCGCTACCAGTTCATGCTGGATAACGCCGAGTACTTTGTACGCACCTTTATTCGTGGGCCGGTGTGCCGTGGGCAGATCGCCACGGATGTGATCCGCGACAACTTCTGGGCCCTGTTCCAGGACCCGGACCACGACCTGTACATCACCGATGCGCGTTATCGCGGGCAGGCCACGCCGTTGCTCGCCATGCCGGGGCAGAACGATGATGTAGGCAGCGTGTTGAGCCTATGGCTGGCCTATCGCGACAAGCGCAACCAGTACGAAGCACTGCGCCGGGACAGTTATGCCGATTTGCCGCCACCCAGTTGGTCGAGCCTGTGGGCGGGCAATGACAACGCCTTGCTGAGTATCTTCCGCCACTTTGACAGTGCGTCGGTCAACAAAGGCCTGATCGGCGAAGTGCCTCAGACGATGTGGCTGTTCGACTATCCGTTGCTGGAACGGACCTATTACCAGTTGGCGGTGAATTTCGATGTGTTTGGCAACGTCTCGCACCAGGCCCAGACTCGCCTTTACTTCGACTTGATCCGTAACGGTGCCGAGCAGAACTTCCTGCGCCTGATGCCGGCGGACTCTCGTGAAGACTTTATGGACGACTGGTACCAGAACAGCGGCAAGATCAAGCTGTGGCTGGATTACGAAGCCATTGATGACGATAAGCCTACAGGCTTGCACCTCAATGAACAGGATCCCAAGCGGGACTTTGCCAACCAGTTGATTGCCCGTTACGGCGATCTGAATGCGAGCCCGGACCCGATCAATCGCTGTTCTGGTGCTTATTGTTCGCGTGACGGTATTGAGCCTGCCTTGCAGGATGCTGAACAGGCGCTTAGCCGGCTGACCTTGCGTCCGGCGGCTGGTCTCAAGGTGATAGATCAGTTGCCTGAGGCGACGATGTTGCGTGTTGAGACTGCCAGTGGGACGCGTGTGGTTTACAGCCTGCTGCGTAATAGGGCTCACAGTAATGTGGCGTTTTTGCTGGGTGAGGCGTACCGCTATCAGCCGGGGCTGGATACGGTGACTGTTTACCCTGGGGTGCTCAGTAGTTATCCGAACTTCATGTTCAATATTCCGGCGCAGGAAGTGCCTGTTTTTGTGGCGCAGATGGAGCAGGTCAAGGATGCCGCGCAGTTTGAGAAGATTGTGGATCGTTGGGGGGTGAGGCGTAGTCATCCGCTGTTTTGGCAGTATTTCCACGACTTGTCGGAGTATGTTCGGGAGACTACGCCTGTTGAGGCGGGGGTCCTGGATATGAATCGGTATGAGAATTTGTGAGTGGTTGGGGGGGGGGGGGGGGCATATCCGTTATTTGGGTCACGGCGGCTATGGGTTCCGCTCTTACAGCGGGTCACTTTTTGAAGAGCGCAAAAAGTAACCAAAAACGCTTCGCCCCAACACTCGGCACCTCGCCTAGGCTCGGTGTGCCCGCACTCCGGCTTGAATCCGTGGGCCGCCGCGATGGGCCATCCATGGCCCAGCGCGGCTAACCCGGCGTCCTGCCGGGTTACCCACGGATTCAAGCCTGCGTTCGGCCAGCGTGTTTGATGGGGCGCCCAAGATCACAATCAAAAGCGCAGATCAAAAGACCGCTGACTTCGTCAGCGATAAGGATGTAAGGGCCAGATCAAAAGCAGGGCAAAAGCAGGGCAAAAGCAGGGCAAAAGCAGGGCAAAAGCAGGCTGATACCTATCTGATACATGGAGATCAAAATGTGGGAGGGGGCTTGCTCCCGATGGCGGTGTGTCAGCGAAAAGATCTGTAACTGACCCACTGCCATCGGGAGCAAGCCCCCTCCCACATTTTTACCCGAGTACACCAGACAAAAATCCAGTTGGCTCTAAAGCCGTCGCGCTCTAGCTTTTGATCTGAAAGCGCCCCCCAAAATCAATCTCGGATTACGGCCATGCCGCGCCTAGGCGAGGCACCGAGTGGTGGGGCAAGAGCCTTTTGGTTACTTTTGGCTGGGCCGGCATTCTGGCTCTTTTCAAAAGTGACCCGCCGTCAGGGCGGAACAATTGTAGCCGCCACCTAAATAACGGATATACACCCCACATCCACACCACCACCCCGAAACCAAAGCCTAACCCGACAAAAACACTAGGACTTTGTACCTCCGTAATAATTTGGCGTAAACTCCGGGCAAGCCTGTGAGGAGTTTCCATGACTGCCATAACCATTACCGACGCCGCCCACGATTACCTGGCTGACCTGCTGTCCAAGCAGAACACCCCAGGCATCGGCATCCGCGTCTTTATCACCCAGCCCGGCACCCAGTACGCCGAGACCTGTATTGCTTACTGCAAACCCGGTGAAGAGAAACCTGAAGACACCGCCCTGGGGCTCAAAAGCTTCACCGCGTACATCGACCACTTCAGCGAAGCCTTCCTGGACGACGCGGTGGTGGACTATGCCACCGACCGTATGGGCGGCCAGTTGACCATCAAGGCGCCAAACGCCAAGGTGCCGAGCGTCAACGCCGACAGCCCGGTCAACGAGCGCATCAACTACTACCTGCAAACCGAGATCAACCCAGGGCTGGCCAGCCACGGCGGCCAGGTCAGCCTAATCGACGTGGTCGATGACGGTATCGCCGTACTGAAGTTCGGCGGCGGCTGCCAGGGCTGCGGCCAGGCGGACGTGACCCTGCGTGAAGGCATCGAGCGCACCCTGCTGGAGCGCGTTCCGGAGCTCAAGGGCGTCCGCGACGTGACGGACCACACGCAGAAAGAAAACGCCTACTACTAAGTAAGGCGTTCACTGCGAACAAAAAAACGGCGCCCCGTGAGCGCCGTTTTTTTTGCTTTAAATTCAGAATCTTACGCAATAAACCTAACAACTAAGATTAACTGTGGGAGGGGGCTTGCTCCCGATAGCGGTAGCTCAGTTGCCCCATTGGAAGCTGACCGACCGCTAACAGGAGCAACACCTTCCCATATTTATCTGTATTTATTGATATTTATCAGTAGCTTATAGTGTTTTTGTGAAGTGAAAAATCAAGGTCGATAAAGGTGCGCATGCCCCGCCCGATACAGCGACGACTCACTGAAACTGTCACTCGCCAGCACCCGGCCCACCACGATCAACGCCGTACGCCGAAAACCTTTGGACGCGACTTTCTCGGCGATATCACTAAGGGTGCCCACTACCCAATCCTGATCCGGCCAAGTCGCGCGATGCACCACGGCGATCGGGCAATCCGCGCCATAGTGCGGCAGCAGTTCGGCGACGATTTTCTCCAGATGGTTCACCCCCAGATGAATCGCCATGGTCGTACCGTGCTGCGCCAGGCTGTCGAAACCCTCACCGGCGGGCATGCTGGTTTTATCGGCATAACGGGTCAGGATCACGCTTTGGGCGATGTCTGGCAGGGTCAGTTCCGTCTCCAGTAACGCTGCGCAGGCCGCTACGGCGGTGACGCCAGGAATGATCTGGAATGGAATGCCCAATTCCCGCAAAAGGCGGATCTGCTCGCCGATCGCTCCGTAAAGGCTCGGATCCCCGGAGTGCACGCGCGCCACGTCCTGGCCTTTGGCGTGTGCGGTCTTGATCAAGTCGATGATCTGTTCAAGGTGCAGTTCGGCGCTGTTGACCACGTGTTCTGCCTGATGACCCTCCAATACCGCCGCAGGCACCAGCGAACCGGCATAAATGATCACCGGGCAACTACGGATCAGCCGCTGGCCTTTGACGGTAATCAATTCCGGGTCGCCGGGGCCGGCGCCGATGAAGTAGACGGTCATGGAGAATTCCTGTCAAAAAACGGGCGAGCATGAAGATTGCTCATGATCGGGGAGGGCGATTATCGGGGTTTTAACCGGCGCAGGCCAACGCAAAGGTGGCTTGGGCGGTTTTTTTGCGGGTGATGAGCAACTGGGCAGGCGCGCCGCCGAGCTGTTCAACAAGGGCCAGGGCGGCACTTTCGGCGATGCCGTAACACCCCGTATGGGCGAACGCGACGTCGGACTTGTGGCTTAGCCGGTGTTCATAAATCGCCAGTTGCTCGGCGTTGAAGCACTCCAGCGGCAGGTTCAAGTGCCGTGCCAGAGCCAGTAAGCCTGGCTCGTCGTGTTTGCGGTCCATACTGGCCAGCGCGGTAATGAATTGGCGATCAATCCCTGCCTCGGCGAGGGCGGTATCAAACAGCGCCAGCAGGGTGTGAACTTCACAACCCCGCTGGCAACCCAGGCCGACCACGTAGGTCATGCGGAGTATTGATCGTCGCGTTTGCGGCGGAACAGCCAGGCGCTGATCAGGCCCAGGGCCAGCCAGAACGCCACGTTGGTCAGTTGCGAAGCGATTTTGAACTGCGTTTCCAGGGCTTGCGGCGCGAGCATTGCGTGCACTTCCGGTTGCGGCGCGCCAATGACGTGCGGTACGGCGAGGATGGCAGCGCCCAGCACTTTCAGCAGCCAATTGCGCCCAAACACGATCAGCGCAATCCCGGCAGCGGTGGAGGCCGCAGTGCCGATCCACCACGTCTGGCGCAGTGCCAGATCAGCGGCGGCGGTGCCCGGCAACTCGGGTGGCAGGCCCATCGTCGGCGCCAGCACGAAGGTCGCGTAACCGGCCAGGCCCCACAGCAGGCCCTGCGCCGTGCGGGTGGGGGCGCGCAATGTGTAGAGGCCGGCCAGCATCAGCGCAAAACCAACCGCCACCACCAAGTTGCCACCAGTGGTCGACAGCACGCGCTGCCAGCCATCTTCAGGCTCCCAGGCTTCGGCATCGTGGGTGTGGGCAGCAGCGCCGGCAGCGTGCTCATGCACCACTTCGGTTGCCGCCGGGGCTTTTTCAAAGGTTTCCGCCTGAAGAATCAGCGGGGCGACCCAAAAGCTTTGCAGCAGGGTCAGCAGCAGCGCGGCCAACAGGCCGGTGAAACCTGCGGTTTGCGCAATACGCTTGATCATGTCGGCAGGTCTCAGTGGCACGGGAACGCGGCGCTGTGGCGGGTATCGTGGGCAGCGTTGTGCACCGCCTCGATATGCGAGAAACCGGCGAAATACACCAGACACGCGCCGAGGATCGACGCGCCGATGGCGGCGGTCAGGCGTTGGCTCAAGGTAGAGGTGCTGCTGGCGGAGTGCGAAGTGCTGCTGATGATCGACATGGCGCGTCCCTTTCAGGTGTCTGGATGAAACGAGCGCATGAAAACCCCGCGAGCCAGGCACGCAGAGTTCCGAACAGCGCCCGCCCACCGCGGGTTTGTTATCTGATTTTTCGGGCCGGTCTCCGGGCTTGCGAGGGACACTGGGTCTATAAAGCATCGCCTTCCCATGCCTTACAGGCACAGTGGATCTGACGCTTCACTCGCTTACCGTTGCGGGGGCAGCACCGGACTGGTCATGGTAGCCATGATTTACCGGTTTCCCGTTTCACCCTGTGAAGGGCACCCGAAACAAGGCATGTAGGAAAGCATGCAGAGCGACGGTAGTCAAATTCACCGAGCCCCTGTAGCCTTGCACCTTCGAGGTTCTTCGGCCCAGGCCGAAGCTAAGAAGGGAACGCGGTTCAATCCGCGGCTGCCCCCGCAACTGTGAAGGGTTCATCCGACTGCCACGCCACTGCCATCAACGGCGGGAAGGCGCAGCCGGCGCCGGTCTAACGACCCGCAAGCCCTAAGCCAGGAGACCTGCCTCGCAACCGATTTTCTAATTCAACCGGGCGGGGTGATCCGGTGACGAAATCCGCTTCTGCGCCGCGCCGCAGGGCCTATCGTCCCGTATGCCCGCCCCCAAGGGCATCCGATGAAAACACTGGCCAAACTCCCCGTCACCATCGTTACCGGCTTCCTCGGCTCGGGCAAAACCACCTTGCTGCGCCATATGCTCGACAACGCCCAGGGCCGTCGCATCGCCGTCATCGTCAATGAGTTCGGCGAGTTGGGCATTGATGGTGAAATCCTCAAGCAGTGCTCCATCGGTTGCACCGAAGAAGAAGCCAATGGCCGCGTGTACGAACTGGCCAACGGCTGCCTGTGCTGCACCGTGCAGGAAGAGTTCTTCCCGGTGATGCGCGAACTGGTCGCCCGTCGCGGCGACCTCGACCATATCCTCATCGAAACCTCGGGCCTGGCCTTGCCAAAACCGCTGGTGCAAGCCTTCCAGTGGCCGGAAATCCGCAGCGCCTGCACGGTTGACGCGGTGATCACCGTGGTCGACAGCCCGGCCGTGGCCGCCGGTACCTTTGCTGCGTTCCCCGATCAAGTGGACGCCCAGCGCAAACTCGACCCGAACCTGGACCATGAGTCGCCACTGCACGAGCTGTTCGCCGACCAACTGGCCAGCGCGGACCTGGTCATCCTTAACAAGGCCGATCTGATCAGCCCGGAAGACCTGGCCCGTGTGCGCCTGGAAGTCGCCGAAGAGCTGCCGCCAGCCGTCAAAATCATCGAGGCCAGCAGCGGTCGCGTGCCCCTGGACGTGTTGATTGGCCTGGGTGCCGGCTCCGAAGAGCATATCGACGGTCGTCATAGTCATCACGATCATCACCACGAAGGTGAAGACGATCACGACCACGATGCGTTTGATTCCATCTCCATCGACCTGCCCCAGGCCGACGAAGCGCTGCTGCTCGACGCATTGACTCAACTGGTCGTGCAACACGGCATCTTGCGTGTCAAAGGCTTCGCCGCGATCCCGAACAAGCCGATGCGCCTGTTGATCCAGGGCGTGGGCACCCGCTTTGACAAACACTTCGACCGCGCCTGGGGTGCTGACGAAGCACGCATCACGCGCCTGGTGCTGATCGGCCAGGACCTGGATGCGGTCGGCCTCGAAGCGCAACTGCGCGCCGCGCTCAGCGTTTAATCCATGCACCTGCTCAGGACTCAGCCCGGTGGTTTTGTCGCGGACGACAATATTGCCGACCTTGGACAAACCCCCGCCGAGCTGGTGATCCTGTGCAGCGGTGATTCCAGCCTGGCGCTGCTGGCCGAAGCGGCCCAGCAGTTGCCGGATGACTACCCGAGCCTGCGCCTGGCCAACCCGATGCAGGTGCAGAACCACGCTTCGGTCGACCTGTATGTCGATGAGGTGCTTCGCCACGCGAAGGTCATCCTGATTTCCCTGCACGGTGGCATCGGTTATTGGCGCTACGGCATCGAGCGCTTGGTGGAGTTGGCCGAGCGCGGTGTGCAGCTGATCCTGGTGCCGGGGGATGATCGCCCGGACCCGGAACTCAGCGGTCTCAGTACCGTCGGCGTCGAGGCGCGGGATCGCCTATGGCAGTTTCTGCGCCAGGGCGGGCTGGGCAACGCGCTGGACTTTTATCGCTGCCTGGCCAGCGGCTATATGGGCCGCGACTACCCGTGGGCCGAGCCGCAAGCCTTGCCGCGTACGGCGATTTATCATCCCGGCAAAGCCAATGCTCGCCTGAGCGACTGGCAGGCAGATTGGCACGCCGACCATCCCGTGGCGGCGGTGCTGTTCTATCGCTCCCATTTGCAGGCGGCCAATACCGGTTTTATCGATGTGTTCTGCCAGCGCTTGCAGGCGGCGGGCCTCAACCCGTTGCCGATGGCGGTGGCCAGTTTGAAAGAGCCCGGCTGCCTCGCGGTGGTCGAGGATTTGCTGGATGACGTGCAGGCATCGGTGATTCTGAATACCACCGGTTTTGCCCAATCCAGCCCCGAAGCCCCGCATTTGCGCCCATTTCGCCGCAACATTCCGGTGATCCAGGCGATTTGCGCCCAGGACAACCAGCCCGGCTGGGAGGCCAGTGAACAAGGCCTGGGCCCGCGCGACCTGGCGATGCACATTGCCTTGCCGGAGCTGGACGGCCGCATTATCAGCCGGCCGATCAGCTTCAAAGACCTGGCCTGGCGCAGCGAACGCAGCCAGTCGGACGTGGTGTGCTACCGCGCAGCGCCCGAGCGTATGGATTTTGTCGCCGAGCTGGCGCGCCGTTGGGTCGAACTGGCGCGTGTGCCGAATGCGGATAAACGCATCGCGCTGATCCTTGCCAACTACCCGACCCGCGATGGCCGCATCGGCAACGGCGTGGGCTTGGACACCCCGGCGGCGGCGCTGAATATCCTGCGTGCGTTGCAAGCTGAAGGTTACCCGGTGCCAGCGGCACTGCCGGAAAGCGGCACCGCCTTGATCCACGACTTGCTGGGTGGCGTCACCAACGATCTGGACAGCCTCGACTTGCGCCCGTGCCATCAAAGCCTGGGCCTGGATGAGTACGAGGCGATGTTCAAGCGCCTGCCTGAAGCCAACCAGCGCGCCGTGCTGGAGCGCTGGGGCACGCCCCATAACGATCCGATGTTCCGCGATGGCCGCCTGATGGTCGCCGGCCTACGCCTGGGCCTGACGTTCGTCGGCATCCAGCCGGCGCGGGGTTACCAGGTGGACGCCAGTGCGGTGTACCACGACCCGGACCTGGTGCCGCCCCACGGCTATCTGGCGTTCTATTTCTGGTTACGCCACACCTATGGCGCCCATGGCGTCATCCATGTGGGCAAGCACGGTAATCTGGAATGGCTGCCAGGCAAGGGCGTGGGCCTGTCGGAACACTGCTGGCCTGACGCAATACTGGGGCCGCTGCCGAATATCTACCCCTTTATCGTCAACGACCCGGGCGAGGGCGCCCAAGCCAAGCGGCGCACCCAGGCAGTGATCATCGATCACCTGATGCCGCCGCTGACCCGCGCCGAAACCTACGGGCCGCTGCGTGACCTGGAGCTGTTGGCGGACGAGTATTACGAGGCCCAACTGCTCGACCCACGCCGTGCCCGTGAGCTGCAAAAAGACATCCTTAAGCTGGTGCGCGAAACCCGTATCGACCAGGAGCTTGAACTGGATGGCGACGCCGATGCGGCGATTTGGCTGCCGCGCCTGGACACCTACCTGTGTGATTTGAAGGAATCCCAGATCCGCGACGGCCTGCATATCTTCGGTGAATCGCCGCAAGGCCGTTTGCGCATTGATACGTTGCTGGCCTTGCTGCGCATCCCCCGAGGCGATGGCCGTGGCCCGCAATCGAGCTTGCTGCGCGTGTTGGCCAAGGCCTTTGGGCTGGGCTTCGACCCGCTGGACTGCGCCCTGGCCGAACCGTGGACTGGGCGCCGCCCGGCGGTGTTGCAGAGCATCGATGCGCAGGTGTGGCGCACCGCCGGCGACACCCGCGAGCGTCTGGAGTTGTACGCGGCGCGGCTGATCGAGCAAGCGTTGGAAGGGCCCCTTGAACAGTTGGAAGAACCCGGCTGGGAAGACGTGAAAGCGGTTATCGAAAGCCTGCGCATCGTCGTGGCACCACGCCTGGATGCCTGCGGCCCGGCGGAAATGCGCGGTTTGCTGGATGCCCTCGACGGCCGTTTCGTGCCGGCAGGTCCGAGCGGCGCGCCGAGTCGTGGGCGCTTGGACGTACTGCCCACCGGGCGCAATTTCTTCACCGTTGATGTGCGCAACCTGCCCACCACCACGGCTTGGCGCATCGGCTTCCAGTCGGCCAGCTTGCTTCTTGAGCGGCATTTGCAGGACCACGGCGATCATTTGCGCCAGTTGGGCCTGTCGGTCTGGGGCACCGCGACCATGCGCACCGGCGGCGATGATATCGCCCAGGCCATGGCGCTGATGGGCGTGCGCCCGGTGTGGGCTACCGGCAGCCAGCGGGTAGACGACTTTGAAATCCTGCCGGTCAGCCTGCTGGACCGCCCGCGTGTGGATGTGACGCTGCGGGTGTCCGGGTTTTTCCGCGATGCCTTCGCCAACTTGATCCGCCTGTTTGACGCGGCGGTGCAGGCGGTGGCGGCGCTGGACGAACCGGACGACATGAACCCACTGGCCGCCAAGGTGCGCAGCGAACGCGCGGCGTTGCTGGCGTCTGGCCTGGATGAAGAGGCCGCGGCGAAACAGGCCGGCTGGCGCATTTTTGGCGCCAAACCCGGTGCCTATGGCGCGGGCGTGCAGGGCGCTATCGATGGCCGCCTGTGGCAAAGCCGCGAGGACTTGGCCGAGGTCTACTTGAACTGGGGCGGCTACGCCTATGGCGGCGCCGACGAAGGCACCGCCGCCCGCGAGCAGTTCGCCCAGCGCCTGAGCCAGGTGCAGGCCGTGCTGCAAAACCAGGACAACCGCGAGCACGACCTGCTCGACTCCAACGATTACTACCAATTCCAGGGCGGCATGCTCGCCGCCGTGGAAACCCTGAGCGGCGATAAGGCTGCCAGCTATCACGGTGATCACAGCCAGCCGGACTTGCCGAAGATCCGCACCTTGAAGGAAGAGCTGAACCGGGTGATCCGTGCCCGCGCTGCCAACCCCAAGTGGATCGATGGGGTGAAGCGTCATGGCTATAAAGGTGCGTTTGAGATGGCCGCGACCGTGGACAATCTGTTCGCCTTCGACGCCACCACCGCGCTGATCGACGATCATCAATACGCCTTGCTCGCTGACGCCTACCTGCTCGACCCCGACACCCGCGCGTTTGTGCAGCAGCACAACCCAGCGGCGTTGCGGGACATGACCGAGCGCATGCTGGAGGCGCAACAGCGTGGCCTTTGGCAAGAGCCGGGGGCGTACCGTGAAGCGTTGGAAAACCTGTTGCTGGATATAGAAGAAGGCAGTTAGAGCGCGAGATGGGCCGTTGTGGCGGGCGGTGCTGTTGTGGTGAGCGGGCTTGCCCCGCGTTGGGCTGCGAAGCGGCCCCAAAACATAGCCCCGGAGCTGCCTGGCAGACTGCGGCGCTTCTATTGGGGCTGCTTCGCAGCCCAGCGCGGGGCAAGCCCGCTCGCCACAAGAAGCGGGCTCGTGACAGGGTGATTACGTGTACAGCAGAATTTAAAGAGAGACCGGATGACCGATATTCCCCATTTCCCGCTGTCCGCCGTGGTCGGCGCCGACGACCTGAAACTGGCGCTGTGCCTGACTGCCATCGACCCGAAGATCGGCGGTGTGCTGATCGAAGGCCCGCGTGGCATGGCCAAGTCCACACTGGCCCGTGGCCTGGCGGACCTGCTTGCCAGCGGTCAATTCGTCACCTTGCCGTTGGGTGCGACCGAGGAGCGCCTGGTCGGTACCCTGGACCTCGACGCTGCGCTGGGCGAGGGCCGCGCGCAGTTTTCCCCCGGCGTATTGGCCAAGGCCGATGGCGGCGTGTTGTACGTCGATGAAGTCAACTTGCTGGCGGACTACTTAGTGGACCTGTTGCTGGACGTGGCGGCCAGCGGCACCAATCTGATCGAGCGTGACGGCATCTCCCATCGCCATAGCGCGCGTTTTGTGCTGATCGGCACGATGAACCCGGAAGAGGGTGAGTTGCGTCCGCAGTTACTCGACCGTTTCGGTTTTAACGTGGCCTTGAGTGGGCAGACCTTGCCAGCCGAGCGTGGCCAGATCATTCGCCGTCGCCTGGATTTCGACAGCGATCCTGTCGCGTTCTGCGCCCAGTGGGCCGAGCCCCAGGCGGCCTTGCGCGAGCGTTGCACCCAGGCTCGGGCGCGGCTCGACAGTATCGCGCTGGATGACCAGGCCCTGGCGCAGATTACCGAGCGTTGCTTTGCTGCGGGCGTCGACGGCTTGCGCGCGGACTTGGTCTGGCTGCGCGGCGCCAGGGCCCATGCGGCGTGGCGCGGCGCTGATGAAATTGCCGAGGAGGATATCGAAGCCGTGGCCGAGTTTGCCCTGCGCCACCGTCGCCAGGAACAGTCGCCGCCTGCCAGTCCGCCGCCTGAAGGCCAGTCGCCCAAGTCCAGCGAGGCTTCGCCGGGTCAAGGCCAATGGGGTGACATGCCCGCGCCGCCGCTGCCCACCGGCGCACGTCGCGAAGTACCCAGCTGGCCAAAAAAGCCCTAGGCATTCGCCCCCGACCTGACGCGGGGGCGGATGCCCGGCCCAAGGCAGGGCGACTGGACAGAGGCAGGCAGGGCAAGGCGCGCAGCGCGCAACAGGGTTCGATCAACTGGCCGGGCACCTTGCTTGGCGGCCGACCGCAATCCCGTGAGGATTTGCTGTTTCACCTGCGCAGCCGTTCGGCCCAGCAATTGTGGCTGGTGATTGTCGACGCATCGGCCTCTACTCGGCGCCATCACGCGTTGACCGATGCCAAGGGCTTGCTGGCCCAGCTATTTGATGACGCGTACCGACAACGGGCGCGCATGGCATTGCTGACCGCCAGTGGGCAGGCGCCCAAATGGCAGGTGCAGGGCTTGAAGGCGGCGAAAGGCTTGGCAGGCTGGCTGGATCAGCTCGGCGCGGGCGGTGGCACTCCATTGCTGGCCGCACTGACCGAGGCCGGGCAGTGGCTGACGGCGCGGCGTAGGCGTTATCCGGCTGAGCAGCAGCGTTTATTGGTGATCACCGATGGACGCCTCAAGGACATCGCCGCGTTGCCGTCGTTGGAGTGTTCAGGGTTGCTGGTGGATATCGAGCGCGGGCCAATCAGGCTGGGCCGGGCCGAGGCGCTGGCGGCCGGGTTGCAGTTGGATTATAGGCATATCGATAATTTGTAGTGGCGGTGTCGCCGCTATCGGGGGCACTCACAGACACCACACACTCCATCAGCCAGCCCCCGGCACATTCGGCCAAAGATCCGCCACCAGGAACAACCGCTCGGCTTCCTCCCAATCCTCGCCGCTCTGCACCATGCGCACGAGCAACTGCGCGGGCGCCATCGGATCGAGCTCCCTCAGCCAATGCTGCATCTGTTCTTCACTCCACACTTCATCCGCCGAGTAGTGCGCCGGCGCCAGCCACGCATGCCGGGGCAATGGTTGCCAGCGACCTGGCGCGCTGGCGCTGACAAAATCCTGCCAATCACGCTGATGCAACCAGCGCCCCCGTAAATGCTGCGGATGGGCGCCGTTGGGCGATTCGGCCAGTCCAGGCCAGGGGTAGAGCAAATACCCGCCGAGCCACAAATGCGCATCGAACTGCTGGATATCCAGCGCCGCCAGTGCTTCGCGGCTTTCCGGACGCGCCGAAATAGGCAATTGATGCTGGGCAAGATGCGCCAACTTGCGGTCCAGTCGGTCATGGCAGCCCGGCCCCAGCCACTGCGCCGGGTCCTCGCCATTACCCGCCTGCGGCCCGAGATAGAGCTTGATCGCCAGTTCCAGGTGATGCACGCCATCGCGGTCGCGCAGCAACATGTCCAACTCGCCCAGGGTATGCCCGGCGCGGCGGATCGGCAGGTTGGCGGCGAGCAACTCCACGCCCGGCGCATGCTGCACGGCGAATTGCCAAAGTCGCTCGTAGTACAGGCCCAGGCGGCGAGTGCGGGCCAGGCTTAACCAGTGCTGCAAGTCACGGCTGTCCTGGTCCAGTTGCCGCAGCCAGCGTTCCAGACGCTCGGGCGCCTGCACCCAGTCGCTGCCGGCCAGTGGATGGCGCTGCGGCCAGGGCGTCTGCGCGAGCATCGGCGGGGCGAGCACCACCCACGCCAGGTCGCGCACCTCAGGGTGACGCAATTGGCGGGGTAAGCTGTGCAGGTCGGGGAATACGGTCATGGTCCGAGCATAGCCTTTTAATGCGGGCGCAGGATGAGCAGAAGCCCTGAGAACCATTGTCATCAAGGCTTGGCGATGACAAAGGATTTTGTCTGAGGCGGCCTTTCGCCCATAATCGTTTCTTTTTTGCCACACCCCATATCCCGCAGGAGCCCCATGGAGCACTTTCGCAATATCGGCATTATCGGTCGCCTGGGCAGTACCCAGGTGCTGGACACCGTCCGCCGGCTGAAAAAATTCCTGCTGGATCGCCACCTGCACGTGATCCTCGAAGACACCATCGCCGAGATTCTTCCTGGCCACGGCCTGCAAACCTCGTCGCGCAAGATGCTCGGCGAAGTGTGCGACATGGTCATCGTAGTGGGCGGCGACGGCAGCCTGCTCGGTGCCGCGCGGGCGTTGGCGCGGCATAACGTGCCGGTGCTGGGGATCAACCGGGGCAGCCTGGGGTTTCTCACCGATATCCGCCCCGATGAACTGGAAGTCGAAGTGGCCAAGGTGCTCGACGGCCACTACCTGGTGGAAAACCGCTTCCTGTTGCAAGCCGAAGTGCGCCGTCACGGCGAAGCCATCGGCCAGGGCGATGCTCTCAACGATGTGGTGCTGCACCCCGGTAAATCCACGCGGATGATCGAGTTCGAGTTGTACATCGACGGCCAGTTCGTGTGCAGCCAGAAGGCTGACGGCCTGATCGTCGCCACGCCCACCGGTTCCACGGCCTACGCGCTGTCGGCCGGCGGGCCGATCATGCATCCCAAGCTGGATGCCATTGTGATCGTGCCGATGTATCCCCATATGTTGTCGAGCCGACCGATTGTGGTCGATGGCAACAGTGAGCTGAAAATCGTGGTGTCCAAAGACATGCAAATCTACCCGCAGGTTTCCTGTGACGGGCAGAACCACTTCACCTGCGCCCCCGGTGACACCATCACCGTGAGCAAAAAGGCGCAGAAGCTGCGGTTGATCCACCCGCTGGACCACAACTATTACGAAGTGTGCCGCACCAAGTTGGGCTGGGGCAGCCGCTTGGGGGGTGGAGGCGACTGATGCTCGATCCCGCGCGTAGCTACGACCTGATTGGTGACGTGCATGGTTGCGCTCATACCCTTGAGCACTTGCTCGACCAAATGGGTTACCACAAGCAGGGCGGCACCTGGCGCCATCCGTCGCGCATGGCGGTGTTCCTCGGCGATATCATCGACCGTGGCCCACGCATCCGCGAGGCGCTGCATATCGTCCACGACATGGCCGAGGCCGGCCAGGCGCTGTGCATCATGGGCAACCACGAGTTCAACGCTCTGGGCTGGACCACGCCGGCGCCACCGGGCAGTGGCAAGCAGTTCGTGCGTGAGCACAACCCACGGCATGCGCGGTTGATTCAAGAGACCCTGACCCAGTTCGAACACCACCCGGCCGACTGGCACGACTTCCTCGGCTGGTTCTACGACATGCCGCTGTTTGTCGATGCCGGGCGTTTCCGCGTGGTGCATGCGTGCTGGGACGACGGCTTTATCACGCCGCTGCGTGCGACCTTCCCGGATGGCTGCATCGACCAGCACTTCCTGCAGGCCGCTGCCGTCCCTGGCAGTTTTGCCTGCAACGCCTTTGACCGCCTGCTGCGCGGCACCGACATGCGCCTGCCCGATGGCCTGACGCTCACCGGTGGCGACGGTCTGACGCGTTCGTTCTTCCGCACCAAGTTCTGGGAAGACGACCCGAAGACTTACGGCGACATCGTGTTCCAGCCCGACGCACTGCCCGAGCCGGTGGCGCGCACGCCGCTGTCCTCCACTGAAAAAAATTCACTGCTGCGCTATGGCGTCGACGAGCCGTTGTTGTTCGTCGGCCACTACTGGCGCAGCGGCAAACCGGCGCCGATCCGCGACAACCTGGCTTGCCTGGACTACAGCGCAGTGCTGTACGGCAAGCTGGTGGCGTATCGCCTGGATCAGGAAACCCGCCTCGATCCACGTAAATTCGTATGGGTCGATGTTGAGCGGCCTGAGGTCATCACATGAGTACCGTGGCTGTACTGCGCCTGCCCCTGAGTGTCGATCTGGGCGGCTTCGTCAAACTGCTGCAACGCATGCAAGTGCCCCATCGCGTCAGCGAAGAGGCGGGCGAGCAGGTGTTGTGGGTGCCCGAGACCATCAGCGACGACGTGCGCGTGCTGTACCAGCGGTTTCCCGCCGGTGACCCCGACCAGCAACTGGATATCCCTGAACAGGCGCCGATGACGCGTCCGAGTTTTGCCCAGCAAGTGCGTCACAGCCCGGTTACGGCGTCTGTGCTGCTGGCGAGCATTATCGTCGGCGCACTGACCTTGCTGGGGGACAACCTGCAAGCCGTCGCCTGGCTGACGTTTTTGCCGTTCCGCATCCTGGGCGAGTACATCCAATTCACGCCGCTGGCCGACAGTTTGGCGTCGGGGCAGTGGTGGCGGTTGGTTACGCCGATGTTGATCCACTTCGGCATCCTGCACCTGGCCATGAACGGCATGTGGTACTGGGAACTGGGACGGCGTATCGAAGCACGCCAGGGCAGTGTCAACTTGCTCGGTTTGACCGTGCTGTTCAGCCTGGTCTCCAACTACGCTCAATACGCTTACGGTGGCCCCGGTTTGTTTGGCGGGTTGTCGGGCGTGCTGTATGGCCTGCTCGGGCATTGCTGGATCTTTCATTTACTCTCGCCGAATCCGGCTTATCGCCTGCCCCGTGGCGTGCTGGCGATGATGCTGATTTGGCTGGTGCTCTGCATGTCGGGGCTGGTCTCTATGATCGGCTTCGGCGAAATCGCCAACGCTGCCCACGTGGGCGGCTTGGTTATCGGTTGCCTCACCGGTTTGCTGGGTGGGCTGTACAGCCGCCGCAAATCGTCTATTTGATAAGGAAGAGCCTAATGTCCTCTTTTGCTGAAATGATCGAAAACATCACCCCGGACATCTACGAGAGCCTCAAGCTCGCCGTGGAAATCGGCAAGTGGTCCGATGGCCGCAAGCTCACCGCCGAACAGCGTGAACTGTCCCTGCAAGCGATGATCGCCTGGGAAATCCAGAACCTGCCGGAAGACCAGCGCACCGGCTACATGGGTCCGCAGGAATGCGCGTCCAAATCCGAGCCGGTGGCGAACATCCTGTTCAAGTCGGATGCGATCCATTGATTGAAATTGGTCGCGGTGCAGTCAGCAAAATGTCGGCGCAACTCGGTGAGCCGACCGTTCAATACGCGTTTCGCCTGGGCGAGACCGAGGTGCCGGTCAACCCATTGATCGGTACCCATATCCGCCTGGAGTACCTCGGCGCCATCCATTGCAGCCATTGCGGCCGCAAGACCAAGACCAGCTTCAGCCAGGGTTATTGCTACCCGTGCATGACCAAGCTGGCCCAGTGCGACCTGTGCATCATGAGCCCCGAGCGTTGCCATTACGACGCCGGCACTTGCCGTGATCCAGGCTGGGGCGAGAAATTTTGCATGACCGACCACGTGGTTTACCTGGCCAATTCATCGGGGATCAAGGTCGGCATCACGCGCGCCACCCAACTGCCGACGCGCTGGCTGGACCAGGGCGCGAGTCAGGCGTTGCCGATCCTGCGAGTTGCCACGCGCCAGCAGTCTGGCTTCGTCGAAGACGTGCTGCGCAGCCAGGTGGCCGACAAGACCAACTGGCGTGCATTGCTCAAGGGCGACGCACAACCCGTAGACCTCAAGCAGGTGCGTGACGAACTGTTCGCCTCCTGCGCCGAAGGCTTGGAAAACCTGCAGGAACGCTTTGGCCTGCAAGCCATCCAACCGGTGACCGACATCGAGCCGATTGAGATTCGCTACCCGGTGGAGCAGTATCCGGCCAAGATCGTCAGCTTCAACCTGGACAAGAACCCGATTGCCGAAGGCACGCTGCTGGGGATCAAGGGCCAATACCTGATCTTCGACACCGGCGTTATCAATATTCGTAAGTACACGGCCTACCAGCTCGCCGTGCACCAGTAGAAGGATGCCACCCATGCGCACCGAACAACCGAAGATGATTTACCTGAAGGATTATCAGGCGCCGGACTACCTGATCGATGAGACGCACCTGACCTTCGAGTTGTTCGAGGACCACAGCCTGGTCCACGCGCAGCTGGTGATGCGCCGTAACCCCGAGCGTGGCGCGGGCCTGCCGCCGTTGGTGCTCGATGGCCAGCAGCTGGAGTTGGTGAGCGTGAACCTGGCCGACCAGGAACTGACGGGCGCTGACTACCAACTGACTGATAGCCACCTGACCGTGCACCCGACGGCGGCGACCTTTACCCTCGATACCACGGTCAAGATCCACCCGGAAACCAATACCGCTCTGGAAGGCTTGTACAAATCCGGCAGCATGTTTTGCACCCAATGCGAGGCCGAAGGCTTCCGCAAAATCACCTATTACCTCGACCGCCCGGATGTGATGAGCACCTTCACCACCACGGTGATCGCCGAGCAGCACAGCTACCCGGTGCTGCTGTCCAACGGCAACCCGATTGCCAGCGGCCCCGGTGAAGACGGCCGCCACTGGGCGACGTGGGAAGACCCGTTCAAGAAACCCGCTTATCTGTTTGCCCTGGTGGCCGGGGATTTGTGGTGCGTCGAAGACAGCTTCACCACCATGACCCAGCGCGAAGTAGCGTTGCGCATCTACGTCGAGCCAGAAAACATCGACAAGTGCCAGCACGCCATGACCAGCCTGAAGAAATCCATGCGCTGGGACGAAGAAACCTACGGCCGTGAGTACGACCTCGACATCTTTATGATCGTCGCGGTGAACGACTTCAACATGGGCGCCATGGAGAACAAGGGTCTCAATATCTTCAACTCCAGCGCCGTGCTGGCACGCGCCGAAACCGCCACCGATGCCGCGCACCAGCGCGTCGAGGCCATCGTCGCCCACGAATACTTCCACAACTGGTCGGGCAACCGCGTGACCTGCCGCGACTGGTTCCAGCTGTCGCTCAAGGAAGGCTTCACCGTGTTCCGCGACTCCGGCTTCTCGGCTGACATGAACTCGGCCACGGTCAAGCGTATCCAGGACGTGGCATACCTGCGGACCCACCAGTTCGCCGAAGACGCCGGCCCGATGGCCCATGCGGTGCGCCCGGACAGTTTTATCGAGATCTCCAACTTCTACACCCTGACTGTTTACGAAAAGGGTTCGGAAGTGGTCGGCATGATCCACACCTTGCTGGGCGCCGAAGGCTTCCGTAAAGGCAGCGACCTGTACTTCGAGCGCCACGACGGCCAGGCCGTGACCTGCGACGATTTCATCAAGGCCATGGAAGACGCCAACGGCGCCGACCTGAGCCAGTTCAAGCGCTGGTACAGCCAGGCCGGTACACCGCGTCTGGCGGTGAGCGAGTCGTACGATGCCGCGGCGAAGACCTACAGCCTGACCTTCCGCCAGAGCTGCCCGGCAACTCCGGACAAGGTCGAGAAACTGCCGTTCGTGATTCCAGTTGAGCTGGGCTTGCTGGACGGGAAGGGCGCCGGTATCGCCTTGCGTCTGGCCGGTGAAGCAGCGGCGGGTGGTACGTCCCGCGTGATTTCGGTGACTGAGGCCGAGCAGACGTTCACGTTTGTCGACATCGCTGAACAGCCGTTGCCGTCGCTGCTGCGCGGCTTCTCGGCGCCGGTGAAACTGAGCTTCCCGTACAACCGCGATCAGTTGATGTTCCTGATGCAACACGACAGCGATGGCTTCAACCGCTGGGATGCCGGCCAGCAACTGTCGGTGCAGGTGTTGCAGGAACTGATTGGCCAGCATCAGGCGGGCCAGGCGCTGAAAATGGATCAACGCCTGATCGACGCGCTGCGTACGGTACTGAGCGACGAAAGCCTGGACCAGGCGATGGTCGCGGAAATGCTCTCGTTGCCGGGCGAAGCCTACCTGACAGAAATCAGCGAAGTGGCGGATGTGGATGCGATCCACGCCGCACGCGAATTTGCACGCAAGCAACTGGCCGACAACCTGTTCGAAGGGCTGTGGCTGCGTTATCAGGCCAATCGCGACCTGTCCAAGCAAACCCCATATGTGGCAGCGGCCGAGCACTTTGCCCGTCGCGCCTTGCAGAACATCGCCCTGTCGTACCTGATGCTCAGCGGCAAGCCTGAGGTGTTGGCGGCCACCCTGGAGCAGTTCGATACCAGTGACAACATGACCGAGCGTCTGACCGCGCTGGCGGTGTTGGTGAACTCACCGTTCGAGGCGGAAAAAGCCCAGGCGTTGGCGGTGTTTGCCGAGAACTTCAAGGACAACCCGTTGGTGATGGACCAGTGGTTCAGTGTGCAGGCCGGCAGCACTTTGCCGGGCGGGCTGGCGCGGGTCCAGGCGTTGATGGAACACCCGGCGTTCACGCTTAAAAACCCGAACAAAGTGCGTGCACTGATCGGCGCCTTTGCCGGGCAGAACCTGATCAACTTCCATGCGGCGGATGGCTCCGGCTACCGCTTCCTGGCGGATCTGGTGATCCAGTTGAATGGCTTCAACCCGCAGATTGCGTCGCGCCAGTTGGCGCCGTTGACCCGCTGGCGTAAATACGACAGCGCGCGACAGGCGCTGATGAAGGCCGAGCTGGAGCGCATTCGTGGTTCGGGCGAGCTGTCGAGCGATGTGTTCGAGGTGGTCAGTAAGAGCCTTGCGTAAGTTCGAAGGTTAAGAAAACGGCCTGTCAGGAGTGCGTGCATGACTTTCGACTCGCCTCTCGCTGCCTATCAACACGCCATCGCCCAGCAGGGCTTCGTCTCTGACGATGCCCAGCGGCGGGCGGTGGATGCCCTTCAAGCCTGCCATGAGGCTCTGCACCAAGGGCGTGCACCGGTCACCGGTGTCTACCTGTGGGGGCCGGTGGGTCGGGGCAAAACCTGGTTGATGGACCAGTTCTACCAGAGCCTGCGAGTGCCGGCGCGGCGTCAGCACTTTCATCACTTCATGGGGTGGGTGCATCAGCGTTCATTCGAGCTTACTGGCACCGCCGACCCGTTGCAGGCCCTGGCGCGAGAGCTGAGCCAGGCAGTGCGCGTACTCTGCTTTGACGAGTTGTTCGTCAATGACATCGGGGACGCGATTATCCTGGGTCGGTTGTTCCAGGTGATGTTCGAGGAAGGTGTGGTGATGGTTTGCACCTCCAATCAGCCTCCCGACCAACTGTATTCCGATGGCTTCAACCGCGAACGGTTTTTGCCGGGTATCGCAGCGATCAAGCAGCATATGCGGGTGGTGGCGGTGGACGGCGGTGAAGACCATCGTTTGCATCCAGGTGTCGGCATGCAGCGTTATTGGGTGAATCAGCCCGAGGCGCTTGCGGCTGTCTTCACGCAATTGGCAGAAGGGCAGGTGGTGAGCCACGAGCCGGTCGTTGTCGGTCACCGTAGCATCGTGACGGTGCGGTCCAGTGACAGCGTGCTCTGGTGTCGTTATGCCGACCTGTGCGAACAACCCTTGGCCGCTATGGACTTCATGCTGCTGTGTGATCGCTTCAAGGCGATTTTACTCGGCGAGGTGCCTGACCTGAGTGCGCAGCAGCGCCCGGGCCGGATTGCCCGAGGCACCGAAGACGGCGCCCAGCGGGTGGTGGCGGGTGATCGCGAATTGCCGCAGTTGTCGGTGCACGACGACAGCGTGCGTCGGTTCATCGCCCTGGTGGATGAGTGCTACGACCGCAAGGTGCCCCTGTTCATCGAGGCCCGAGTGCCGCTGGAGCGCCTCTATACCCAGGGCTACCTGGAGTTTCCCTTCCGCCGCACCCTGAGCCGGCTGCAGGAGATGCAATTGCAGCGTTTCGGCTAAGGCGTGCAGGGCAACCTCCTAAATCTGCCGCCAGCGCTTTTTCGTCGGCATGAACCTCGCGCTTTCTGGCAGATATTTGTAGCTTTTCTCCTTCATCTACCGCCGACTCCACGCTTACAATCGAGCCCCTCAAAGGGAGCCGATTCCCTTGTTGTCGTGATCGAGGAAGGCAATGGAAACCCCAGATATCCTGGTGCTGCAAGCCAGCTACACCAACCCCGTGCACGCTGAAGCCATAGGCCGCGTGCTCAACCACTACGCACAAGACCCCATGGGCGGAAGCCATAGCCTGCCCGCTGACCTTCTAGAACAACTGCCAGCCGAATTGGCCAAGCGCCCCCATGCCTTCAGTGTGCTGGCGTTCGTCGGTGGCGTGCCGGCGGGGCTGGTGAATTGTTTTGAAGGGTTCTCCACCTTTGCCTGCCGTCCACTGGTCAACATTCATGACGTGGTGGTGATGAATGAGTTCCGCGGCCTGGGCCTGAGTCAGAAAATGCTGCAAAAGGTCGAGGAAATTGCCCGCCAGCGCGGTTGCTGCAAGATCACCCTGGAGGTGCTTGAGGGTAATGCTATCGCTCAGTCGGCGTATCGAAAGTTTGGCTTTGATGATTCAAAGTTTGATCCGGCTCATGGCCGTATGCTGTTCTGGAACAAGCCGCTTTAATAAATAACAGGCAAAAAAAGGGCGCCATTAAATGGCGCCCAATAAACCTTTGCCAACGGAGCGGAATGGCCCAGGGTGTTGCGGATTAACTAAACATTAATTAACTCTTCGGTTGTTCCTGATTGGTGGTGCTGGTCTTGGAAGACGTGTCGTCGGCGGATGCTGTTTGCTCGTTAGTGCCGTGAACCTTCTGCTGCATGAAGGTGAAGTTGTTGTAGTACTCCTTCGCGCGCTCCGAGCCATCTTCTGCAAAAGCGGCGGCGGAGGCTAGGGTCATCAGGCTGGCAAGCATCAAAGTCGAGAGTTTCATCGGGGTATTCTCATTAAGTGTGATCGGTTATCCGTTCTGTCCTTGAGCAGATTCATGGGGCGATTTTGCAGCGATCTTATTAAGTGGGAATTAACTCGAGAAACGTCCGAAGTTAACAATTTCGTTAACTTCGGGTTGTGTGCTTTAAAGTCTCCAGTCCAAGGCCAACGTAATGGCGCGCGGGTCACCCCAGTACACGCCGTTATAGAAGCCGACACGCTCGTAATATTTTTTATCAAACAGGTTGTTGACGTTAAGCGACGCTGAAACATGGTCGTCGAATTGATAGCGGGACATGAGGTTAACCACGGTGTAGGCCTGCTGCGTGATTTTTGCCCGGGTGGTGATCGGGTCGCCATCGGTATCGCGCGCACCGGTCGGTCGATTGCTGAAATCATAGAAATCGCTTTGCCAGTTCACGGCGCCGCCGACGGTGAGGTTGCGCCATGTACCCGGCAGGCGGTAAGCGCTGGATACTTTCAGCAGGTTCAGCGGCTGACCCGTGTTATTGCGGTTGCCCGAACCGTTGACCGAATGGGTGTAGGTGTAGCCTGCCGTGAGGTTCCAGTCGGGCATCACTTCCCCGGATGCTTCCAGTTCGAAGCCGTTCACTTTGTTGCCTTTGCCGCCTGACTTGTAATATTCCTCGCCGGTCCTTGGGTTGCGTGGCACCGAGTAATCGCGCTCGGCAACGTTGTCCTGGGTACTCCAGAAATACGCCGCCGCCAGGTTCAGGCGCTCTTGCAGCACGCTACCCTTGATGCCCACTTCGTAGTTGCTGCCCACCACCGGCTCAAGGAATTTCTTGTTGGCATCCTTGAGGCTTTGGGGTTTGAAAATATCGGTGTAGCTGGCGTAGACGGTGTACTCCGGTGTTATGTCGTAAAGCAGCCCGGCATAGGGCGTCCACATGTCGTTGTGGGTCTGGCTGGTTTTGCCGGCGGCGGTCAGTTGATCGTTGTCGTCGTATCGGGGGGCTGCGCTTTTCAGTTCCCAACTGCCATAGCGGCTGCCCAGTACCGCATGCAGGCGGTCGGTGAGACTCAGTCGCGTAGCCAGGTAGCCGGCCTTCTGTTCCTTGCTGCTGTGTTCGCCTTTGAGGCCGGTGACGGTGTCGCCGAACTTAGCGATCCCGCCCATGTATTTCCAGTCTTCAATGCTGTAGTAGCCGGCTGGGATGTTCTCGCGCATAAACGGCGAACTGTCCCGTTGCGCGGCCTCGCCGTAGCCCATCATCAAGGCGTGTTCGCGGCCCAGCAACTGATAGCTGCCGGCCAGGTTGAGGTCGATGGCTTCCATCCGCGAGGTGCCGCGCATGTGGCTCGCCCAGGCGGTCATGCCGCTGCGGTCGTCGTTAGGGAAACCCGAGCCGCCATAGTAGACCTTGCCATCTGTGTCGCTCTGGCGATGGGTGTAGGCGGCTTTGATGTGCCAATCGCCACCCAGTCGATGTTCGAGGGTCGCGAAAGTGGTCTTGTCCGTCAGCGGCCAGGAACTCCAGTGCGCGGCCATGTTGGTGGAGCGCGACAGCCCGGCCTTGCCGCCCTGGCTGTTCCAGTACGGCACGGTGCCCCAGGAAGTGCCCTGGACTTGTTTGTTCTGGTAATCAAAACCTACGGCCAGCACGGTGTCGTCTGACAGATCGCCTTCGAGAATGCCGTAGCCGACCTTCCGCTGTAGCTCATAGTTGTCACGGAAGGATTGGCTGTCGCGATAGGCCAGCACGGTACGCCCGCGCAACTTGCCGTCGAACGCCAGCGGGCCGCCCACGTCCACGTAGCTGTAATAGTTGTCATGGCTGCCCGCGCTTACGCCGGTTTTCGCCTGCCACTGGGCGGTGGGGCGCTTGCGCACCATGTTGATAGTGGCTGAAGGGTCGCCCGCTCCGGTGGTCAGGCCCGTGGCGCCGCGCACCACTTCGATGTGGTCGTAGATGATGGTGTCAGCGTCGGACTTCATGTAGCCGAAGGTGTTGAGCATCCCGTCAATCTGGAAATTGGTGATGCCATAGCCGCGAGAGGAGTAGGACACGCGGTCTGAGTCGTTGTGCTGCACGTTGATACCGGTGGTCTGGCGCAGCACGTCGGTCAAGGTATTGAGATTGAAATCGTCCATCTGCTGGCGCGTGATCACCGAAATCGACTGCGGGGTTTCTTTCACGGACAGGTTGAGGCGGGTGGCGGTGCTCATCGAACCGGTGGTGTAGGCACCGGTGTGCTCAGTGGTCGCGCCCAGGCCTTCGGCGGTGATGCGGGTGGCGCCGAGTTCGAGTTGGGTCTGTTCGGGGTCGGTTTCAGCCAGCAGGTCCGGGCTCAGCGCGGCGCTGCACAGGCCGAGCGTGAGGGTCATGGAACGGGTAATTGGCGCGAACATCGCGTGAGACTCCTTGTCGTCTTTGCGGCCACCCCGGAAAGGGAAGGCCTTGGCTCAAAGACGAAAGGAGGAGCGGAACTTTAGGGTTAAACGAGAATGATTGTTATCTTTCTGTTACGAACCCGGCGCTTCCTGGAGCACCACATCGGTCGGTCCAACCTTCTTCGGCTTGATCAGGCTGAAGTCGATCAGGGCCTTCTGCTGGCGCAAGTACGGGTTGCCGATCAGTTGCGGACGTGCTTTGAAACTGTCGCTCACCAGGCTTTTGCTGCGGTCGATTTCATCGGAGCTCAGCCCGGCCAGGTCGGCCCAGGTGTGGATCAACTGCGAGCTGGTGTAAGGGCGTTGCAGATCGCCGGCGAAACTCCAGTCATGGCTCTCACGCCATTTCGGCGAGGCATAGGCCATGAAGGGAATGGTGTACATCGGCGCAGTCGGTTTGCCTTCGTTACGCCCCAGTGTGGCGTGGCCGGCGGAGTCGAATACGTCTTCACCGTGGTCGGACAGGTATAGCAGGAAGCCGTTTGGATCGGTCTTTGCGTAATCCTTGATCAGGCTCGACACCACGAAGTCGTTATACAGCACGGCATTGTCGTAGCTGTTGTAGGTGGGCAATTGATCATCGCTGATGCCTGCCGGTACGCCTTGGCGATCGGTGAATTTGTCGAACGTCGGCGGGTAGCGGTACTGGTAACTCATGTGGGTGCCGAGCAGGTGCACCACAATGAACTTGCGCTCCGCTGGATCGGCCAGGGCCTTGGAGAATGGCGCGAGGACGTCACCGTCGTATTGGCGTGCGTTCTGGTTGCGGTTGTTGTTCAGGTACACCTGTTCGTCGGCCTGTTCGGAAAAGGTCGTGAGCATGGTGTTGCGCTTGGTCATGGTCTGCTGGTTGGTGATCCAGTAAGTCTTGTAGCCGGCCTGTTTCATCACGCTGACAATCGACGGGGTTTTCAGGTACAGGTCCGGGTTCTCTTCATCGGCGAACGTCAGCACCTGTTGCAGCGCTTCGATGGTGTAGGGGCGCGGGGTGATGACGTTGTCGAACACCGCCAGTTGGTCGCGCAGCTTGTCCAGTTCCGGCGTGGTGTTGCGCGGGTAACCGTAGAGGCTCATGCGCTGGCGGTTGGTGGATTCGCCGATGACCAGCACCAGGGTCGAGGGCTGGCCGGCCATGGTGTCCTTGAGATTGGTCAAGGGCGCAATCTGGCTGGCGCTGTCGAGCATGCCTTGCATGTTGTCGAGTTGTTCGGTGTAGCGGCGATAGGCGACGATCATCTGCCAAGGCACGGCAGGCTCAATGCGCGATTCAAAGCGGTCGATAGCGTCGTCCAGGGTGTCGCTGCGGGCAATTTGCTTGACCAGCGGGTATCCGACAATGGCCACCAGGATCGCCGTTGCCGCCACCAGGGCTTGGCCGCGCGGCAGGTACACCGGTCGCACGCGGGTCCACAGGAAAACCGCGACGGCGGTGTGGGCAATAAAGGCCAGCACGATCCACCAAGCGAAGTATTGGGTGGCGTATTCACCGGCTTCAGAGATGTTCGACTCGAACATGATGAAGATGACGCTTTGGGAAAACTCCTGCTGGTAAATGAAGAAGTAACCCAGGCTTGCCATGGAGCAGGCCCACAGCACCACGCCAATCAGGGCGGCGAGCAAGCGCGTACGGCGTGGGAAAACGAGCAGGGGGGCGAGCCACAGTGCGCTCATGAAGAACGCTTGGCGAAAACCACTGAAGCCGGACGTGCCGCTGAGCTGGATCAGCAGTTGTGTGATGCCGGAGAAGTACCAGAAAAACAGGAATAGCCAGCCAAGACCGGCCCAATCAAAGCCTTTCGCAGACTTAGTGCTGCGTTCGAACATCGCCATCCAGCGCTCCAACCCGGTAGTTTTTCAATCACGCGCAGGGCTGCGCGCAATAGAGGCCACCCTTGCATTGGGGTGGCCCTTGTGGGCGGGAGTATCGGGAAGTGCGTGTGAAAACTTTGTGAGATTTGTGTAGCCGTTATCTTACAAAGTCATGACAGGGCTCAGCAGAGCGCAGGTTGAGCGCCGTAAGGCTGATCCAGCTGGGCTTGAATGATATGAGCACGCAGGCGCATGACCTCCTGCTGCAACTGCTCGCGTTCGTCTTTCAACTGGCGCAGTTCATCGCGACGGAGCGTGACGTAGAGGGTCTGGGGAGGACGGGTCATCTGTGCAGTGCTCATTGCTTACCTCGCAAATAGCCGGTGTGTCGCGGTGTGCCAGAACGCTTGAGTCGAGGTTCTCGGCAACAGTCGGAAGCAATTCTGAATTCTTTTTCAGCGCAATGGAACTTTTTTATTTTTGGTGGTCCTGTGACTTTTGGTGCTGTGATGCTGAAACGATGGCAACTTTTTTGTCATGAAACTACATGGATCTGCCCCTGACTAACCCTCATTAGCCTCATTGCGCTATAAACTATGTCACACATTTATTTAGTAGTTAGGAGCATCAGCACATGCAACTGGGGATTATCGGACTAGGCCGCATGGGCGGGAATATTGCACGGCGCCTGATGCTCAATGGGCATACCACCGTTGTTTTCGACCGTAACGAAGCATTTGTCAAAGGCTTGAGCGAGGAGGGCGCCACTGGCGTTGCCGACTTGAAAGCCCTGGTTGCCGGGCTGCAAAAGCCTCGCGCCGTGTGGGTGATGTTGCCAGCAGGCGACCCCACTGAAAACACCATCAATGAACTCAGTGAGCTGCTCGAAGACGGTGACGTGATCATCGACGGCGGCAACACCAACTATAAGGATGACGTTCGTCGCGGCAAGGCGTTGGCGCAAAAGGGCCTGCACTACGTTGATGTCGGCACCTCTGGCGGCGTCTGGGGCCTGGAGCGCGGCTACTGCATGATGATCGGTGGCGATACCGAGACCGTGCAACGCCTCGACCCTATCTTCGCCGCACTGGCACCGGGCCTGGGCAATATCCCGCGCACCAAGGACCGTTCCGCCTCCGCAGACCCGCGCGCCGAGCAGGGTTATATCCACGCCGGTCCTGCGGGTTCCGGGCATTTCGTCAAGATGATCCACAACGGCATCGAGTACGGAATGATGCAGGCGTTCGCCGAAGGTTTTGACATCCTCAAGACCAAGAACTCGGACAACCTGCCGGAAGACCAGCGTTTCGACCTCAACGTTGCCGATATCGCCGAAGTCTGGCGCCGTGGCAGTGTGGTTTCGTCCTGGTTGCTGGACCTGACCGCCGACGCCCTGGCCACCGACCCGAAACTCGAAAACTACTCGGGTTCCGTCGCCGACAGTGGCGAAGGCCGCTGGACCATCGAAGCCGCCATGGAACAAGCCGTGCCGGTACCGGTGCTGTCCACCTCGTTGTTCGCGCGGTTCCGCTCGCGCCAGCAGAGCACCTACGGTGACAAGATGCTGTCTGCCATGCGCTTCGGCTTTGGTGGTCATGTGGAGACTTCCAAAAAATGACCGCTAACGGCAAGAAACCCAAGGCCGAACCCGCACCCCCAACCACGCTGTTTCTGTTTGGCGCCCATGGCGATCTGGTCAAGCGCCTGCTCATGCCGGCGCTGTACAACCTCAGTCGTGATGGCCTGTTGGGCGATGGGCTGCGCATTGTGGGCGTTGATCACAACGCCATCAGTGATGCCGACTTCGCCAAGAAACTCGAGGACTTCATTCGCACCGAGGCTGCCAGCAAGGTCAAGGGTAATGGCGAGAACGCTTTGGACCCGGACTTGTGGGCGCAGTTGGCCAAAGGCATTAGCTACGTCGAGGGTGATTTCCTCGACGACAGCACCTACGCCGACATCGGCAAGAAAATCGCCGACAGCGGCACCGGCAACGCTGTGTTCTACCTGGCCACTGCGCCTCGCTTCTTTAGTGAAGTGGTGCAGCGCCTGGGCAGTGCCGGATTGTTGACGGAGACTGATGACAGCTTCCGGCGTGTGGTGATCGAAAAGCCGTTCGGCTCCGACCTCGCCACCGCCGAAGCGCTAAACGCCAGCTTGCTCAAGGTGATGAGCGAGAAGCAGATCTACCGCATTGACCATTATCTGGGTAAGGAAACCGTACAGAACATCCTGATCAGCCGTTTCTCCAACGTGCTGTTCGAGGCGTTCTGGAACAACCATTACATTGATCATGTGCAAATCACCGCCGCCGAAACCGTTGGTGTGGAAACCCGGGGTAATTTCTTCGAAAAAACCGGCACCCTGCGGGACATGGTGCCGAACCACCTGTTCCAGTTGCTGGCGATGGTGGCCATGGAACCGCCCGCCGCATTTGGTGCCGACGCTGTGCGCGGTGAAAAGGCCAAGGTGATTGGCGCGGTACGGCCGTGGTCCCTGGAAGATGCGCGGGCCAACTCGGTGCGTGGGCAGTACACCGCCGGCGAAATCGGCGGCAAGTCGTTGCCGGGCTACCGGGAAGAAGCCAACGTCGCGCCCGACAGCAGCACCGAGACGTTCGTTGCCCTCAAGGTGATGATCGACAACTGGCGCTGGGTCGGCGTGCCGTTCTACCTGCGTACCGGTAAGCGCATGAGCGTGCGCGACACCGAAATCGTGATCTGCTTTAAACCGGCGCCTTATGCGCAGTTCCGCGATACCGAGGTTGATGAGCTCAAGCCCACCTACCTGAAAATCCAGATCCAGCCCAACGAAGGCATGTGGTTTGACCTGCTGGCTAAAAAGCCAGGGCCGACCCTCGATATGGCCAACATTCAGTTGGGCTTTGCCTACAAGGACTTCTTCGAGATGCAACCGTCGACCGGGTACGAAACTCTGATCTACGACTGCATGACCGGCGATCAGACCTTGTTCCAGCGGGCCGACAATATCGAGAACGGCTGGCGTGCCGTGCAGCCATTTCTCGATGCGTGGAAGGAAGACGATGGAATCCAGGCTTACAAGGCCGGTGAAGACGGTCCTGCTGCTGCAGATGCGTTGCTGGCCCGCGATGGTCGCACTTGGCACACCCTGGGATGAGTGATGCCGCGATTCATCCCATCCGTTTCATCCTCAGCGACGTGGACGGCACGTTGCTGCACCCAGATCACCGTCTGAGCCAGCGTACGGTCGATGCGGTCAGTGCGTTGCGCGAGGCGGGGGTGTTTTTCAGCCTCGCCAGCGGGCGACCGCCCAAAGCCATGCTGCACCTGATCGAGACGTTCGGGATCGATGTGCCGGTAGCCGGTTTTAACGGCGGCACCTTGATCAACCCGGATGGCAGCATCCTGGTTGCCCACCATCTGCCGGCGGAGGCGGCGCTGGTCGCACTGGCGATGTTCTCGGCCGAGCCGGACGTGGAACCATGGGTATTTGCCGACGGTGATTGGCTGCGCCGTGGCCCGCCAGGCCCGATGGAACCGCGCGAAGCCCATGGCCTGGGGTATGGGCCAGTGGTGGTGGAGAGTTTCGAGCCGTACCTGGATCGGATCGACAAGATCGTCGCCGCCAGCAACAACGCGCAGTTGTTGGTGGAACTGGAGGCGCGTTTACAGCCCAAGGTGCAAGGCCTGGCGCAGGTATCGCGTTCGCAACCGATTTATCTGGATGTGACGGCCATGCTGGCCAATAAAGGCGAGGCCTTGAAGACCCTTGCGGCGCACCTTGGGGTCCCGCTGGAGCAGACGGCGGCCATCGGCGATGGGGGAAATGACCCGGCGATGTTTCAGGTAGCCGGATTATCGATTGCCATGGGGCAGGCGGAAGAAACCGTCAAGCGCCAGGCCAATGTGGTCACCGGTAGTAATATTGATGACGGTGCTGCAGAGGCAATCGAGCGGTTTATTCTCGCCGCGCGATAAACGTCTTAAGTTCAGTTGCCCAACTTCCGATCAGTGTCTTGCAGTGATCGGAAGTTGGTGCAGCAACTTACTTAGGCATGGCCCAGGACTGCAACTGGTAGCCATCTTTGTCGAGTTCGGCACGGGCCTGCAACAGCAGGTCTTCCAATTGCGCCGGGTCGCTGTAGGTGTTCGATGACAGTTGTTTGCTGCCAATACGGGTATTGGTGCGGTCGATGACGCTCAGGCTCAAGGCGCCGTTGCCATCGTGCCAGGCCACGCACTGAAAGGGCTGAAAAGCACGGTCTGCGATCAAAAGAGCTTCGTTGATGCGGAGCGGGGCGTTCATGTGGGTCTCTCTCTAAATGCCCATTCAAGTGAGTACCGGCGGTTGGGCTGACCGTGCGGCGGGTTACTTGTACTGATGCACGATGACGGGGTACGGGTCACATGTTAGAGCAACAAATTTTAACTTTTCCTGATGACTGTCATGTAAGCGGCTGTTTTGAAAGCTGAATGAAAGTTTTAGCCGTGCCCAACTTTTTTTGATGGACGCGACAGTGGGTGGCTTTTTGCCCGCACTTATAGCGAAACGGTACAAGGCCCGCGTCAAGATTTTGCTAGTGTTAGCGCTGAGCGCCACAAACCGTTGTTTCTAAATAACTTTACCTCCAGCAATCAACAATTTTGGCGCCAAGGAATAGTCATGGTTGTTACACCTGCGCAACGCCGCTTGCTCGTGGTCGATCCTTGTGATGACTGCCATGGGCTATTGCCCGGTTTGCGCACGGCAGGTTGGGAGGTGGACAGCTGTGCTTTGGAGGCGGTGGGCGACCGGTCGTGTGACTTGGGTTTGCTGCGGTTACAGCCCTATCACCTGGAGCGCCCGGAAGCGGTCAAGGAATTGATTGGCCGCAGCGGCACCGAGTGGATCGCTGTGCTCAGCCAGGATGTGCTGCGTTTGCAGAATGTCGGTGATTTTGTCTGCGAGTGGTTCTTCGACTTCCATACCCTGCCGTTTGACGTCGCGCGCGTGCAGGTTACCCTCGGCCGGGCCTTTGGCATGGCGCGCTTGCGCGGCAAGGGCAATGCCCCGGTAAATGAGCCGGAGCACGAACTGCTCGGCGACAGTCGGCCGATTCGCGAACTTCGCAAGCTATTGGCCAAGCTCGCACCCACCGAGTCCCCGGTTTTGATCCGTGGTGACAGTGGCACCGGTAAAGAACTGGTGGCCAAGACCCTGCATCGCCAATCCCAACGGCACGCCAAGCCCTTTGTCGCGATTAACTGCGGCGCGATTCCTGAACACCTCATCCAATCCGAACTGTTCGGCCATGAGAAGGGCGCCTTCACCGGCGCCCATCAGCGCAAGGTCGGGCGCATCGAAGCGGCCCATGGCGGCACGCTGTTCCTTGATGAAATCGGCGATTTACCCATGGAGCTGCAAGCCAATCTGCTGCGGTTTCTCCAGGAGAAACAGGTTGAGCGCGTCGGCGGTAGCCAGCCTATCCCCGTGGATGTGCGGGTACTGGCGGCAACTCACGTCGACCTCGAAGCCGCTGTGGCCAAGGGGGCTTTTCGTGAGGACTTGTACTACCGACTCAATGTGCTGCAAGTGGTCACTGCGCCGCTGCGCGAGCGCCATGGCGACGTAGCGATGCTGGCCAACCACTTCTCACGCTTCTACAGCCAGGAAACCGGCCGCCGTCCGCGCAGTTTCAGCGAAGACGCGCTGGTGGCGATGGGGCAACACCCGTGGCCGGGCAATGTGCGCGAGTTGGCCAACCGCGTGCGTCGTGGCCTGGTACTCGCCGAAGGGCGGCAGATCGAGGCTATTGATCTGGGATTGATCAGCGAACAGGCAATTTCGCCACCCCTGTCTACACTGGAAGACTACAAACACCGCGCCGAACGCCAGGCGCTGTGCGATGTGCTCAACCGGCACAGCGATAACTTGAGTGTCGCTGCCCGCGTCCTGGGAATTTCCCGGCCAACGTTCTATCGGTTGCTGCACAAACACCAGATCCGCTAGGGCGGGTAAACCGAAAAGCCCCGCAACGACCCTCATCGTTGCGGGGCTTTTCCTTTTATTACGTTATCGGGAGCAAGCTCCTTTGCCTCAGGAATACACCGTCGGATCAGTTAAAAGTAATACGGAAACTTCAGGCTAAACGTAAAGTCCGGCGCATCATCCGTCATCCCAATCGCCAGGTTCGGCACGATCGTCAAATTATCCGATGCCGCGATCGTCATCCCCACGTTGAAGTACCCGGCGTTCGCATCACTGGACACCACCGACTGCCAGTCGCCGCCATTAGGCTTGAGCCGACTCTTGCGCTGCACCAGGTCCGACACCGAGAACGACATACTCATCTTCTCATTGAGGGCAAAGGCCACACCGACGCCAAACTGGAAGCTGTCGCCCAGGCTGACCTTGCCGCCGACCTTCTGGTTGACGTCACTGCTGATGTCGTCGAACGAACCCTCGAAGTTGTGGGTGTACGACAGCGAGCCAAACAAGACCGCCGGGTCGAAGGTCTTGACCAGGGAAATCCCCGGCGTGACCGACCAGACCCCGTTACCCGTAGGCAGGCTTTCCGGCACGAACAGGTTGTCGTTGCCGGGTGTGTTGACCAGCTTGATACCAAACGGTTCTTTACCCGTAGGCGCCTTGACCCGCACCGACACCACGGCGTCCGGCAGATTGGGAGTTTCGTCGAGGAATTTGTACGCCACACCAAAGTTGACGTCGCCGATGGTCGGGTCGCGCGTGACCGAGGCTTCCGACGTCGCCGTGCCGTTGTTGCCGGCGCCGGCGGACTGGTAGGTGGAGTCGCGGTACACCACGGGCACGTTCACGTCGAACTGCCAGCGATTATCGAAGTTGTAGCGCCCGGTCAGGTCCAGGGTCCAGTTATCGGACTTGATCCGGTCCAGGTTGATATTGCCGAGGAAAATCGAGTCCAGCGCCAGGAAGCCGTTGAGGGTCAACTGGCGAGCATCGTAACGGGCATAGGTAATGCCGGTTTCAAAGCTGAACTTGCCATTCCCGAAAAAGCCGCTGGCTTCGTTATAGAGGTTACTCACACTTTGCGCAGGGGCCGAGTCGTCCTTAAGGGACTGGCCGTAGGAACTACCGCCGCCGCCACCGGCGCCGCCGGATGCTGCTGCGGCGCCCGTGCCTGCGACCGTCGCGCCACTGGCTTTCTGAAAGTCTGCCGGGGATTTGGCCAGGCGCTTGGGCGCCGGTGCCGACGGTTGATCTTCGACCTGTCGTACCCGTTGTTCCAGTACCGCCAAAGCTTTTTGCTGAACGTCATACCGCTGCTTGAGTTCTAGAAGTTCCTGTTTGAGCGTTTCTATATCGGCGTCTGGCGCGGCATACAGAACGGATGCAGGCAAGAGCGTACTTAAACAGACCACCGCATGAAGCGATAACGATCGATGCATGAAATAAGCCGTCCTTTTCTAATGCGTAAGTGTCGAGGGTCAGCGTAGTTCAATAACCGAGGGTGCGTAGGCCTTTGAGTTGGTCCAAGTTGCAGTTCAGCGCACCGTTGTTCAAACCGTTGTTATTCATCACGACGTTGAGCTGGGTCATGTTGTTGACGAAGTTGGTGTTGCCGGTCAAAACCGTACCTTGCAGCACAGTACCGCCGCCGATCTGCTGCAAACTGTTGCCTTGGTTATGGTTGGCCTGGATCGCCATCTGCAAGCCGCCATTGTTGGCCGACACACTGACTCGACCTGCTGCGCTGTCCCCGGTAACGGTACCGCCGGCGACCAGTACTTGCCCCGATTGCACCGCGTTGGAAGGCGCGAAGCCGTTCTCGACGGTAATGCCTACGTTGTTATAGGCGGTGTTGCCATCGCCAGCGGTTCGCACGCTCTGGGTCACGCCTTGGCCACTGCCCAGCCCGGCGCCGCCTGTGACTGTGCCGGTACCGGTGTTCGGGTTGGTCCCGTTGCCGGTCGAGCCGGTGGTCTGTACGTAGAATTGTGGGGTGATGGTCGACGAGTCGACCTGCATGCTGGCCTTGCCGGTGATGGTGTCACCCACGGCGTTGGTCCACGTGCTGCTCATGACAATGCCGAAGCTAATGATGCGCCCCGGCATGACGTAGCGGCCGCGCAGGTCGGCCATTTCCGAATCCTTGAGTTCGATCGGTTTGAACCCCGATGAAGCATAAGCGGGCATTGAGGCTGCCAGACACATGACCGTCAGCCAACGGGAAGTGTTCATCTTCTGCTCCTGGAGCGTCCTGCCCCTTATTGCGCTTCTTAGAAGAAGTCGCTCTGGATAAAACCGAAGTCCATCAGCTCGGCATCGCCTACGGGCCTGAACTCATTCAACTGGTTCTTGGCGGTCAGCGGAGTAGGCGGGTCGAGCAAGGCATTGGCCTTGTCGTAACCTTCACCCAGCACAGCGAAGACGATGCCATTCCAGCCCTTGAGGAAGTCGTCACGCGAATAGCGCTTGTGGCCCAATACCGGGTCGCCGATATAGACCCAGTCCTTGTCCGCGCGCTGCATCACCACGAAGTGCTTGTAGCCACGAATTTCCAGCAGCACCACCACAGGGATCTTCACGGTGACCAGGGTCTCTGGTCCGATCTTGTAGCCCCGGGCACGCATGCCGATGCTTTCGAGGTAGCGCTTCATGTCCAGCATGGAAAAGCCCTGGGTACGTACCAGGTCCTGGTCTGCATTGACCAACATGCCTTTGATGACGTGATCTTCGTCCACGTCCAGCCAGTAACCCTGGCGCAGAATGGTGGCGAGTGCCGCAGCACCGCAGCTGAAATCGGTTTTCTGTTCCACCAGGTTGGCGAACCGGCGCTCACGAATACTCTCGACCTTCTTGTAGATCACTGCACCGCCAGGCAGGGCGGAGATCGCCATGTTGCCTGCCCACGTTGGGCCGGTGAGTAACATCAGGAGGGTGAGGGTCGCGAGGCGCATGATCGTGTGACCTGCTGGACACTGGAATAAAAAAGGGCCTTGTTGCCAAGGCCCCGTTGGATCAGAAGCGCACGCCGCTGGAGCAGACGGTGCAACCTTGACCGATCGACAGGCTGTTGCTGCCTTGGTTGCCCGAGCCGGATTGCAGGTTCACACCCACGTTGCCGGAGTTGCGGTTAACCGAGTTGTCGAGGCTGGAGTTGTTGGACACGTATTGAGCCTTGCCATGGCCATACCCGTAGCTGGTAGCGGCAGTGTTCAGGTAGCTGTTGGCGAGGGAGTTTTGCTCGGTGTTGGCGGCCGCTGCGATGTTTTTGCCATCAGCAGTGGTGATTGCCAGGTTGTTTTTACCCTGGTTGCCTTGACCGGCCTGGCCGTTGTAACCCAGGTTGCCGGAGTTACCGTTAAGGGAGTTATCCGCAGAGGCGTTGTTCTGGGTGCCTTTGTTGACGAAGTTGTTCAGCGCGCTGTTTTGATTGACATCGACGACAGCGAATACTGTTGCAAAGTCACCCTTGGCGCTGGAGATGGCGCCGGAGTTGTCTGCCTGGTTACCGCTGCCCGACTGAACGTTAACACCGGTGTTGCCGCTGTTGCCGTTTACCGAGTTGTCGGCAGAGGCATTGTTTTCGGTTTTGGTGTCGTCAAACTTGTTGCCGCCGCTGTTTTGTACGTCTGTAACGACAGAGGCAACAACGCCGGTTGGTTGAGGCGCAGGGTGCCAACCACCACCTGCCTGAGCAGCAGCAGCCATGAGTGCGGCGAGAGCGAAAACCATTGGTTTCAGAGCCATTTGAGGTTTCATGGTGTTTCTCCTTGCTTCTAATTAGTTGGTTAAGTGTTGGTACGGTCTAACGAGTACTACCAAGCGTTTACTTGATAGTGATGCCTAGGGTGTTAGCCACTCGGTTCCCCACCCCGGCACTCTGGTTCACCTGAATCACTCCTCGGCTGCCTGTGAAGGCCTGGTCGCTGGTAGCGACCTGGCGGCTGCCAGTGGTGGGGGTGAGCCCTGAGTCGGTCAACTGCGTCGAGTTCTGTTGCAACAGGACGCTGTCATCAATGCTTTGCGGGCCAGGGTTAATGCTGATCCGCACGGCATTGACTGATTGGTTATTGGCCCCGGCCGACTGGTTGATACCCAGCACACCGTTGCCGTTGGTAAAAGAGGTGCCATGAATCGCCGCTTTGGCGTTCAGGGACGGGTCGACGCTGCCGTTCTGGCGCTGGATGTTGACGTTGGTGGCCTGGCCACCGAGCGCAATGGCACGGCTGTTGGACATTTGTTGCTGGTTGCCGGCCGCCTGGTTGATCGACACGACACCTTCGTATTGTTGACCGCTGTTGTTGATCACCGCGGTGTTGTCGGCGAAGACCGGAGCGGCGGCCAGCAGGGCGAGAACGAGCAGGGAGCGGTTCATTACTTGCCCCCCATCATGCTGCCGATGTTGTTCAGCGGCGCCATGCCGCGCTGGATCGAGTCGCTGATCTGTCCACCCATGCTGCTGCCCGCACCGTGGCCGGCGGCAGAGCCGGCCCCCAGGGTGGACATGCTGTTTTGCGTGGCATGCAGGCCGGTCAAGGTGTTGTTCGTCGGAATCGCGCCGACGATGCTGGAGCCGCTGCTGATGCCGCCGATATCCATATCACTGAGCTCGCCGGTTGCACCGATGATGTCGCGGCTGGGATTGGCGTTGGCGGTGGTGGGGTAGGGGTCTTTACCGAAGGCGGCGCGACCGTACATGTGAGCCTGTACGTTGCGCCCTGTCACGATCACGCCATCGCCTGCAAAGCTTGGAACACTGATGCCGACGCTGAGTACACAGCTGATCAGCAGTACGTTCATCGGACCTTGAGTGAGTGTGATCACGGCGGCATTCCCTATTCTTCGCGCTGACCCTAAACAGCGCTGTAAGGGATAGAGCAGAAGCCGTGCCGCTTTTTATTTAGTGTTTGTTTTCAATAGGTTGGAGTAAATCGAGGGCAAAGTGATGTCAGTGCTGTTTCATGGCTGATACACCTGCGGTCACGGCACGCGCACGCGGCCGTACCACAAACGATTCACCCTGTTGTATCACCGCTGTAACACCGCCCATGACAAATCGATGAATCCGCACAGTACGGGCGCTTCAGAGGCGCCGTGTGTTTCAAAAATGGACACTGCGGGCGCAAAGAGGCCCGGGGATGTGGATCAGGCTCAGCCTTTGGGGGATTGACGCGGAATGGAGTTGAGCACGGGGTTGCCATCCTGGTTCTGGGTCAGGTAGACCGGCAGCACCTTGGGCAGGGAGGGGATGAGGTTGTTGACTTCATTGATGTTGTAGATCCCGCCAATGCGAATCGCCCCGGTGCTGGCATCTGCGAGCATCACCGGTTTGTTTAGGTAGCGGTTGATCAGCGGCAACGCGTCGACCAGGGCCAGGTTGTCGAGGATCAGCTTGCCCTGGCGCCAGGCCAGCGCGCTGTCGTTGGGGCTGATCGTGGCGACGCGCGGTGTGGCGTCGCCCAGTTGATAGCTGGCCTGCATCCCGGGGGTAAGCGGCACGCTGCCGTGGATCCGGTCGCTGGAAATCTGGACTGCGCCTTCAAGCAGCATGACCCGCACCTGATCGCCATATTTCCACACATTGAATTGCGTGCCCGTCACCTGCACCTGGCCTTCGCCGGCACGCACGACGAACGGATGCTCACGGTCGTGGCTGACTTTGAAAAACGCTTCGCCCTTTTTCAGCGTGACCCGACGTTGGTCCTTGTAGTTGCTGTAGACCAGTTCAGTGCCGAGGTTCAGCTCCACTTGACTGCCATCCCCCAACGTCACCTGGCGCAAACCATCGGCGGCTTCAAAGCGCTCGTAGGCATTGGGCAGCCAGCCCGCTTCCCAACCGGTAAAGGCCGCCACCGGTAAGGCTGCCAGGCATATGGCTGCCGCAGCGGCGTAGGTACGTAGCCGACTGCGCGGTTTGAACGGCACCACCAAGGCGGTGGGTTCGTGGCGGGGCAGATGGTCGGCGACGTCCCAGATTTCCAGCATCGCGGCGTATTCGAAGGCGTGCAGCGGGTCGCAATCGTGCCATTGGGCAAAAGCCTGACGTTCACCGGGGGTGCAATCACTTGCATGCATACGCATGCACCAATGCGCAGCGGCGTCGGTGATGGCGTCATATTCGGCTTCTGAAAGGGACTTTTCGCTCATTAACTCATCCTGATTTCCCACATTCTAACCCCCAGGGTGCATCGCGAGAACATCCATCATGGCGATTGCACATCAATTGGAACTTATTCTCGTTTGGAGGCGCCTAAAAAATTCAGGACATTCCTACAATGGAGAACGAAAATGCTGAAGAAAACCTTAGTCGCCCTGTGTGCAACCACTGCGCTGCTCAGCGCCGGCGCCGCGCTGGCCGATAAACCGGGTGCGGGCTGGATCACCATCGAGAAGGCCATCGAGGTGGCCAAGACCAAGGCAGGCTATGTCGAGGTCTACGCCGCTGAAGCCGACGACAACGGTTATTGGGAAGTCAAAGGGCGCAAGTCCGACGGCACCGTTTATGAAGCACGTATCGACGGCGCTTCTGGCAATATCCTGCGCGACCAGAAAGACTGATCTACCCCGCCGGGAGCCTGCTCAGGCTCCCGCATCCAGACTGCGCCCCAGCTCGCTGATCATGCAGGTCACCGAGTCGGCGTTGGCCAGAATCGTGTCGATACGCTTGTCGCTGTTGCTCATAAACACCGATCGCGCCTCCTCCAGTGTGCGGGCGCCGGTGGTGCTCAGGACTTTATCGCGCAACGGCGCGGTCAAGCGGCGGCTGCCGAAATCCTCCCATTGCTGGGAAAACGCATCCCAGGTTCTGAACAGCATGCTGGCAGGTGTGGAGATCGACAGTGCGTTATCCCGCAGGTTATCCAGGTCGGTTTTCATCAGCGTGGCGCCGTTGATGGCAACGTTGATGAGGTCCGGGAAGGGCCGCATGCTGTCCAAGTAAGCCAGGTCTTCGGTCAGCGATTTGATGTGGGTGATCTCGTGTATCAGCACCGTGGCGCGCGCATGGGCGCAGATGTTGAACGGCGTGGTCAGACGGTTCTGATAGATGTCCATGGGCGGGTCGAAGAAGCGGTCCAGCAGGTAGATCTTGTGGTCGGCATCGTCGGGCACGACGAAGGCAAAGGAATCGTGGGGGCTGTACCGATGGGTGCCGCTGACAAACCGCATCGAGTCGGGCCCGATCAGGGTGTGATTGATCAGCTCATCAAGCACCTCGTCAATGCGCCGCTCGACCCTTCGCACTTGTTCGGGCGCCAGCGAGACAACGCCGAAAAATTCACTGAAAAAACGCCCCAGGCGGCTGCTCGGTTCACGAAGCGTGGCGAAGTGCAGCAAGTTGCGCTTGCAGGTCACCGCATAGTAAGTCGCCACATTCAGCGCTTCATCAATGCATTGGGCCTTCCAACTGGATAGCGCGGCGATCTCGCGCATGCCCACGGCTTCAATGTTGATGGCGTTCCGTTCGGCCAGGCGTGTGCTCATTTTGCCGGCGTAGCGGCTCAAGGTTTTGCCGTAGCGTGGGTGATGGCGGTCGAGGTCCAGCGTCCAATGGCCGTGGGCGTTGCGCTGTACATAAGGGCCCAGCCGATCGCCCTTGCTCAGGCGCCAGCGTTCGCCGGCGCGTTTTACCGGATAAACTTTTCCCGCCAGCGGCAGGAAATTGCGCGAGGTGGTGTCATCCCGATACACCTGGTTGGCTGAGCTGAATGACAAGTCGCCGAGGGCGTCATCGTGGTGTTCAAAACCGCGCAACTGTGTGCGTTCGGGCGCGGTTATTGCCAACTCGTCCAGGTTGGCGGCTGCGGGGGCAGGCGCTTGCAGCCACCGCTCCACTGAGGGCTGCTCTGCAGGTGGCGGCGTCTGTTGCAGGGGCCTGTCCAGCGCTTTGCGCAACGAGGCCAATTCAGCCACGCCGAGGGCGAAGGTTTTCAGTGCGTGCCTCCAGCGGTGCGCCTGCAGGTTTTCAGCGGAGTTTTTGAACAGTTGATAGCTGCGCCACACCACCAGCGGATAGGCCAGTTTGCCGGCCAGGAACTGGAGGCCGTTGGGGATTTCCTGAGTGAGCAGGCAAGTGATCGCATCCCAATGGGTCTTGCCCGACGGGGCAAACTGCGCGCTTAGCATCTGCAGCAGCATCTGCACGTTGTCCTCAAACAGTTGCTTGAGCAGGTTGCCGCCCACGGGCGTTGCGCCGAGGGTGATTTCTGCCAGTCCGACGTGCCAGCCCTTGTCCAGCAGGTTGCGATAGGTGGCGCGCCGCGCGCCCTCCAGTTGCCCCACGATCCAGTCCTGCAGTGCGCCGGGGTTGGTGAACTCACTGAGCAGTGCCGCTTCGCTGGCGAATTCCTTCAGCAAATGCTGGGGGCTGAAGGGCGCGTACAGCACCAGCGGCCCGGACGCGCCGGCCTGCGGACCTATCAGGTAGCAACCCAGCGCCCTGGCGCTTGCTGCGCCTTCGGTGGCGATCAACTCCAAGTGGCGGACGGTGGCCGAGCTGCCACTCACGCTGGCACGCGCCACTGCATCGGGCATGTCAAACACTTGCTGGATGAGGCTCCAGGCGTTGGCAGACAGTCGCTCATTGAGCATCTGCTCATGGGCGTATTGCAGGAGTTGCCAGGGTAACTGCCGGCAAAACAGGGTTCGCCGCGCGCGCGCGTCTTCGCTTGGTTGCTTGAGGTGGGTGATAAGCCGTTGCTGGTAGATGCCTTTCAAGTCCAGTTGGCGCACCAGTTGCACGACGGCATCGCCGTCCAGCGCCGCCGGTAACGGCGTGGCGGTGCGCGAGCTTGGCCGGATGCGCTCGGCATGCAGGTCCGGCAAGTGCCGCAGGGCGAAATCGGTGAGGGTCTGCGTGTGGCCGTCCAGGTCAATACGGCAGGGAATCAGGATGTTATCGGGGTTGAGCGCTTGTTGGGCAAAGCGAGCATCGAGCAGGCTCGTCAACGTGTTAACGACCTGCTCGCGCAGGGGCGTAATGCTGTGCAGATAGTCACGCTCCTGCGGCGCGCTGAGGCGGTACTGCTCAAGCAGTTCGGCGTGCAGTATCTGTTCATCCGGCGACGCCATGCCCAGCCAGACCGGCAGTGACTGCTGGTGGATCATCGCGTGCGCCATGGCAATCGCCCTGGGCAGGTTGGACGGTGGCGCGCGGCGGATCAATGCGTCCATGCAGTCCTGGAAGCGCTGCACGCCGGGTTTCATTGCCAGTAGATGGTCAATCTCGTCGCGCAGCCAGGCGCTGTAGGAGCGTTGGCGGTTATCCAGCAGATGATCGTCAATGCGTTGCAGCGGGCCCAAGCGGTAGGTCTGGTGGGGCATGCGCCTGGATACCGGCAGGTTTTCGAGCAAGGGCCAGCAGGCCAGCGGATCTTGCAAGCGTTGCCCCAGCACCTCACCCAGCGCCTGGATGGATGCAAACGCCTCAAACCCAGAGCGCGGGGTCCACAGCAGGGCCGCGCCGGAGTGATCGGGGTCCAGGCCTCCGCGTTCGGTCAGTACAAAACAGTTGGCCAGGGGCTGGGGCAGGGCGGCTGCGTCACTGCAGAGACTCAGGGCGTATGCGTCCGGCAGGAAGCCGTTGAGCCCGTGACGGCTGGCGCGGCTGCGCAGGCTGTCGGCGTTGAGCACGCAGTCGAGCAGCGCCAGTTGCTGCGGCGACAAACTTTTGTATAACCGGCTCATCTCGGCCTCGCCGCTCAACCCCTGCAACAGGCCATGGCTTAGATGGGCCTGGTTGTTGTCCAGCAGCAGGTGCGGCAGTTCGCGCAGCTCGTGCTGGGCGAAGGTGCTCATCACCTGCTCGATGATGGCATTGAAGCTATCGACGCTCAGGTTGTGCAGTTGCCGGGCGGCGCCTTCACTGCGAAGGCCGTAGAACCAGGTCAGGGCCGAGGGCGTAAGCGCTTCGGCCTGACCGGTCACCCGCGCGATAAAGTGCGCGACCATGCTCGAAGACGCCACGGGCAAGCGCTCCTCACGTTCCTGGGCCGGGGTGGCATAGGTATTGATGCAGACATCTTCGGCGTCGAGCGCCAGCTGTCTTTTCGCCAGCTCCAGGTCCAACGCATGGGCCGCCAGCACGCCCAAGGTCGGATGTTTGCTGCGCCCCATAGCCATGGCGGTTTCAACGGCCTGCAGGCGCTGCAGATGACGTTTGGCGGTTTCCGCCAGCACGGTGCTGGGGTGCCCATTGCCGCTGGACACGGGGTGAACCGACCAGCGCCCGCCGGCGTCCTGCACCAGCAGACGGCTATCGAGCAGGGTGCGCACGTCCAGCGCATGGTCGAGCAGCGCGGCGAGGTCGATGTCGCTGGCGCTGCGGCGGTACACGCCGAGTGCATGCTCAAGGTTGTCGAACTGCTTGGCGACGATGTCTTCGAGCATGTCCTGGAAGACATCGCCCTGCATCGATTGTCCGCTGACCTGAACGTGATCCATACCGATATACACGCTGCGTTCATCCAGCGAGAGAAAGTTGAGCAGCTCATCCTGATGGCCGGCGGCCTTGAGCATCGCCAGCAGCGTGTCGTTGAGGTCGTTCAGATCCTTGAGCACTTGCAGACCGCGGGACTGGGTGTAGAGGTAGGTGTGTGCCTTGCTGATCATCAACGTGCTGGCGAGGTCGACGTAATGTTGATAGGGCGCGTGAATACGCACCTTTTCTATGCGCAAATCATCCGCGGGCGCTGTGCTCGCGGCCGAGTCCAGCAGGAACGCGGCGCGCAGTTGCTGGCTCTCTGGGGTGGAGACAATCGCGTTTTGGCGTTTGAGCAACAGATCGGCGCGAAATTTTTCGCGCATCACCCGCGCACAAAACGTCAGGCGCGACTGGCCCGCGCTGACGTCTTCGTTCCAGTAGGTCTGTAGCAGGCTTTTCAGTAACGAGGAAAGAATGCCGCTGGTTTGTTCGATCACACTGTCCCAGCGCTGCTGGTCGAGGGCGCGTTGGTCCGCGGTCAAGGCGCTGCTGTCGTAGCCGATATTGACGAACGAATGAGTTTGATCCTGGGGCCAGGCTTGTTTGGCATAAAACTGCAGCAGTGCATCGCGCAACGGTAGTGAAGCCAGCCAACGACGGTCTTTTTGCTGCGAGGCGCGGCTGAAAAAATCCACCCGCGTGTCGGCCTGTTTCAACTTTGGAAAGAAGGAACGGGCCATGATGCCGAGCAGGCTATCAAGCATCCCGTGCAGGCTCGGCAGCTTGCGCAGCTCATTGAGGAGGACAGCTACGTTCTGCTGCTGGCTCGCCAGAATGGCGTCCTCCTGATCCTGCATCACCGCGCCCTGGATGATGGCGGTGGTGATTGTTACCGGCGCGTCTACCGGCAGCGCGTCACGTTCAGCGATTGATATAAAGCACAGCAGGTCGTCTCGCTGCGTTGGTGACTGCATGCGCTCGTGCACCGCAGCAAGCAGCACGGCGCGGCTGTCGAACAGCTCCAGCCCGCCGTAGGGGGTATAGAGCACGGCTTTATTGTCGTCCGGTGTCGGACTCATCAGGAACGCGCCAGTCAGGGTCAGCGCGGGTTTGCCAGGACGGTTGATCAGCAGTCGCTCCACCTGCATGGGGTGCGTGTGCAGGGCCGCATCCTGGCGGGCTGCATCCGTGGCGTAGTAAAGCGTATGCAACCACTCCAGATCCTTGACGGTAAATCCCAACGCCCGCTCCCGTGGTGTTGGCTGTTTACGCCCGGCAGGCAGCAGGAATTCGTCGAAAAAGTACGGCGGGGAAAGCGTCGCCATGGTGCTCGCTCCATCAAACTGGCAGTTACGAGGCTCCACGGTAGGCGCTTGCGCCAGGGGCGGGGCCGTAGATAACTGCTTCGGCGGCAAGCGGACGTTGACAGCAAGCACAGGAGGCGTTGTTTAATCGACGGGTCTGGATTGTTGTTGTCTCTTCCAATTATAAAATCGGAGCTACAGATGTCTGCCCAGTCCCCGATCATCGACAGTGCTACAGCATTCATGGGTTTCAACGAGCTGAAGGCGTTGCTGCAGGCGATCTTCGTCAAGCACGGCACCTCGCCCGACGTCGCGGCGATCCTTGCGCACAACTGCGCCAGCGCCGAGCGCGATGGCGCTCACAGCCACGGCATCTTCCGCATCCCTGGTTACCTCAGCACCCTGGCCAGCGGCTGGGTCAACGGCCAGGCGGTGCCGGTGGTCACCGACGTGGCGTCCGGCTTCGTGCGGGTCGACGCCGGCAACGGGTTCGCTCAGCCGGCTCTGGCGGCAGCGCGTGGGTTGCTGGTGGACAAGGCCCGCAGCGCCGGTATTGCGTTGCTGGCGATTCACAACTCCCATCACTTTGCGGCGCTGTGGCCCGACGTCGAACCCTTCGCTGAAGAAGGCCTGGTGGCGCTGAGCGTAGTCAACAGCATGACCTGCGTGGTGCCCCATGGCGCCGACCGCCCGTTGTTCGGCACCAACCCCATCGCCTTCGCCGCACCGCGTGCCGATGGCGCGCCCATTGTCTTCGACCTGGCCACCAGCGCCATTGCCCATGGCGACGTGCAAATAGCCGCGCGCAAGGGCGAGCGATTGCCGCCGGGCATGGGCGTCGACAGCCTCGGCCAACCCACCACTGACCCTAAAGCCGTGCTCGAAGGCGGCGCGTTGCTGCCGTTTGGCGGGCACAAGGGGTCGGCGTTGTCGATGATGGTCGAGCTGTTGGCGGCGGCGTTGACCGGAGGCAACTTCTCCTTTGAGTTTGATTGGGCTGATCACCCAGGCGCCCGCACGCCGTGGACAGGGCAGTTGTTGATCGTGATCGACCCAAGCAAAACCGCTGGGCAAAGCTTTGCCGAGCGCAGCCAGGAACTGGTGCGGCAGATGCATGCGGCAGGGTTGCGCAGGTTGCCGGGGGATCGACGTCATCGCACGCGGGCGAAGTCGTTGGAGGTGGGGATTGAGCTGGAGGCTGAGGATCTGGCGCGATTACAGGCGCTGGTGACTGACTGAGAAGGGTTTGGCGCAGCTTGAGTGTAGGCGCTGGTTTGTCAGCGATAGCCGTTTGCCGGGGGGCATTAGATCAAGATCACAGACAGATCAAGAGCCAGGGCAACGGCGCAATAGCATCAGCGGTGTGGTTGCTATTGCGCCGCTTGCTTGATCAGTTACGACGACCCAGCAACAAACCCACTACCAGGCCAAAACCTGCGGAAATGGCCACGGTTTGCCACGGGTGGCCACCGATGTAGGTTTCGGTGGCATCCACCACTGGCTTGCTACGCTCGCGCACGTTGGACACTGAGTCCAGGGCTTGCTTGAGTTTGATCGCGACCTGCTCGCGCAGGGTTTCGCCTTCTTCGCCCACCAGGGCGGCGCTGCTTTTGAGCAGTTTGTCCGACTCTTCGATCAGCGCGGTGAGTTCGCTGAAGGCTTGATCCTTGATCTGGTCTTCGACAGCTTGGGCAGCAGTTTTGCGGGCCATTGTGTGACTCCTTGCGAGTGAATGTGACAGTGAACAATGGAGTATCGCGCGATGGCAAAAGTTGCAGTTTTTTTGCTTGAGCGCAGTTCCAGCCAAAATCCGAATCAGGAAATTTCGACCTACAGTGTAAGATGTCGCCTATTTGTGCAGCAGGTAATTCAACATGAGCTTCAATCTCGCCAACAAGACCCTCGCCGAACGTGCCGAGCTGGAAGATGAAAAGTCCCGCCTCTATGACCTGTGGCAAACCAATCTGGGCAAGGCCAAGGGCGAAGCGGCGCGGTTGTTCGGTGAGCGTGCCAAGCGCAAGGGCAAGTGGGCCGAGTGGGTCCGCGCAGAGCTTGATGGCATGTCACCGCCAGAGTTTTCCAATATGGTGCGCAGCGAAGTCAATAAGCTGATGGCAGCGGCGAAGTAAAGCTGGCGGCAATCGCCTCACGTACTTTGAGCAACATAGGGTCCAACTGGGCCTGTGTCCGCCAGCCGAGTTCCACGGGGTAGCGCGGCAGCGCCAGCGGGCAGGGCAGTACGCGCAGGCCTGTCATCTCGGCGATCGCCTGTGCCGCATGCCCCGGAATGGTCGCAACCGCTTGGCTGCCCTTGAGCAAAAACGGCAGTGCGGCAAAGTGGCTGGTCGACGCACACACTTGCCGGCTCAGCCCCAGCGCTGCAAGGCCCTCATCCGTAATCCCAATAAAACCGCCGGACGACACCAGCACATGCTCGCGGCTGACGAACTCTTCCAGGCCGATGCTGTTCTGGTCCGGCGCAAGACTGCCGGGGTCTACCAGGCAACGGTAGTCTCCTTCCGCCAATACCTGTCGACTCAAACGGTTCTGCGCAAACCCGCCGGCGGTAATTGCCAGATCGAGCGTGCGGTCGAGTAGGGCGCCTGCCACTATCTGGCTGTGGGTCTGGCGAAAGATCACGCGCAGTTTCGGTAAACGTTGAGCGATCTCCTGCATCAAGCGGCGACCGTAGGCGATCTCGAAATCATCGGACAACCCCACTACCACGGAACGCCCTTGGTAATGCGGGTTATCCGGGTTGACCATCGCCAGGCTCTGCCGGCAACGGTCCAGCGCCTCGCTGATCACCGGCTTTAACTGATTGGCCCGCAACGTCGGCGCCAAGCCTCGGCCGGTGCGCACGAACAGCGGGTCGCCGTACACCTCGCGCAAGCGTCGCAAGCCCGCACTGATGGCTGATTGCGTGACGCCCAGGCGCAATGCCGCGCGGCTGGCGCTGGATTCGTCGTGCAGCGCTTCGAAGGTCTTCAGCAGGTTCAGATCGACCTGGGCGATATTCATTTGGCTCATATCATTCAGTGCTGAGGTGGGCTTTATTCATGATCACGGCTGGCCGGAGAATGGGCAACCCCCCTAATTCGGAGTGATCGTAATGCCTGTTTCTACTGTGGCAGCTTTGCAACTGGGTTCGTTGCCGGACGGCAAGGCGGCAACCCTTGAACAAATCCTGGGCTACGAGGACGAGATCAAACGCAGCGGCGCGCAATTGGTGGTCATGCCCGAGGCGCTGCTGGGCGGCTATCCCAAAGGCGAAGGCTTCGGCACACAACTGGGCTACCGCCTGCCCGAGGGGCGCGAGGCGTTTGCCCGTTACTTTGCCAACGCTATTGATGTGCCAGGCGCTGAAACCGAGGCGCTGGCCGGCTTGTCGGCGCGCACCGGCGCCAGCTTGGTCCTGGGTGTGATCGAGCGCAGTGGCAGCACGCTGTATTGCACCGTGCTGTATTTCGAACCCTCGGGTGGTCTGGTGGCCAAGCATCGCAAGCTGATGCCCACCGGCACCGAACGGCTGATCTGGGGCAAGGGCGATGGCTCCACCTTGCCAGTGATCGACTCCGCAGTAGGGCGTCTCGGTGGCGCGGTGTGCTGGGAAAACATGATGCCGCTGCTACGCACGGCGATGTACGCCAAGGGCGTCGAGGTCTGGTGCGCGCCAACAGTGGATGAGCGCGAAATGTGGCAGGTGAGCATGCGCCATGTGGCCCATGAAGGGCGCTGTTTTGTGGTGAGCGCGTGCCAGGTGCAAGCTTCGCCCGAGGCATTGGGGCTGGAGATTGCCAACTGGCCAGCAGGCCGTCCGTTGATTGCTGGCGGCAGTGTGATTGTCGGCCCCATGGGTGACATCCTCGCGGGGCCGTTGCTGGGTGGGGCTGGGCTGTTGACGGCGCAGATCAACATCGATGACTTGGTGAAGGCGCGGTACGACTATGACGTGGTGGGGCACTACGCTCGCCCGGATGTGTTTGAGCTGACGGTGGATGAGCGGGCCAAGCCGGGCGTGCGCTTTGTTACAGACTGAACCGGGTCTAAATGTGGGAACGGGCGTGCTCGCGAAGACGCTGTGTCAATGGGTGCATGTGTGACTGACCCACTGCCATCGGGGGCAGCCCCCTCCCACAGTTGATTTCAGCGTTTGGGTCATTGGGATTCCAACCACTCCTCGCGGGTCATCTCCCAGATATCCCGTGGGAAGGTGCCTTCGACAAACTGCCCCTCATCGGTCCTGATCAAGCGCATCCCCGTACGCTCGGAAATTCGCCGCGACCCCAGGTTGGGCGCTGCCTTGGGGACACGCATCACGGGGCGTTGCAGCACGCCGAACCAATAGTCGGTCACCGCCGCGCTGGCTTCGGTCATCAATCCCTGGCCTTGCCATGCGGGCGCGAGCCAGAAGCCACGGTTGTTATCCACTTCATCCATCAGGCTGACGTTGCCGATCAGTTGTTCAGGCGCGGTTTTGAGGCGGATTGACCAATGCCATTCCTCGCCCCGTGCCATGGCCGGCAAGGCCACGTTTTGCAGATAGGCGAGGGCTCCGTCAGCCGGGTAGGGCCAGGGCACGAGGGCGTTGAGGTAACGCACCACGTCCCAGTGGGGAAAGTGCTGTTGGACGGCGTCCGCATCGTCCAGCGTCAGCGGGCGTAGGATCAGGCGTTCGGTGTAAAGGGTGGGCAACGCATCCATGTTGCAGAAACTCCAGGTTTACCAAGTGGCAGTATTGGGTAGGTCCAGGGTGCCGCGATCCACAAACCGCATCGTGCCAAACAGCCCACCCGCGAGTTTGCCGCGCAGCACATACGGCAGATTGTTCAAGCTTTGGGTCTGGCTCAGGCCCAGGGTCTGGCGCAACACCGAGAACGCAGAAACGCTGACGGGGACCCTCAGAACGGCCTCGGAAAAGCGTGGGATGCTTCCGGCCTGATCACTGACACCCGACGCCAACGGCCGGCCATTGACCTCCAGGTCCAGGGCCACGCCGTTGTAGTCGATCGCCGTTTCATTGGGGTTTTGCACCCGCAGTTTCACGACGAAGCGCACTTCCAGTTCCTGGCTTTGCAGTGGCTCGATGCCCACCACATTGATGTTGACCGGGTCGCGGTTGGGGAACAGCGCGCAGGCGCTCAAGGTCAGCAGCAACAGTGGTAGAACCATGAGCTTGCGCATACAAAGGGTGCTCCTATTTCGTGACGTCCGGGTCCTGCATCACTTTGAGGGTGGAGGACTCCGGATCAAATTCATCTTCTTGCAGTTCTATGAACTCTTCCGGCAGGAAAATGTTCAGCAGGATCGCACAGAACGCGCCCACGGTAATCGGCGACTCGAAGATGTTGTGCAGGGCTTTGGGCAGGTCACGCAGTACTTCCGGCACGGCGGCGACGCCCAGGCCCATGCCCAGGGAGATCGCCACGATCAGCACATTGCGCCGGTGCAGCCCGGCTTCGGCGAGGATCTTGATGCCGGCCACGGCCACGGTGCCGAACATGATCAGGGTTGCGCCGCCCAGCACCGGCTTGGGCATCAGTTGCAGCACCGCGCCGATCATCGGGAACAGCCCCAGCAGTACCAGTAAACCCGCGATGAAGTACGCCACGTAGCGACTGGCCACGCCTGTCAGCTGGATCACGCCGTTGTTCTGCGCAAAGGTCACCATCGGCAGGCTGTTGAACGTGGCCGCCATCGCCGAGTTGAGGCCGTCGGCCAGCAAGCCGGACTTGATGCGCTTGATATACAGCGGACCCTTGACCGGCTGCTGGGAAATCATTGAGTTGGCTGTCAGATCACCCGCGGCTTCCAGCGGCGAAATCAGGAAGATCACCGCCACCGGGATAAACGCTACCCAGTCGAACGAGAAACCGTACTTGAACGGCACCGGCACGCTGATCAAGGGCACGTGGGGCAAGGCGGCCAGGTCGACGCGGCCCAGCCACCAGGCGACCACAAAGCCCAATGTCAGGCCGATTACGATCGAGCCCAGGCGCAGGAACGGGTTGTTGAAGCGGTTGAGCACCACGATGGTCACGAGCACCAGCGCCGCCAGGCCCATATTGCTCGCGGCACCCAGGTCACTGGCGCCGAAGCCGCCGGCCATGTCGGTGACCGCCACCTTGATCAGCGATAAGCCCATTAAGGTAATGATGGTGCCGGTGACCACCGGGGTGATCAGCTTGCGCAGTTTGCCGATGAATTGGCTCAGGACCACTTCGATAAACGCCGCGAAAAAGCAGATGCCAAAGATGGTCGAAAGGATTTCATCGGTGCCGCCGCCCCGGGCCTTGACCATGAAACCCGCGCTGAGGATCACGCTGATAAACGAAAAACTGGTGCCTTGCAGGCACAGCAGCCCCGAACCGATCGGGCCGAACTTGCGTGCCTGCACAAAAGTGCCGAGCCCCGACACAAACAGCGCCATGCTCACCAGGTACGGCACTTCGCTTTCCAGGCCGAGCACACCGCCGACGATCAGGGTTGGGGTGATGATGCCGACGAAACTCGCCAGCACATGCTGCAGCGCGGCAAAGATCGCTGCGGTGAAGTGTGGGCGGTCTTCCAGGCCGTAGATCAGGTCGGATTTATAGCGCTGGCGGGGGGCTTGAGCGTCAGACAAGTTGAGGGCTCGGGTCAGAAAATGGAGGCGCAGGATGCCAGAAACCGCTAGTCGTCAGAAGTGTAAAAAAATATTTATGAACCCCCTGCATAAAATGCTGCAGCCGGCCGATACCGTTTATAGGCCCACCCCTCAATAACAACAGTGGGCCAAGGTCTGAGCGGTGCGTTGACACCGGCGGATCGTTTCGCGGCAGGGACGCGCGCAAACACTACTCCTGAGAGTCTCGCCTATGTCCCTCCGTCACCTGAATATCGCCCCTCGTGCTTCTCTGGGTTTCGCGTTCATCGCGCTGTTAGTGGTTGTCCTTGGAGTGTTTGCGGTCAACCGCATGACCCTGATTCGCGAGGCGTCAGTGGCCATGAGTGCCAACCTGCTGCCCAGCGTGACGTACCTGGGCACGATCACGGAAAACGTGCTGCGCCTGCGCATCCTGTCATTTCGCGTGCTGGTCAACCGTGAACCGGCCGCTTTGCAGGAAGCAGAAACCCGCATCGGTGTGTTGGCCGACAAGGTCAAGACCGCCCAGGCCGGTTACGCCACGCTGCCCGCCGGGCCGGAAGAGGCGGCTTTGTACAAGACATTTGGTACGACCCTGGACAACTACCTCAAGGCCCAGGCCGACATGCTGACCCTGTCCAGGCAAGGCAAGGTCGATGAAATGCGTGCGCTGATCAACACCCGTATCAAGGACGGCACCGATCAGATGGGCGAACAGCTGAACAAGTTGATTGCCATCAACGCCGCTGACGCCAAGACCGCCGACGCTGAAGCTGGGCGAGGGTACGACAGTGCCATCACCGGCGTGATTATGGTCTCGGTCGCCGCCGCGTTGCTCACCGTATTACTGGCCTGGTTGCTGACCCGCAGCATCGTCACGCCGTTGCGCAAAGCCGTGACCGTGGCCGAAACCATCGCCGCCGGCAACCTCAGCAGCACCATCGCAGACGACGGCAACGACGAACCGGCTCGCTTGATCGGCGCCCTGGCCGCGATGCAAGCGAACCTGCGCCAGACCATCCAGCACATCGCCGGTTCGGCCACCCAACTGGCGTCTGCCGCCGAGGAGCTCAGCGCGGTCACCGAAGAAGCCTCCAAAGGCTTGCAGCAACAGAACAATGAAATCGATCAGGCGGCCACCGCGGTTAACGAGATGACCGCCGCAGTCGAAGAGGTGGCGCGTAATGCGGTGTCCACCTCTGAGGCGTCCAGCCAGTCGAACCAGGCTGCACGGGAAGGGCGCGACCGGGTGGTGGAAACCGTCGGCGCGATCCAGACCATGACCCAGGACGTGCAGAACACCGCCGCGATGATCGAAGGCCTGGCCACTCAGGGCCGCGATATCGGCAAGGTGCTTGATGTGATCCGCGCGATCGCTGAGCAGACCAACCTGCTGGCGCTCAACGCCGCCATTGAAGCGGCCCGCGCCGGTGAAGCCGGGCGTGGCTTTGCGGTGGTGGCGGACGAAGTACGGGCCTTGGCTCACCGCACCGCGCAGTCGACACAGGAAATCGAAAAAATGGTCGCCGGCATCCAGAACGGCACCGGTGAAGCGGTGCAATCGATGCAGCAGAGCAATCAACGTACCCAAAGCACCCTGGAAATGGCCCGCGCTGCCGGGGTGGCGCTGGAGCAGATTACCCAGTCGATCAGCCTGATCAACGAGCGCAACCTGGTGATCGCCAGCGCCTCGGAGGAACAGGCTCAGGTGTCCCGCGAGGTGGACCGCAACCTGGTGAATATCCGCGACCTGGCCACCCAGTCGGCGGCGGGGGCCAACCAGACCAGCGCTGCCAGCCATGAACTGTCACGCCTGGCGGTGGATTTGAACGGGATGGTGGCCAAGTTCGTGATCTGACCCACTGTGCAAAGCAATCAAATGTGGAAGGGGGCTTGCCCCCGATGGCGGTGTGTCAGTCAAGATATCTATAACTGATCCACCGCTATCGGGGGCAACCCCCCTCCCACATGTGTTCTCTGCAGTGTTAGAAACTAGTGTTTCCAGGCATCTGGGTTCACCAGGTTTTTTGGCCGTTCGCCCGCCAATGCCGCCAGCAGATTATCCACCGCACAGGTGGCCATCGCCTCCCGCGTCTCATGGGTCGCCGAGCCGATATGCGGGGTTGCCACCACGTTGTTCAAACGCAGCAACGGCGAGCCGTGATCCAGCGGTTCCTTTTCGAACACATCCAGCCCCGCTGCCCGAATTGTGCGCTGCTGCAACGCATCGACCAGCGCCGCTTCGTCGACCACCTTGCCCCGCGAGATATTGATGAAGATCGTCTCGGGGCCCATCCGCGTAAACTCTTGCGCGCCGATCAGTTTTTCGGTTTCAGCCGTAAGCGGCAACGTCAGGCAGACAAAATCGGCTTGCTCCAGCAAGTTGTTCAAGCTGCGGTATTGCGCGCCAAAGCGTTGTTCCACCGCCGGCTTGGGCGAATGGCTGTGGTAGATCACCGGCATGCCAAAGCCAAAATGCCCGCGCTGGGCCAGGGCTTCGCCGATGCGGCCCATGCCGATGATGCCCAGGGTCTTGCCGTGCACATCGCTGCCAAAGTGCGAGGGGCCGATGTTTTTGTTCCATTGGCCGGCGCGCACCATATCTGCCAGTTCCACCACGCGCCGGGCGGTGGCGAGGATCAGCGCGAAGCCGGTGTCGGCGGTGGTTTCGGTCAGCACGTCCGGCGTGTTGCTGAGCAGGATGCCGCGCTGGGTCAGGTAGTCGATGTCGTAGTTGTCGACCCCGACCGACACGCTGGCTACCGCCTCCAGGTGAGGCGCCAGATCCAGCAATTTGGCATCCAGGCGCAGGCTCGCGCCCAGCAGGCCATGGGCGGTCGGCAGGGCGTCGCGCAGCTTGGCCAGGCCGGTGTCGTCCAGGGCTTCGATCAGCGTGACCTCGGCCTGTTCATGCAGGCGGGCCATCAGCGGCGCGGAGAGTTTCTTGTACAACACCACAGACTTTTTCATTGGGCTTTTACCTTCAATTCGAGGGTTGGCAGGGGCACGCGCTCACGGTCGCTGGCGCCTGGCTTGAGGAAAATCGTCAGCACCACCGCCAGCATCAACGCACCGCTCATCAGCAGGTACGAAGCGCCGGGTGAACCCGTGCTGCTATTGAGGTAGCCCACCAAGTACGAACCGCCGAACGAGCCGAGCGCGCCCATGCTGTTGATCAGCGCCATGGCGCCGCCGGCGACGTTGGCGGGCAGGATTTCCGGGACGATCGCGAAAAACGGTCCATAAGGCGCATACATGCAGGCCCCGGCAATCACCAGCAGGGTGTAGGACCACCAGAAGTGTTCGGCGCCGAGTACGTAGGAGGCATAGAACGCGATGGAGGCAATCAATAGCGGCGGCCATACAAAGCGTTTACGTTTTTGCAGTTTGTCCGACCCCCAGCTCACCACCAGCATGCCGATCACTGCTGCCAGGTACGGCAGTGCCGACAGCCAGCCTGCTTCGACCATGTCCATCTGCAAACCGGCCTTGAGGATCGACGGCAGCCACAGCACAAAGCCGTACACGCCGATGCTCCAGCAGAAAAATTGCAGCGCCAGGATGATCACCTTGGGCGAGCGGAACGCTTCGGCGTAATTTTTCACCGCCTTAATGCCGACCTGTTCGGCGGCGAGGGCGGTTTCCAGGCTGTGCTTTTCGCTGTCGCTCAGCCACTTGGCATCCTTGGGACGCTCATCGGCCAGCTTCCACCAGATAAACGCCCACAGCACCGCGGGCAGGCCTTCGATGATAAACATCCAACGCCAGCTGAAATGCTGCACCAGGTAACCCGACACCACCGACATCCACAGCATGGTCACCGGGTTGCCGAGGATCAGGAAGGTGTTGGCCCGCGATCGTTCGGCGCGGGTGAACCAGTGGCACAGGTACACCAGCATCGCCGGCATCACTGCGGCTTCGACCACGCCGAGCATGAAACGAATAACGATCAGCATGTAGGCGTTGGACACCACGCCGGTCAGGGTGGCCAGGCCGCCCCAGAGGATCAGGCTGACGAAAATCAGTTTTTTAACACTGCGCTTCTGCGCGTAGATCGCACCCGGCACCTGGAAGAAAAAGTAGCCGAGGAAAAACAGTGCGCCCAGCAACGACGACATGCCGGGAGTGATCATCAAGTCTTCGGCCATCCCGGAGGCGGCGGCGAAGCCGTAGTTGGCGCGGTCCAGATAGGCCAGGCTGTAGGTGATAAAAACGATGGGCATGATGTACCACCAACGACGGGTGGCGAATTTCACGGTTTCCATAAGGTTGCTCCTGAGCTTGTTGTAGTTGTGGCAACAGGGTGTGGGTCACGCAACGGATCGGGTGGGTAATTCGGCGCGGGTGGGCAGGCCTTCCATATCGCCACGGCTTTGCACGGCGCGGCTGCCGATCCAGTTACCGCGCTGTACCGCCTCGGGGAAACTCAGGTTTTCCAGCAGGGCACTGATCATGCCCACGGCAAACCCATCGCCGGCGCCGACGGTGTCCACGACCTTGTCCACCTGTACGGCGGCCACGAAGCCTTGGTCCAGGTGGGTGCGGTAGTAGGCGCCGTCCGGGCCGAGCTTGATGGCCACGGCTTCGGCGCCCTGGTCCAGGTAGAACGCGGCGATGTCGGCCGGGTCGTCGAAACCGGTAAGCAGGCGGCCTTCGCTCAAGCCCGGCAACACCCAATCGGCCAGGCCGGCGAGGGCGTTGATCTGGCGGATCATCTGGGCTTGGCTGGCCCACAGCGACGGCCGCAGGTTCGGGTCGAATGACACGCTGCGCCCGGCCTTGCGCATCTGGGTCATCAACTCGACGGACAGTTCACCGGTGGCCTCGGACAACGCCGGCGGAATCCCGGTGGCGTGCAAATGGCGGGCTTGCAGCAGCGCAGGGCTGATGGCGGCGATGGACAAATGGCTGGCAGCCGAGCCTTTGCGGAAATACTCCACCTGGGGATCGGCGCCGGCTTCTTCGCGCGACTTGAACTGAAAGCCGGTGGGGTGCAGCGGGTCGACGGCCACATTCCGGCAATCCAGGCCTTCCTTTTGCAGGGTGTCGACCACGTAGCGGCCGAGTGAGTCGTTGCCTACCCGGCTCAGCCAGGCCACGTTGAAGCCCAGGCGCGACAGGCCAATGGCGACATTGCTGTCGGCTCCCGCGATGCGTTTGTGAAACTGGCTGACCTGCGCCAAATCACCGGTCTGCTCGGCGACGAACATCGCCATGGTTTCACCGAACGACAGGATATCGATCTCAGACATGGGCATTCTCCTGGCGGGGTTGGCCAAGCAGGGCAAGGGTGGCGACCTGTTGGGCGGTGACATCAATCAGGTCATCGCCTTGCAGCGGAAATTCCACCGCCCGCGTAATGCCTTGAGTCATGTGCTTGAGCAGTTGTTCCCACAGGTGCAGGTCGGTGGCGCCAGGCGGCAGCGCGACCAACTTGCCGTCCGGGCGGCGGGCCACGGCCTTGCAGTGCAGGTAGTCCACATGCCGGCCCAACAGGCGCGCAGCGGTGAGGGCGGATTGGTCCTGCCATTGCCAGTTGCCGATGTCGAAGGTCATTTTCACCGGCAGGCCCAGGCGCTCGACCTCGGTGAAGAACCGCTGCATGGGCTCGATGCGCCCGCCGTGCAGGGTCTGGTCGTTTTCCACCAACAGATGGACCGGGTGGCGGTTGAGCAGGGCGTGCAGGCTTTCCAGATCGTTAGTGTCGGTGAAGTAACCGAGCGAGACTTTCAACCAGCGCGCGCCAAAAGCCTGGGCGCGGTCCAGAGTCGCGTTCAGTTCGGCGTTGGGTTGGGCGCGACCGGCGACCCACAGTTCCAGGGGCGATGAGAACACGGCTTCCAGCCCTTTTTCGGCAGCGGCCTGGGCGAGTTCGGCGGCGTTTTCGCCGGTCAGCAACTCTTCTCGCCACTCGATGCGTTGGGCACCGGCGGCGGCCAATAGCTGGACAAAACTCAACTGGCCTTGCTGGCGCACCAAGTCGGCGCCGTAGCTCGAAAGGCTGATGGAGACGGGGTATTTATGCATTGTTGTTTACCTCTGAAACCGGTTTCATTTTTGTGCAAAAAAATTATCGACGGTGGGTAGAACCGCGAGCGATCAGTTGTGGCAGGAAGTCCAGGGTGCGCGTGGGTGCATCGTCACCGCGCAAGCGCTTGAGCAGGCAGTCGAACGCGCTGGCGCCAATTGCCTCGGTCGGCTGGGCGAGGGCGGTGATGCCGTTGCCCACCAACGGATACCAATCCAGGTCATCCAGGGCGATCAGGCCCACGTCTTCAAACAAGTTGCAGCCCAGCGTCTTGAGCACATGAGTACAGGCCAGCGCGGCGACGCCGTTGGCACAGAACACCGCCTTGGGGCCGGGCTTGGCGAGAAAATTCTTTAGGCCGGTTTCGAGGTTGCCATCCAACTCCAGCACCGCGCCGGTCAGCGCCGGGCGCCGGGCAATTTCGGCCTTGAAACTGCCCAAGCGTTCTACCCGTGAACTGGTGCCATCGGCGGCTTCGCTCACCAGCAATACCTCGCGATAACCCTGTTGTTCCAGATGCTCCACCGCCATGCGCACTGCTGCCGGGTTATCCAGCCCCACCAGGTCGCTGTGCAGCGGCTCGACCTTGCGGTCCACCAGCACCAGAGGCATTTCCCGTTGCAGTTCCAGCAGTTGATCGAGGTGATGGCCGAGGGTATTCACGATCAGCCCTTCGATGTTGTACGAGCGCAGTGCAGCCAGGTGTTGGCGTTCCTGCTCGTCGTCGCGGTCGGTGTTGCACACCACCAGGCTGTAGCCGTGCTGGCGGCAGGCGGTTTCGACGCCGTGCATCACAGCAATGGAATAGGGGTTGCGGATATCGGCTACCAGCATGCCGATCAGACGGGTGCGGCCACGTTTCAGGCCACGGGCCATCTGGTTGGGGCGGTAGCCGAGCTGTTCGATGGCTTGCTCGATGCGCAAGGCAATGGCATCGGAGAGCAGGGCACGGTCGTCGCCGATAAAGCGCGACACGCTGGCCTTGGATACACCGGCGTGTTGGGCGACGTCGAGCATGGTGACGCGAGAGCGCTGGGCATCGGAAAAGGAAGTCACGGTAGAGCCTTTTTTATTAGTTTGGAGGTTGCCTTGAAACCGGTTTCAGGAAACACCAACACAACCCTTGCGTCAAGGGGGCGCTCGTCGGGAGGCTCCTGTGGAATCCGACGAAAGGGGTCGCCTACCTGTTACTTATGACAGTATCCAGAGGTTCGAAATGGGCGCTTAATTTGATCCAGCCATGGTTTTCTACCTGTCTGTCTGAGCATCAAGGAGCGCACGATGACGCTTTCGAAGACCACCCAAAAATCCTTCTGCGACCGTTCAGAAGGGCAGGTATCGTCACTTGAGGCCGCTGTAGTAGTGGATGCCATTGAGGGTGATCCAGTCGGATTGATTCCCACTGAGTTTTTGTACCACCCGATAAAAATTCAGTTGAAGAACATCTGGAGGTTCCCTGCCCAAGAGGGTGAGACGGACTATGTCCACTTCTTCATCCAACCTCACACGCCTGAGCCAGCCTATCCGCTGACACCGATTCCATTAGAAGGGCCACTCAGCCAGGAAGACGATTTCCCTGTGGAGCTGACCATAGGCGGAAACTGGCTGAAGATCAGCGGCTCCTATGACCTTACCTATTATGTTGACGGACCCGGCGGCATAGAACACTGCCCATATACCACGACCTTCACACTGGACTGGATACCGCCCGGTGGGACGGGGCCTTTGCAGCCTGCGACCTTCATAAACAACGAGATCATCGAGCACGGCGTCACTGAAGAGTATTTGAGCAAGTATGAGAACACGGGTCTGCGTATTCCCAGGTATATAGATGCCCAACCCTATGACGATATATTGATATTTCTATTATTGAACGAAGAGTCAAACCCCTTCGAGGCCAACTATACGTACACGCTCACGACTGTTCAGGATCCGTTGCTAGTCACTATGCCTTCTATTTTGTTTCGACAATTACCGAATGGCCCGCGGTTTATTCGTTATGGCCTGCGTGACCGGGCAGGTAACCAGCAGACCAATTATTCGGGGCCTACGCCCGTCTATATCAATTTGAAACCGTCTCCAAGTGGGCTTAAACCACCCCAGGTCCTTGCCTACGAATTTGACGGCCTGATTGATCGCGCGGATGCACGTGCGGGCGTCAATGTGAGGTTTGAAGCCTATTTCGATTGGGATCCGGCAGACGAGGTAGTGGTCAGCTGGGACGGTATTGTTCTGGCAAGAGAGGGGGTCGAGGGTTTTCCGAAAGTGGTGCCGGTGCCCTGGTCTACGTTGATCCAGAAGGGTTACCTGCAGACCCATCTACCGGTCCAATACTTCATTTATCGTGCAGGCGTTCCGACGGCCATTCCATCGCCCGTGCGGCATGTCGATGCCGACTTCCGGGTCTTTGGCGTGGATCATGATCAGGCACCTGAAGAGTTGAATCGACACTTGGAGCGGGTCGAGATTCGCGGTGCGGTTTCCGATACGGCCAACCACTTGGATTTCAGTGATTCGGATCAACCTGTCACGGCGACCGTCGCGCTGCCCGACGGTCCGAGTGTCGGTAAGTGGTTGGACTTGTATTGGGGAGATAAAGAAGAGCCAGTGGCCTCCTATCATGTACAGCCCGGGGACGTAGCAGGGGCCTTGGTGATATTTACCCCTATTGCGTGGTCGGTGGTTGCTGAAACACCCAATAACCCGGCGTTCCCAGTGAGTTATCGAACCCGTAATGGTGTGAATGACCAACTGGCGCCCAGTCAACTGGTGAATATAAATATAGCCCCGCCGGTTAGATTTCCTCGGCCGGAATTTCCACATGCAAACAGTAACGCCTGGTTGAACTGTGACACCTACCCACGCATCTGGGACGGGGTTCATGTTCACGTGCTCAAACATCCTGATATCAAGATAGGGGACGAAGTGCGGTTGAAATGGCAGGGTACGCTTGGCTTCGGCGGCAACCAGCCTATCCCGGAAACCACTGAGGTGTTTGTGGATTATTGGTCGGCCGCCCATGAGGCTCAGGGTTATTACGAATGTGTCGTGCCTTATGTTCCTTATGTAAAACCCATGAAAGACGATGCAGGCGCTTATGCTGAGTTCACGGTATGGCGTAATAAAACTCGCATAGGCAGCTCATTGATTCGTTATATAAAAATTGATCGGCGTAGATCACATGGTTTGCCACTGTTTTGTGGGCCTGGTGGTGATGGTCCGGACTAAAAACGAAGTTTCCATTCGTGGCTGTGAAGGGTAATTAAAGATTAATTGATCGTTCTTCATCGTGCTTGATTTGAACTTGGTTATGTACGGGCTGGCGGCTGTTTCGGTTGCTGAGCGGCCGACAATATACCCGGGTCATTCTTGAGCGCCTTACTACTGGCAAGGAGAAACTGAGATGGCAATTAACCGTTCAAAAAAAGCAAGTGTGGCGGGCTGGGAAGACCCCAACCTGGCTGCGCCGATTTTTCCTCAGGCCCTCGATGGTATAAGCGGTTTGATCTGGCGGCCGCATTTGGACAGCGATGGCGGTTTGAGGGCTGACTGCCCCATCTGGGCCTTCCCGGATGACGGGGACGTACTGCAGATCGAATTCAGCGTGGTTGGGCAAGCCTTCTGGATACCGCTGGATCCCATTTTCTTTCCAGTTCAACCGTCGGGACCTTTCGTTCAGGTGACCATCAATATCGCACCCCTCGGCCATGGTGAGTTTGATCTCAGGTTTAAAGTAAGGCCCGGTTCGGGCAGTGACTATTTAGACTTCTCTGCCCAACAACGGGTCAAGATTGATCTGTACGGTCCTTACAAAGCGCCCGGTAAGAGTGAAGCACCTGCAAGAGTTGTTTGGCCGGCTTCATTGCCTCTCGGTGTTGATATTACGCAAGAGACCTTGGACCTGAACCCCGGAGGGTTTGAGCTCGGTATTCCGGGCTACGGGGATTATGAGGCGGGGGACACCGTGGCCCGGGTCTGGGTTACCGCCAGCCAGCCGCCCGACGATGCGCCCTCTTTGGGCAGCAAACCCATGGAGGCTGGTGGAACAGTGTTCAACGTACCTATTTCAGCCATTGCTGCTATGGCTGATGGCATTTTATTTGCTTACTGCCAATTCGTAGACGCTGCCGGCAATTACAGCGAGATTTCCAGAATCCCCACCGGGCGCAGGCTTAAGCGCAGTGCAAACCTGAACCTGGATCCTCTTGTAATCGTTGCACCACCCTCTGGTGGGATGGTGGATATCGAAGCATGGCAGGCCGGCGTGAAGGGGGCCATTCCACAATATGCATGGGAGCCGAGCGATCAATACAGGTTGCATTGGGGCGACCAGACCACCGCTCTGGCGCCTCTAAGCGGGGTTTTTCCGTTCGAATTCGCGGTCCCTGGCCAACTGATTGTGGACGAGTACGCCGATCAGGAAGGCCCGGTTTCGGTGACGGCCAGTTATGACATCATCAGGACCGGCTCTATCAATTCTCCGACCGATGACACTCTGGTGAGTGTTGATTTAAGCGTTGTTGGACCTCCGGGTCCGGTTCCGGGCGAGCCTAGCCCAGACCTGGACATCGTCACCATCACCGGCCCCGCGTCGGCCCCCACGACGAACTATCTGAACTCCGCCGACATCGATCACGTTGGCCCCATCCTGGCCACCTTCGATTTGTGGTCTGTCGACCCTGAGCCGGAAGAAGACGACGTCATTAAGCTGTATTGGGGGAGCAAGCTGAACCTGGCAGGCTCATACACGGTTGGGCCTGGCGATGGGCCTGGCACTGAGGTCGAAATCGAGGTAGATAAAACTGCGATTGCTGCGGGAGGCAATGGCGACGATATTCCGGTGTTCTATGGGGTGAGCCGCTCCGGGGCAAGCAATAGCAACTACTCGGATAGCACGTCCGTGAACGTGGACGATGCCATTACTCATCAACTCGACCCGGCGGAGTTTCTCCATTTGGGACCCTGGAGCATGGATCCTAGAGGCAGGCTTATCTGTGATTCCTTGCGGCCGACAGATGCCGGTACGCCGTGGAGTGAGAAGTATGTTGAGGTGAGGATTCCGCCAAATTCTGAGTTTTTTGCGGATGGAAAACAAATCACCGTTGAGTTTGTTGCTTCCACGGGACTTCTAGGCGATATCCCTATCGAGGCTACACGCGGTACAGCTTCAGTTACGCTGGACGCGGAGATGGCGGCGAAAGGGTTTATCTTCCAACTCAAACCGTTCGATCCGCATCTCAAAGTGGTCGGTGCCGCCGCGCCGTGGAATACGCTCTGGTTCCAATACTCTCTGGACATCGCCGGAACACCAGCACGATCGATACCTGCGGTTGTTCCTATTCGTATGGTGACGTCCAATAACTATTGCGACGGAACGCCCGCGTAACCCAAGGCGTGCGACAAGCACCGAGACATGATGTGTCTCGGTGCTTTTTACTACGGTTGCACCACTCAGTTCTTCTGCGCTCTTCAGATTTATCCTACTTACGCCTACCTCCCCCAACTATAACCTCGCGGCCTCTACAGGTCTGGCTCCACTCCTTCGGAACGAGTCATGCCACTGATTCATGGCATTTAGTTAGAGCGAGTGTTACAGCATGTCCATCAAGTATTTTTTTAAACTTTCCCCCATAAGTGCGGCTGTCAAGGTGTCTTCACTGGGCCTGTTGCTGGGCGTATCGGTACAAAGCCAGGCAAGTCAGGAAGTCGTCGCCCCAGGTGAATCCAAAGTTATTGAGTCTGGAGAGGCAGTAAAAAACTGGGCGCTGCAGGCCGGCTCCAGCCTGACCGTCAACGGAGCAACTACCGGTGCCATCCTTAGCCTGGGTGCGCAATTGACCGTGAATAGTGGCAGCGCCATTGAACGTATTGTTGCCCAGGAAGGTTCCACTGTGAGCCTGGACGCCGCGACTGTTAAAGCCAGTGCTGCGGGCGCGTCAGCGATGGAGCTGACCAATAGCAGCGCGACCATTTCCGGCAGCCATCTGGAAAGTGCCCAATCTATCGGCCTGGTACTCAATCGTTATAGCTCGACGCCGGGTGGTTCTCGTGCAGACGTCAGTCACAGCACGATAAAGGGCGCACAAGCGGGTGCATCGGCGACTCAATTCAGTGAACTGTATTTGCAGGATTCCCTGGTACAAGGGACTGCCGTCGGCAGCACCGGCGTGTTGTTAATCGGCGGTTCTGCGTTTGCCCAGAATAGTGTGCTGTTGGGTGAGCAAAATGGTGTTCGTTTTACCCGTGTGGCCGGAACCACTCAAGATGGCTCACTGGTCCTGGATCAGACGACAGTCGAAGGTCAAACCGGCGCGGCAATTCTGGTCGCCGGCTTGCCGGGTCGGGTGCCGACGGCAACCATCGATGTGAACAACGGCTCTCAATTGATCGGCGGCAACGGCAACCTGCTGGAAGTGACCGGTGGTGCGACGGCCAATATGAACGTCAATAACAGCCACTTGAACGGCAATGTCATCGTTGAAGCTGGCAGCAATGCCAACTTGAATTTGCACAACAACGCATCGTTGACGGGCGCTTTGTTGAACGTCAGCACGTTGAGCATTGCTGATGGGTCGTTCTGGAACCTGACCGGTGACAGCTTGGTGGGGGACCTGGATCTCGCTGGCGGTACGGTGAAATTCGGTGAGACCGATGCGTTTTACCAGTTGAACCTGGACACCCTCAGTGGTAACGGCACGTTCGTGATGGGCGCCGACTTTGCGGTCGGCTCGAACGATTTCCTGAATATCACCGGAGAAGCTACCGGCCAACACAGTTTGTTAGTGGCCAGCAGTGGTTTGGAACCTGTTTCCCCCGGTGACGTGCACATCGTGCATACCGGTGGCGGCGACGCGGAGTTCTCTCTGGCGGGAGGCGCCGTGGATATCGGTGCCTGGTCTTATGGCCTTAAGCAGGATGGCAACGACTGGTTTCTCGACCCCAGCGCACGCACTATCAGCCCGGGCACGCGTTCGGTACTGGCGCTGCTCAATACCGCGCCTACCGTGTGGTACGGCGAGATGACCTCGTTGCGCAGTCGCATGGGCGAATTGCGGCACAATGATGCCCAGGCCGGTGGTTGGATTCGTAGTTATGGCAATAAATACACAGTCTCTGATGCCAACGGTACGGGTTTCAAACAGACTCAGCGCGGGTTCTCCATCGGTGCAGATACACCGCTGAGCGAAGACAGCAATTGGCTGGTCGGTGTCATGGCGGGGCACAGCACCTCGGACCTGGACTTGAGCCGTGGCACCTCCGGAACAGTGAAAAGCTACTACGCCGGTCTCTATGCGACGTGGATGGATGCGGACAGCGGTTACTACTTCGACGGTGTCGTCAAAGCCAACCGCTTCGAGAACGAATCCAAGGTCGGCATGAGCGATGGTGCCCAGGCTAAAGGCAAGTACGGAACCAACGGTATTGGTGCGTCGGCGGAAGTGGGGCGCCACATCAAACTGGATGACGCGTTCTTCATTGAGCCCTTTGCTCAGGCCTCTACGGTGGTGGTCAAGGGCAAGAAGTATGATCTGGACAACGGCCTCCAGGCAAAAGGTGAAAATACTCACTCTGTGCTGGGTAAATTGGGTGTGACGGTAGGCCGCGATTTCATCATGAATGACGGCAGTGTGGTTCAGCCATATCTTCGCGCTGCAGTGGCCCACGAGTTTGCCAGCGATAACAAAGCGCGGGTGAACGGCCAAGTCTTCAAGAATGATCTGTCGGGCTCGCGTGCCGAGTTTGGCGCGGGTGTGGCGGTGTCGCTCTCGCAGAACCTGCAGTTGCATGGCGACTTTGAACACAGCCAAGGCAAGCATGTAGATCAACCGTGGGGCGTAAACGTGGGGTTGCGCTATAGCTGGTAAAAGCCTGTGCGGTAATCCAAAAAGGAAGCTTCGGCTTCCTTTTTGGGTGTCTGGGCGGTGGCTTTTGGTTATCGCTCAGGGCTCAACGCACCCTGAACAACGCAGTGATGGTAGAGACAGGATTTCCATCATCGTGTGTGAGGATGTTTAGCAATCCGCCTTCAACGTGATCATTGGCTGGGTCTATGGTGGTCAAGTCAATGAGGCCTGTATCACCGCGTATAAAGATGGGATCCAACAAGTCATCTGTTGTATAGGTCAGCCTAATCTGATGACGTTCGTCTTCCAGTTTGTAAACGCCTTCCGTTAAAGCCGTCGGAAACGAAAGCTGGATTTTATGACGGACACCCGGAACGACGACTTGAGTGCCGGAAACAGTCCATCGGTCCGCCGTCTTGGAGATGGAAAACACTGTGGCAGTAAAGTCCTTCCCGTCGATTGTTCCTTTGAAATGATTAAGCTCTTGGGATGATTTTGGGGTGAGTATTTCTTGAACGGCTGTCATGGCGACATCTCCTCTACATAGTGATCGCGACTCCGGTTCACGTCCTGGATGGAGGCGCAGTGGTTGCGGATAGGCTCAAGCTTTGCGTCTCAACGAGACATCATCGAAAAATTCTGCGCCATCAATGCCAATAAGAATGATGGTTAGCGCGGTAGCGCTGGCGGGCATCGCCAGTTCCTCTGGATAGGTGGTCCAGCTCGACGCATCTACGCGAATTTCCGCAAACGTGCCGGATGGCTCTACTTCGAATCGGCAGAACCCATGCCCGCCAAAATCACTGCGCGAGCGAAAGGAAAATTCGTAGGTGTTTCCTCCGGTGACAGGGACGGTTTGCCGGGCACGGCCGCCCAGGGCGCACTCCAGGGTATTTCCGTCAAAATGAGTGCGGGAGCCGATCGGGGAGCCTTCGGTGTTCCAGTGATCCATGTTGTTGGAGAAATCCCCGTTAAGCACCAACTCAGGTCGGGGCGGGATGCCCGTATCCAGGGTCAGTTGCATCTCGTCGACGCACACTTCTCCGCCGGTGCCGGTGATAGCCACGGTGAGGAGGGTTGCCGCCGGTGGCGTGGTGAAGCTGATTTGCTGCCATCTCCAAACATGGAAGTCGTTGAGCTCAACTTCCAAGTCGGCACCGGGCGCGTTGGAACGGATAGAAAGCGTGCCGTTACCTTTAAACAGGACCTGGCTCCAGAACTCGAGCAGATAGGTTGTTTCGGCACTGGCGTCAATGACTTGGGAAGCCTGGCCGGTGAGTACGCGGCAATACTGGCGTGAGTAGTCCACGCTGTTTTGCGTGGTCCAGTCGGCGCCAAATTTGCTGAAGTTGCCGTTGCGCAGCAAATTGTTGATCAACGTACTCTGTCCAGGCATCTCGCCAGCTCCGATGAATCCCTGTGGGTGAAGCTATTGCGCGCTATAAGAGCAGGGTTGGCAACTGTCAGAACTAACAGGTTCGCTCTGCCATTCGTCGGTTCTAGCCCTGTGTCCACACACTCATCCAGGCCGACACCAGCAATAAGATCGCCATCAACCGATTGAACCGTTGCATGGCCCTGGCCGAGCCCAGCAGCCGGGTCGATCCGGCGCCCAGCACCGCCCACATGCCAAGACACGGCAGGGACACTACAAAAAACATCAGGGACAGGGTCAGCACATGCGCCTGACGCCCGTCTCCTTGCCCCGCAAACACACTGACCACCGCCAACGCCATCATCCAGGTCTTGGGGTTGACCAGTTGCAAGCTGGCGGCGCCGAGCAGGCCCAGGCGCTTGTGGGATGCATCGCGCTCAATGGCCTGGGCGGGCGCACTGAAAATCTGCCAGGCGAGGTAGCTAAGCCATGCGACGCCGACCCACTGCAGGGTGGCTTGTACCTTGGGCAGATGAATAAGCGACTCACCGAACCCCGAACCCACTATCAGCACAATGCCCGCTGCACCGGCACAAGCCCCGAGGATGATCGGCAATGCCGCCCGCAGGCCATAGCGGGCACTGTTGCTCAGCACCAGGATGTTGGTGGGGCCGGGCGTAATGGAGGCGACGAAGGCAAATAACGCGAAGGGCAGCAAGGTAGACAGCATGGGACGGGACTCCAGTGAACAGATCAGTGGTGTCCATCCTTGCAAGCCCGTGACTTAGCTGTCTGGAACGTTTGAGCAGCGCTTGCGGTACGCCGCCGGTGTCAGGCCATAGGCGCGCACGAACCAGCGGCCCAAGTGACTTTGATCGGCGAAGCCCAAGGCAATCGCCACATTGGCCGGTTGCGCGCCCTTGCCCAGCAAGTGGCGCGCGCGGGCCAGGCGCAGTTGCACCAGGTAGGCATGGGGCGGCAGGCCGAAAGCGCTTTTGAAGGCGCGACTCAGACGAAAGCGGTCGACGCCGCAGGCCAGGGCCAGTTCGTCCATGCCCACGTCCTGATGCAGGTGGTCATGCAGGTATTCCCGCGCCTTGTGGGCCACCCGCGGCAGGCGCGGATCTTCGCGGTAGCGGGTGCGCCAGTAGAGTTGGTCGGTGAGGCATTCCAGCAAGTGGTCCATTGCCCGTTGCCGCACGATGCGCAGTTCACCGCTGTGCAGTGTCTGGAAGGCTTGGCTGGTGGAGAGCGCCAGGCGTGGGTCGTTGGCCAGGGTGCTGGCGAAGCCCAATTGACTGTTGACCGGCGCTTCTTCAAATACCGCACTCACTTCCCGCGCCAGCCACTGTGGGTCGAGGTACAGCATGTGGTAGGTGAAGCCGTCCGCCGTGGGCGCGTCGCCGTCATGCACTTCGCCAGGCTCCACCAAAAAAACCTGGCCGGGCACGCTGTTGTGGCGGGCACGGCGGCAGTTGAATTGCTGCACGCCTTGTTCGGTGACGCCGATCAGGTAGCTGTCATGCCAATGGGGGTCATAGGCATGGCCTTCAAAATGCGCGCGCAGGGTCTCGATGCCAGTGTCGGCGTCCTGAGACAGGTCGATCCAATTGTGCGCGGCCATACATCACCGTTGAGGAATAAGTGAGGCTATTGGCGCCCATCCGCTAATGAGCGTCTAGAAGGTTTGTGCAAGGCTAGCCGAACAGGCCGGCGGCGATATTGATCGAGAACCCCAGTATCGCGGTGTTGAACAGAAAGCCGATCAACGACTGCGCCAGTACAACCTTGCGCAGGCCACGGGTGGCGACGCCCACATCCGAGGTCTGCACGGCCACGCCGATGGTGAAGGAGAAGTACAGGAAGTCCCAGTAGTTGGGCGTGAGCAACCCTTCGGCGAAACGCAGCGCCGGCTCCTTGCCTGCCCAGGTGTAATAGAGCCGGGCGTAATGCACGCTGAAAATCACCCCGATCAGCAGCCATGAGCCGATGACCGTCAGCCCGGTGAAACCGTAGTGCAACAGGCGTTGCCCGGTGGCCAACTCCTTGCTGCCCACCAGTTCGAAAGTAATGGTCGCCAGGCTCGCGATGGCGGCGATGCACACCATGAACAGCACCAGCCCGGCGTTTTCGTCCTCGACTTCGGCGATGCGTTTGACGTCTTCGGCCTTGGCGCGGCTGGTCAGCCACAGCATCAGCACCAGGTAGGTCCAGACCCCGGCGTTCCAGCCGATCAGGATTTTGCTGATGAGTGTTTCGGCGGGCATCAGGATGCCTGCGGCAAGGCCCAGTACGGCGGCGGCGGAGAGGCGAGGGTGGGTACGGGCGAGGAAGGGCATGGCAGCTCACAGATGGTTACCTGTGAGCACCTTAGCGCATTTTTTGTAGCGAGCGGGTTGCTCGCTACAACCCGCCGGCTGTTCGCATCAGCGCTTTTTGCGCACCAGCTTCATCACCACCACAAAGAACACCGGCACGAACACCACCGCCAACGTCGCGGTAATCATCCCGCCAATCACGCCCGTACCAATCGCCTGCTGGCTTGCCGAACTGGCCCCGGTGGCAATCGCCAATGGCACCACGCCGAGAATAAACGCCAGCGAGGTCATGATGATCGGCCGCAGGCGCAAGCGCGCAGCCTTCAACGTGGCTTCGATCAGGTCTTCTCCCTGGTCATACAGGTCCTTGGCGAACTCGATGATCAGGATCGCGTTCTTCGCCGACAAGCCGATGATGGTGATCAAGCCGACCTTGAAAAACACATCGTTGGGCATGCCCCGCAAGGTTACCGCCAGTACTGCGCCGAGCACGCCCAGTGGCACCACCAGCAACACCGAGGTCGGGATCGACCAGCTTTCATACAGCGCGGCCAGGCACAGGAACACGATCAGCAGCGACAGGCCCAGCAGGATCGGTGCCTGTGCGCCGGACAAGCGTTCCTGCAACGACAGCCCGGTCCATTCCTGACCCAGGCCCGCTGGCAGTTGGCTGACCAGGCGCTGGATTTCCTCCATCGCCTCGCCGGTGCTGTGCCCGGGGGCTGCCTCGCCGGAAATGGCGATGGCAGGGTAGCCGTTATACCGCGTCAGTTGCGCCGGGCCTTGGGTCCATTTGGCTTGGACAAATGCCGACAGCGGCACCATTTTCCCGGCGTTATTACGCACGTTGATTTTCATCAGGTCCGCCACCTGGCTGCGCTGGTCGCCTTCGGCCTGCACCACCACGCGCTGCATGCGGCCCTGGTTGGGGAAGTCGTTGACGTAGGCCGAGCCAATCGCCGACGACAGCACATTACCCACATCCGCAAACGACACGCCCAAGGCGTTGGCTTGCTTACGGTCCACTTCCAATTGCACTTGCGGCGCTTCGGCCAGGGCGCTTTCGCGCACGTTGGCCAGGATCGGGCTTTTCTCGGCTGCCGCCAGCAACTCGGTGCGCGCTGCCATCAACGCGGCATGGCCGACGCCAGCGCGGTCCTGCAGGCGGAACTCGAAACCGCTGGACGTGCCCAGGCCGTCCACTGGTGGTGGCAGCACTGAGTACGCAATCGCGTCTTTCAATTCGCTGAACGCCATATTGGCCCGCTCAGCAATCGATGCGGCCGAATCCTCGCTGCTGCGCTCGGACCAATCCTTCAAGGTGGTAAACGCCAACGCGGCGTTCTGCCCCGAACCGGAGAAGCTGAAGCCCATGATCATGGTGGTGTCACCCACCCCAGGCTCCTCGGCGTTGTGCGCTTCGATCTGCTCGGCGACCTGCACCGTGCGGTTTTTGCTCGCGCCCGGCGGCAGCTGAATATCGGTGATGGTGTAGCCCTGGTCTTCCACCGGCAGGAACGAGGCGGGCAGGCGCATGAACATCAGGCCCAGGCCCACCAGCAGCACCAGGTAGATCAGCAGGTAGCGGCCGCTGCGCTTGAGGGCATAGGCCACCCAGCCTTCATAGCGGTCGGTGAGTTGCTCGAAGCGTTTGTTGAACCAGCCGAAGAAACCGCCCTTGGCATGGTGCTCGCCCTTGGCTATCGGCTTGAGCAGGGTGGCGCACAAGGCCGGGGTCAAGGTCAGGGCGAGGAATGCCGAGAACAGGATCGAAGTGGCCATCGACAGCGAGAACTGCTGGTAAATCACCCCCACTGAGCCCGCCATGAACGCCATCGGCAGGAACACCGCCACCAGCACCAGGGTAATGCCGACGATGGCGCCGGTGATTTGGCCCATGGCTTTCTTCGTCGCGTCCTTGGGCGAGAGGCCCTCGGTGACCATGATCCGTTCGACGTTCTCCACCACCACAATCGCATCGTCCACCAAAATGCCGATGGCCAGCACCATGCCGAACATGGTCAGCACGTTGATCGAGAAACCCAGCAACAGCATCGTGGCAAAGGTGCCCATCAGCGCAATCGGTACCACCAGGGTGGGGATCAGCGTGTAGCGCACGTTCTGCAGGAACAGGAACATCACCGCAAACACCAGCGCCATGGCCTCCAGCAAGGTGTAGACCACCTTGGTGATCGAGACTTTGACGAAGGGCGAGGTGTCGTACGGAATCTTGTATTCCACATTGGCCGGGAAGTAGCGTGACAGCTCATCCATCTTTGCCCGCACCAGGGTCGCGGTGTTCAGCGCGTTGGCACCGGGCGCCAGTTGCACGCTGACGGCGGTGGATGGCTTGCCGTTCAGGCGCGTGGAAAACTGGTATTCCTGGCTGCCGATTTCTACCCGCGCCACGTCGCCGATGCGAACGGTGGAACCGTCCGGATTGGCCTTGAGCACGATGTCGGCGAACTCCGCCGGGGTGGAAAGCTGGCCCTTGACCAGGATAGCCGCCGTAATTTCCTGGGTCTTGGTGCCCGGCAAATCACCAATACTGCCAGCGGAAACCTGGGCGTTCTGCGCGCTGATCGCGTTGTTGACGTCGGCCGGGGTCAGGTTGAAACCGATCAGCTTCTGCGGGTCGATCCAGATGCGCATGGCCCGTTCGGCGCCGTACAACTGCGCCTTGCCCACGCCGTCCAGGCGCTTGAGTTCGTTCATTACGTTGCGCGCGAGGTAATCGCTGAGCGCTACGTCATCGAGCTTGCCGTCACTGGAGGTCAAGGTCACCAGCAGCAGGAAACCCGCGGAGACTTTTTCTACCTGCAAGCCTTGCTGGGTCACCGCCTGGGGCAGGCGTGGCTCCACGGCCTTGAGCCTGTTCTGCACATCGACCTGGGCCATTTCCGGGTCGGTGCCGGGTTGGAAGGTGGCAGTGATGGTGGCCGAACCCAGGCTGCTCTGGGATTCGAAGTACAGCAAGTGATCGGCGCCGTTAAGCTCCTGCTCGATCAGGCTGACCACGCTTTCATCCAGGGTCTGGGCCGAGGCGCCGGGGTACACCGCGTAGATCTCGACTTTCGGCGGCGCCACGTTGGGGTACTGGGCCACCGGCAACTGCGGGATGGCCAGTAAACCGGCCAGGAGGATAAACAGGGCAACCACCCACGCGAAGATCGGGCGGTCAATAAAGAACTGCGGCATGGTCGAATAATCCTTATTGGCCGGAAGCCTGAGCGAGTGGCGTCGGGCTGTCGTCTACCTGGACTTTTTCACCGGGGCGCGCGTGTTGCAGGCCTTCGACGACGATGCGATCACCGGGCTTGAGGCCGCTGCTGACGATCCAGCGATCGTTGATCACCGCACCCAATTGCACCGGTTGCTGGCTGACGGTCTGCTCGGCATCCACCAGCAGCACCATCGGGATACCGGCACTGTCACGGCTGATAGCGCGTTGCGGCACGCTGATGCCTTGTTTGTCGACCGCTTGCTCCAGGCGCACTCGCACGAAGCTGCCGGGCAACAGGTCGAGGTCCGGGTTGGGGAACTCGCTGCGCAGAATGATCTGCCCGGTGCCGGGGTCGACGCTGATGTCGGCGAAGAGCAATTTGCCCGGCAGCGGATACAGGCTGCCGTCGTCCTGGATCAGCGTGGCCTTGGCCTGGTCCTGACCGACCTGCTTCAAGCTGCCGGCGCGAAAGGCGCGGCGCAGGTCGTTCAGTTCGCGGGTGGATTGAGTGAGGTCAGCGTGAATCGGGTCCAGTTGCTGGATGATCGCCAGGGGCGTGGCCTCGTTCTGGCCGACCAGTGCGCCTTCGGTCACCAGCGCCCGGCCGATACGCCCGGAAATTGGGGCCGTCACAGTGGCATATCCCAGGTTCAACTTGGCGCGTTCGACGGCGGCTTTATTGGCGGCGACTTCGGCGTTGGTCTGGCGCAGGTTGGCGCGGGCGTTGTCGTAGTCCTGGCCGCTGATGGCGTTGCCTTCCACCAATTGGCTGTAGCGCTGCTCTTGCAGGCGCGCCTGGAACGCGTTGGCTTGGGCCTTGCTCAGGTTGGCCTGGGCGCTATCGAGATCGGCCTTGAACGGGGCCGGGTCGATGCGAAACAGCACGTCGCCCTGTTTGACGTCGTGGCCTTCCTTGAATACCCGCTGCATCACCACGCCGGCCACCCGGGCGCGTACTTCGGCCACACGCGGCGCGGCGATGCGTCCGCTCAGCTCGCTGGTGATGGACAGAGGCTTGGCCTCAAGGGTTTCGATGCGCACTTTGGCCAGGGGCATTTCCGGCGCTTCGGCGGCTGATTTGTCACAGGCACTCAGGGCCAGCGTCAGGGCCAACAGGCAAAACGGCGCAAACAGATTCTTCGACATGCTCTTATCCCAATAGTGACTGGCGCATCCTAAGTTCACCTGCGCCGCGGTGCTGTGAAGCTGTGTAGGTGGTCTGTGAAGAAATGTAAGGTGCGGCGCGCGGGGCGCCGAGGGCGTATATCCTTGCACAACCTTGCAAAAACTGACGATCCAATGTGGGAGGGGGCTTGCCCCCGGTAGCGGTGAATCAGTCAACGACTCTGCATCTGAAGCACCGCCAACGGAGGCAAGCCTCCTCCCACATTGGATTTGTGTACGACCTATCACTGTATTTTTTGGAAACACCTTCATGCCCAACATCCTCCTGGTGGAAGACGACGCCGCACTCTCGGAGCTGATTGCCAGCTACCTGGAGCGCAATGGCTATCACGTCAGTGTGCTCAGCCGTGGCGACCACGTACGGGAACGCGCACGCCTCAATCCGCCGGACTTGGTGATCCTCGACCTCATGCTGCCGGGGCTCGACGGCCTGCAAGTGTGCCGCCTGCTGCGCGCCGATTCGGCAGGGCTGCCGATCCTGATGCTCACCGCTCGCGACGACAGCCACGACCAGGTGTTGGGTCTGGAAATGGGCGCCGACGACTATGTGACCAAACCCTGCGAGCCGCGCGTGCTATTGGCCCGCGTGCGTACCTTGCTGCGGCGCAGCAGTTTGTCGGAGCCCCAGGTGGCCAACGATCAGATCCACATGGGCAACCTGTGCATCGACCTGTCGGAGCGCACCGTGGTGTGGCGTGAGCAGCCGGTGGAGCTGTCCAGCGGCGAATACAACCTGCTGGTGGTGTTGGCGCGGCATGCCGGTGAAGTGCTCAGCCGCGACCAGATCCTGCAACGCCTGCGCGGGATCGAGTTCAACGGCACCGATCGCTCGGTAGACGTGGCCATCTCCAAGCTGCGCCGCAAGTTCGACGACCATGCCGGCGAGGCGCGCAAGATCAAGACCGTGTGGGGCAAGGGCTACCTGTTTAGCCGTTCCGAGTGGGAATGCTGAGCCATGTTTCGTGTACTGCTGCGCCTCTACCTGATCACCATCGTCACCTACAGTGCGGCGATTTACCTGATTCCCAAACTGGTCATTCAGCTGTTCGAACACCGTTATCTGGATTACAACATTGAGCAGTCCCGTGGCCAGCAAACCCTCATCGTCAAGCAATACCTGCGGGCGCCGGTGGAGCGTTGGTCCCAGGTCACCGAGCAACTGGGCCGCGACTTTGCGCCGCTCAAAGTGCAACTGCTGCTGCGTCAGGACGCCAGCTATACCCCGCAAGAAGCCAAGCTGCTGGAGCAGGGCAAGCCGGTGATTCGCCTGGGAGAATGGGGCTGGATGGAAGAGATCAGCTCGCCGCTCAACCAGCAGTTCGTGGTCAAGCTGACCATCCCGCCAGACCCGCTGGACATGAACCTGCTGTACTGGTCGATGAATGTGCTGATCGGCGCGGCGTTGCTCGCCTGCCTGCTGTTCTGGCTGCGCCCGCACTGGCGTGATCTGGAACGCCTGAAAAGCACCGCCGCTCAACTCGGCAAGGGCAACCTGGCCGAGCGCACCCGTATTCCGCCCAGCTCCAACATCGGCAGCCTGGCGGCAGTGTTCGACACCATGGCCGACGACATCGAACACCTGCTCAACCAACAGCGAGACCTGCTCAACGCCGTCTCCCATGAACTGCGCACGCCGTTGACGCGCCTGGATTTCGGCCTGGCCCTGGCGCTGTCCGAAGACTTGCCCGAGGCCAGTCGCGAACGTCTGCACGGCCTTGTGGCGCATATTCGTGAGCTGGATGAATTGGTGCTGGAGTTGCTCTCCTACAGCCGCCTGCAAAACCCGGCGCAATTGCCGGAGCGGGTCGAGGTGGTGCTCGATGAGTTTATCGACAGCGTGCTGGGCAGCGTCGACGACGAGCTGGAAAACCCCGAGATCGTCATCGATGTCGTGCTTGATTGCGCTGTGGAACGCTTCAGCCTCGACCCGCGCCTCACCGCCCGTGCCTTGCAGAACCTGCTGCGCAACGCCACGCGTTACTGCGACAAGCGCATCCAGGTGGGGGTCAAGGTGTGTCCCAAGGGCTGTGAAATCTGGGTGGATGACGATGGCATCGGCATCCCGCTGGACCAGCGTGAACGTATCTTCGAACCGTTCTATCGCCTCGACCGCAGCCGCGACCGCAGCACCGGCGGCTTCGGCCTGGGTCTTGCGATCAGCCGCCGCGCCCTGGAAGCCCAGGGCGGGACGTTGACCGCCCAGGCGTCGCCGTTGGGTGGTGCGCGGTTTCGCGTGTGGCTGCCCAGCCTTGGTTGATCAGAGCACCTTGACCGCGCGGCCGATGGCCTGGATCGGCCCGGTGGGTTTGCCGGTCGGCGAGCCGCTCGGGTCTTCCAGGGTCAGTTCGAACAATTGGTTAGGCGATAGCGGCGGCAGCCTGTCCAGCGGCAGCGACAGGGTTTGCCCCGGCTTGACCAGCCCCAGGGACACGGGGGCTTGCCAGCCATCACCCTTGGTCCAGAACTGCAGCGCCTTGTCCGCTGGGACTTCCATCACGCCCAACGGGATCAACTGAATCTGCTGATTGTTGCTGGCCTGGATCACCCAGCCGGGCGCCTGGCTTTGGGGGGCCACCAGCACCACCACAAAGGCGGGGTCCGCGATAGGCGGGCGGGTCAGTAATAACGTCGCCAGCACCACGCTTGCCGCCAGCCCGGCACCGGCCAGGCCGCGCCACAAGGCCAGCAGGTTCCACCACGGTACGTGGGCGTCCGGGTTTGCGGTGTTACGTTCGATGCGCCGCCATAACTGTGCCGAGGGCAGCACCGGTTCGGCCAACGCGGTCAGGGGCAGCAGGCGCTGCTCCCAGGCATCCAACGCCGCGCGTAACTCGGCATCGTGGGGCAGGCGTTGTTCCACGTCGGCCCGTTGTTCGGCGGGCAGGGTGCCCAGCACGTATTCGCTGGCCAGTTCGTCCAAGGGGTTGTTCATGCCATGCACTCCCGCAGCGCGGCGAGGCTACGTTTGATCCAGGCTTTGACGGTCCCCAGCGGGGTGTCCAACCTCGAAGCGATTTCGCTATGGGAATAGCCGTCGACATACGCATGCAGGATGCACGTGCGGCGGGCCGGATCGAGCTGCTCCAGGCAGGTGTGGATCTGCCCGGAACGCGCGGAAAACTCAAAGGTGTCGGTGGGTGCGGTGACGTGCTCGTGTTCGTCGTCCAGCGGCACCTCACGGTACTGGTTGCGCACCACGTTGAGCGCCAAGTGTCGGGTCACGCTGAACACCCAACCCCGCGCCGAACCACGGCTGGGGTCGAAACTGCCGGCGCCGCGCCAGATCTTGATAAACGCGTCATGCACGATATCTTCGGCCAGCGCCCGGTCACGCACGATACGCAGGGCTACGCCGAGCAAATGGCTGCTGTCCTGCTCATACAGTCGGCGCAAGGCGCGTTGGTCGCCACGGGCACAGGCCAGCAGACAGGCTTCGTAATCAAACACGCACATCCCTCAAATGGCTGAACCCCTGTGGCGAGCATGCTCGCCACAGGCAGCGTAGCGCAGTTTGATCAGTTGGCCGCCCAGAAGATGTAGTCGGCCTGGTACTTCACCACTTCCTGTTTGCCCTTGTTGGCGACCGTGCATTCAGTGCTTGGCGCTACACCGCCTTTAAGGGCGACCCGTTGGATGTAACTCACGCCACTCATCGCGCCCTTGCCTTCGGCCGGGTTGGCCTTGACCAGTTGATATGGCAAGTTGCCCGGGCTCGATGGCGCCACGGCCAGCTGGGTGCCGGTGATTTTCGAACCGTCCTTGGCTTGCCAAGTGGCAGGTGGGCCGAAGTAGGTGCCGACCTGCTTGCCGCTGCGATCATTGAGCACCGCCTTGGGGCCGACGAAAGTCCATTCGGTCTGGCCAGCGGCGTTGGCTTTGTCGCGGCACTCGTAGGTGATTTCGCCGACACCGGTGGTTTCCATCGCCACCTTGTGGCCGTCCGGCACTTTAATGCTGTCCGGCAAACCGGCCTGGGCAAAGGCGGCGGGACTGGCAACGAGCAAACCGGTGAGGCAGAGCAGGGCTTTAGCGTTCATGGGTGTTTCTCCATTAGATGAAACAGCAGGGTTGCTGCAAGGACTACCCATGGGCACGCCAACTGGATGCAGTGATCGGCAAAAAAAATTGCATTAAGCGAAAAAGATCTAAAGTCAGATCATATTGGTATAAGTCGTTATAAGAAAAATCGCTATCCTGCCGCCAGAAATTTATAAGGCCGCGGGTAGCTGTAATGGATGTGGGTAACTTTGGTTTCGTAATTGCCGGCCTGATCGTAGGTTTTATCGTGGGCATGACCGGTGTCGGCGGGGGCTCGTTGATGACCCCGATCCTGTTGTGGTTCGGCATCAACCCGGCCACGGCTGTGGGCACTGACCTGTTGTACGCGGCCATCACCAAGTCCGGTGGCGTGCTGGTACACAGCAAGAACAAGAACATCGATTGGACCATCACCGGCTGGCTGACCCTGGGCAGTGTGCCTGCGGTGCTGCTGACCCTGTGGTTTCTCGCCACCTTGCATACCGATCCTACGGCGATGAACGCGGTCATCAAGCAAGCCCTCGGCGTCGTGTTGCTGTTGACGGCCCTGGCGATCCTGTTCAAGCAACGCCTGCTGGCCTTCGCCCAGCGTCACGCGGGCGACAGCTACCACATGAACCCGCGCAACCTGAACGGCTTGACCGTTGTCACCGGCGCCATCCTCGGCACCATGGTCGCCCTGACCTCAATCGGCGCCGGCGCCCTGGGCACTGTGGCGCTGTTTATCCTGTATCCATTCCTGGCTACGCGCCGCCTGGTGGGCACCGAGATCGCCCACGCGGTTCCCCTGACCCTCGTGGCCGGACTGGGCCATGCTGGCATGGGCAATATGGACTGGCACCTACTGGGCTTTCTGCTGATGGGTTCGTTGCCGGGCATTTACTTCGGCAGCCACATGACCGGCAAGATCCCGGACGGCGTGCTTCGCCCGTGCCTGGCGATCATGTTAATGGCGGTTGGTTACAAACTGGCCTTCTGAGGCGTGCGCAGTATCCAATGTGGGAGGGGGCTTGCCCCCGATAGCGGTGGGTCAGTTTTTGAATACAGTGACTGACCCACTGCCATCGGGGGCAAGCCCCCTCCCACAGTTTTGACCCCGCTCAGCCTCAGGCTTTCGCCGGGCCATTACCGATCTGCCACACAAACGGCGGCTCGGTGCCATTGATCACCCAGTCCCCCACGATCCGCGCCTTGTAGATCACGGGGTTGTGGGACGACACAGTCCGCGCATTGCGCCAATGCCGATCAAGGGCTTTCCCCTGGCGCACATCCGACGCCCCCAGTGCGTTGAACAACTCGCTGGTAGCCCGCTGGATCAACTCCGACACCACCACCTGCGCCGTGGCCGATTCAATTTCGGCGGCGACGTTGGCTTCGCGCTCCACGACGTCATCCCCGCCAAACCGCGCCACGTAAGCCCGTTGCGCTGGCAATGTCGCCCTTAACGCGCTGGCCTCAGCGGCATACACCAGTGCTGCGACTTCGCCCACCACCTGTTGAATCTGTGCATCCTGGCTCACATGCTGGGCATTGCCGTGGCTGTAGATGCGCTTGCGGCTGCGCACCTGGTGGGCCACATCGCGCAACGCCGCACGGCCGATACCGGCGAGGCTGGCCAGCAGGACAAGTTGGTAGAACGCGGTCTGGTATTTGAAACGGGTGGCAAAGTCGATGACGTTATCCGCCTCGACTTCAGCATCGGTAAAGCGCGAGGTGCCGCTGCCAGTGGTGCGCTGGCCAAAGCCGTCCCAATCGTCGCTGTGCACCACGCCAGGCTGGCGTGCACGGGTTGCAGCGATCACATCGCCGCCGGTGTCGCTGCGTTGGGCGTACACGTCGATCCAGTCAGAGAAAATGCTGCCGGTGCTGTAGAACTTTTCACCATTGAGCTTCCACTTATCGCCGTCGGGGCTGACCTGGGTGACCACATCACCGATGGCCACGTTGCCGATTTCAGTCCAGGCGCAGCCGACGATATCGCCGTCGACAAACCGCTTGAACCACAGGTCCCGGCCGGCACTCGGCGGCGCGTTCAGGCGGTCCTCGGCAAAGGCGAAATGCCCGCGCAGGGCCTGGGGTACGTTGGAGTCGGCTTCGGCCAGTTCGATCAGCAGTTCGAACAGTTGCGGCAGCGAAGCACCGCCACCGCCATATTCCACCGGTACGCGCACCGCGCCGAAACCGGCCTCCTTGAGCCATTGGATCGGCTCATGGGGCAGGGTACGGCTGAGTTCGCGCTGCACCGCACCGTCGGCGATGCGCTGGAAGATCGGCCGGAAGCGCGCGGCCAAGGTGGGGTAATCGACGCCGATGGACAGCGGGTTAATGACGTGATGTTCGGTCATGGGCAAGGCTCCGGGGCAGTGGTCAATGCAAGGGGGATTGCACAGTCCGTGCCGGGTTCGTGGCCCAATGTTTACGGGGGATTTGCGTTGATTACTGTTGCTCCAGCAACAGCATTCCGACAAACCGGCGTGATCCATGACATGTGCGTGCACGCCCGCCGGGGGCGTTTTTTTGGGCGCAACGCCCATGGCATGGGCCTTTGCCACTGACTGGCACGCTTGCTGCTCAAGCCTCGATACATCCCTTTTGCACGAGGTACCGTTCGATGAGTCAGCAAGCCGTGAAATTTGCCTATTGGGTGCCCAACGTCAGCGGTGGGCTGGTGGTCAGTAAGATCGAACAACGCACCCACTGGGGCATCGACTACAACCGTAAATTGGCGCAATTGGCCGAAGAAGCCGGCTTCGAATACGGCCTGACCCAGATCCGCTTCACCGCTGGCTACGGCGCCGAGAACCAGCATGAATCCGTGGCGTTCAGCCATGCGCTGCTGGCGGCGACCACCAAGCTCAAGGTCATCGCCGCGATCCTTCCCGGCCCTTGGCAGCCGGCGCTGGCGGCCAAGCAACTGGCGACCATCGACCAACTCACCAACGGCCGCATTGCGGTGAACATCGTCAGTGGCTGGTTCAAGGGCGAGTTCCAGGCCATCGGCGAACACTGGCTGGAACACGACGAGCGCTATCGCCGTTCCGAGGAATTTATCCGCGCCCTCAAAGGCATCTGGACCCAGGACGACTTTACCTTCAAGGGCGACTTCTACCGTTTCAACAACTACACCCTCAAACCCAAGCCGCTGGGCCAGCCGGAAGTGTTCCAGGGCGGCAGTTCACGGGCCGCGCGGGACATGGCGGCGCGGGTGTCGGATTGGTATTTCACCAACGGCAACACCCCGGAAGGCATCAAGGCCCAGGTCGATGACATTCGCACCAAGGCTGCCGCAAATAACCACTCGGTCAAAGTCGGCGTGAATGCATTCATCATCGCCCGCGACACCGAGGAAGAAGCCCGCGCCGTGCTCGCAGAGATCATCGATAAGGCCGACCCGGAAGCCGTGAATGCCTTTGGCGACGCGGCCAAGCAAGCAGGCAAGGCGTCACCCGAAGGCGAGGGCAACTGGGCCAAGTCCAGCTTTGAAGACCTGGTGCAGTACAACGATGGCTTCAAGACCAACCTGATCGGCACTCCGCAGCAGATCGCCGAGCGCATCGTTGCACTCAAGGCCGTAGGCGTGGACCTGGTGCTGGCGGGCTTCCTGCACTTCCAGGAAGAAGTGGAGTACTTCGGCAAACGCGTATTGCCGCTGGTACGCGAGCTGGAAGCCAAGGCCGGGATCAAGCAGGTGGCCTGACCAAGGTTTTTTCCAGGCGCAGGGCCGGAGTGTGGTCTGCGTAGTAGTCGTTGACCTGGGCGAAGCGCCGGTAGCCATTGCGCTCATACAGCGCAAGGGCGCCGGGGTTGTCGGTGCGCACCTCCAGGCGCAGGTGCGCGCACCCGTGCGTCACCCCGCAGGCCTCGACATGGCTGAGCAACTGCCTGCCCAGCCCGAGGCCGCGTGCGTGGGCGGCAATGGCGATGGAATACAAGCGTGCGAACGCGCTGCCACGACGAAACAGCACTAGCGCATAACCGAGCAACTGCCCGTCCTGTTCCGCCACCAGCAACTGGCCGTGGGCGCGGCTGATCATCCAGTGAAAACTGCGCGATGAGAGCCGGTCACTGGTGAAACACTGTTGTTCCAATGCGACCAATGCCGGTACATCACCGGGTAATGCAACGCGAGAGAAAAGAGCCATATAACCGCCGTAAAAGTTGCGTAACGAAACGGGACTTCCCTAAAAGATCGTGCTTAATAGAAAAGGTCGAGTTCTCTAAAGCGGATCAAATATTATGTCGGCGGTACAAGGTCATTGGCGTGAAGTATCCGAGCAAATTGTCGCGGCGACAATAACTTCGAAGGGCTTTTTTTCTGCGTCGCCTCGAAGTAACAGTCAAGTGGTGATTATTGTTGAGCGCAAGGAAGATTGGGCCTCCTACTTTCCCAGCGAAGACATCGTCACCGCCCAGGAATACCTTGAGCAAACACGGCAAAACGAGACTGGCAAGCGTGTGCAGGTGATCAATCTGTGCCGCAGCTACAAGTACCTGGGGCACGGCTACTACTGCTCGTTGCTGGCCGAAGCGCGCGGACACAAGGTGATTCCTTCGGTGCGCACCATCAGTGAATTGACTAAGAAGTCGCTGTACGGCCTGGCGCTGGATGACCTGGATAAAACCCTTGATAAAGCCTTGAGTCATCATCTCTACAGTAATACCGAAGGGTTTACCCTGACACTTTACTTCGGCAGGACCAATATAGAACCGTTGCAGGAATTGGCCCGCCAGTTGTTTGAAACATTCCCGTGTCCGATCCTCTTGGTTGAATTCAGAAAGAATAACGGTTGGCATATCGAAGGGGTGAAATCCGGCGTATTGCACAAGTTGCGTGACGATCAGGAAGATCAGTTCGCCCATGCCCTTGATAACTTCAGCCGCAAGATCTGGCGCCAACCCCGTTCGCGGCGCCTGGCCCGTTATGACCTGGCAATCCTGCACGATCCAGAGGAGCAGCTGCCACCCTCCAACGCCCGTGCCCTGGAGAACTTCATCCGCGTGGGCAAGGGCCTGGGCATCGATGTGGAGCTGATCGAGCGCAAGGACTACGCGCGGCTGGCCGAATACGACGCCTTGCTGATCCGCGAGACCACCAGCGTTGACAACCATACCTACCGCTTTGCCAAAAAAGCCGAAAGCGAAGGCCTGGTGGTGATGGACGACCCCGCGTCGATCCTGCGCTGCACCAACAAGGTCTACCTCACCGACTTGCTCAACAGCCATCAGCTGGGCATGCCCGCCACCGAGATTCTCTACAAGGAGCGACCGGAAGATTTCGAACGGGTCGGCGAGCGCCTCGGGTTTCCGCTGGTGTTGAAGATTCCCGACGGGTGTTTCTCCCGTGGCGTGATCAAGGTCGAAAGCCAGGAAGCCTTGCTCAAGGCCACTGCCGAGTTATTCGAGCATTCGGTGCTGCTGCTGGCCCAGGAATTCTTCTACACCGAGTACGACTGGCGCATCGGCGTACTCAACCGCAAACCGATCTTCGCTTGCCAGTACTTCATGTCCAAGGGCCATTGGCAGATCTATAACCACAAGGCCATCGGCCAGGCCATCAACGGCGAATGCCGCACCCTGGCCGTCCATGAAGCGCCCAAGGCGGTGGTGGAACTGGCGGTGAAGACCGCCAACCTGATCGGCGACGGCCTGTACGGTGTGGACCTCAAGCAGTCCGGCGACAAGGTGGTAGTGATCGAGGTCAACGACAACCCCAACCTCGATGCGGGCATCGAAGATGCCTACTTGCAGGACGACCTGTACAGCCTGGTGCTGGAAGAGTTTGTGCGGCGCCTGGAGCTGAAACGCCAGGGCCAGGTGTGGTGACGCGCGATGATCCAGCGCTTTGAACTGAACGGTGGAAAGCTGCGCAGCGGGGATAGCGATGCGGCCCCTATCCTGTTGTTCAACAACCCCGACCTGGCCGAGCGCGAGTGGCTGCGCGATCACCACAAGCTCGACGAGCACGCGTTGGCGTCGGCGCTCGACCCGGACGAAGTCTCACGCATCGAGTTTCATCCCGACAACCTGTTCCTGATCTGGAAGCGCCCGGAGAACTATTCCGGTGGTGGCAACCTGGTGTTCGAAGTGGCGTCGTGCGGCCTGCTGTTTTCACCCGGCCGCCTGCTGGTGATCGCCACTGATGAGACCCCACTGAGTGGCCTGGGCCAGCGCCGGCCGTTGCACACGCCGCTGGACGTATTGCTCGACCTGTTGCTCAACAACATCCACCACTACCTGGGCCACCTCAAGGTGATCAAGCTGGTTGCACGGGAGTTGCAGCAGCAGTTCAACGCGTCCATGAGCAACCATCACCTGATGCAGATGTTCAGCCTCAGCGAAAGCCTGATCTATTACATCAACGCGCTGCACAGCAACGGCGCCGTGCTGTCGCGGCTGCGTAACCATGGGGAAAAAGAGCACTTCAGTGCTGAAATTCTCGGCCTTATCGATGACCTGATCATCGAGAACCACCAGTGCTACAAACAGGCGGAGATCTATTCCAACGTGTTTTCCGGGCTGATCGATGCGCGCGGCAACCTGATGAACAACAGCATGAACAACCTGTTGCGCAAGCTGACGCTGATCAACGTGGTGTTCTTGCCGCTCAACCTGATCGCCAGCATTGGCGGTATGTCGGAGTTCAGCATGATGACCGCGGGTACGCCGTGGTGGGTGTCGTACCCATTGTTCCTGGCAGCGATGGGGTTGGGCGCCGGCTTGATGGTACTGGCGCTCAAACGGATGGCGGGCGCGACGATGTAAGGGGGGCGAGGGAATACTTCTTCGACAAGCCCGCTCGCCACAGGTTATTCGCCTGGCTGTGTTTGCAAGGTCAGCACTTCAAAGCCATCCGCCGTCACCGCCACCGTATGCTCCCACTGCGCCGACAGGCTGTTGTCCTTGGTCACCACCGTCCAGCCATCTTTCAGGCTGCGCACCTTGGAACTGCCCTGGTTGAGCATCGGTTCGATGGTAAACACCATGCCTTCGCGCAGTTCCAGCCCGGTGCCGGGTCGGCCGAAGTGCAGGATTTGCGGTTCTTCATGCATCTGCTTGCCGATACCGTGGCCGCAGTATTCACGCACCACGCTGTAGCCGTTGGCCTGGGCGTGGCTCTGGATCGCGTGGCCGATATCACCGAGGCGTGCGCCGGGCTTGACCTGGCGGATCCCGGCCCACATCGCCTCAAAGGTCATTTCCACCAGGCGCCGCGCCTTGGGGGCGACGTTGCCAATCATGTACATCTTGCTGGAGTCGGCGATAAAGCCACCTTTTTCCAGGGTGATGTCGATGTTGATGATGTCGCCGTCCTTGAGGATCTCCTTGGCGCTGGGCATGCCATGGCACACCACTTCGTTGATTGAGGTGTTGATGGAGAAGGGGTAGTCGTATTGCCCGAGGCTGGCGGGGCGGGCTTTAAGGTCGTTACGAATGAAGGCTTCGACGGCGGCGTCCAGCTCAAGGGTGGAACGGCCGGCGGTGACAAACCCGTCGAGCATGTCAAACACTTGAGCCAGCAGGCGCCCGGATTCGCGCATCACAGCCAGTTGAGCGGCAGTCTTGATCATCAGCTGCGCCCCCGGATCAGGTCGGGTTTGTCCAGCAACAGTTTGTTGATCAGCTCGTTGTACGGCAGGTTGGGGTTGAGTTCGGCGAGCAGGCCGATCTTGATCCAGAACTCGGCCTGGGCGTTGATGGAGCGGTCCATGGCCGCGCTGGCCAAGCGGAGTTGTTCATGCAGTTGGTCGGTGATTTTGACGATGCCCATGGGGTTCACTGTTTAAAAGTTGATATACAAAGCGTATATGTTTCGTATATCTATCGTAAACCCCCAAACGCTAAATGGCGCTTGGCCATTGACTTGCCCGGTGACGCCCGGTTAATTTCGTGACATGACATTTCAAACCTTCCGCAGCCAGCCAAGCATTATTACCGCCATTCCTCATTTGGCGGGATAGCACACGGCTGCACCCAAACCCGCCTTAGAGGCGGGTTTTGTTTTTCCGTCTCCAGGGCCCTTGAAAACCAGGAGACACCCATGAGCACGTGCCCCGTCCCCCACACCGCTGATACGGCATTGCTTGAACACTATGTAAAAAAGATCCTCGCTGCCCCGGTCTATGACCTGGCGTTGCGTACGCCCCTGCAAGCCGCGCCGGCATTGTCGGCGCTGCTGGGTAACCAGGTGCTGCTCAAGCGCGAAGACCTGCAACCGACCTTTTCCTTCAAGATTCGCGGCGCCTACAACAAGCTGGTGCAGCTCACCGCCGAGCAAAAGGCGCGCGGTGTGGTGACCGCATCGGCGGGGAACCATGCGCAAGGCGTGGCACTGGCGGCGAAGGAGTTGGGGATCAAGGCGCGGATCGTCATGCCGTGCAGCACGCCCGAGTTGAAGGTGTTAGGCGTGCGCTCCCGAGGCGCCGAAGCGGTGTTGCACGGGGAGAGTTTCCCGTTTGCCCTGGCCCATGCGCTGCAACTGGCCGAGACATCCGGATGCACGTTCGTTTCGCCCTTCGATGATCTGGACGTGATCGCCGGCCAGGGCACCGTGGCCATGGAAATCCTGCGCCAGCAACAGGGCCCGTTGGACGCCATCTTCGTGCCGGTGGGTGGCGGCGGTCTGATCGCAGGTATCGCGGCCTACGTCAAATACCTGCGGCCTGAGGTGCGCATCGTCGGTGTCGAGCCCGAAGGCTCCAGTTGCCTGCTGGCCGCCCTGCGCGCCGGTGAGCGGGTGGTGTTGCCGAGCGTCGACGGGTTTGCCGACGGTACCGCCGTAGCGCAGATCGGCGCCTACGGTTTTGAAATCTGCCGGGAGTGGGTGGACGAAGTGATCACCGTGAGCAATGACGAACTGTGCAGCGCCATCAAGCTGATCTACGACGACACCCGTTCCATCACCGAACCCTCTGGCGCGTTGGCGGTGGCGGGCATTCGCAAGTACGTGGCGCAACGAGGCGTGCATGGGCAGACACTGGTGGCAGTGAATTCCGGGGCGAATATCAACTTTGATAGTTTGCGACATGTTGCTGAAAGAGTGACGGCATACGCACACGAAGTGCAGGGTTAAACGTTTAATCGTGGCTGTTCGACGATGTTATAAACACTACGGACGTGGACCTGTTTAAGTTATATAAACTTGCGCGTTCCTTATGAGGAATGGTTACAACGCACGCGTATTTTGCCGAGTAGGCTGGTAGTTGAAACGTCTTCCAAGGTCGGCAAGACGCGGCAGGCAGGCGTCTGCCACACCCATAAGACTCTGTTGGCAGTCTCAAAAAAGGAGAGGTTGGCCATGCTTTCGGAATTAGAGCTTCGCAGCATTATTGAAGGAAGTTTCCTGCCCAAACGGTGCGAATGCACCAAAGCCGAAGATGCTTCGCTGACGATCAAGATCTATGACGATCGCGACCGTGACCGGGTGGATTTGGAGGTCAAAGGCATCAAGACGGACAAACTCGACAGCAGTCGAGCGATTTGCAACCTGATCGCCGGGTTGCGTGAAGATCTGAAAAATACCCCTGCACCCGCCCTGCAAAGAGCGGGAGGTCGAGCCTATTACTAGGCAGACGCCTGAGGGTGAACCACCGAAGACCTGTGGGCTTGGATAAACGCCAGGCCCAATACGGTTTCGGTCGCCACGGCCAGGAAGATCCCCGGCCCGGCGTTTCCATTGAACCACTCACTCAAGCCCAGCACAGCCAGCACCAGGCAACCGATGGCAAAGCCACTGGTCATGGCGCGACGCGTGTCCGAAGGCGGCGCATGGCGGGCCCGGTAAAACATGATGCCGATGGCCAGGAACAGCGCGGCGCTGCGGCGGGCGACCAGGCCTGTGGCGTCTGAAGAATTCACTCCCCACATCCCGAGCAGCAGATCGGGGCGTAACCCCCAGACCAGTGCGAGGGCAAAGCACAGCAGGGCGGTTGTGGTGGCGAGGGTACGAAAACTGAACGGCATGGCGATTCCTTTCGGCCTTGGGACAAGCCCGCAAGAATACGCCTATCTACGCGGGCTTGCTGTGTGACAGTGCAACGCTCAATTCTGGAAGCTGCACGCGTCGGACAGCTTCCGATAGCCCACATCTTCGACTTTCCCAGCCTTGTCCACGAACTTGATATCGGCGTCGATGACTTTGCAGTCATTGGTCGGCGCTTCGTTCATGGCGATCACATGCTTGATGTTAAGCGGCATGCCGTATTGGTAAGGCACGGGTTTCTGGTTGTCGGCCTGGGCCAGGCCCGAGACGGCTGCCAGTGCCAGCGCGCCGCCACACAGTAAAGTACGTAGTTTCATGAAGGTGCTCCGCAAGTGGGTTCGACTTCACTGTCGGCTTGCGGGATTAACCATCGATTAATCGAGGCCTGGCTGACAAAACCTTCATGAAACCGGGTGTTCAGCCCAACTGTTTACGATACGGCAGGTCCGGGCCGGTTTTGGTGCAGGTCATTGCCGCCGCGCGAATCGCGAAGCCGAGCATGGCGTCAATCTGCGCGCGGGTGAGTTGTTGCAGGCCGTCGACCGAATCCAACTGCTGCTCGGTCAGCCAGGCAATCAACGCAGCCTGGAAGGTATCGCCGGCGCCCACGGTGTCGGCCATCACCACCTTGACCGCAGGTTGCGACCAGGTGCCATGTTGGCGGCTGAACACACTGGCGCCGTCGCCGCCACGGGTGAGGAATACCAACTGGCAACGGTGTTGCAACCAGCCTTGCAGCACGCTTTCCGGCGACTGGTCGGGGTACAGCAGGTGCAGGTCTTCATCGCTGACCTTGATCAGGTCGGCATGTTTGACCAGCTCGGCGACGCGGTCACGCCACAGCTGGATGTCGGGTTGCGGGTTGAGGCGCACGTTGGGGTCGAGGCTGATCAGGCGCTTGCCGCTTTCGCGCTGTACCAGGGCCAGCAGGGTGTCGCCAATCGGTTGCACCACCAGGGAGAACGAGCCGATATGCAGCCCACGCACGTCATCACCGAGTACCGGCAGATGCTCGGCTTGCAGCAGCCGGTCCGCACAGCCCTCACCCCGGAAGTTGTACTGCGGTGAACCATTGGCACCCACAGCGACCATGGACAGGGTGGTCGGCGCGGCGAATTCCACCAGGAACTGCTCGCTGACGCCTTCATCTTTCAGCACCTGCAATAAGCGTCGGCCGAGGAAATCGGTGGACAGGCCGCCGAACAACCCGGCCTCGATGCCCAAGCGGCGTAATCCCACCGCGACGTTGAACGGTGAGCCACCCGCAATCGCCTTGTAGTTGACCTTGGAGGCCTGCCCGCTGGCATCTTCCTCGCTGAAAAAATCGAACAGCGCTTCACCACATACCAGATACATAGTCGTTCGCTCTTAAAGGGTTGCCACGTGCTGTTGATAGCGTTCGTAAGCCAGTTGATAGGCGCTGACATGGGCCGCCACCGGCAGGGTACGGCTGGCCGGGTCGACGCTCACGCATTTGTCGCAGAGGCTGGCCAGGGATTCGCCGGACTGGCTCCACGCAGCCTGGATCGCCGCGCCGAGGGCGGCGGCTTCGCTTTGTTCGGTGCAGATCACTTCGGTGTTCATGATATCGGCGACCATCTGCCGCCACACGGGGCTTTTCGAGCCGCCGCCGATCAGGCGGATACTCTGGCTTTGCAGGCCGGTCTGGCGCAGCAGGTCCAGCCCGTAACGCAGGCCGAAGGTGGTGCCTTCAACCACGGCGCGGCACAGGTTGGCGCGTGTCAGGTTGGTCATGGTCAGGCCGTGCAGGCTGCCAGTGGCGTGGGGCAGGGCGGGTACGCGTTCGCCGTTGAGGAACGGCAGCATGCTGACGCCGTCGGCGCCAATCGGCGCTTGCTCGACCAGGCTGTTGAACGCGTTGAGGTCGAGTTCGAACAGCTCGCGTATCACGCCTGTGGCGTTGGTCAGGTTCATCGTGCAGATCAACGGCAACCAGCCGCCGCTGGATGAGCAGAATGTGGCGACCGACGCTTGGGGGCTGACGTTGGGTTGGTCCGAAAACGCATAGACGGTACCCGATGAGCCCAGGCTCATGGTGATCACGCCGGGCGCGATATTACCGGTGCCGATGGCGCCCATCATGTTATCGCCGCCGCCGCTGGCGACGATGGCGTTGGGGTTGATGCCCAGGCGCTCGGCGATGGCAGGCAGGATGCTGCCCACGGTTTGATCGGCTTCGATCAGTTGCGGTAAGGCTTGTTCCAGGCGACCACTGGGGTCGATGTGCTTGAGCAGTGCCACATCCCAGTCACGGCTGCGCACGTTGAAATAGCCGGTGCCGGACGCATCGCCGTATTCTGCGACGGCACGGCCGGTGAGCCAGTAATTGAGGTAGTCGTGGGGCAGCAGGATATGGGCGATTTGCTTGAAGATGTCCGGGTGTTGTTCGCGGGTCCAGAGCAGCTTGGACACGGTGTAGCCCGGTGCGATGGCCACGCCCAGCCGTTCGAGTGAACCGCTTTCGCCGCCCAGATGTTGCAGCAGGCGGTCGTTCTCCGGCGCGGTTTCGGTGTCGCACCACAGCTTGGCCGGGCGCAAGACCTGGCCTTGGTCATCCAGCAGTACCAGCCCGTGCTGCTGGCCGGAAACGCCGATACCAAGGATGTCCTGGCCGTCCACGCCAGCCTGTTGCAGGGCGCGGTGGGTGGCTTCGGTAAAGGCGTCCAGCCATTCCTGGGTGTGCTGTTCGCGACGGCCATTGGCGCCGCTGATCAACGTGTGCGCGGCGGCGCCCAGGCCCAGCACCTTGCCGCTGGAGGCGTCGAGGACGATGGCTTTGGTGCCTTGGGTGCCGCAGTCGATGCCGAGGAACAGGTTTTGCTGGGTCATGATGGTGTGCTCAGCAGTGTTATTTTTTTTGGATTGGCAACCCGGTCCAGTGTGGGAGGGGGCTTGCCCCCGATGGCAGTGGGTCAGTGAAGGATATTTCACTGACACACCCTCATCGGGGGCAAGCCCCTTCTCACATTTAAACCGGTTTCTTCAGGAGGTGCTTCAGGGTAGTGGTGACGCCGTTATCACGCAGACTCTCATAGCACCGCTCGAACGCTGCCACAAACGCCGGCGAGTTGGGAATAGCCGTGCCAAAAATCTCTTCTACGCCCAGTAGGCGTTTGCTGATCAGCGCATCGTCAGTCACCAACCCCTGGCAGAATTCCGCCCGCGGATCGGGGATTTTGTAGCTCACCCCATTCTCATCCACGCCCTTCAAATACAAGGCCCAGGCTGCGACGACCAGCGCCGCGCGCTCTGTTTCACGCCCATCGGCAATCAGATGATTAATGGTCGGCACGGTGAACTTGGGAAACTTCGACGAGCCGTCCGAACACACGCGCTCCAACTGGTCGGCAATCGCCTGGTTGGAGAAGCGATCCACCAGCGTCTGCTTGTAGTCGGTCAGGTCGATGCCCGGTACCGGCGCGAGGTTTGGCGTGACGTCGAGGTCCATGTAGGCACGCATGTAGGCTACGAACAGCGGGTCGTTCATGGTCTCGTGCACAAACCGATAACCCTTGAGAAACCCCAGGTAGGTCAGTGCCAGGTGGCTGCCGTTGAGCAAACCGATCTTCATCTCTTCATAGGGCGTCACATCGTCGGTGAACTGCACGCCGACCTTTTCCCACGCCGGGCGGCCGTTGACGAATTTGTCTTCCAGCACCCACTGCACGAAGGGTTCGCACACCACTGGCCAGGCATCGTCAATGCCGTGTTCATCGTGCAATTGCAGGCGGTGGGCGGTGCTGGTCATGGGGGTGATGCGGTCGACCATGGCATTCGGGAAGCTCACATTGGCCTCGATCCAGTCATGCAACTCGGCATTGTGCAGGGCGGCAAACGCCAGCAATGCCTTGCGCGTGACGGCGCCGTTGTGGGGCAGGTTATCGCAGGACATCACGGTGAACGCGGGAATGCCGGCGGCGCGGCGTTGGGTCAGCGCCGCGCAGATAAAACCGAACACGGTTTTCGGCGCTGCGGGGTGCGCCAGGTCATGCTGGATCTGCGGCAGGTGGGCCATGAACTCGCCGTTGCTGTCGTCGATGCAGTAACCGCCCTCGGTGATGGTCAGCGAGACGATGCGGATTTCAGGGCTGGCGAGCTTGTCGATCAGGGCTTGGGCGCTGTCTTCGGCCAGCAGCATGTCGCTGATGGCACCGATTACGCGCACTTCGGTGTCGTCGGTGTCGCCCAGTTCATACAGGCTGAACAGGTAGTCCTGGCCGGCCAGGTCGTCGCGGGCTTTGCGGTCCTCGGCCCGCAGTCCGACGCCGCAGATGCTCCAGTCCAGGCCTTCACCGGTGTTCATCAGCGCATCGGTGTAATACGCCTGGTGCGCGCGGTGGAAGCCGCCGACGCCGATATGGGCGATGCCCTGACGGGTGTCGGCAATGGCGTAGGCCGGGATTTTCACCTGCTCAGCCAGTTGCGTGAGGTTCTGTGTGTTCAATTTCATAACGTAATACTCGCGAAATCAGGCGGCAGCGCGCAGTGGACGGGCCACGGCCACGCCATCGGTGTCGAACAGATGGCAGTGCGCCGGGTCCAGGTGCAGGTGCAGGGTTTCACCGTACTGGCTGGCCATGTCGCCGCGGATGCGCATGGTCAACGGCTCGCCGTTGGCGGTGTTGACGTGGCAGAAGGTGTCACTGCCCAGGCGTTCGCCGACGTCGGCGGTGACGGTCAGGGTGGTTTGGCCAGGCGACGCGATTTCCAGGTGCTCCGGACGAATGCCCAGGGTGACCGCGCTGCCGACGCTCAAGGTCGGACCACTGAGCGGCAGGTTGATCAAGGTGCCGGCGTCCAGTTGCACTTCGCAGGTCTGGGACTCGACACGCGTGACCTTGCCCTTGAGGAAGCCCATTTTCGGCGTGCCAAGAAAGCCCGCCACAAACAGGTTCGCGGGTTGGTGATACAGCTCCAGCGGCGAACCCACCTGCTCGATACGGCCGCTGTTCAAGACCACCACCTTGTCAGCCAGGGTCATGGCCTCGACCTGGTCGTGGGTCACGTAGATCATGGTCGCCTGCAGTTCTTTATGCAGGCGCGCCAGCTCCAGGCGCATTTGCACACGCAGGGCAGCGTCGAGGTTGGACAGCGGTTCGTCGAACAGGAAGATCTTCGGGTTGCGCACAATGGCGCGGCCAATCGCTACGCGCTGACGCTGGCCACCGGAGAGTTGCTTGGGCTTGCGCTCCAGCAGCGGGCCCAGTTCGAGGATGCGCGCCGCTTCGTTGACCTTGCTCTCCACCAGCTTCTTGTCGACGCCGGCCAGGTCCAGGGCAAACGACATGTTTTTGCGCACGCTCATATGCGGATACAGCGCGTAAGTCTGGAACACCATCGCCAGGTCGCGCTTGGCCGGGGTCACTTCGGTGATGTCGCGGCCATCGAGTTCGATGGTGCCTTCGGTAACTTCTTCCAGGCCGGCGATCAGGCGCAGCAGGGTGGACTTACCGCAGCCCGACGGGCCGACGAAGACCACGAACTCCTTGTCGTTCACTTCCAGGTCGATGCCTTTGATGATCGAGAAACCTTCGAAGCCTTTTTGCAAATTCTTGATTTTGAGGTTGGCCATGATGGGCCCTCCGCTAGAAATTATTATTTAACTGCGCCGAAGGACAAACCGCGCACCAGCTGTTTCTGGCTGATCCAGCCAAAGATCAGGATCGGCGCACAGGCGAGGGTCGAGACGGCCGACAATTTGGCCCAGAACAAACCTTCGGGGCTGGAGTAGGAGGCGATCAGCGCGGTCAACGGCGCCGCGTTCGATGAGGTCAGGTTCAGCGACCAGAACGCCTCGTTCCAACACAGGATCAGCGACAGCAACACCGTGGAAGCGAGGCCGCCCTTGGCGATCGGCAGCAGTACCCGGACCATTTCCTGCCAGAGGGTGGCGCCGTCCAGGCGTGCGGCTTCGAGGATGTCTTTGGGGATGTCTTTGAAGTAGGTGTAAACCATCCAGACCACGATCGGCAGGTTGATCAGGGTGTAGATGATGATCAGCGCAATGCGCGTATCCAGCAGGCCAAAACTCTTGGCCAGCAGGTAGATCGGCATCAGCACGCCTACCGGCGGCAGCATCTTGGTGGACAGCATCCACAGCAGCGTGCCCTTGGTGCGCTTGGTTTCGTAGAACGCCATGGAGTAGGCCGCCGGCACCGAGATCAGCAGGCACAGGGCGGTAGCGCTGAAGGAAATCAGCACCGAGTTCCAGGCATAGCTGAAGTAGTTGCTGCGCTCGTTGATGTGCAGGTAGTTCTCCAGCGTCGGCGTGAAGATGAACTGCGGCGGCGTGGCGAACGCATCGATTTCGGTCTTGAAGCTGGTCAGCACCATCCAGAAGATCGGGAAGAAAATCAGGATCGCGATGGCCCAGGCCAACGTGCCGAGCAACAGGCTTTGCAGGCGGCGGGATTGTTGAAGCGTCATGGCGCGGCCCTCAAGGCTTGTCAGTCAGGTTTTTGCCGATCATCCGCACCAGGATGATCGCCGCGATATTGGCGATGACCACGGCAATCAAGCCGCCGGCCGAGGCCATGCCCACGTCGAATTGCACCAGCGCCTGGTTGTAGATCAGGTAGGCCAGGTTGGTCGACGCGTAGCCGGGGCCACCGTTGGTGGTGGTGAAGATTTCGGCGAATACCGAGAGCAGGAAGATCGTTTCGATCATCACCACCACGGCAATCGGGCGGGCCAGGTGGGGCAGGGTCAGGTGCCAGAAAATCGCAATGGCGCCGGCACCGTCCAGACGTGCCGCTTCCTTTTGTTCCTGGTCGAGGGACTGCATGGCGGTCATCAGCAGCAGGATCGCGAAGGGCAGCCATTGCCACGACACAATGATGATGATCGACAGCAGCGGGTAGTGCGCCAGCCAATCAACAGGTTCTGCGCCAAAGAACTTCCACACGGCAGCGAGGATTCCCGACACCGGGTGAAAAATCAGGTTCTTCCAGATCAGCGCACCGACGGTGGGCATGATGAAGAACGGAGAAATCAGCAACACCCGCACCAGGCCGCGACCGAAGAATTCACTGGCTTCCAGCAGCGCGCTGATCAGCACGCCGAACACCACGCTGATCAGCAATACGCTACCTACCAGCAACAGGGTGTTGGAGGCACCGGGCAAGAAGCCCGAGTCGGTGATGAAGTAGGTGAAGTTCTCCAGCCCCACGAATTGGTTTTCGCCGGGGTAGAGCAGGTTGTAGCGGATCAGGGAAAAGTACAGGGTCATGCCCAGGGGCACGATCATCCAAAGCAACAGCATGGCGACCGAGGGCGTGACGAGGAACCAGCCGGGGTTGGCCAGGCGGTTTTTGGGTGTTGTATTCATGATAATCAAGGCCATTGCGAAGCAAGGATCGGAATGCGGTCAGCATGGGAGAGGGCTTGCCCCCGATAGCGGTGTATCAGTCACTGAATCATCAACTGGTAGATGGCTATCGGGAGCAAGCCCCCTCCCACATTTGACTGTGGTGAGACCCGGGTTATTTGGGGTAACCCGCCCGCTTCATTTCACGCTCGGTGGTGGTCTGCGCGGCGGTCAGTGCAGCATCGACCGTTTGCTGACCGGTCAGCGCACCTGAGAAGAACTTGCCAACCTGGGTACCAATCGCCTGGAACTCAGGAATGGTCACCAACTGGATACCGATATACGGCACCGGCTTGAGCGTCGGTTTGGTCGGGTCGGCGACTTTCAGCGATTCCAAGGTCACCTTGGCGAACGGTGCAGCCTTCATGTACTCGTCGCTGTAGGTCGACTTGCGGGTGCCAGGCGGTACGTTGGCCACGCCGTCGGTCTTGGCGACCAATGCGCCATATTCCTTGGAGGTTGCCCAACTGGTGAACACCTTGGCGGCGTCCTTGGCCTTGGAGCTGGTCGGGATCGCCAGGGACCAGGAGTACAGCCACGAAGTGCCTTTGTCGGTCTTCTCGTGGGGCGCGAAGGTGAAGCCTACGCTGTCGGCCACCTTGCTCTGGGACTTGTCGGTGACAAACGAGCCGGCCACGCTGGCGTCGACCCAAATTGCACACTTGCCGCTGTTGAACAGCGCCAGGTTTTCGTTGAAACCGTTGCTGGACGCACCCGGCGGGCCGGATTTCTTCATGTTGTCGACGTAGAAGTTAAGCGCGTCTTTCCATTCGGGGCCGTTGAATTCAGGCTGCCACTTTTCATCGAACCACCGCGCGCCATAGCCGTTGGCCAGGGTGGTGATCAGCGCCATGTTTTCACCCCAACCGGCTTTGCCGCGCAGGCACAGGCCGTATTGCTCTTTGGTTTTGTCGGTGAGTTTGGCCGCGAATTCGCCGATCTGGGTCCAGGTCGGATGCTCGGGCATGGTCAGCCCGGCGTCCTTGAACAGGTCGGTGCGGTAATACGTGATCGAGCTTTCAGCGTAGAACGGCAGGGCGTACAGCGAGCCTTTGACGGACAAACCGTCACGCACAGAAGGGAAAACGTCGTCGAGGTCGTAGGAAGCCGGAAGATCCTTCATCGGTTCCAGCCAGCCTTTGGCGCCCCAGAGTGCGGCTTCGTACATGCCAATGGTCAGCACGTCGAACTGTCCGCCTTGGGTGGCGATGTCGGTGGTCAGGCGTTGGCGCAGCACGTTTTCTTCGAGCACCACCCAATTCAGCTTGATCTCTGGATGCTCGGCCTCGAAGGTCTTCGAGAGCTTTTGCATGCGGATCATGTCGCTGTTGTTGACGGTGGCAATGGTCAGGGTCTGCGCGCCAAAGCTGACGGCGCTGAGGGTCATGCAGGTTGTCATGCAGGTGGAGACAAGCAGTGCTTTTGCTGTGAACTTCATCGCGCACTCCATTTCCGCGCCCAGGGGCTACAGAAGGACAGTTATTGTTGTTGTGTCTTCCTACGAGGAGTCAGGAAGAGTGTGCGTTGATTACAGCCTTCAAATGGGGTTGTGACAAATCCTTGGGAGCACTTGGACTGATACTTTTTTGCACTCGGTCACACAGCCTTTGAAACCATCAAGCCAGGTTTTGCTCGGTCAGCCGTTGCACCGCCAGGCGCCGGTAGTGGGAAGGGGTCATGCCTTTAAGCTGCTGAAAACGTCGGTTGAAGTTGGAGATATTGTTGAAACCCGACTCAAAGCACACATCGGTGACGGCCTTGTCGCCATCTGCCAGTAACTCGCATGACTTGCTGATGCGCAGTCTGTTGACGAATTCGATAAATGTGCGCCCGGTGGCCTGCTTGAACACCCGGGAAAAATACGTGGGCTTCATGCCCAAGTGTTCCGCCACTTCCTCCAGCGGCAACTCCCGTGCGTAGTGGGCGAAGATGTAATCCACCGCCCGGTTGGTACGGTCGATGCTGTGTTCATCGGCCAGTTGCGGCGTGGTCACGCCGGACAGCAGTTGGTAGTCCTCACAGGTACTCAACACTTCCAGCAAGATAAAGAAGTGCCCCAGGCGCGCCATACCCTGGGCGTCCTCGATGCGTTGCATCAGGGTCATGGCTTGGGCAATGGTCTTTCTGCAACGAAACTCGATGCCGTACTGGGCGCGGTCCAGCAGTGGGGTGAGGGTTTTCAGCTCGGTGAAGATATGGCTGCCGTTTTCCAGTAATTCATCGGTGAAGTTCACCAGCATGTCGCGCTTGGGCACCACCTCGTCTTCTTCCACCTGGCTGATCCAGTTATGGGGCAGGTTGGGGCCGGTGAGGAAGAGGCTTTCAGGGTAGAAATTACCGATGTAGTCGCCGATAAAAACCTTGCCCGAGCTGGCGACGATCAGGTGCAGTTCGTATTCCTTGTGGAAATGCCAGCGCACCAGCGGACAGGGGAAACCATGCTGGCGATAGATGATGGACAGACCATTGTGATCGTCCATCAGCTCGTAGGAAGGGTCGGTGATTCGCGCTGCTCGGGTCATGCTGCCGTCGCTTTTATTGTTGGTTGCGACCCGAATAATGCCCCCTTGCGCGCGACCCTGCCAGCGTCGGTGTTTACAGCACGCGGTTTTTTGCCTCGATCCACTGGGACATGTACTGGGTACTTTTGTGGGCGTGATGGCGCAGCATGCTGCCGGTAAAGTTGTCGCGGCGATGGGCGGCGAGGTGGCGACGGCAGTGCTCCAGGCATTCCACCAGCGCAGGCCCGTGGACGTTCTGGTCATAGCGGCGGGCAATCAACTGGCGGCCGTCTTCCCGGGCCTGGGTCCAGCGCTCGCGGTCCTGGTACAAAGCCACGGCAGCGGCGGCCAAGGCAGGCGCGCTGGTTTCGATCATGCCGGGCCATGGTTGCTCATCGCCCATGGCCTCGGCGCCGATCGGCGTGCTGATGCTCGGCGTACCGCACAGCATCGCGTCCGCCAGTTTGCCCTTGATGCCCGCGCCGAAGCGCAGGGGGGCCAGGCAGATGCGTGCAGCGCTCATTACCTGTAGCGCATCTTCAGCCCAGTTCATCACATGAAAGCCCTGGGCCGGGTTATGCAGGGCGGTGGCCTTGGGTGGGGTGTAAGCGCCGTAGATATGCAGCTGCGCGCCGGGTAATTGTTGTCGAATCAGCGGCCACAGGCTGTTCTTCATCCACAGCACAGCGTCCCAATTGGGCGCGTGACGGAAGTTGCCGATGCTGAGGAAATGCGCGCGGTCGTCAAACGGGACGAAGGTTTCGGTCACGGGCTCCAGCATCAGCGGGCACCAGTGGAGCAGGGCGGCCGGCACCTTGAACTGCTCGGTCAGCAGGCGCATTTCCACGTCGGAGATCATCAGGTTGATGTCACAGCGGTAAATCGCCGCGATCTCGCGCTTGGCCACGTCGGTGTCGGCCATCAGTTGGAACTCATCTTCCAGGGCGGGCGCAAACAGAGCGCTGAAGTCGTCGCTGTCGGGATGGCTCTTAAGGTGGTTCTTGAGCCGTTGCTGGCGGGCGTCGCGCAGGCTTTGCAGGTCGCAGGTTTCCAGCACGCGCAATGCGTCGGGGCAACACTTCTCCACGCGCCAGCCGAACTGCTCTTCCATCATAAAACGATCGAACAGCACGATATCCGGAGCAAGCTCGCGGATAAAGTCGTCGAAACTGCTGTTATTGAGCTCGATGGCGCATTCGGCAATGCCCAGGGCGAGCAGGTCGGCTTTGTGCTCGCCGAGTGCAGCAGGGCTGCTGAAGGTAATGTCCCAACCTTGCGTAAGAAAGGTCTCAAGAATCTGCATCATATGCCCGCCAGCGGCCGAAGAACGCGGCTCCGGCCAGACATAACCAATGACCAGAACTTTGGTGGCAGGCGGATTCATCGACGACGGTTTCCTTTAAGGGCAGGCGAAAAGCGCGCAATTAAACCACAACCTGTGGGCATGACAATTTGTGTCTGGCGGTAGGTAGGCACGGCACTTTGTGGTTAACTTCCGCCTCTCGAATTCGTTTAACTAAACCCAGCATAAGGATTCTGTTCATGGCTCAAGTCACCCTTAAAGGCAACGCGGTCAAGGTTGAAGGCGAATTGCCGCAAGTCGGCACCCAGGCTCCAGACTTCATCCTGACTGCCAACGACCTGTCGGACGCAACCCTGGCGACCTTCGCCGGCAAGCGCAAAGTGCTGAACATCTTCCCAAGCGTTGATACCCCGACTTGCGCGACGTCGGTTCGCAAGTTCAACGCCCAGGCCAACGAACTGAACAACACCGTTGTACTGTGCATCTCCACCGACCTGCCATTCGCCCAAGCACGCTTCTGCGGCTCCGAAGGCCTAGAAAACGTGAAGAACCTGTCGGATTTCCGCGATCCTGCTTTCGCTCAGGACTTTGGCGTGGCAATCGCTGATGGCCCGCTGCGCGGCCTGACAGCCCGCGCCGTGGTGGTTCTGGACGAAAACAACAACGTCCTGCACACCCAACTGGTTTCTGAAATCGCTGAAGAACCAAACTACGAAGCTGTTCTGGCTGTTCTGAAGTAACTGTTTGCGTGGATGCTGTCGTTTTGCAGTAACACGCGTGATACATGATTGCGGCCTGGCCTAGTCCAGGCCGTTTTCATTTGTGCTTCAGACGTTTAGGCAAATAGCCGACGGACTAGACCCAGACGTTAAAAGTTGTAAGCCCAAGGTAAATAGCCGGTAAAGGCGCTTTTCTTAATGCGCCCCAGTGCTTATCTTTCAGCCTCCCAAAGAAGAAGCTCTCGCGCCCAATGGTTGATCATTCCATGCAATCCTCCCCCCGCAACTCCCGTCGTTGGCTGTTCGGCCTGCTTGTGCTGCTGGTTATCGCCGGTCTGTGCTGGAAATTCTGGCCCGGCGGCGCGGCCCAAAAAGACGCACCGGCCGGGCACACCAGCAAAACCGGCATGGCACGCCCTGGTTTCGGCGGTTCCACGGGCCCGATACCGGTGCGCGTGGCGCCGGCGGTGTTGGGAGAGTTTCCGGTGTACTACAAGGCATTGGGTACTGTTACTGCGCTCAACACCATTAATGTACGCAGCCGGGTGGGCGGGGAATTGATGAAGATCGCCTTTGAAGAAGGGCAGATGGTCAAGGCCGGTGATCTGCTGGCCGAGATTGACCCGCGCAGCTACCAGAACGCCTTGCTCCAGGCCCAGGGCACGCTGATGCAGAACCAGGCCCAGCTGAAAAATGCCCAGGTCGATGTGGAACGCTATCGTGGGTTGTATGCCCAGGACAGTATCGCCAAGCAGACCCTGGACACCGCCGAAGCGCTGGTCCTGCAATACCAAGGCACGGTCAAGACCAATCAGGGCGCGGTGGACGACGCCAAGCTCAACCTTGAATTCACCAAGATCCGCGCGCCGATCGCCGGTCGCGTCGGCTTGCGCCAGCTCGACGTCGGCAACCTGGTGGCCGCCAACGACACCACCGCCCTGGCCGTGATCACCCAGACCCAGCCGATCAGCGTGGCCTTTACCCTGCCGGAAAACACCCTGGAAACCGTGCTCGCCCGTTACCACGCTGGCAACAAACTGCCCGTGGAAGCCTGGGACCGTGGCGACGTGAAACAGCAGGCCGTCGGCGTGTTGCAGAGCCTGGACAACCAGATCGACGTCACCACCGGCACTCTGAAATTCAAGGCGCGTTTCGATAACAAGGACAAAGCGCTGTTCCCCAACCAGTTCGTCAACGTGCACCTGCTGGCCGACACCCTGCACAACGTGGTGCTGGCGCCGTCCGCCGCGATTCAGTTCGGCAATGCTGGCACCTTTGTCTACAAGCTTGATGGCGACAAGAAGGTCAAGGTACAGCCCCTTGTGGTCGGTGATACCGACGGTGAAAACACCGTGATCAAGGAAGGCTTGGTCGCTGGCGACCGTGTGGTGCTGGAAGGCACCGACCGCCTCAAGGAAGGCAGCGAAATCGAAGTGGTCAACGACAGCACTGAAGTCCCGACCACCCCGACTGAGCACCTGCAAGGCAAACCGGCAGCGAAAGGGGAGACCGGCGCTGACGCTGGCAAGGCGCAAAAGGTCGGCGCATGAACCTGTCGCGGCTGTTTATCCTTCGCCCGGTCGCCACCACGCTGAGCATGCTGGCCATTGTCCTGGCCGGCATCATCGCGTACCGCTTGCTGCCGGTCTCGGCTTTGCCCCAGGTGGATTACCCGACCATTCGGGTGATGACCCTCTACCCCGGCGCCAGCCCCGACGTGATGACCAGCGCGGTTACCGCGCCCCTTGAGCGCCAGTTCGGGCAGATGCCCGGCTTGACCCAGATGGCGTCCACCAGTTCCGGCGGCGCTTCGGTACTGACCCTGCGTTTTAACCTCGACATTAATATGGATGTCGCCGAGCAACAGGTGCAGGCCGCGATCAACGCCGCCACCAATTTGCTGCCCAAGGACCTGCCGGCGCCGCCGGTGTACAACAAGGTCAACCCGGCGGATACCCCGGTGCTGACCCTGGCTATCAGCTCCAAGACCATGCTGCTGCCCAAGCTCAATGACTTGGTCGACACGCGCATGGCGCAGAAAATTGCCCAGATCAGTGGCGTCGGCATGGTCAGCATCGCTGGTGGCCAGCGTCAGGCCGTGCGGATCAAGGTCAACCCCGAAGCCCTGGCGGCTAATGGCCTGAACTTGTCGGATGTGCGCACCTTGATCGCGGCGTCCAACGTCAACCAACCCAAGGGTAACTTCGACGGCCCGACCCGGGTGTCGATGCTCGACGCCAACGACCAGTTGGTCTCGCCCCAGCAATACGCCGAACTGATCCTGGCCTACAACAATGGCGCGCCGTTGCGCCTTAAAGATGTGGCACAGATCGTCGACGGCGCCGAAAACGAGCGCCTCGCGGCTTGGGCCAATGAAAACCAGGCGGTGCTGCTGAACATCCAGCGCCAGCCGGGTGCCAACGTCATTGAGGTGGTGGACCGCATCAAGGCGTTGCTGCCGAGCATCACCGACAATCTGCCTGCCGGCCTCGACGTCACCGTCCTCACCGACCGCACCCAGACCATCCGCGCCTCGGTCAAGGACGTACAACATGAATTGCTGATCGCAATTGCCCTGGTGGTGATGGTGACCTTCCTGTTCCTGCGCCGCGTCAGCGCCACGATTATTCCGTCCATCGCCGTACCGTTGTCTCTGGTGGGCACCTTCGGCGTGATGTACCTGGCTGGGTTCTCCATCAACAACCTCACGCTGATGGCCTTGACCATCGCCACCGGGTTTGTGGTGGACGATGCCATCGTGATGCTGGAGAACATCTCCCGTTACATCGAAGAAGGCGAGACCCCCCTGGCCGCTGCCCTCAAGGGCGCCAAGCAGATTGGTTTCACCCTGATTTCCCTGACCCTTTCGTTGATCGCGGTGCTGATTCCGCTGCTGTTCATGGCCGATGTGGTGGGGCGTCTGTTCCGCGAATTTGCCATCACCCTGGCGGTGGCGATCCTGATTTCCCTGGTAGTGTCCCTGACCCTCACGCCGATGATGTGCGCGCGGTTGCTCAAGCGTGAGCCGAAAGAGGCAGAACAGGGCCGCTTCTACAAGGCCAGCGGCGCCTGGATCGACTGGATGATCGAAGCCTACGGGCGCAAGTTACAGTGGGTGCTCAAGCACCAGCCGCTGACCCTGCTGGTGGCCATCGCCACGTTGGGTCTTACCGTGGTGCTGTACCTGGTGGTGCCCAAGGGCTTTTTCCCAGTGCAGGACACGGGGGTGATCCAGGGTATTTCCGAGGCGCCGCAGTCGATTTCCTTTGCGGCCATGAGTCAGCGCCAGCAGGCGTTGGCCAAAATCATCCTGGCGGATCCGGCGGTGGAAAGCCTGTCGTCCTACATCGGTGTGGATGGCGATAACGCGACCCTCAACAGCGGACGCTTGCTGATCAACCTCAAGGCCCACGGCCAGCGCGACTTGAGCGCAGCCCAGGTCATCACGCGTCTGCAACCGGAAATCGACAAGTTGGTGGGTATCCGCCTGTTTATGCAGCCGGTGCAGGACCTGACCATCGAAGACCGTGTGAGCCGCACCCAGTACCAATTCAGCATGTCCTCCCCGGACTCTGAGTTGCTGGCGCTGTGGAGTGACAAGCTGGTGCACGCCCTCGGCCAGTTGCCGGAGCTTACCGACGTCGCCAGCGACCTGCAGGACAAAGGCCTGCAGGTGTACCTGGTGATCGACCGCGATGCGGCATCCCGCCTGGGCGTCAGTGTGTCAACCATCACCGACGCGCTGTACGACGCCTTCGGCCAACGCCAGATTTCCACCATCTACACCCAGGCCAGCCAATACCGCGTGGTGTTGCAGGCCCAGTCCGGTGAGACCCTCGGCCCGGATGCACTGAACCAGATCCATGTGAAAACCACCGACGGCGGCCAAGTACGGCTGTCGAGCCTGGCCCGTGTGGAACAGCGTCAGGCGCAGTTGGCCATTGCCCATATCGGCCAGTTTCCGGCCGTGATGATGTCGTTCAACCTTGCTCCCGGCGTGGCGCTGGGCAAGGGCGTGGAGCTGATCAACCAGGCGCAGAAAGACATCGGCATGCCCGTGGGCGTGCAGACCCAGTTCCAGGGTGCAGCCCAGGCGTTCGAAGCCTCGCTGTCGAGCACCTTGCTGCTGATCCTGGCGGCGGTGGTCACCATGTACATCGTGCTCGGCGTGCTCTACGAGAGCTATATCCACCCGATCACCATCCTGTCGACCTTGCCTTCGGCGGCGGTGGGGGCATTGCTGGCCCTGCTGCTCAGTGGTAATGACCTGGGCATGATCGCGATCATCGGCATCATCCTGCTGATCGGTATCGTGAAAAAGAACGCGATCATGATGATCGACTTCGCCCTCGACGCCGAACGCAACCAGGGTCTCGACCCACAGACCGCGATCTACCAGGCCGCGCTGTTGCGCTTCCGGCCAATCCTGATGACCACCCTGGCCGCGCTGTTCGGTGCGGTTCCGCTGATGCTGGCCACCGGCTCCGGTGCTGAATTGCGCCAGCCGCTGGGTTTGGTGATGGTCGGCGGCCTGCTGGTGAGCCAGGTGTTGACGCTGTTCACCACACCGGTGATCTACCTGTATTTCGATCGCCTGGGTCGTCGCTGGCGCAAAGAGCCGCAAAGCCTGGAGCCGGTTGAGTCATGAACCTGTCCGGACCTTTCATCCGCCGACCGGTAGCGACCCTGCTGCTGAGCCTGGCGATCATGCTGCTGGGCGGGGTGAGCTTTAACCTGTTGCCGGTCTCGCCGCTGCCGCAGATCGACTTCCCGGTGATCGTGGTCTCGGCCAGCTTGCCGGGTGCCAGCCCCGAGGTGATGGCCTCGACCGTGGCCACGCCGCTGGAGCGCTCCTTTGGCGCGATTGCCGGCATCACCACCATGAGCAGTTCGTCGAGCCAGGGCTCTACCCGAGTGATCCTGGCGTTTGACTCCGACCGTGATATCAACGGCGCGGCGCGTGAAGTGCAGGCGGCGATCAACGCGTCACGCAACCTGCTGCCCAGCGGCATGCGCAGCATGCCTACCTACAAGAAAATCAACCCGTCCCAGGCGCCGATCATGGTGCTGTCGCTGACCTCGGACGTGTTGCAAAAGGGCCAGCTCTACGACCTGGCCTCGACCATCCTGTCCCAGAGCCTGTCCCAAGTGCCGGGTGTGGGCGAAGTGCAGATCGGCGGCAGTTCCCTGCCAGCGGTGCGCATCGAGCTGGAGCCCAAGGCCCTCGACCAGTACGGCGTGGCCCTGGACGATGTGCGCAACACCATTGCCAACGCCAACCAGCGGCGGCCCAAGGGGTCGCTGGAAGACAGCGAGCGCAACTGGCAGATCCAGGCCAATGACCAGTTGGAAAAAGCCAAGGACTACGAGCCGCTGCTGATTCGCTACCAGAATGGCGCGGCCTTGCGCCTGTCGGATGTGGCGAAGATTAGCGACGGCGTTGAAGACCGCTACAACAGCGGCTTCTTCAACAACGAGCCGGCGGTGCTGTTGGTGATCAACCGCCAGTCCGGCGCCAACATCATCGAGACCGTCCGACAGATCAAGGCTCAACTGCCAGCGTTGCAGGCGGTGCTGCCGTCCAGCGTCAAGCTCAGCCTGGCCATGGACCGCTCGCCGGTCATCACCGCCACCTTGCACGAAGCCGAGATGACCCTGCTGATTGCCGTGGGGCTGGTGATTCTGGTGGTTTACCTGTTCCTAGGTAACTTCCGCGCCTCGCTGATCCCGACCCTGGCGGTGCCGGTGTCGCTGGTGGGCACTTTCGCGGTGATGTACTTGTATGGGTTCTCGCTGAACAACTTTTCGCTGATGGCGTTGATCCTGGCCACCGGCCTGGTGGTGGACGATGCCATTGTGGTGCTGGAGAACATTTCCCGGCATATCGACGATGGTGTGCCGCCCATGAAGGCGGCGTACTTGGGCGCCCAGGAAGTCGGCTTTACCTTGCTGTCGATGAACGTGTCGCTGGTGGCGGTGTTCTTGTCCATTCTGTTTATGGGCGGGATTGTCACCAACCTGTTCCGCGAGTTTTCCATCACCTTGTCCGCAGCGATCATTGTGTCGTTGATTGTCTCGCTGACCTTGACCCCCATGCTCTGCGCTCGCTGGCTCAAGCCCCACGTCAAAGACCGGATGACCGGTTTGCAGCGTTGGAGCCAGAGGATCAACGACCGGATGGTTGCCGGTTATGCCACCAGTCTGGACTGGGTACTGCGCCATCGACGCCTGACCTTGCTCAGCTTGTTGCTGACCATCGGCATGAACGTGGCGTTGTACGTGGTGGTGCCGAAAACCTTTATGCCCCAGCAGGACACCGGCCAGTTAATCGGCTTTGTGCGCGGCGATGACGGGCTGTCGTTCAGCGTGATGCAGCCGAAGATGGAGACTTTCCGCAAGGCGGTGCTCAAGGACCCGGCGGTGCTCAGCGTGGCGGGCTTTATCGGCGGCAACAACGGCACCAACAACGCGGTAATGCTGGTACGCCTCAAGCCGATCAGCGAACGCAAGATTTCTGCCCAGGCGGTGATTGAGCGCCTGCGCAAGGAAGTGCCGCTGGTGCCGGGCGGGCGCCTGTTCCTGATGGCTGACCAAGACCTGCAATTTGGCGGCAGCCGCGACCAGACCAGCGCGCAGTACTCCTACATCCTGCAAAGCGGTGATCTGGCCGCATTGCGCCTGTGGTACCCGAAAGTCGTCGCTGCGTTGCGTGAACTGCCGCAACTCACCGCCATCGACGCCCGTGAAGGCCGGGGCGCAGCCCAGGTCACGCTGATTGTCGACCGCGACCAGGCCAAGCGCCTGGGCATCGACATGGACATGGTCACCGGGGTGTTGAACAACGCCTACAGCCAACGGCAGATTTCTACGATCTACGACAGCCTTAACCAGTATCAGGTGGTCATGGAGGTCAACCCCAAATACGCCCAGGACCCGATCACCCTCAACCAGATGCAGGTGATTACCGCCGATGGCGCGCGGGTGCCGCTGTCGACCATTGCCCATTACGAGAACAGCCTGGCCGATGACCGGGTCAGTCACGAAGGCCAGTTCGCCTCGGAAAACATCGCCTTCGACATGGCCGAAGGGGTGACGGTGGAGCAGGGCACGGCCGCCATCGAACGGGCGATTGCCAAGGTCGGTTTGCCCGAGGACGTGATCGCCAAGATGGCCGGCACTGCCGATGCCTTCGCAGCCACCCAGAAAGGCCAGCCGTTCATGATCCTCGGCGCGCTCGTGGCGGTGTACCTGGTGTTGGGCATTCTGTATGAGAGCTACATTCACCCGCTGACGATCCTCTCGACCCTGCCGTCGGCCGGCGTCGGCGCCATGCTCGCGATCTACCTGACAGGGGGCGAGTTCAGCCTGATCTCCTTGCTGGGGCTGTTCCTGCTGATCGGCGTGGTGAAGAAAAACGCAATCCTGATGATCGATCTGGCCCTGCAACTAGAGCGTAACGACGGCCTGGGCCCCTTAGAGTCGATTCGCAGCGCTTGCCTGTTGCGTCTGCGGCCGATCCTGATGACCACGCTGGCGGCCATCCTCGGTGCCTTGCCCTTGCTGCTCGGCGCTGGCGACGGCGCCGAAATGCGTCGCCCCCTGGGCCTGACCATCATTGGCGGCCTGGTCTTCAGCCAGGTCCTGACCCTTTACACCACCCCGGTGGTTTACCTTTATCTCGACCGCGCGCGCCATCGTTTCAATAAATGGCGCGGCGTGCGTACCGATGCTGCCCTGGACACTGCGCTATGACCGATTCAACCTTTGCCAAATTGGCCATGACCCGCGGTTCCCGTGTCGCGAGCCTGGTGCTTTGCGGCGTATTGCTCAGCGCCTGCGCCGTCGGCCCGGACTACAAGCGCCCGGATGTTATCGAACCCGTGCAATTCAAGGAGGCCCAGGGCTGGCGTCAGGCCACGCCGAGTGATTCCTTGGCCCGTGGCGCCTGGTGGGAGTTGTACGGCGACCGCCAGCTCAACGACCTGGTGGTGCGCCTGAATACGGCTAACCAGACGGTGGCACAGGCCGAGGCGCGTTTTCGCCAGGCCCAGGCTCTGGTGCGCAGTTCGCGCGGGGCGTTTTACCCGACTGTCGACCTGAGCGCCGGTAAAACCCGCGCCAGCCAGGGCACCGGCAGCAGCAGCGCGAGTCTCAGCAGTTCCAGCAGTGGTATTCGCGACACCCTCAACGCGCAATTGGGCGTGAGCTGGGAAGCCGACATCTGGGGCAAATTGCGCCGTGGTCTGGAAGCCAATGAAGCCAGCGCCGAAGCCAGCTCGGCGGACTTGGCGGCCATGCGCTTGAGTCAGCAATCGGAACTGGTGCAGAGCTACCTGCAATTGCGCGTGATGGACGAACAGACCCGCTTGCTGCAAGCCACGCTGGACACTTACCAGCGCTCCCTGCAAATGACCGAAAACCAATACCGCGCGGGTGTCTCCGGCAAGGATGCGGTGGCCCAGGCGCAAACCCAGCTCAAGAGTACCCAGGCGAGTCTGATCGACCTGATCTGGCAGCGTGCGCAGCTGGAAAACGCCATTGCGGTATTGATCGGTGAAGCGCCGGCCAACTTCAACCTGGCCGTGAGCACGGACATCCCGGCACTGCCACAGATTCCGGTGAGCCTGCCGTCGCAGTTACTGGAGCGCCGCCCGGACATCGCCTCGGCCGAGCGCTCGGTGATCGCTGCCAACGCCAATATTGGCGTGGCCAAGGCCGCCTACTACCCGGACTTGAGCCTAAGCCTGGCCGGTGGTTATTCCAGCAGCACGTACGCTGACTGGATCAGCCTGCCAAACCGCTTCTGGTCAGTGGGCCCGAAGCTGGCCATGACCTTGTTCGACGGCGGCCAGCGCTCGGCGGAAGTCGACCGCACTGTGGCGTCCTACGACGAAACCGTGGCCAAGTATCGCCAGACGGTGCTCGACGGCTTCCGTGAAGTGGAAAACTACATGGTGCAACTCAAGGTGCTGGAAGACGAGGCGGTGGTCAGTAACGAAGCGCTGGAAGCGGCGCGCGAATCCCTGCGCTTGACTCAGAACCAGTACAAGGCGGGGTTGATTGCCTACCTGGATGTGGTGACGGTACAGGCGACCGCACTCAGCAATGAACGCACGGTGTTAACGCTGCTGCAGAGCCGGTTGGTAGCCAGCGTGCAACTGATTGCCGCTTTGGGGGGCGGTTGGGATGGGCAGACGTCAATAGCCGAGTAGGCGTGAGGGGGAATAATGCTACGTGGTCAGGACTCGTTGCGCGCACTTGGTGCGGTCTTAGCCAATTGAGTCTGTAGTTGCTGAGCGAAGATCAACAGGCCAACGCGCGATAGCCGAACGAAAGGGCTCTTTGTTCGGCTCACTCATCATTGTTTGCCAACCTGAGTTAAATGGCTCTGAGAGATATTAAATCAGCAAATTTGTATGACTTGGAGTTGTTCTCAACATGCAGCTCTAAAGAGTCATGGTTATACGATATCAAACTCCCAAATTCTGTTGTAGAGCGACCTTTGTATTCCAGAATTATTTTTGTGTACCGTGGTAGGTATTTTAGAATTTGGTCAACTTTACAAGCGACTCGAAATTTCAATACTCGGTTATCTCCGTCGGTTAATTGGTATTCTTTTCCACCGGGAAAATGATAGGTAATGACCGTGTCCTCGAAAGCGTCGATTCTCCCCCAGACTTCATATATTTTTTGTTTTTCATAACATATTTGTTTGTCATAACATAGATGAGTGCTTACTACGTACTCGCCATCGTCAATGGGGAAAGTGCCGCGTTCAGCAATTTTTCGCTCTACATAGGGTGTTATATCGGTCACTGCTTGAGCATCTCCGATGTTTTCGATTCTATAAGACTTGATTTCGCCGCCTTTGTCTCGAATACATTGAGTGCCTTTCAGGTGGCCAGTATTCTCAGTGTTATTAGGGTATAGAAGTGCGATGATGGCCATTTCTGAAACTCCGAATGTCATGTGGAGTAAAGTTTATCGCTCTCAGCATGAAAGTCACCTGTAAGATATGACAGTTTTATATATCCTTACGGAATAAAAATTTTATTTTTATGGAGTGCAGGATGCTGGGAGTTTGTGTTAAACCCGATTTCTAAATACGGGCGTCTATACTGGAAAAGGGGTAACAATCTTCTAAAATTTTTAGTTTTTGTTATCCCGAGACCCGCCAACACTGAAGCGACACACTGCCTTTGATACGCAGGTGACGTCGCACACGAGCTATAGACCACTCCGGACCTGGCCAGTAGTTTGACGTCAAATTACAGGTGATGGCCCTATGATAATTAATCACCTGCACCAGAATTAATCTCGCTACAATCGCGCGCTTTGCCACCCTGGCACGGACGTCTCAAAACTGTTGCCCGCGAGAAATCCCATGCTCATCGGTAGTTATTCAACCTCCCTCGTCGTTATCTCCCTGTGCGTCGCGATCCTGGCCTCTTATACCGCGCTGGACCTGACCGGCCGCATTGCGACCGCCAAGGGCCGCGCGGTTTATTTGTGGATGGCCGGCGGGGCATTGGCCATGGGCGTGGGTGTCTGGTCGATGCACTTCATCGGCATGTTGGCCCTGCGCCTGCCGTTTGCCTTGGGCTTCGATATCGGCATTACTGCGCTGTCGTTGTTGATCGCGGTGATGTCCAGTGGCTTTGCCTTATGGCTGGTCAGCCAACCGCGCTTGCCCGCCTGGCAATTGGTGTTTGGCGCGCTGGTCATGGGCACCGGCATTGCCACCATGCATTACACCGGCATGGCCGCGATGCGCATGACCCCCGGTATCGACTACGACCCCACCTTGTTTGGAGCTTCTCTGTTAATAGCGGTCGTGGCCTCGGGCGCCGCTTTGCAGATAGCTTTCAACCTGCGGCGCAACACGCCGTATGTACGCCTGGCACGCGGCGGGGCGGCGGTGGTGATGGGGTTTGCCATCGTCGGTATGCATTACACCGGAATGGCCGCGGCACGCTTTGCCGATGACAGCTACTGCGCTGCCGCGTTGGACGGCTTGACCGGCAAGGGCCTGGACAACCTGGTGCTGGTCACCACCCTGGCGGTGCTTGCCATCGCGTTGCTGACCTCGTTGCTCGACGCACGGCTGGAGGCCCGCACCGCTGTGCTCGCCGATTCCCTCAGCCTGGCCAATCAGGAACTGACCCACCTGGCCCTGCATGACATGCTCACCGGTCTGCCTAACCGCACGTTGCTGGCCGATCGGATTCAACAGGCCATACAGGCGGTTAACGAGCAGGGCGGTTGCTTCGCCTTGATGTTTATCGACCTGGATGGCTTCAAGCCAGTCAACGATGCCTTTGGCCATCACATGGGCGACCAGTTGCTGCGCGAAGTCGGCCTACGCCTGCGCGAAGACTTGCGCGGCCACGACACCCTGGCGCGCATCGGCGGTGATGAATTTGTGCTGTTGGTGCAACTGAGCCAGCCAGACGATGCCCTGCGCTTGGCCGAGCGGCAGGTCGGGCTGATCAACCGCTCATTCCAGGTGGCCGAGCATGAGCTGAAAATCTCGGCCAGTATCGGCATCGCTGTGTTCCCAGGTAACGGTGGCAACCCCCAGGAATTGTTGATGAACGCCGACGCCGCGATGTACCACGCCAAGGGCATGGGCAAGAACGGCTACAGCTTTTTCGACGTGTCGATGAACACCAATGCGCGCAAGCAATTGCAGTTGTTGCAGGACCTGCGCAACGCCCTCGACCAAGAGCAATTTCGCTTGTACTACCAACCCAAGTTCGATGCGGTCAGTGGTATTGCGGTGGGCGCCGAAGCGCTGGTGCGCTGGGAGCATCCGCAGCAGGGTCTGTTGTTGCCGGCCACCTTTATCGAACTGGCGGAAAAGACTGGCTTGATCATTCCCATCGGCGAATGGGTGCTTAATGAGGCCTGCCGTCAGATGAGCGTGTGGTACGCGCTGGGTTATGAGCATTGGCGCATCGCCGTGAACCTGTCGGCGTTGCAGTTCTGCCATGCGGGGCTGGTCAAGAGTGTGGCCGACGCCCTTGATCGTCATCAGTTGCCGGCCAACAGCCTGACCCTGGAGATCACCGAAACCACCGCCATGAGCGATGCCGACGCGAGTATGACGGTGTTGCAGCAGCTCTCGGACATGGGCGTCGACCTGTCCATCGATGACTTCGGCACCGGCTATTCCAGCCTGATGTACCTCAAGCGGCTGCCGGCCAACGAGTTGAAGATCGACCGCGGTTTTGTGCGCGACCTTGAGCACGACAGCGACGACGCCGCCATCGTTTCGGCCATCGTTGCCCTCGGCCAGGCCTTGGGATTGCGGATTGTCGCCGAAGGCGTGGAAACGGACGTGCAGCAGAGTTTCCTCACGCGGCTGGGCTGTAACTCCCTGCAGGGTTACTTGCTGGGGCATCCGCTGCCGGCCGATGGTTTCATGGCGGATATTCTGCGGGCCGAGGACGCACAGGCGCCTGACAAAAACAGTGCCTGACGGTTAGTATCGGATCCAACCCTAACGCCAGGTTGGATCAGGAGACCGTACGCATGGACAAAGTTGTCATCATCACCGGGGGCAGTCGCGGTATTGGCGCCGAAACGGCACTGCTGGCGGCGCGCGAAGGCTATCGCATCTGCATCAACTACCGCTCCGATGAAAAAGCCGCCCTGGGCGTTCTGGAACAGGTCCGTGGCCTGGGTGCCCAGGCGATTGCTGTGCGAGCTGATGTCAGCATCGAAGATGAAGTGATTGCGTTGTTTCATCGCGTCGACGCCGAGTTGGGCCGCGTGACCGCCCTGGTCAACAATGCCGGCACCGTGGCGCACAAGTCTCGGGTCGATGAGATGTCCGAATTCCGCATCCTTAACATCATGAGGACCAATGTGCTGGGGCCGATCCTGTGTGCCAAGCACGCGGTGTTGCGCATGTCGCCCAAACATGGCGGGCAGGGTGGCAGCATCGTCAACGTGTCCTCGGTGGCGGCGCGCCTGGGCTCGCCGGGTGAATACGTGGACTATGCAGCCTCCAAGGGCGCCCTCGACACCTTCACCATCGGCCTGTCCAAAGAAGTGGCAGGTGAGGGTATCCGCGTCAACGCAGTACGCCCCGGCTATATCTTTACCGACTTCCACGCCCTCAGCGGCGATCCGGATCGGGTCAGCAAGCTGGAGTCCGGCATTCCCATGGCCCGTGGAGGGCGGCCGGATGAAGTGGCGGAAGCGATTATCTGGTTGTTGTCGGATAAGGCGTCGTATGCCACCGGGACTTTTTTAGATTTGGGTGGCGGCCGTTGAGTCGGTAGCGTCTGTGCGGGCGCCATCGGGAGCAAGCCCCCTCCCTCAAAACGACCGCACAATCCGCCCCAACGTCTCCATCGCCTTCTCCGAGGCCTCGGTCCACGGGCTGCCATAGTTCAGGCGAATACAGTTTCTGAAGCGCTGGGTCGCCGAAAAAATCGGCCCCGGTGCAATGCTGATGCCTTGCGCCAGCGCCATCTGGAACAACTTCAATGAGTCCGTTTGTTCCGGCAATTCCAGCCACAGGAAATACCCTCCGGCCGGCTGGCTGACGCGGGTTTGCGCCGGGAAATACCGAGCGATGGCGGCGAGCATGGCGCTTTGTTGTTCTTCCAGGGCATAACGCAATTTGCGCAGGTGGCGGTCATAGCCGCCATGTTGCAGGTAGTCGGCAATCGCCGCCTGGGCCGGCATTGACGGGCACAGCGAGGTCATCAGCTTGAGACGTTCGACCTTTTGCGCATAGCGCCCCGCGGCGACCCAGCCGACGCGGTAGCCGGGCGCCAGGCTCTTGGCAAAGGAACCGCAGTGCATCACCAGTCCTTCGGTGTCGAAGGCTTTGGCCGGCTTGGGCGCCTGTTGCCCGTAATACAGCTCGGCGTACACATCGTCCTCAATCAGCGGCACCTGGTGACTGCGCAACAGCTCAACCAGTGCCTGCTTCTTTTCTTCCGGCAACGTTGCGCCCATGGGGTTCTGGAAACTGGTCATGGTCCAGCAGGCCTTGATCGGATAGCGCGCCAGGGCTTGGGCCAGGGCGCCGAGGTCGATGCCGTCGCGCGGGTGCACCGGAATTTCCACCGCCTTGAGCTTCAGGCGTTCCAGCACTTGCAGGCAGGCATAGAACGCCGGGGCCTCGATGGCCACCAGATCGCCCGGTTCCGTCACGGCTTGCAGGCACAAGTTCAGGGCTTCCAGGGCGCCATTGGTGATCAGCAGTTCTTCCATCGGCAGCATCAGGCCGCCGACCATGTAGCGCAGGGCAATTTGTCGACGCAACTGCGGATTGCCCGGCGACATGTCGGTGACCACCAGGCGCGGGTCCATTTCACGGCTGGCGCTGGCCAGGGATCGGGCCAGGCGTTGCAACGGGAACAGCATGGGGCTTGGGAACGCCGAGCCGAAGGGCACTGTGTTGGGGTCTTTGATCGAGTCGAGCACGGAAAACACCAACTCGCTGACATCCACCTCGGTGGACTCGTGCACCTGCTCGCTCACCGCCGGCTCAGAGAACGGGCTCGGCGCATGGGTGTTGACGAAGTAGCCGGAACGCGGCCGCGCACGGATCAGGCCGCGGCGTTCCAGCAGGTAATAGGCCTGGAACACCGTGGACGGGCTGACGCCGTAGGTTTGGCTGGCGTAGCGCACCGACGGCACACGTTGGCCAGGCCCCAGGACGCCAGAGCGGATCAGTTCGGCAATGTCTTCGGCGAATTTTTCGTAGCGTTTCATAGGGGCCTTAACAATGTTTATACGAGCGCAGATCCAATCCGGGAGGGGGTAAGCCGCTCCCACATTGGATTCTCACTGATTTAGATAGATCTCAGCGGTTCAACGGCGCCACAAAGCGGCTGTCGGCAACGCTATAGATCCCTGGCTCATCTACATCCATCACTTTGAAGCGCAACGTCTGAGAACTGCTCGCGGGTTTCTCCGCGAGCAATGCCACCGACACCGGCACATCTATGATTTCCCCCGGCGCCATGCTGATCTCGGTCTTGCCTTGCAGTTGGAAGCCGTCGGCCTCCACGAGCTGCACCCGATAATCCTGGCGTTGCTGGGTCTTGTTGATGACCTTGAGGCTGTAGATGTTTTCGATCTGGCCCTGGGCGTTCTCGCGGAACATGCCACGGTCTTTGGTCACGTCCAGCGACACCATCGGCCGCTCCACCAGTGCGACTACCAGCGCGGCAATCATCACCAGCAGCACCGCACTGTAGCCGATCAGACGGGGCCGTAGCAGACGGGTTTTGCCGCCTTGCAGTTGATGCTCGCTGGTATAGCTCACCAGGCCACGGGCATAACCCATTTTGTCCATGATCGAATCACAGGCGTCGATGCAGGCCGCGCAGCCGATGCATTCCATTTGCAGGCCATCGCGGATATCAATGCCGGTGGGGCAGACCTGCACGCACAGGTGGCAGTCAATGCAGTCACCCAGGCCGACATCGGCCGGCTTGACCTCGCGTTTGCGCGGGCCACGGTTCTCGCCACGGGCGCTGTCGTAGGAAATGGTCAGGGTGTCTTTATCGAACATCACGCTCTGGAACCGCGCATACGGACACATGTGCATGCACACCGCCTCACGCAGCCAACCGGCATTGATGTAGGTCGCGGCGGTGAAAAACAGTACCCAGAACAGGCTCACGCCCCCCATTTGCCAAGTCAGCAGTTCCTCGGCCAACGGGCGGATAGGCGTGAAGTAGCCGACAAAGGTCAGCCCAGTCAGCACGCTGATGCCCAGCCACAGCGTGTGCTTGGCCGAGCGCCTTGCCAGTTTGTTGAGGCTCCAGGGCGCGGCTTGCAGCTTGATGCGTTGGTTACGTTCGCCCTCAGTGACCTTTTCGCACCACATAAACAACCACGTGAACGAGCTTTGCGGGCAGGTATAGCCGCACCACACGCGGCCGGCGAACACGGTGATCGCGAACAGGCCGAAGGCGCAGATAATCAGCAGCGCCGACAGCAGGATGAAATCCTGGGGCCAGAACGTCGCGCCAAAAATATGGAATTTGCTTTCCGCCAGATCCCACAGCACGGCTTGGCGCCCGCCCCAGTTCAACCACACGGTGCCGAAAAATGCCAGGAACAGAAAGCCGGCACCGGCTACGCGCAAGGTGCGGAACAGTCCGGTGAAGCTGCGGGTATGGATCAGGGTGTCGCTGGATTTGGCCTTCACCTTCTTTGGGTGTATGGGCTCAAAGGTTTCCACGGTTGGGATTCGTTCGCTCATGGTCGTTCGCTCATCAGCCTCCATCAGGCGGATGAACTATGGGCCGGGGGCTGTTTGCATAACAGACTCAGCTAGCGCGATAAAAAGCGGATCAGATGGTCCGTGTGGTGAGCTCTGCGACAATCTGCTGCACCCCGGCGCGCCTGGGGTGCAGGGGCATTTCAGCGGTAATGATACAGATCAATCAAATCAGCGAACCAGGCTCCGTGGCCTTCACATGGTTGCGTCCGTCTGTCGCGCCTTCGACGGTCAAGGCGTCTGCTTCAGCTTCGGTGATGTAGGTGCGCTCGCCCGCAAGTTCTACGTAGGACATGGACTTGTCATCGTCCGTCAATATCTTCACTCGGGTGGCGGGGACGCTCTGTTCCTGGCCATTGTCGTCGAGCGTGAAATAGCACAGGTGGTTTTCAATACGCAGGGTCATGTCGAACTCCTTTCTCATCGGCTATGAACCTTAGGGGATGGTGCCGTGGCGTGGTTCAAGGCAACTGACTGGCGGTAGGCGCTGTCCATGACTTAACCGCTTCTTTAAAGGACAGGATCCATGGACGCTTGGTGGCATGAAGTGTGGCAAACCCTGCAGGCCGAGTTCGCCGATATCGGCGATGCCAAACAACTGACCCAGATCACCGTGCGCCTGCTGATCGCCGCCGTACTCGGCGGCATCCTGGGGTTTGAGCGCGAGAGCAAGGGCAAGGCCGCCGGGGTACGGACCCACATGCTGGTGGCGTTGGGCGCCGCGCTGTTTGTGATGGTGCCGCAGATGTCAGGTAATCAGGCGGATGCTATGAGTCGCGTGGTGCAGGGCGTTATCGCGGGGATCGGCTTTCTCGGCGCAGGCACGATCATCAAAGGCAAGGATGATGAAGAGGGGCATGTCAAAGGCCTGACCACCGCCGCCGGCCTGTGGATGACCGCTGCGATTGGGGTCTCGGCCGGGTTGGGCCGGGAATCGACAGCGGTCCTGAGTACGTTGCTGGCCTTGGCGGTGTTCAGCGTGATGCCGAAAATCGTCAAGCGTTTCGAGAAGGACTGACGATCACAGGGGGCATGGTTGTCGGCGGCTCTTCCACCGGTGGCGGCTCATTTTCGGGCGGCTCTTTTTCTGGAATCGGCTCCGGTTCGGTGGGCGGCAGGGTCGGATTGTCGATATTAGGATCAGGGGTTTCAGCCGGGATCGGGATATTCATCGGTGTGGCCTCCTTTGTGCTTTGCTCTACCGGTGGACAACCGCCTGGGCGATTTGATTCCCCGCTCAATGGCGGAACATCCACCTGAACTTTTGACCAAGCCTCAGGCTCGGACCTATTACGGCCTTGCTCAGGGAGAGCGTCGCCGTCTCAGAATTCGGATCAAGCAAAGAGCGTCCACAGGGCGTAAGGGGAAGATGCTCGATGACTGCTGAAACTCAGGTTCCAGATGTTTCCTTATTGCCGCTGTCCCAGGCGCTGTTGCTGCCCAGGATTGCAATCGAAAGCACCATGCCTGTGATTGATGGCGGTGAATTCGCCGTTAAGGCCGCAGTGGGCCAGCGGGTCACCGTGACCAGCAAGGTGTTCGCCGATGGCCACGACAAACTCGCCGTATTAATCCGCTGGCGCCCGCTGCAGGACGAAAGCTGGCACAGCGTGGTGATGGCGGATGTGGGCAACAACGGTTGGGAGGGCGCGTTTACCGTCACCGACCAGGGCCCTCACGAATACTGCATCGAAGCCTGGATCGATACCTTCGCCAGTTTTTGCTACGAGCTGCGCAAAAAGCACGAGGCCGGTGTGCCGGTCAGCCTGGAGTTGCAGGAAGGCCGCAGCCTGGTGTTGCAGGCCGCCGAACGCAGTGACAACGAACTGCGCGACCGCTTGATGCTGCTGCACCACGAACTGTCCGGCCTGCTGGAAACCGAGCAGGTCGCACTGTTTCTGCACGAAGACAGTGCACATTTGATGACTCAGGCCGATCACCGCGCCTATTTGAGCATCAGTGCCGTATACCCGATCGATGTGGAGCGTGAAGCGGCGCAATTCGCCAGCTGGTACGAGCTGTTTCCGCGCTCGATCACTGATGATCCGGCCTGTCACGGCACCTTCAACGATGTGCACGCACGCCTGCCGATGATCCATGACATGGGCTTCGACGTGCTGTACTTCCCGCCGATCCACCCCATCGGCCGCAGCCACCGCAAGGGCAAGAACAATTCCCTCACCGCCGGCCCCGACGATCCGGGCAGCCCGTACGCCATTGGCAGTGAGGAGGGCGGCCACGAAGCCATCCACCCGCAACTGGGCAGTCGCGATGATTTCCGCCGCCTGGTCCAGGCTGCCGCCGATCATGGCCTGGAAATCGCCTTGGACTTTGCCATCCAGTGCTCCCAAGATCACCCGTGGCTCAAGCAGCATCCGGGTTGGTTCAACTGGCGTCCGGACGGGACGATCAAATACGCGGAAAACCCGCCGAAAAAGTACCAGGACATCGTTAACGTCGACTTCTATGCGGCGGACGCGATTCCCAGTCTCTGGACGGAGTTGCGCGACATCGTAGTGGGCTGGGTGGAAGAGGGCGTGAAGACCTTTCGCGTCGACAACCCCCACACCAAACCGCTGCCGTTCTGGCAATGGCTGATCAGCGATGTGCGTTCAAAGTACCCCGACGTGATCTTCCTGGCTGAAGCCTTCACCACGCCTGCGATGATGGCGCGGCTGGGCAAGGTCGGTTATTCCCAGAGCTACACCTACTTCACCTGGCGCAATACCAAGGCTGAACTGAGCGAGTACTTCACTCAGTTGAACCAGTCGCCGTGGCGCGAGTGCTACCGGCCGAACTTCTTCGTCAATACGCCGGACATTAACCCAGCCTTCCTGCACGAGTCCGGCCGCCCAGGCTTTTTGATCCGGGCCGCGCTGGCGACCATGGGCTCGGGCCTGTGGGGCATGTATTCCGGTTTTGAACTGTGTGAATCAGCGCCGGTGCCGGGCAAAGAGGAATACCTGGACTCGGAGAAGTATGAAATCCGCCCACGGGACTTCACCGCGCCCGGCAACATCATTGCCGAGATTGCCCAGCTGAACCGTATCCGCCGGCAAAATCCGGCGTTGCAGACGCATTTGGGGTTAAAGCTCTACACCGCCTGGAATGACAACATCCTGTACTTCGGCAAGCGCAGTGAGGATGGCAGTAACTTCATTCTGGTGGCGATCAACCTCGATCCATTCAACGCCCAGGAAGCGCATTTTGAGTTGCCGCTGTGGGAGCTGGGGCTGCCGGATGATGCGCAGACCCAAGGCGAAGACCTGATGAACGGCCATCGCTGGACCTGGTATGGCAAGACCCAATGGACACGCCTTGATCCGCAGATGCCGTTTGGAATCTGGCGCATCACGGTTGCCTAAGTCTTGCGCAGATCCATTGTGGGAGGGGGCTTGCCCACTCCCACAACGATCGCATCGCGTCCGCAGAATTTAAGTCATTCAGGAGTTTCCAATGGCGAAGAAACCTAACCCTGCCACCTTTATCAAAGACCCGCTCTGGTACAAGGACGCGGTGATCTACCAGGTTCACGTCAAATCCTTTTTTGACTCCAACAACGACGGCATCGGTGACTTCCCCGGGCTGATCGCCAAGCTCGATTACATCGCCGACCTCGGCGTGAATACCATTTGGTTATTGCCGTTTTATCCCTCGCCTCGCCGCGATGACGGCTACGACATCGCCGAATACCGTGGCGTACACAGCGACTACGGCACCCTGGCGGACGCCAAGCGCTTTATCGCCGAGGCCCATAAGCGTGGATTGCGGGTGATCACTGAGCTGGTGATCAACCACACCTCCGACCAGCACCCGTGGTTCCAGCGTGCCCGCAAGGCCAAGCCTGGTTCGGCGGCGCGGGACTTCTATGTGTGGTCCGATGACGACCAGAAGTACGATGGCACGCGCATCATTTTCCTCGACACCGAGAAGTCCAACTGGACTTGGGACCCGGTCGCCGGCCAGTACTTCTGGCACCGTTTCTATTCTCACCAGCCCGACCTCAACTTCGACAACCCGCAAGTGATGAAGGCCGTGTTGTCGGTGATGCGTTACTGGCTGGACATGGGCATTGACGGCCTGCGCCTGGACGCCATCCCGTACTTGATCGAGCGCGACGGCACCAACAACGAGAACCTCCCCGAAACCCACGATGTGCTCAAGCAGATCCGCGCCGAAATCGACGCCAACTACCCGGACCGCATGTTGCTTGCCGAAGCCAACCAATGGCCGGAAGACACTCAGCTGTATTTCGGTGACAAGAAGGGCGACGACGGCGATGAATGCCACATGGCGTTCCACTTCCCGCTGATGCCGCGCATGTACATGGCCCTGGCCCAGGAAGATCGCTTCCCCATCACCGATATTTTGCGCCAGACCCCGGAGATTCCTGCCAACTGCCAATGGGCAATCTTCCTGCGCAACCACGATGAGTTGACCCTTGAAATGGTCACCGACAAAGAGCGCGATTACCTGTGGAATTACTACGCCGCAGATCGGCGCGCGCGCATCAACCTGGGGATTCGTCGCCGTCTGGCACCGTTGCTGGAGCGGGATCGCCGTCGCGTGGAATTGCTTAACAGCCTGCTGCTGTCGATGCCCGGTACGCCGACGTTGTATTACGGCGATGAAATCGGCATGGGCGATAACATCTACCTCGGCGACCGCGACGGTGTGCGCACGCCGATGCAGTGGTCCATCGACCGTAACGGCGGCTTCTCCCGCGCCGATCCGGCCAGCCTGGTGCTGCCGCCGATCATGGACCCGCTGTACGGCTACCAGTCGGTCAATGTCGAAACCCAGACTCAAGACCCGCACTCACTGCTCAACTGGAATCGGCGCATGTTGGCGGTGCGCAAGCAATCCAAGGCGTTTGGGCGGGGCAGTTTGAAAATGCTCTCGCCGAGCAATCGCCGCATCCTGGCCTATACCCGTGAATACACCGGGGAAGACGGCCGTACGGAAATTATCCTGTGTGTGGCCAACGTGTCCCGCAGCGCCCAGGCGGCGGAATTGGACCTCTCTGCCTTCGCGGGAATGGTGCCGGTGGAGATGCTTGGCGGAAACGCTTTCCCGCCCATTGGCCAGTTGAATTTCCTGCTGACGCTGGCGCCCTACGGCTTCTATTGGTTTGTACTGGCGGCGGAAAACCAGATGCCCAGTTGGCATGTGGAACCGGCGCAGAGCATCCCTGACTTCACCACTCTGGTACTGAAAAAACGCATGGAAGAATTGCTCGAAGAACCTTGTCGCACCACCCTGGAGCAGACCTCGTTGCCGGCCTGGCTGCCCAAGCGGCGCTGGTTCGCCGGTAAGGACACCGCCATCGACAGCGTGAACATCGCTTACGGCGTGCGGTTTGGCGACCCGGAGCATCCGGTGTTGCTCAGTGAAATTGATGTCACCAGCGGCGGCCAAGTCAGTCGCTATCAACTGCCCTTTGGCTTCCTGGGTGAAGACCAGTTCACCAGTGCCTTGCCGCAACAATTGGCCCTGGCTCGTGTGCGGCGTACGCGGCAGGTGGGGCTGGTCACCGATGCCTTCAGCCTGGAGCACTTCATCCGCGCGGTGATCCAGGGGCTGCAGGCGGGTACGGTGCTCACTTCCAGCGAAGGCGATTTACGCTTTGAAGCCACGCCGCACCTGGCCCCGCTGCAACTGACGGACGACGCCCAAGTACGCTACTTGTCCGCCGAGCAGTCCAACAGTTCGGTGGTAGTGGGCGAGAGCCTGGTGCTCAAGTTGATCCGCAAAGTCAGCGCCGGCGTACACCCGGAGCTGGAAATGAGCGCCTACCTCACCGCCGCCGATTACCCGAATATCTCGCCGCTGCTGGGCTCGATGATTCGTCGCGACGCCGACGGCCAGGACAACCTGCTGATGATTGCCCAGGGTTATTTGAGCAATCAGGGCGACGCCTGGAGCTGGACCCAGAACAACCTGGAGCGCGCGATTCGCGATGAATTGGCGCAGGCCATTTCCGAGCAGGAACAGCACTACAACGCCTTGGGTGAACTGGCGGACTTTGCCGGGTTGCTCGGCCAGCGCTTGGGGGAAATGCACCTGGTGCTAGGCGCGAAGACTGACAACAAGGACTTCAAACCCGAAGTCACTACGGCCAAGGACACTCAGGCCTGGGCCAAGGACGTGGGCGCACAGCTTGACCGCGCGCTGCAATTGCTCAAGTTGCATCAACACACATTGAACCCGGCGGATCAGGCACTGGTCAGTGACTTGCTGGCGCAGAAAAAAGCCATCGGCGCCCATGTCCAGGCGTTGGCGAAAGCCACGTTGGGCGGGCTGCGTATTCGGGTTCACGGTGATTTGCACCTGGGCCAGGTACTGGTGGTGAAGGGCGATGCTTACCTGATCGACTTTGAAGGCGAGCCAGCCAGGCCATTGCATGAGCGGCGTGGCAAGCACAGCCCGTATAAAGATGTGAGCGGCGTACTGCGCTCGTTTGATTACGCGGCGGCCATGGCCTTGAATGTGCAAGGTGTGGATCATTCGCCGCAAGCCGATCTGGCCCGCAGGCGCGTGACCGATCGCTATCTGAATGAAGCACGCGAGGCATTTATCCAGGCTTATCAGACAGCTACGTCTACACTGGCGCATGGCTGGCAGGATGCCAAAGGCCAGGACGCCGCGCTGACCTTGTTCAGCCTGGAGAAGGCCGCGTACGAAGTGGCTTACGAAGCGGAGAATCGCCCGACCTGGCTACCGGTGCCCCTGCAAGGGCTGCACGGGTTGCTCAGCGGGCTAGCACCTCTATCTAAAACTGCACGCGGTGGGGAGACGTCATGAATTACACGCATAAAGAACCGCTGCAGCCCAAGTTGACTGCCATGCCGGCGTCCAAGGACGTCGAAGCGCTGGTGCGCGCCGAGCACCATGACCCGTTCTCGATCCTCGGGCCACATGATGACGAGCAGGGTGGGCAATTTATCCGCGCATTCCTGCCGGAAGCTCTGAGCGTCCAGGTGTTGGCGCAGGACAGTGGCGAGCCGATCGGCAGCCTGGACGCGACCCAGGTGCCGGGCTTGTTTGTCGGGCACTTCACCACGCGCCAGGCCTACCTGCTGAAGATCCAGTGGGCCGGCGGTGAGCAAATTACCGAAGACCCCTACAGTTTCAGCCAGTTGTTGCTGGGCGAAATGGACCTGTACCTGTTTGCCGAAGGCAACCATCGCGATCTCAGCAGCTGCCTGGGTGCACAGGTGACCAGCGTCGATGGCGTGCAGGGCGTGCGCTTTGCCGTGTGGGCGCCGAATGCGCGGCGGGTGTCGGTGGTGGGCGATTTCAATATCTGGGACGGTCGCCGCCATCCGATGCGCCTGCGCCATCCTTCGGGCGTATGGGAGCTGTTTATCCCGCGTCTGCAACCGGGTGCGGCCTACAAGTACGAGATCCTGGGTGCCAATGGGATTTTGCCGCTCAAGGCTGACCCCATGGCATTGGCCACTCAACTGCCGCCGGACACTGCGTCGAAAGTCGCTCCGCCGTTGCAGGTGGATTGGCAGGACCATGAGTGGATGCAGTCGCGCAGCGAAAAGCAGAAATCCACCGCACCGCTGTCTATCTATGAGTTGCACGTGGGTTCCTGGCAATGCGAGCTGGACGAGGCCGGCGAAGTCGCCCGCCAATACGGCTGGCGTGAACTGACGGAACGGCTGATCCCGTACGTGCAGCAACTGGGTTTCACCCATATTGAACTGATGCCGATCATGGAGCATCCGTTTGGTGGCTCCTGGGGCTATCAAGCGTTGTCGCAGTTCGCCCCGAGTGCGCGCTTTGGCTCGCCGGAAGATTTCGCCTATTTCGTCAATGCGCTGCACCAGGCCGATATCGGCGTGATCCTTGACTGGGTACCGGCGCATTTCCCCACCGATACCCACGGGCTGGCACAGTTTGACGGCACGGCGCTGTACGAATACGCCAACCCGCTGGAAGGTTTCCACCAGGATTGGGACACGCTGATCTACAACTTGGGCCGCACCGAAGTTCACGGCTTTATGCTGGCGTCGGCCCTGCATTGGCTTAAACACTTCCATATCGACGGGCTGCGTGTGGATGCGGTGGCGTCGATGCTGTACCGCGATTACTCGCGCAAGGCTGGTGAATGGGTGCCCAACCGCCACGGCGGTCGGGAGAACCTGGAAGCCATCGACTTCCTGCGTCACCTGAACGACGTAGTGGCCTTGGAAGCTCCCGGCGCGTTGGTGATCGCCGAGGAATCCACCGCCTGGCCCGGTGTGAGCCAGCCGACCCAACAGGGCGGCCTGGGCTTCAACTACAAGTGGAACATGGGCTGGATGCACGATTCCCTGCATTACATCCAGCAAGACCCGGTGTATCGCGCCCATCACCACAACGAGCTGAGCTTTGGCCTGGTGTATGCCTGGTCCGAGCGTTTTATCCTGCCGATTTCCCACGATGAGGTGGTGCACGGCAAGCACTCGTTGATCGACAAGATGCCCGGCGACCGCTGGCAGAAATTTGCCAACCTGCGTGCCTACCTGGCGTTCATGTGGATGCATCCCGGCAAGAAGCTGTTGTTCATGGGCTGCGAATTCGGCCAGTGGCGCGAGTGGAATCACGACCAGCAACTGGACTGGTACTTGTTGCAGTACGCCGAGCACAAAGGCGTGCAGAAGCTGGTCGGCGACTTGAACCGTCTGTACCGCGAAGAGCCGGCCCTGCATGAGCAGGACGATGCGCCGCAAGGTTTCCAATGGCTGATCGGCGATGACGCGATCAACAGTGTCTACGCGTGGCTGCGCTGGAGCAAAGACGGCAAGCCCGTGCTGGTGGTGGCTAACTTCACACCGGTGCCGCGCGAGTCCTATTCCGTTGGTGTGCCGTTTGCCGGGCGCTGGAGTGAGGTGATCAACAGTGATGCGGACATGTATGCCGGTTCCAACTTCGGTAATGGCGGCGAAGTCTTTACCCAGGATGAACCGCGCCATGGGCAACCGGTGTCGCTGTCGCTGAATTTGCCGCCGCTGGGAGTGTTGATTCTGCGACCTGAAGGGGGTTAACCGCTCTGCCGCGCGGGATTCAGTTGTCCGCGGTGCTGGCAGGGTGCCACAATGGCGCCTTTGTCATGGCAGTCGAATCAGGCGAATTTCATGAATGGCCTTGGGCGTGAGCAGGACCAGGATTGCGTTATAGAAGAGCAGGTGCGGACTGACCGTCTGCACCAGCTGTTCCGGCAGTCATTTGCCGCCATTTTGGGCAGTTACCTGGCGGCTACCATGCTCTGCTGGCTGTGTTGGGATCGCTTCGACCACGACGTTATGCTGGTCTGGATGCTGTTGCTCACAGCGTCGTCGCTGCTGCGCGTGAAGATGTTCATGGACTGGTTTCGCTGCCCCAACAGCGAGCGCACGCCGGCTCGCTGGGAGCGCCGCTACTGGGTCACTCTCGTGCTCTCTGCCGGCATCTGGGGCGCCGGTGCGTTAGCGGTGATGCCAGCGGATGACCGGTTGTCCCAAGTGCTGGTGATGTTGTTCACCGTGGGCATGTCGGTCAGCGCGGTGTCGTGTTACTCGGCCTATCGCTACATGACGCTTGCGTCTATCGGTCTGGTATTGCTGCCGTGCACCTTCTGGCTGCTGTTCCAGCCGGCTCCCATGCAGGTGGGTGTTGCTATCGCAGTGCTGGTGTTCACGACCTTTGTCGCCAGCGCCACGCGTAAATTGTCCGATGCGCTAGAAAAGGCGTTTCGCCTGACTCGGCAAATGGAAAGAGCCCACAACATTTCAACCCGTGCCGCACAGACCGATGAGCTGACCGGGCTGATGAACCGTCGTGCATTCTTCGAACATGCCCATTCGCTGTACGCACAATGCCGACACAACCAACAGCCGCTGTGCGCGCTGATGCTGGACATGGACCACTTCAAGCACATCAACGACACCTACGGACACCAGGCGGGCGACCAAGTGTTGCGCCAGATTGGAGGGGTGATCAGTGCGTCGTTTCGCAAGTCTGATGTGTATGGCCGTCTGGGCGGTGAGGAGTTTGCGGTATTGCTGCCCAATACCTCGCTGGAAACCGCTCGGGGTATTGCCGAGCAGTTGATCAAGGCGATTTCCGGATTGCCGGCCGAACCGGTCACGGGGCTTTCAGCCAGCTTGGGTGTTGCCTCGGCCCATGCGCTGGATGGGGACTTGCATGGCCTGATGAACACCGCCGACAAGGCGCTGTACCGGGCCAAGGCGCTGGGCCGCAACCAAGTGGCAGTGGCGGAGTAGGGCGACGCTCAGTCCTTGAGTGTTGCCTTGATCAATACCTGCGAAAGTTGTTCGGCCGAGTAAGGCTTGGGCAGAAACTCGAAGCCTTCATAGCCGCTTTCTGCCAGCTCCTCGCTGTAACCCGAGGTCAACACCACCGGCAGGTCGGCACGACGCTGGCGTAGCAGCTTGGCCATGGCGACGCCGGTGATACCGGGCATCACGACGTCGGAGAAGATGACGTCAAAGGCCATTCCATCCTGGCCGGCCAAGCTCAGGGCTTGTTCGGCATCGGTCGCCCAGGCGGTCTGATAGCCCAAGTCTTCAAGGATTTGTCGGGCAAACCGCCCGACCTCCAGGTTGTCTTCCACGATCAGCACCCGACACTGGGTTGTGTCGTGGGGCATGGCGAGCGTTCCCTGAGGGCTTTGGGGCGGCACATCCTGTGCTTCGACCTGGGGCAAATACAGGGTAAATACGCTGCCTTGGCCGGGCGTGCTGGACACATCGATATTGCCCCCCGACTGCTTGGCGAACCCGAAGACCTGCGACAGACCCAGGCCGGTGCCTTTGCCGACGGCCTTGGTGGTAAAGAACGGCTCGAAAATCCGCTCCACGGTGTCGGCGGCAATACCCGGCCCGGTATCGGCCATGGAGATGGCGATATACGGTTGGCGTGACCCCGCATCGCCACGGATACGTGGCAGCGGCTTGCGCCCGACCACCCGTAGGCTCAGCGTACCCTGGCCGCCCATGGCGTCCCGGGCATTGAGGGCGATGTTGATCAGCGCGGTTTCAAACTGGCTCGCGTCGATGCGGGCGAAACAGGCCTGTGACGGCATCTCGACCTGCACCTGAATGCGTGCGCCGGTGACGCTTTCCAGCATTTCGCCAATGTTCTGTACCCGCTGGCCTACGTCGAAGACCTCCGGGTTGAGCGGTTGTCGACGTGCAAAGGCGAGCAACTGGCTGGTCAGCTTGCTGGCCCGCTCCACGGTATCCGAAACGGCGCTCATGTAGCGCTGGCGGCGCTCTTCCGACAGGCCTGGCTGCCGCAAAAAATCCACCGAGGAGCGAATGATCGTGAGCAGGTTGTTGAAGTCATGGGCGACGCCGCCGGTCAGCTGTCCGATGGCTTCGAGTTTCTGGGATTGGTGCAACGCGGCTTCGGCTTGGGCCAGCGCCTGCGTGCGTTCCTCCACCCGCTGTTCCAGGTAGGTGTTCAGCTCGGCATACGCTGCCAGACCTTCACGGACCTCGGCATCGGCGCGCACGCGTTCGATATGGGCCCAGGAGCGCTCGGTGACTTCCCTCAACAAGGCCAGGTCGTAGGGTGACCATGGGCGTGGGGATTTGTCGTGGACGGCCATCAATGCAGTCAGGCGTCCGTTCTTGATTAGAGGCATGCAGATAGTCGCAGTCACCCCCAGGGACTGGAAGGCCGCAGACTCTTCGGGTGGCAGCTCGCGCAGGTTGTCGCAGATCACCAGAGGCTCGCCAGCCCGCAGGCAATTGACGGCCGCCTCGCCGAACGCCGCCAGGCTGTAGCGACCGACAATGCTCGGCGAGCCGGGCGCGGTCCAGTTGTCGCGAATGGTAAAGCCGTCTTCATCGGCGTCCATGTCGGCGTAGGCGCAATTGCTCACTTGCAGGTGTTCGGCGAGCAACTGGGTAGTGCGGGTCATGATGGCTTCGGCATCGGCCGCATTGACCACGGCGTTGCCAATGGCATCCAGCACTTCCAGGCGTCTGGCGAGAAACACCGTGGCAGTGGTTTCGGTCACGGTGTCGAGCAAGCCGACCACGTGGCCTTGGGGATCACGGATCGGGCTATAGCAGAAAGTGAAGTAGGCTTGTTCCCGCGCCTGGCCGCGTTCAACCACGAGGGGAAAGTTTTCGATATAGGTGGCATGCCCCTGGAACGCCGCGTCGGCGATATGGCTGACATCAGCCCACACCTCGCGCCATATGTCACTGAACGGTCTTCCCAAGGCATAGGGCTTATTGCCCAGTATCGGAATAAAGGCGTCGTTGTAGATCGTGATCAACTGGGGCCCCCAGACAATGGCCTGGGGAAAGCTCGACGCGAAACACAGCGCGACGGTGGTCTTCAGAACGTCCGGCCATTGCTCCAGCGGACCGAGAGGCGTGTTGGCCCAATCATGCTGAATTACCCGTTCAGCCATGTCGCTGCTGCTTTGCAGCCAATTCATCATTGGGGGAACACCTTGTTATCGAGAGTCTTCAGCGCGCCTTTCAGTGGGTGGCGCAAAGCTACAGACCCGGTTGAACGCTGCCAGTTCAGCGCAATTATCCGATATATGGCGTTTTGATGCTTTACTCATTTGAGTCGTTTGGATCCGCCGAGGTTGGGCGCTTGCCCAACCTTCATTGCGTGCCGAACAAACCGGTCCAGTAAATGCCCGCATCACTCTTCGGGTCCATGGCGTAGGCCGCGCCCAGTTCTCGAAATTGCGGGTTCATCAGGTTGGCACAATGACCGGGGCTGGCGAGCCAGCCATCGACCACCTTGCGCGGGGTGTCCAGGCCGGCGGCGATGTTTTCGCCGATGTTTTTGGCGATGTAACCGGCCAGCTCGGCGCGGTCGCCGGGCGTGCGGCCGTCGTGGTCCAGATGGTCGAAGAAATTGCCGTTGGCCATGTTGCGCGTGTGGCTGTTGGCGGCGCTGGCCAGGGTGTCGTTCCACGACAACGGGGTGGTCGCGGTAAATGCCTGGGTGCCGCATTGGCGAGGTTGTGTACGGGCGGCGTTGATCAAGTCCAGCAGTTTCCGGCCTTCAGTCTGCCAATCCCCCAGGCCGCTGGACAGTAAGGGCCGGGCCAGCACGATGCGCCAGTCCTGACCGCTGTTGCTCACGCCGATGTCGATAAATTGCGGATCCAGCACCACCCGGCAGAAGCTCTCGCGCACCGCCTTCATGGCGGACTGAGCATCCTTGGGACCGGACAGGCTGATGGCCTGCACGTTCACCATCGGATACGCGGCCCGGGCCAGCGCCTGCTGAAGGTCGCCGACGTTAGTGGCCGGCAGCACCAGCCGTGTGTCGCTCGCCAGTGGCGGCAGTTCCTGGGAACCCTGGTCACCGCAGCGCTGCACCTGGCTGCGGTACTCGTTGATCTGTTGCACCAGCTGACTTTCTTCATTCGCCATCGCGCTGGCGCAGAACACCGTACTGGCGGCCAGCGTCGTAAGACCCATCATCAATGACAGAACGCGCATGGACGTTACCCTTGAGCTTGAAAGTGCCCATGATGCGCGATGTAACCCCATCTGGCGCAACGCCTTTTTTGTTTTTTTGCCTCAGTGGGGGTTATGAAGGCCGTTCACGGCGCGGTTGCGGCCCGATGCCATCACCGCGGCCAGGAGGATCAAGCCGCACGCGACGGAGAAGGTTGCGTGCAGGCCATTCGCCAGTGATTGTGGGGTGGCGTGGGTTATATCGGGTGCAGTCCAGGCGAATACGGCGCTGAGTGCCCAAGCACCGACAATCAGGCCGAGGTTGCGCGACAGGTTCAATAGACCCGAGACCGTGCCGCGCCGAATCGCAGCGACATTGCGCATCACGGCGGTATTGTTCGCCGCCTGGAAGAGGCTGTAGCCCGCCGTCAAAACAATCAGCGCGCCCAGGTAGGTGAACAACCCCGAAGCCAACGTCAGCAGCAGGGCGCCGCATAGCAGAATGCCGAGCCCGCTGCAGGTCATGCGTTGGCTGCCCAGGCGGTCGGTCAGGCGGCCCGCCGGTATGCCGGTGATTGCTGCGACACAGGGCCCGACCGCCATGGCCAGGCCCATCGAGGCTGGGTCGAGCCCCAAACCACGGGACAGGTAAAACGGCCCGACAACAAAGGTGGCCATGATCACCGCCGCTACCAGCGCGCTCATCGCCAAGCCCGTGCGCAATGACGAATCCTTTAACAACGCCCAGATACCCAGGTCGCTGGATGCCGGCGTGTGCCGCTGATCCACCGGCAGAAAACGCCAGGCAAGGGCGACGGCCAGCAGGCCCAGCGGCACGCCCACCAGAAACAATGCACGCCAGCCCCACAGGCTCAGCAACACGCCTCCGACGCTGGGGCCCATGGCGGTTCCGACCGCCGACATGGTGCCCAGCAAACCCATCACCCGGCCGGTGCGGCCCTGGGGCACGGTATCGCCGACCATGCCCAAGGCCATGGCCATCATGATCGCTGCACCAAGGCCTTGCAGGCTGCGCGCGGCAATCAGCGCGTTGAGCGAGGACGCGCCGACGCACAGCCCGCAGGCCAGGCTGAACAGCAGCAAGCCGCCTATTAGCAACCGACGTCGCCCCAGGCGATCACCCAGGCGGCCGGCGCTGAGGATCACCGCCGTGATCGCCAGCAGATACGCCAGCACCACCCACTGCACGGCGTGGAAGGACGCGTCGAACGCCTGCGTCAGGCTGGGCAGGCCCACATTGGCGATGCTGGTGCCGAGTGAGGCCAGCAGCATGGACAGCGACAGGCTGATGAGGCTGCCGCGCGGGGACGTAGACATGGGCAATTCCTTGAATGAAGGCAACTGTCACAAATCTACGGCGTCGCCTAACATGGCGGAAGACGCAGGAGTTGCAGTGAATACCTGCACCAAACGCCTGATGAGAGCCTCTTATGCCTGATCTGAATTTGCTGATCACCCTGGATGTGCTGCTCGCCGAAGGCAGCGTCGCCGGCGCGGCCAAGCGCCTGGGTTTGAGCCCCTCGGCCATGAGTCGCGCCTTGGCCCGCCTGCGTGAAACCACCGGCGACCCCTTGCTGGTGCGTGCCGGTCGCGGCCTGGTGCCCACGCCACGGGCGGTGGAGCTGCGTGAACAGGTCAGTGATTTGGTTCAGGCTGCCCACGCGGTGCTGCGGCCTGCGCAGTCTGTGGACATGGCGGTGGTGGCGCGTACCTTCACCTTGCGCACTAGTGAAGAGTTCGTCGAAAACTTTGGCCCGGCGCTGCTGGCACGCATCGCCCGAGAGGCGCCCGGCGTGCGCCTGCGTTTCATCAATAAAAACGACAAGGACAGCACGCTGCTGCGCGACGGCAGTGTCGATCTGGAAACCGGCGTGGTCGATCCCACCGCCAGCCCTGAAGTGCTGACCCAGGCGTTGTTCCGCGACCGCTTGATTGGCGTAGTGCGCAACGGCCATCCCCTGAGTCGTGGTGAAATCAGCGTCGCGCGTTATGCCGAGGGCCAGCACGTCTATGTTTCGCGGCGTGGGCAGGCGCGCGGTCAGATCGACGATGCGCTTGAAACCTTGGGCTTCACGCGGCAGATCACCAGCATTGTCGCGGGTTTCTCCACTGCCATCTCCCTGGCCCGCGACACCGACCTGATCGCCAGTGTGCCGGAACGCTACACCGCCCACCGTCGCGACCTGTTTTGCTTTGCCCTGCCGCTGACGTTGCCGACCTTTACTGTTGCGATGCTCTGGCACCCACGGCTGGACGCGGACTTGGCGCACCGCTGGCTGCGCGGGTGCCTGCGTGAGGTCTGCGGGCAATAGACCGTACGCAACAGGTACAATCCCCCCTGCCTAGACGTGAACCCCCAGGAATTTGCATGTTCAGCCTTACCCGCTACACCACACCATGCCCCGAGCCCATCAATGGCCAGATCCTGCAGATGGTGGTAGACAACCTCACTGACATCAGCAGCGTCGCGTTGCCGCCGAGCAACCTGCTCTACAACATCTACCAGTATGCGGTTGGCTTTGAAGTACACCTTTACCTGCAGGCGCTGAATGGGGAGAAGGGCATTGACGTCGAACTGATCGTGGCTACCGACGCCGAGGACTCGGAGACCGTCATCGGTTTTTTGCTCTGCCTGCCGGTGAAGGATGATCCCGAAGCCTGTGGCATTGCCTTCATGGCTGTAAAAGCCGGTTTGCGCCGCCAGGGCGTGGCACGGGGGATGATGCAAGACGTGCTGGCGCGCTATCCCCATGCCGAATTGGCGTGTGCCGTGGAAAAGGTGCCTGCGTTCGAGGCCCTCGGCTTTCAAGTACGCGCCGCACGTGGCACCCAGGTGCTGATGAACACCCGCGACTACGGCACGGATGGCCTGATGGGCGTGCTGGACGTGGCCGCGATCTATAGCTCCCTCGAAGTGCGGCAGATCCATACCTACCTGCTGCAAAAACACGGCAAGCGGGCGATGGTCGACGCGGAGAAGCAGCGGGATCGGCATCTTGACCAATTGACGCGCAAAGTCTGGTTGTTCGTGCAGGAGCGGGGCTGAAACAGAGCGCCAACCACCGATCCCCTGTAGGTGCTCCCGAGCTTTAGCGAGGCAGCGATTGCAGTGGGTCAGGCGACAAAACAGGCGCGCGGTTAACCATCGCTAATAGGATCGCCAACAATTCGTGCTGGGCTTCTTCTCGGCTGATTTCGCCGTCGGCCGCTGCGAGGGACAAGGCTTCCGCCGCGCCCAGCATGGCCCGCAGGCCGGCTTGTGACAGCGTGCCGTTGGGGGCGAAGGGCGCCAAGGCGTCACGGCATTTGTCGAGAAAAATGGCCTCGTATTTGCGCTTTAGCGCTTCCAGTTCCGGTGAACCGCTCAACGCGGCGGTCACGCCCGGAATTTCCCGGCCCTGCAATAACACGCAGTCCACGTAGGACGCGGCGATGACCCAGGCGCGGTCTTGCAGGGTTTCACTGCTGGCTTCGATGGCATCGGCAAAGGCTTGGTTCTGACGCCCGTCGAAGTCTTCATACAGCGCGGCCAACAACCCCGCACGGGTGACGAAATGGTCGTAGACCACCGGCTTGGTCACGCCCGCCAGTTCCGCCAGGCGGCCCAGGGTCAGGGCGTCGGTGCCTTCCTCGCGCACCAGTTGCCAGGCCACTTCCAACAATTGATGCAGCCGATCTTCACGGGACAAACGACGACGTGGGGCAGGGGATTCATTGCTTGACATGCTTATATACCAAAAGTAACTTATTTGAATTAACTTACCAAAAGTAACTAAGCCCAGCCTAAACCGAAAGGGAGTCAATGTCATGCACGCACTGATCGTTGTTGCTCATCACGACCCACAATCCCTCACCCACAGCATCGCCACGCAAGTCGCTGCAGGCCTCAGCGCCTCCGGCCACACCTACGAAATCGCCGACCTCGCCGCCGAAGGTTTCGACCCGCGCTACACCGCCGCCGACCACCGCGTACACCGTAACCACGTCACGCCACCGGCTGATGTGCTCGCTGAACAGGCGCGCCTCGACCGCGCCGACGCCTTGGTGCTCGCTTTCCCTATCTACTGGTGGTCGCTGCCGGGGCTGCTCAAGGGGTGGGTCGATCGAGTGTTCGTCAATGGCTGGGCGATCGACTACGGCCCGGATACCCCAGTGGTGAAAAAACTGCGGCATTTGCAGGTGCACCTGTTGGCCCTCGGCGCTGCGGATGCCAGCGCGTTTGACCGCCACGGCTATGCCACGGCGATGCGCACGCAGATCGACTACGGCATCTTTGATTACTGTGGGGCGAAGGTGGTGACGTCCGAGTTGTTGTTGGACTCAGAGGGCGGAGCAGCCGAGGCACATCTGAAAACGGCAAAGGCCGTCGGGCAGCAGCTGTTCGAAGCCGAGACAGTCGCCGGTTGAGTCAACCCTCGCGAAACAGGTCGTGGGCATCCAGCAGGCGGTAGGCGATTTCCGGGCGTTTCTCAAGGCCTCGGCGAATCGCCGCCGGGATCGATTGCCGAGTCTTGCGGCACATGCCCGGTAGTTCGTCGATAACGATCTGGATCCCGCGCATGCTTTTGACCTCGGTGTGTCCCGGCGCGATATGCACGCGAATGCCCAATTGCTGGTACATCAGCTGTTGCATGCGCTCCAGGTCTTGCAGGCTCTTGAGGTCTTCGAGGCGGTCGAGCAGGCGTTTTTCTTCCTGGCGCGTGAGGTTGAGGATGCGCAGGTCGGCGCCGGGGGCTTCAAGCAATTGCTCGCGGTCGCAGACACAGGCGCCGGGTGGGCAGGGTTGGCGAATTGTCATGTGCATTCCCTCCCCATTTCGGCGCCGCTGACTCAGTAGCTCAGCGCGACCCCAAGACTGCCCAGGGCCTTCCAGTACTCAGGATAGGTCTTGGCGACGCAGTCCGGATCCTGGATGCGGATACCCGACACTTTCAAACCAGCCAGGGCAAAGCACATGGCGATGCGGTGGTCGGCGTGGGTGTCGATGAGCGCGTTGCACGATGTACCGGCCAGTCCAGGATCAGCGGCCACCAGCAGGTCATCGCCTTCGATGGTCGCCAGGCCCGGACGGATTGCATTGAGGCCGTCATGCAGTGCCTGCACGCGATCACATTCCTTGACCCGAAGGTTGGCCAGCTCTGTGAAGCGCACCGGGGTGTTGTTGAACGCGGCCAGCACGGCCAGCGTCGGGATCGCGTCCTGCATCTGAGAGCCGACCACGGTGGCCTGCATGTTCGGGAACTGGGCGATCACGGCCTGGGCCTTGGCGTCCGGTTGGGTGAAGTCCTGCGCGGCCACGCCGATGTCGATACGGCCACCGGTCAACACTTCAGCAGCCCACAGGTACGTGGCAGCGGACGCGTCGGGTTCGATCAAGTAGTCATGGGCGGTGTAGCCAGTGGGGGCTACACGCCAGGTGGTGTCGTTGACCTCATCAACCTGCGCCCCGAAGGCACGCATGCAGTCCAGGGTCAGGTCCACGTAGCCACGGGCGCCGATGTCCTTGCCGGTCAACGCCACCTCAATCGGAGCTTCACCGCACGCGGCCAGCATCAACAGGGCCGAGACGTATTGGCTGGACAAACCGCCGTCGATCTCAAAACGCTTGGCCTGGACCTTGCCCACGCCGTGCACGGTCACCGGTGGGCAACCGGTCGGGCTGTCGACCTGGATGCCGTTCTCGCTGAGGGTGGTCAGCAGCGGGCCGATCGGGCGCTTCTGCATATAGTGGTCGCCGTCCAGCACCACGGCGCCTTCGACGGTGGCGACGGCGGCGGTGAGAAAGCGCATCGCCGTGCCGGCATTGCCCAGGAACAGCGGTTGCGCAGGCAACTGAAGCTTGCCGCTGCCTGTGACGACAAAGGTGGTGTCATCCGGCTCATCGATGGTAACGCCCATTTGGCGCAGGGCCACCGACATGTGGCGGGTGTCGTCGCTTTTCAGCGCGCCACTGAGGCGGCTGGTGCCCTTGGCCAGGGCGGCCAGCAGCAGGGCGCGGTTGGTAATGGACTTGGAGCCGGGCGGTGCGACCTTGCCGTTCAGGGGGAAGTTGGGCGGTGTAACGGTCACGGTTTTCTGCGAACTCAAGGTACAAGGCTCCTGATCAAGGCAAGGTGGGACGGAGTGGCCGACGGGCGGACCCGAATAATCGGCCAAAGGTGCAGTGCTTGTCGAGGTTTAGCGCCGGCTCAACCAGTAATCATGCAGGGCCCGCGCGGCCGGTTCGATCTCGCTGACGCGTTGCTGGTGAGCCTGCACATCCAGGTCGGCCGGCAACTCGAAGTTGTCCTGCTCGGCGCACCAGGAGATTTTCTCCAACTGCGCGGCCTGTTCGGCAGGCAGTTGCGGCCAGTTGCCGATGGCTGCGCCTCGGATATAGCCAAAGCACCATTCTTCCGCGAGGGTTACGGTTTGGCCTTGATGTTCGGTGTCGTCGAAGCGTGCTTTGAAGCCTTGTGCGTCGGTCGCCAGTTGGGCGGCCAGGGTGTTGCTGTGACGTACGCACAACTCCAGAAAGCGCTGGGCGTCGTCCATGCTGTCCCATTCAGGGTTCTGACCACCCCAGATTGCCGGGAACCACTCGGCTACATCCACCTGTGCCGGGCTGGACACCAATGCGGTGAAGTAACCGTCGAGCTCCGCCAAGTTCAGCACCGAATGGTCATCGCCGTATTTGAGCAGGGTTTCTTCGATGAAGTCGAAATCGGCGGGGGCAAGGGGTTGGGCGTGCATGGCATTTCCTTAAAACGTCGAGCGCCGCACAGAAGGCGGCTTAAAGCGCCAAGGATGGCGCCTGGCAGGGTTTTTTGCCAGTCCCGCTTTTGGCCGATGCGCCGTGGTGGACCCTTGTTATAGTTCGGGCCTTATCACTCGCCAGTCAGGGATCACTGCCATGTCCGAATACCAAGCGTTCGTTGTCGAAGTCACTGGCAACGTTGCCCATGTGCAGATCAACCGCCCGGAAAAGATCAACGCGATGAACGCGGTGTTCTGGACCGAGATCATCGACATTTTCCAATGGGTCGAAGACACCGACGCCGTGCGTGCCGTGGTGCTCAGCGGCGCCGGTAAGCATTTCTCGTCCGGTATCGACCTGATGATGTTGGCCTCCGTGGCCAACGCCTTTGGCAAGGACGTGGGCCGCAACGCGCGGCTGCTGCGCCGCAAAATCCTGGAGCTGCAAGCCTCGTTCAACGCGGTCGACAACTGCCGCAAGCCGGTATTGGCGGCGATCCACGGCTATTGCATCGGCGGCGCCATCGACCTGATCAGCGCCTGCGACATGCGCTACGCGGCTGAAGACGCACAGTTTTCCATCAAGGAAATCGACATCGGCATGGCTGCCGACGTCGGCACCCTGCAACGCCTGCCACGCATCATCGGTGACGGCATGCTGCGTGAGCTAGCCTATACCGGTCGCCAATTCGGTGCCGAGGAAGCGCGCAGCATTGGCCTGGTCAACCGCGTTTATCCCGATCACGAGCAACTGCTGGCCGGCGTAATGGAAATCGCCCATCAGATCGCCGCCAAGTCGCCGATTGCTGTGACCGGCACCAAGGCCATGATCAGTTATATGCGTGACCATACGGTCAATGATGGTCTCGAATACGTTGCCACCTGGAACTCGGCTATGTTGCAATCCAACGACCTGCGCGTGGCCATCGCGGCCCATATGAGTAAGCAGAAACCCGAATTCGTGGATTGACTGACATGACCCAAGGCTGGATTACCACAACGTTGCTGGACAACGACACTCCCGGCGGCTGGGCCGTCGCCCGCAGCCGCGACGGCTTTTTACATGACACCAATGGCCCGCTGTTCCCTCGGGAATGGCTCAAGCGCCAGGACTTGTCGGTGTTCGCCGAGCACGGCATCGGACACCTCGACGGGGAGCCGGTGTACTTGCTGGAACTGAACTCTGCCGCTGACGTGCCGGGCTGCGGCTGGCAAGGCCTGCGCGGCTTTATGCTGCAAGGCGATCACACCCTGTACAAAGTGCTCGGATACGCCGCCCAGATCGGCACCTGGGCGCGGGAGCATCGTTTTTGCGGCAGTTGCGGCCAGGCCATGGTCCAGGTGCCGCGGGAGCGAGCGATGTTCTGCCAGGCCTGCGACCTGCGCAGTTACCCGCGGATCTCGCCGAGCATGATCGTGCTGGTGACCCGCGGCGACGAGATTCTGTTGGCGCGTTCACCGCGTTTTGTCACTGGCGTGTACAGCACGCTGGCGGGGTTTGCCGAGCCGGGCGAGTCGGCCGAGGACTGCCTGATTCGCGAGGTGCGCGAGGAAGTGCAGGTGGAGGTCAAGAACATTCAGTACATGGGCAGCCAGTGCTGGCCGTTCCCCCATTCGATGATGCTGGGCTTTCACGCCGAGTACGCCGGTGGCGATATCGTGCCCCAGGCTGACGAGATCGAGGACGCGCAGTGGTTCAACATCCACGATCTGCCGCCTTTGCCTGCTTCACGTTCGATTGCGCGCTACCTGATCGACCTCTACCTGGCCCGTCGCTTAGGCCACGCTGAACCAGTGCTGCCAGGCTAGGCGCACCGTCAGGCCGAGGACTACGGTGATAAACACCGGGCGAATGAATTTGGCGCCGCCGCTGATTGCGCTGCGTGCGCCAAAGAATGCGCCACACATCACCGACACGCCCATCGCCAGCCCGACTATCCAGTCCACTGACCCGTTGAAGATAAACACCGACAGCGCTGCCGCGTTGCTGACGAAGTTCATGCTGCGCGCAACGCCGCTGGCCTTCACCAGGTCAATGGGGTGCAGCAACATGGTGCTGACCGTCCAGAACGCGCCGGTACCGGGGCCGGCCACGCCATCGTAGAAACCCAGGCCGAAGCCTTGGGTGGACTGCCATTTCTTCTTGATCGGCGCGTCGTTATCCAGCGCTGCCTTGGGCGTGCCGCCAAACAGTAGGTACAGGCCGCAACCGAAGACGATCACCGGGAGCATTTTGTTCAGGGTTTCGGCGGGCAGGTAGTGGGCGACGACCGCGCCGGTCAATGCACCGATCAACGTGCCGACGATGGCATGAACCCATTGGCGTGGGTGGAACAGCTTGCGGCGGTAGAAGGTAAAGCTGGCGGTGGCCGAACCGAAGGTAGAACTGAGCTTGTTGGTGCCCAATACCAAGTGCGGTGGCATACCTGCGGTGAGCAGGGCGGGCGTGGTCAGCAGGCCGCCGCCACCGGCGATGGCGTCGATGAAACCGGCGACAAAGGCCACGACGGCGAGAATGGCGAGGGTGGTGAGGTCTACGCTAAGTTCGAAAGGCATTGGGCAGGGCTTATGGTTGGCAGTGCGCAGCAAAGCGCTGTGCGAAGGGCCGCCATCTTACCTCCCAGAGGGACGCAGAACCAAATGTGGGAGGGGGCTTGTCCCCGATTGCGGTGTGCCAGTCAGCTTATCTGTCACTGATGCACCGTCATCGGGGGCAAGCCCCCTCCCACATGTTTTACCGTGTCCGGTTGGCTATTTGTGGGTGCCCAACCACTCCAGCGCCGTGCGCCAGATGCAAATCCCCAGGAAATACGCCGACATCACCGACCACAACCCGAACGTCCACGGGTTGGTATTGGGGTAATCCACCACCATCAAAAAGCTGCACAGCAACCAGATCGTGGTCACGGCGATATTGATAGGCATGAAGCGCTTGACCCGGAACGGGTGCAGGAACTTCATCGGCGTCACAGTCAGCAGGGCCAGGCCGATCACGGTCAGCAGCGTGACCCAGGCCTCCGGCTGGATGATGTATACGCACAGGGCAACCACGTTCCAGGCGGCGGGGAAACCGACGAAGTAGTTGTCCTTGCTCTTCATGTTGACGTTGCAGAAGCAGAACAGCGACGAGACCAGGATCACCGACACCGTGAACAGATGGGTGAATTCCGGCAGGTCGATGTAGCGGTAGATGAACAGTGCCGGAATGAACACATAGGTGAGGTAGTCGATCACCAGGTCCAGTACCGAGCCGTCAAAGCTGGGCAGTACCGTGCTGACATTCAACCGTCGCGCCAGGGAACCGTCGACGCCGTCCACCACCAGCGCCAGGCCCAGCCACAGCAGGCAGGCCTTGGGTGAGTTCTCCAGCAGCGCCAGAGTGGCCAAAAACGCCAGCACCACGCCGGTGGCAGTGAAGCCGTGGGCGCCCCAGGCTTTGATTCTGGCTACATGCAGGGTCGATATCACGGGCGGTTCTCCAAAGGGTGAAACGGGGCAGCCGACAACGTGACGCCGTCGAGTCTGGCCGGGGAATGCAGGTATCGACCGGGAAGGGGGTCATAAGGTTCACCGCCCGGCGTATCACTTAGCGTAGCAAGCGTAGGACGTTTCGGCATCAGCCTTGACGGAACACCAGCGCCTTGAGGCCACTTTGCGCGTCAATATCCGGAAATTCCGGCGGGTTTTCCAGGCGTTCTACATATCGCAGGCCTGGAGCCTCGCGGGTCACGCCGTCGATCAGGAAGTCTTCGCCAAAGGCCGGGTCGTTCATGCAGGCGAGCACCGTGCCCTGCGCCGTGAGCAAATCCGGCAGGCGGCGTAGTACTCGCTGGTAGTCCTTGGTCAGCAGGAAGCTGCCTTTCTGAAAGGACGGCGGGTCGATGATCACCAGGTCGTAGGGACCGCTGTTGGTGACCTTGGCCCAAGACTTGAACAAGTCGTGGCCCAGAAAGGTGACGTTGCTCAAGTCATGACCGTTCAGGCGATGGTTGTCACGGCCGCGGCTCAGGGCGCCACGGGCCATGTCGAGGTTAACCACGTGGTCGGCGCCGCCTTCGATGGCTGCCACTGAGAAACCGCAGGTATAGGCAAACAGATTGAGCACGCGCTGGCCCTTGGCTTGTTCGCGCACCCAGTTGCGACCGTAGCGCATGTCGAGGAATAGCCCACTGTTCTGCTTTTTGCCCAAGTCAATCAGGTAGCGCAGGCCGCCTTCGGTGATGGTCAATTCGTCGATGGCCTCGCCCACCAGCCATTCGGTGGTGCTTTGCGGCAGGTAGCGGTGTTGCAGCGCGACGGTGTGGGCGCCGAATCGAGCCCAGTCGAAGTCGATCAGCAGCTGTTGCAACGCCTGCAGGTGCGCCGGCTCGGGCTCCTTGAACAGCGCGACCAGAATAACCCCTTGCAGCCAGTCCACCGTCAACTGTTCCAGCCCAGGCCAGCAGCGGCCACGGCCATGGAATAGGCGTCGGGTTTCAGCCGGTGCGCTGGCCAGGGCGTTAAGCAGGTGGGCGTGCAGAGTGGCAAGTGCTTCTGGGGTCATCGTTGAGCGTCGGTCGTTGAGCGGGCGGCATTTTAACCACAATTGAGGGTTTAAAAGGCAGCGATCAACGGTGGACCAAATGCCTCGCGGATAAAACCTGGGGCGATATACCGCTCGTAATGCGCTTCTGACAGCAGAAAAAACTCGCGGTCGATCGCATCGCGCAAATCCGCCAGGTGTCGCTCACGAAACTCCGGCAACAACGCCAACCCGTAAGCGTCGAGTTTGGAAATCACCCGCGCACCCCGGGCAATTAGCTGGTAAGCCCAGCAATACGGCGACTGATGCGGCATGAACCGAATCTTGCGGTCTTCGAGTTGCTGGCGCAGGCGCTGCGGATCGAACACTTCCAGCTTGCTGGTCATCACTTGCACCAGCAACTGCTCAAGGCGCAGCCATACCGCCTGCTTTTCCTCGGCGTTGTAGCCATTCCACTGGATCACTTCATGGTGATAACGCTTGCAGCCTCGGCAGACCAGGTCACCGTAAACGGTAGAGCACAGGCCGACGCACGGGGTTTTAATGGTTTGGTTGGGCATAAAAGGCAATTTGCAAAGTTGATGGAACACCGCGTTCCGAATGTAGGAGGGGGCTTGCTCCCGAATGCGGTGTATCAGTCAAAGATGTTTTAACTGAACCACTGCTATCGGGAGCAAGCCCCCTCTCACACGTTGGATCTGTGCGGATAGTTAGTCCCAGCTCAGCGCGCCGCCAGTCTGATACTCGATCACACGGGTTTCGAAGAAGTTTTTCTCTTTCTTCAAGTCCATGATTTCGCTCATCCATGGGAACGGGTTAGTGGTCCCTGGATACTCTTCTTTAAGACCGATCTGCGACAGACGACGGTTCGCGATGAACTTGAGGTAATCCTCCATCATCGCCGCGTTCATGCCCAATACGCCGCGCGGCATGGTGTCGCGAGCATATTCAATCTCCAGCTGAGTCCCTTGCAGGATCATCTGGGTCGCTTCTTCTTTCATCTCGGCATCCCACAGGTGTGGGTTTTCGATTTTGATCTGGTTGATCACATCGATACCGAAGTTCAGGTGCATCGACTCATCGCGCAGGATGTACTGGAACTGTTCCGCCACGCCGGTCATTTTGTTGCGGCGGCCCATGGACAGGATCTGGGTGAAGCCGCAGTAGAAGAAGATGCCTTCCAGCACGCAGTAGTAAGCAACGAGGTTGCGCAGCAGTTCTTTGTCGGTCTCAACGGTGCCGGTTTCGAACTTCGGATCGGAGATCGAACGGGTGTACTTCAGGCCCCAGGCTGCCTTTTTGGCGACCGATGGGATCTCGTGGTACATGTTGAAGATCTCGCCTTCATCCATGGCCAACGATTCGATGCAGTACTGGTAGGCGTGGGTGTGGATCGCTTCTTCGAAGGCCTGGCGCAGGATGTACTGGCGGCACTCCGGGTTGGTGATCAGGCGGTACACGGCCAGCACCAGGTTGTTGGCAACCAGGGAGTCGGCGGTGGAGAAGAAGCCCAGGTTGCGCATGACGATACGGCGCTCGTCGTCGGTCAGGCCTTCGGGGTTTTTCCACAGGGCGATGTCGGCGGTCATGTTGACCTCTTGCGGCATCCAGTGGTTGGCGCAGCCGTCGAGGTACTTCTGCCAGGCCCAGTCGTACTTGAAGGGCACGAGTTGGTTGAGGTCGGCGCGGCAGTTGATCATGCGTTTCTCGTCAACGGCGACGCGGGCGGAGGCGCCTTCGAGTTCGGCGAGGCCTTCGGCGACGTCGAGTTTGTCCAGGGCAGCCTTGGCGCGCACGATGGCGGCGGAGTCGCTGGCAGTCACATGGCGTGCTTCCAGCGCGGCAGCGGCGCCGGCACCGTCGAGGCGGTCCATGTTGGCTTCACTGGCGTGGCCGGCGTTGGCGCCCTTGATCACCGCTGCACCGGTGTCTTCGTTGTCGACTTCATCCCAACTCAGCATTGAAATACTCCCTTCTGTTCTGTTTTGACGGCCTGTAAAGCCGTCCAAAAAATATGCGATTTGCAGGCTACTAGGCATTGAAATAGTGCGCATAGTGTGGTCGGTAAATACCGATACTGCACACTATGTAGTGGTCTGTTCTGTTTGTGGGCACACTATATGGTGTGTAACAAGGTTGGTCAACGAACAACAATGGCTTGACTGTCGCAGGGGCCATGGGGCGCGGGAAGGCTCTACGGCGCGCCTAAGCTAATTCCAAAAAGATATTTATTGGAGGTTTTTAAGATCGTTTAGCTTGGATGCTTCTAACGGATTCTGTTCAAGGAGCGAGCCGCCGATGGCCCACGTGCAGTCAATCACCACTTTGCCGCTGTTGGACCTGTCGCAACTCGACGGCAGCCCGCAGCAGCGCCAGCAGTTTCTCGATGAGCTGCGCCTGGCAGCGCGGCATATCGGATTTTTCTACCTCACCGGCCACGGCATCGACCCGTCGCTGCTGGCCGAGGTGCAGCAACAGGCGCGCGCATTTTTTGCCTTGCCCGAGGCCGACAAGCTGGCGGTGGGCATGCTCAATTCGCCGCATTTTCGCGGTTACAACCGCGCGGCGTCCGAGATCACCCGTGGCCAGCCGGACCTGCGTGAACAGTTCGACGTCGGCGCAGAACGCGAGCCGTTGGCGGTGGATCAATACCCGGCCGCCTGGGCACGCCTGCAAGGCCCCAACCAATGGCCGACCGCGTTACCCCAACTCAAACCGCTGGTACTGGGCTGGCAACAGGCGATGACACAAATGGCCCTGCGCCTGCTGCGCGCCTTCGCCCAGGCCTTGTCCCTGCCGGAAAACGCTTTCGACGCGTTGTATGGCGACAAACCCAACGAACACATCAAGCTGATCCGCTACCCCGGCCGCCACGCCCAGCAAAGTCGCCAAGGCGTGGGCGCACACAAGGACTCGGGTTTCCTCAGCTTTCTGCTGCAAGACCAGCAGGCCGGTTTGCAGGTGGAAGTCGAAGAGGGCCGTTGGATCGATGCCGCGCCGCGCCCCGACACCCTCGTGGTCAACATCGGTGAGCTGCTTGAACTGGCCAGTAACGGTTACCTGCGCGCCACCGTGCACCGGGTGGTGTCGCCGCCGGTGGGCAGCGAGCGCTTGTCCCTGGCGTTTTTCCTTGGTGCGCAACTGGACGCGGTGGTGCCGGTGTACCAACTGACGCCCGAACTGTTGCGCGACGCCCATGGCCCGGAGAGCGATCCGCGCAACCCATTACTGCGTGACGTGGGCTGGAATTACCTCAAGGGCCGCCTGCGCTCCCACCCCGATGTCGCCCAACGCTTCTACGCCGACGCCACGTTACCCCACGCACTGTCCGCCTGATCAGGAGATCATCCATGTTGAAAACTACCACCCTTACCCTGGCGGCGTTGCTGGCCTCATTCAGTGTGTCGGCCGCTGATGCATTGCGCGTGGCCGCTGACCCGATTCCCCATGCACAGATCCTTGAATACGTGCAGAAGCTCGACCCGAGCCTGAACCTGAAGATCATCGAAATCCCCAGCGGCGTGAATTCCAACGAATTGCTGGCCCATGGCGATGTGGACGCCAATTACTTCCAGCACTTGCCGTACCTCAATTCCCAGGAGCAGGCTCTGGGCCAGAAGTTCGCGGTGGCCGCCACCGTGCATATCGAGCCACTGGGCATCTATTCCCGCCGCCATACCAACTTCGCTCAGGTGCCGGACAAAGGCACCGTCGCTGTGCCGAACAATGTCACCAACCTCAGCCGTGCCCTGTACCTGCTGCAAGCCAATGGCTTGATCAAGCTCAAGCCCGGTTTCAACGACGCTTCCAAGGACCAGGCCACACCTAAGGACATTGCTGAAAACCCCAAGCATTTGAAGATTCTGGAAATCGAATCGCCGCAGATTCCTCGCGCTCTGGACGACGTAGACCTGGCTGTGATCAATGGCAACTTCGCCCTCGAAGCTGGCTTGGAACCGGCCAAGGATGCACTGGGCCTGGAGCAGGCCAAGGGCAACCCCTACGCCAATATCCTGGTGACCACACCGAAGCTGCTGCAAGACCCGCGCATCCAACAACTGGCCAACGATCTGCGTTCGCCAGCGGTGGCCAAGTTCATTACTGATAAATACGCCGGTTCGGTGATTCCGGTGGCCGTCGAATGATCGTTGTCGAGGGCGTCAGCAAAACCTACGCCGACGGCCAGCCAGCGGCGCTGGATAACGTGTCGTTGCAGATCGCCGACGGCGCGATTTTTGGCATTGTGGGGCGCAGTGGCGCAGGTAAAAGCACCTTGCTGCGCTGCCTGAATCTGCTCGAACGGCCCACATCCGGGCGCATCCTGCTGGATGGCCAGGACCTGACCCTGCTGAGCGACAAGCAACTGCGCCAGCAACGCCAACGCATCGGCATGATCTTCCAGGGCTTCAACCTGCTGCATTCGCGCAACGTGGCGGATAACGTCGCGGTGCCGCTGGAAATCGCCAATGTGCCCAAGGCCGAACGCTCGGCGCGAGTTGCAGAGCTGCTGGCGTTGGTGGGGTTGAGCGACAAGGCCCAGGCGTTTCCGTCACAGTTGTCTGGCGGACAGAAGCAGCGCGTGGGCATTGCCCGTGCATTGGCGGCGCGGCCGGCGTATCTGCTGTCGGATGAGGCCACCAGCGCCCTCGACCCGGAAACCACCACCTCGATTCTTGAGCTGTTGCGCGACATCAACCGACAGCTCGGCGTGACCATCGTGCTGATCACCCACGAACTGGACGTGGTCAAGGCGATCTGTGACAGCGCGGTGTCCCTGGCGGATGGCCGCGTGGTGGAAAGTGGCACGCTGCTGCAGTTGCAGGCCGACCCATCCTCGCGCCTGGGCCGCTCGCTGACGCCGAGCCCGCAAGTGATGAGGGCCGTATGAAAACCGATTGGAACGACATCCTGCAGTTGCTGCTCAACGCCACCGGTGAAACCCTCTATATGGTGCTGCTGGCCGGGCTATTCACCCTGTTGATCGGCCTGCCCCTGGGCGTGTTGCTGTTTATCAGCCGACGCGATGGCTTGTTACCGTTGCCGCGCCTCAACCGGGTATTGGGCGGTGTGATCAACCTGGGGCGCTCATTGCCCTTCGTGGTGATGTTGATCGCGCTGATCCCACTGACGCGCCTGATCGTCGGCACCACCCTGGGCAGCACCGCCGCCGTGGTGCCGATCACCATTGGCGCGTTTCCGTTCTTTGCGCGCATTGTCGAAACCGCCCTGGATGAAGTGGACAAGGGTCGTATCGAAGCCATCGTGGCCATGGGCGGTGATATTCGCCATGTGATCCTCAAGGTCCTGTTGCCCGAAGCCTTGCCGGCACTGGTGGCCGGAGTGACCTTGACCCTGGTGATGCTGATCGGTTTTTCGTCCATGGCCGGGGTGATCGGCGGTGGCGGCTTGGGCGACCTCGCTATCCGCTACGGTTACCAGCGCTTCAACAACCAGATCATGGTAGTCACCGTGATTGTGCTGGTGGTGTTGGTGCAGGGCGTGCAGAGCCTGGGGGATCGTTGCGTGCGGTCATTGGCCCATCGCCGATAGAGGTGCTGCGCCGGGTAGGGTGTGCCGCACGCCAGCGTCGTGCGGGTCAATCACTGCATGCTCAAGGGACGCGCGAGGCGGTGATTATTTCCTACCGTCTGGAGCGTCGATTGCCAGGCTGTTATCAGCGCGAACGCTTGGTGGTTGCGCACAAGCCTGACATCGCAGCTCAGGCGCAATGCTGATGATCCGGGGACCTTCCTCGCCTGATCAGAGTATGAGCATGACGACTATTTCCCCCCACACCAGCACTACCTTCCAGAACCTCCAACACTTCCTGCAGCGCGATAAACGCGGTGAGGGCATCGAGCACAACGGATTGCCGTCCAAGTCGTCGGAGGACGCCACCCAACAGCTCTGGCGACAGAGCCCTGGTTGGCCGGACAAGAATGGTGACGGTCGTACCGATGTGACCTACGAATTTCGTGTCCCGCCTGCCGGCGCGGATACACGACGGTTCGGCAGAGTCGGGTTTACTCCGATTGGCGAGCACCAGCGGCAACAGACCCGGCTCAGCCTGCAATCTATCGAGGATGTCGCCAACGTCAGGTTTACCCAAGGGGCGAGAAGTCCCAGCAGCGAGGGGCATATCACGATCGGCAATTACGGCCATATGATCGATCGCAATGGCCGTCCCTATTCCTACACCAACCATGCTTTTTTGCCTTATCCCGGCAATAAAAACAGTGGTGATGTCTGGTTTGTGAACACAAAAACCCAGTCTGCGGTGGCCAACGCGGCCCTTGGCAATTCCGGTCGGCGCACCGTTGTTCATGAGCTGGGACACGCTATGGGCCTTAGCCATCCAGGGGCGTACGGTGCCGCGGGGTTGAAACCAGGGCAGGTCGATTCCTCAGAGGACTCTCGTAGTCATACCGTCATGAGCTACAGAGGCGAGCGCAGTACGTACATGCACCACCGCGGCTTCATGTCGTCGGCGCCGCAACTGGACGATATCAGCGCTTACCAGAAGAAATACGGTGCCAACCGTGACACCCGCAAAAATGACACTACCTATGGTTTCAACGCCAATTCGGATCGAGACTTCCTGAGTGTTCATGCCCCTGAAGACAAGATGGTGGCTGCCATTTGGGATGGCGGTGGTGTTGATACGCTGGACTTCTCCGGCTACAGGCAAGATCAGCAAATCAGCTTGAAAGAAGGGACCTTCTCCGATGTGGGCGGCCTCAAGGGCAATATCGCTATCGCGTACGGGACAACCCTTGAGAACGTCATCAGCGGTGCCGGCAATGACTTGCTGGTGGGCAATGAAGTTGCCAACACGCTGAAAGGCGGCGAGGGCGACGACCGTTTATACGGAGCAGAAGGGGCCGACATACTGTGGGGAGAAAAGGGCAAGGACGTATTCGTCTATGGGCATACCCGTGAATCGACTGAGGTCGCCCTCGACCGGATCATGGACTTTGTCAGTGGCGAAGACCGGGTCGATGTGTCTGGCCTTACGGCAGCACTGGGCAAGTCAGCGCTGAGCTTTGTCAGCGAATTTTCCGGCGCCGTCGGTGAGGCAAAGCTTGTGTATGACCCGGTTCTGGAAATGAGCGCGTTACAGATTACCGGCAAGCCTGGTGAGGCGAACTTTGTCCTTGTCGTGGAGGGCAAACTGCAACGCGGCGATATCGTAGGTTGATTCAGGCAGGGGCGTGATCCTGCCCGATACTCTGGCGCAACAGCGCTTCAAACACCCGTTGCACCCGTGGCTCATCGCTGTGGGCCACGTTGAAACGCATCGAATCGCGATGGGCCGGGTCGTAGCCAAACAGCGCGCCCGGCGCCAGCACCATGCTGCGTTTCAAGGCCTCCTGAGCCAACAGCTCGCCGTTGACCCCTGGCGGCAGCCGCGCCCAGATAAACATCCCGCCTTCATACGCCATCGGCAATTCACACCCGCAACGCTTGAGCCATTGCTCGACGCGGCCACCGGCTTCCATCAAGCGCTGGACCATGCGCTTGCGGTGCTTGGCGTAGCTGCCTTCGCTGAGCATGCGGTAGACGATCTGCTCGAACAGCTCCGAAGTCACGCCGCCGCTCATTAACTTCATATTGGTCAAATTGGCCGCCAGTTGCGGTGCGGCCACCACAAAACTGACGCGGGTGTTGGCGCTCAGAATCTTCGAGAAACCCGACAGATAGGTGACTTGCTCCAGGCCGGCGACGGCAGCCAGGCGCGGTGGCGGGTTGGGGTGCAGGTCGCCGTAGAGGTCATCCTCGACGATATGGCAGTGATACTGCTGGGTCAGTTGCAACAGCCGAAACGCCTGGCTGGGACTGAAGGAGTGACCTGTCGGGTTATGCAGCACGCTGGTGGTCAGGTACAGGCTGGGACGGTGTTCGGCCAATAGCTGTTCGAGGGCGACGAAATCGAAACCATCGGGACGGCGCTGGATCGTCACCACCTTGACCCCATGCAACGCCAGGTTGGCGTGAAAGTTGAAGTAGCACGGCGCGTCGAGCAGCACCGTGTCGCCGGGACGGGCGAGCAGGCGCATCAGCATGTCCAGGCCCTGCACGGTGTTGGGGGTGGTGATGATCTGCTCCACCGGCACCGACAAACCTTCGCCGTGCAGCTTCTGTTGCAGGGCCTGGCGCAACGGCAGTAGTCCGGCCGGTGTGCCCAGCCCGGCGATGCGCAGCGACGGCGCGCGCACCACGCTGCGCATGGCCTGGCGGATAGCGTCGGCGTCCAGCCATTCTTCCGGCAGGTGGCCGCCGCCAGGGCGCAGTTCGCCGCTTGCGGTGACCAACGGGCGACGCAACACGCTAAGCAGGTCCTGGGGCAGCAGGTCGACCCACGCCACCGAGGCCGGGCGCGCGCTGTCCATCGCCACGAAGTAGCCACGGCCCTGGCTGGAGGTGAGCAGGTGGCGCCCGCGCAGGCGGTCCAGAGCTTCATTGAGGGTGAACTTGCTGACGCCCAGGGTCTGGGTCAGTTCGCGCACCGACGGTAATTTGCTGCCGGGCGCCCATTCGCCGTTTTCGATGGCTTGGCTGAACGCCTCGACGATCTGCTGCACCTTCGGCGTGCCGTCCACAAAGGCGATGGCGGATACAAACATAAACCTTCCTTGTGTTTGCTGGTGATTTTACCGGTGAAGTTAGGCCGGATTAGGCATCACTTCACCTGCCTTGTGCAATGCCGCTCCCCTAGACTGCGCGCCATCTCGCCCGGAATTGGCGAACTTTCCTACCAGCGAACCATGGATTTCGCATTCTCATGAAGACTTATATGTGTGCGCCCTGCGGATTTATGTACGTAGAAGAATTGGGCATTCCTGAAGACGGAATCCCGGCCGGTACCCCTTGGGAAGAGGTGCCGGAAGACTGGACATGCCCGGATTGCGGCGTGACCAAGGCCGATTTCATGGCCATTGAACTGTAACGCTCCATCACGAAAGGAATCGCTTCATGGAAAGCAAACTGATTAACGCCGCCGTGCCGTTCTGTACCGGTGTGGCCCACCAGAAATACCTGGCCGCCGAGAAGGGCCTGGACACTGCCATCGAAGGCGGGTGCACCCACTGGTATATCGATGGCAGCCTGTTCGGCGAAATGGTCGATGACTGGACCGATGAGCGCATCGCCAGCCTGCAGGAGCAGATCGCGGCCACTGGTGTGAAACCGGTGTACCACGGCAACTTCAAGGCGCCGCTGGGCAGTGATGTGGACGCCTTTCGCGTGGCGGCCGTCGAATACGTGAAGAAAGAAGTTGATATTGCCAGCCGCCTGGGCGCGCCGCTGATCATCCACGGTGGCTGCATCGTCGAACCGAAAATGGTGCTGATGGCCAAGAAAGTCGCCCTGGAGCACTACCTCAAGTCGGTCCAGGAACTGGCGCGTTACGCCGAGTCCAAGGGCGTGGACATCTACCTGGAAAACCTGTCGAACTACGTCAATTACCGGCCGTTCCACTACATCTTCACCCATGAAGCCGAATACGCCTTTGTGTTCGAGCGTCTGCAGGCCCACCCCAACGTGTACTTCTTCCTCGATGCGGGCCACGCCAATATCGAAAACGGTCTGCCGGCCGAGGTGGTGCGTAAGTATCACCACCTGATCAAGGGCATTTCCTTCAGCAATAACAATGGTGTGCAGGACCAGCACTTTGGTATTCATGACGGCAACTGCGATTACGCCGACGTGGTGCAGGCCATTGTCGAAACCAACTGGAAAGGCCTGGTGGCCTTCGAAACCCGCAACCAGACCGCAAAGGCCGCCCTTGGTGAGCTGGCGGTGATGTACCGCGAATCCCTGACCACCGAGATCGCTGTCGCCTGATGGATATCGGGGCGGGCGCCGGTGTGCCCGTCCCACGGCTTTCGTTTCTACCTACTCAAGGCCCTGGCCCATGACCACTGCGTTAACGCTGTCTTCGTTTCTCTATTTCCTGCTGTTCTGCGCCACCATGACTTTCAGCCCTGGCCCCATGACCCTGTTGCTGCTGAGCCTGGGCTTGAAGGACGGTTTGCGCAGCTCGATCCCGGCGCAGATCGGCGCCAGCGTGTCTTACCTGATTTCGATCCTGATTTTTGCCGTGGGCTTCTCGGAGCTGATCAAGGGCAACCTTGCCATTACCCAGACCATCCAGTTTGTCGGTGTGGCCTACATTCTCTACCTGGCCTACAAGCAGTGGACCAGCAGCGGTGTGGCGATCGGCAAGGCCGGCGCCGTGGAGGGCTCACGCAGCCTGTTCGGCAAAGGGCTGCTGACCGGGTTTTCCAACCCCAAGACCATCATCATGTTCAGCGCTGTGTTCCCGCAGTTTGCCGGGGCAGGGGAGCACAGTTCGGCGGCGGATATCGCGATCCTCGGCGCGACGTTCCTGATGCTGCAATTTGCCAGTGGCTGTCTGTATTGCTACTTCGGCCAGCGCATCAAGCACGTCTTGGAAAACCCCAAACGCCGCGTGTTGTTGCAGCGGGTCACGGCGGTGTTGCTGCTGGGTGTGGCGTTGATGCTGGCCCGGGGCTTTTCTCACTAAGCGCTTTGGCTCGTGCATTTGCGCCGTGGAATGAGCTTATGAGTGGTAGTGGCGCATTACTGGCGCCCTGATAGACTCCAGGCATTCATCCAGGATGACACCCAACCATGCCAGCCGCCGGAGGAAAGGGACTTCCGCTCGCTACCCGCTTGTATAAATCCCGCACGTTGGGGCTGACGCTCGGTTTGGTGTGTGTGGTGTTTGGCATGTATCCACTTAACCCCTCTACGTGGGTATGGGCGTGGATGCTGATTAACGCCGTCGTCTGGCCCCATCTGGCGTACCGACTGTCTCTACGAACCGCCAACATGCTGCGCAGTGAACACCGCAACGTGTTGTTCGATTCGTTCTGCGGCGGGTTCTGGGTTGGGGCCATGCACTTCAACCCACTGCCCAGCATAACCACGCTGTCGATGATGACCATGAACAACGTCGCCCTCGGCGGCCCGCGCCTTATGTTGGCGGGGTGGGTGGCGCAAGCGCTTGGCATCGGCACCTCGTTGCTGATCTTCGCGCCGGCCTTTGTAGCCACGACCACCCAAGCTCAAGTCTATGCATGCTTGCCGATTCTGATGCTCTATCCCCTGGCGCTTGGCTGGATCTGCTACCGCCAGGCCGTGAATCTGTCGCAGCACAAACGTGAATTACTTGCCCTGAGTCGCACCGATAGCCTGACCGGTCTGCTCAACCACGGCGCTTGGAAAGATCATCTGGAAATCGAGTTCCAACGCTGCCGTCGCGAGCAGCAGGGCGCCGCGATTGCGTTGATCGACATCGACCACTTCAAGACCATTAACGATACTTACGGCCACGTCACGGGCGATATCGTCCTGCGCCAACTCAGCAAAATACTGCGCCAGAACCTGCGCGCCACCGATCTGGCCGGGCGCTATGGCGGCGATGAGTTCTGCGTGATCCTGCCGGGAATGCCGCTCAACCATGCCACCGAAGTGATGGATGCCTTGCGTGACCGCTTCAATGCCTTGGCGTACGCCCAGGACCCAACTCTGCGTGCCAGCTTGAGCATCGGCCTGTCGCGGTATCAACCGGAACATGTCGACTCCACCGGCTGGCTCAACGATGCCGACCAGGCCCTGTATGAAGCCAAGAGCAGCGGGCGCAACCGTGTCAGCGCGGTGCACGGGAGTTGGTTGCGCTCCGTTTAGTGGGGTAGGGTGGCTGCACCTCAACAAAAAACAAGGATCGGTCTATGCGCTTCGCCTTCCCCCGTACCCTCCTGGCCGCCACGCTGGCCTTGTCCTTCGCACTTCCGGCCTACAGCGCCGAACCCCACAAACAGATCCAGGCGGATGCCGAACAGTACAAGGCCGAGGCCCTGAAACTGCTGGAGCGCCTGGTGAATATCGACTCGGGCTCCGGCTACGGACCGGGCCTGACCCAGGTCAGCGACATTGCCGTGGATGAGTTGAAGCAGTTGGGCTTCAACATCGAACGCATACCGGATGCGACCGCCAACAGTAGCCATGTGATCGCGACCCTCAAAGGCACCGGCAAAGCGAAGATTCTGCTGATGGCCCACATGGACACCGTGTTCAAGGAAGGCTCCGCGGCCGAGCGCCCGTTTCATATCAAAGACGGTCGCGCCTATGGCCCTGGCGTGATGGATGACAAGGGCGGCATCGTCGCCGGCATCTACGCGCTCAAAGTCCTGAAGAATCAGGGCTTTAAAGACTACGAGCGCATCACCTTCCTCCTCGACGCCAGCGAAGAAACCGGCTCCGACATCGCCTCCGAGCTGATTCGCAACACCGCCAAGGCCCACGACGTCACGCTGAACCTGGAACCCGGCCGCCCCGCCGACGGCCTGGTGGTGTGGCGCAAAGGCAGCGCCACCGCGGTGGTCGAAGTCAAAGGTAAAGCCGCCCACGCCGGCGTCGCCCCCGAACTGGGCCGCAACGCCGCCATGGAAGCCGCGCACCAGATCCTGCAACTGGGCAAGCTCGGTGATGAAGAAAAGAAAACCACCATCAACTTCACCGTAATCAAGTCTGGCGACCGCACCAACGTGATTCCTGACCAAGCCACCGCCAAGGCAGATGTCCGCGCGGCATTGCCGGAAGAGTTTGATCGGATCGAGAAAGACCTGGTGCGGGTTTCCGCGAACAAACTGATCCCGGAAACCGAAGTGACCACCACCCTCAAACGCGGCCTGCCGCCGATGCCGCAGACGGCGGAGTCGGACAAGCTGGTAGCGATTGCCCAGGGGATTTATGGGGAGTTGGGTAAGAAGCTGACGATTGAGGGCAGCGGCGGCGCGGCGGACGCGAGTTTGTCAGCCGGGGTAGGGACGCCGACGTTGGATGGGTTTGGGATTGTGGGAGGCAATATCCATACGGCGGACGAGTACGCGGAGGTGGAGAGCGTGGCGCCTCGGGTTTACTTGTTGAGTCGGATGATTATGGAGTTGGCGAAGCGGTGATTTGACCCGGTACGGGGTTCATTTTGATCGGTGAACCCCTGCTCACCAGAGAGTAGCTGCGATACCTGAAATGCGAGTGGCCAGATGGAAAGACGCTCAGTTGAATTTTTCATAGTCTTGCGAATTTAAGGACGCCAACCACATTTTAAAAAAATCGATTTGCTCTTTTGGGTTGTTCGTAAGATTGTTTTCCTCATAGTCGAATATATGAACGATGTCTTCACGAGATGCCTGTTTGCCCAGTGTCATTTCATAGGCGACAAGCCCGGCACTCATTTGAGACGCCATCCTCGATGGCATAACGTTTATCTTTGCGCCCTTGCAGAGAAATACGATATGAGGGAAATCGGTTCTGACTTTAGCAAAGCAAGCATAAATGTCTTTTTCACGGTAAACCTTATTAAAGTTATCGGCTTCAGAAAACGTCATTACCCGTTTGTCGAGGTCGTATCTTACCGTGACCTCCATTTTCTGCTCGCCGATGACTACCTTTATCACTTGCGCGTCCATTTTATTTCCTGTTTGGGTTAGGCACTGAATACCCTACATAACTTCCGTCACGTTTCAAAGGTGTTACGCCTAAAATGTCTTCAGGGTCTATTTTATGATGGATAGCGAATTCTTTTTCGTTTGAAAATGGTGTCATATTCCCAAGTTCTAAATTTATGTCATGTCCCGGTATGCTTTTTAGAGTGTATAAAAATCCTTTTCTTGTGCCGTAGCCAGTTGCGAAGTCTATGGCAGTGAGTTTGGAAGTAGAGGTGCTGATGAAATTGCTTGGTGGATCATTGCTATCTAGCGCGTGTAGATAAAGGTCGTTGCTTTCCCCTTTGCTTTTGAAGCCATATTTAAAAATTTCATCAGGGTGCTTGCTATCTCCCCGGTACAAGTAGTCATCTTCAGCGCTTACTTTTGGTAGTTCAGGTTCGCTTTTTTTAATATTGGCATTTGCCGACGGTTCATCCGATATAGCTACGGACTTACGACGTTCGCCGCCAGGACAAGTACTCAATCCCAGCGGATCCACCCACCCCGTAGGATTAGGCACGTACTGGTACGCGTTGATCCCCCCCGCCAACTTCACCGGATCTGGCGTCAGGTAACGACCAACATCCGGATTGTAGTAGCGATGACGGTTGTAGTGCAGCCCGCTTTCCTGATCAAAGTACTGACCCTGAAAGCGCAGCGGATTGTCTATTTTGCCTCTGTCGAGACGGCTGATCTGGCCGTAGGCGCGGTAGTGCGCGGACCAGACGATTTCGCCGTTTGGATCGGTCAGTTCCTGCGGTGTGCCGAGGTGGTCGAGTTGGTAGTGGTAGGGCTTGGTTTCCTCAGGACCCAAGCCTTCCAGCAGTGCCAACGGGCGGAAACTGTCCGGTTCGTAAATGTAGCTGCGGTAGCTATCCGCACGATGCTCGGCAATCAGCTTGTCGCCTTGCCAGAAAAACTCCGTGGTTAAACCGTCGACGGTTTTGCTGATACGCCGCCCGAACGGGTCATAGCGGTAGCTGGCGGTTTGGCCGTTGGGCTGGGTAATGCCAATCAACCGGTGTTGGCAGTCGTAGCGGTATTCGGTGACCAGCGCGTGCCCACGGCCGCGGCGTTCGCGGATGAGGTTGCCGAAGGCGTCGTAGTCGTAATGCCGGTCGCCTTGGATCATCAGGCGGTTGCCGGCAACGATGTCGGGGCCGGGGCGGTCGTGCATGAGCAGGTTGCCGGCCGGGTTGTGGCCGAAGCGTTCCTGCAGGTCTTGGGAGTGATCGGCGCGGGTGAGGCGGCCTAGTGGGTCGTAGTGGTAGTGGTGTTCGCCTTTGCGGGTGTCGAGCAGGCGGGTGAGGTTGCCGGATCTGTCGTAGTCGTATTGGCGTTGGAGCAGGTGGTGTTCTTTCTGCGTTACGGCATGGGCGTGCAGGCGGTGTTGGTCGTCGTAGTGGTAGTGGCTGAGCAGTTGGCCTTGTTGGCGTTGGTGTTCCTGGCCGGCTTTGAACAGGTGCGAGGTGAGCGTTTTGCCGTTGAGTTCGACGGTGGCGAGGTGGCCGCCTTTGCTGTGGTTGAAGGTGAGGCGGTTGTTGTCCGGCAGGCGCAGGTGTTGAAGTTGGCCGCAGGCGTCGTAGCCATAACGCAAGGTGCCCCAGCCTTGATGCTCGGCGGTGAGCCGGTTTTGCTGGTCGTACTCGTAGGCCAGCGCCCAGTGGCCGTCGTCGACGCTGAGGAGATTGCCTTGGCGGTCGTAGGCGTAATCGGTCTTGCTGCCGTCGGGTAGCGTTTTTCTTACGAGGCGGC